>NZ_AKJE01000111.1 GCF_000282495.1 Pseudomonas sp. GM79
TCGACCCCTAGCACCCCATGCTTGCAGGGGCGCTAAAAAGCTATAAAAAACAGTCCTTTGGAACGGCGCCCACTGCAATCGATGCCGTACCGTGACTAACCGTACTTTACGAATCCCCGCAAAAGTCCCTACAGGCTTTCGATAAGAAAGCCCCTGCATTCCGGCGTCCTGCCGATCGCAACACAATCAAATCTCCCTGCAATACCAAGACTGTGCATACAGAACACCATCGACCTCCTCCAGGCCACTCAACGTGAAACCGAGCGTTGCCATGCTGGTCAGGCGAGCATCAAGAAGCGGCCGAAGCGGTGGTGCGTCACCCGGCCAGGCACCGTGTCGCAGAGATGCGGTATTGGCTGTTCTCTTCAAAAGGTCAGACGGCGCGCTGGAGAAAATGACATCGCCCTTTACTGGATCGGTACTGGCGATATCCCTTTTCGATCTGGCGACGCCGCACTCTCTCATGGGCACAATCAGGAAATGCATTGCTTGCTCGATACTGGATAAAAATACAGTATCCGAAGGATTTGGCGATTGCTCAATTGGACGCTGACGATCGGTAACGTTTCGTTCTTATGCAGTAGGGGGCTGGACTACGCTGAAAGCACTGGCGGAGGACTTGACCCATGTGTGGACGACTTTCCCAATACAGCGGCATTCATGACTTTGTCGCGACGCTGAGCATGCCCAACGCGCTGATCAACTATGCAGGCGACCAGCCTTTCGAGCTCTACAACGCCGCGCCGTCCGCTCAGCTCGCCCTCTTTCACCAGGAAGGTCAGTTTCTCCGGGCCGACATGGTGCGCTGGGGATGGCGGCCGCACTGGGCCAAGGACTGCGCCGCGCCGATCAATGCCCGGGTAGAGAAAGTCGCCCGCGGAGCGTTCTTCAAAGCGATCTGGCCACACAGGGCAATCATCGCAATCAACAACTGGTTCGAATGGGTCGATGAAGGTGGGCCGAAGAAGCAGCCCTATCTGATCCGCCGCAAAGACCGGGCGCCAATCCTGTGCGCCGCGATCGGCCAATACCCAAGCGCCGAGTTTGGACCGAGTGAATATGACGGATTCGTCATCATCACCGCCGACAGCAAGGGCGGCATGGTGGATATTCACGATCGCCAGCCGGTGACGCTCAATCCCGAGCTGGCGCGGGAGTGGCTGGATCCGGCTACACCGAAAGAACACGCCGAGCAAATGGTGCTATTTCAGGGTGAGCCAACCGAGGTGTTCGAGTGGTACCCGGTGGGCCGGGCGGTGGGCAATGTACGGAACCGAGGGCCGGAAGTTATAGCGCCAACCCCTGTAGAGGGTGGCACTACATAAATCAGGCGATTTTATCTCGAGAGGCCACAGCGTCTTTACGAGCTTTATGTGCTGCCTTACGAAATCGCCTGAATGTGCGGACGTGGATCACTAAGACTTTGTCGTCCTTTTCCTTGTCCTTTTCCTTGTCTTTACCGAGCACCTTGAATTCGCGACGAACGGCTTCCACTGCGCCGACAATAGGGGCGAAGAACATTCGAGGTGTTTCCCTCGCGGCTTTAAGAAATTCTTCTTTGAACATGCTCATTGGGCACGCACCTCCAGCCAGACTTCACGCACAAATGTATACGTGGCACCTAACAACATTATCACAAAGCAGGATATGTCTAGATAAAACAGCAGATGCTCTACCCAGACAAAAACCACTATAAGGTTTTCACTAACGCCCTGCTGCTCCAGCCAATGTACGAATTTTTCGAGGATGGAAGCAATTGCTGCGATAGCTATAAACATAGCAGTGCCGACCAAGATATGCGCCAGCAGATGCATGGCAGCCTTGAAAATCCCCTTTCCTTCGCTCACTCGCCGCCCCTCTTTCGATTAGAGGAGAACTGTAGCATTGGCGGCGCGATGCACCTATGAAATCGAAATAGCCAGGACGCCTGCGAATAGGGGTTTTCGCGACGGTTTGCGAAGGCATTCACGGCACATCCCTGAAGAAAAAGTGGTGGCCGAGCTTCAGTGTCAGCTTCGCTCCCACAGCCCAGGCGGGCGCTTTCGGCATCGTGGTCGCGTAGTAGTGGGTCGCGCCTCCCGTAGAATCAGGCTCTGCACCAGACATCACCAGGTCGGCTGCCTTTTGCGCCCGGGCGAACTCAGCGGCAGGTATCGGCTTGCTTCCACAAAGGTACGGGTAGTTTGGGTCGTTCTTGTTCCAGCAACTGAACTGGTATGGCTTCAGGCACACGCCGGCGTAGCCTTCCCCCCACCACGACTTGGCCTTGCCATCGTTCACGCGGTTGCGGATGGTCCATGCCACAGCGATCTGACCAGTAAGGCTTTCGCCGCGAGCCTCTCCCCACAAAGTGCGGGCGAGGACATCTCGATCTTTTTCGGTTTCGGTTTCGGTTTCGGTTTCGGTTTCGGTCATAGTTTTCTCCAGGCAAAAAAAAGCCCGCTCAATGGCGGGCGCAGCGCATCAAATAAGAGAACATCTGTAGAATGCCCCAACGAAATTTTGCTCAATACGTCGAAATCGAACCCTGCGAAGGATCAAGAGTTAGGACAATGCATATAGCAAACCACACAAAAATGAAAAAAAATAGCGACATAGAAGCCCTTCGAGCACTAGCTATTATATTAGTCATTTTTGCGCACATCGCCATCATCCTTTCCCCCAAATCAATTTATTGGCTAGTCTTGGAAAATTTCCGATTTGGTTATGGCGTAGACATATTTTTCTGTGTATCCGGCTTTATCATTACAAAATCAATCAAGAACGAAATCCCTGTATCAAGATCATTATCTTCGCTACTAAGCCTAGCAGTGCCATTCTGGGTAAGAAGGTTCTGGAGATTGATGCCTTCTGCACTATTTTGGATTGGTGTATGCCTTGCGCTTTCTTATTTCTTCAGTAAAAAAGGCGTCTTCCTTGAATTCAATCAGATCCTGCCAGCCGCCACTGCAGCAGCACTCCAGTACTTCAACATTATCTATTCAGGTGCCAGGGACGCAGGAACACTAGGCGATACAGGAATTTACTGGAGTCTTTCGTTAGAGAACCAGTTTTATTTCGCACTACCCATCGTTGCCGTGATACTTGGTAAGCGTTGGATGCCTTTATTATTTATCACATTGATTTTGGCTCAATTTTTTATTACCAGACAGCTTATCAAGCCCACTCCAGAACTCTGGGCTGTGAGAACTGACGCTATTTCCTTTGGAGTACTATTAGCACTCTGGCACGGATCAGCTTCGTACACAAAACTTGAGCCAACATTCTTGAGCAGTAAATTGGCAACCATCCTACTACTATCAGGAATGATGCCCCTATTAGCATCCCTGACAGCACCAACCCCCCCACTTCCTTTCGCGATGGGGCTGACAGCCTTAGGTTCCGCCCTACTCGTATGGATCGCAAGCTACAACGGGTCATACTTCACGAAGAACGCTACTGTGGCTAAATTATCCAGCTACATTGGGTCACGTTCATATGCCATATACTTAACGCACGCGATATGCTTGTCGTTGGTGCGGCAAATATTTTTCAACGACTTCAACGACCCAACCCCGACTAATTTTGATGTTCCGCACACGGCTATTTACATAACTGCCTTTTTAGGCATGACATTAATTCTTGCAGAACTTAGCTACAGACTAATAGAGACGCCCCTGCGTTCAAAAGGGGAATCCATCTCTAAAAAAATAAAATACAAGACATCTATCGCTTAGGAGCTTTCAATCGGGCACGACTGGCCAATCAGGATCGCTTGGCCAGCCTGCCCGTGTCGGGGTATTACTCAGTGCTATAAAATAGCGTTTCCAGGACCTCCACCTGGAAAGCTCCTCTTCGCTGATTTCGTCAATGTCGACGCCAGCTTGCAAAGGACTTATCACCTCATTTGCTTTTTGCTGTTTTGATAGAAGCACTTCAAGATTCTGACAAACTATCTCAGCCTTAACAATTTTATCTACGAGCGACTGAGGAATCTCATCGACGCATATCTCACCGCCAGTCAAGGGCCAATCCACTTCGATTGAACGCCAGCCTGTTTCTGTAATTGCGTATGGCATGCTTTATCTCTCCATTCCATAGCCGGCAACGTCAATATACATTCCCGAACCACTGGCGGCACTTAAAGAGTAAGCTACCGCTTGGTTAGTATCCGTGACGAAATTAATCTGATTCCTTGCTCCCCCATCAATTGCCACCATCGCTAATCCGCCTACCGCGGGAATGGTCAATAGTCCAACCGTGCCCACAGCACAACTGCCTCTCAAGATTACGGACTGCGTATGTGGAGGGACGACAGCCGCAAGCGAAACAGTAACAAACGAAGTTGATAGCCCTCCCGAGAGACACCTGAAAGGAACCGCCGAAACGTTCGCAACATAAAATACGTTCTCAAATGAATATTTGAAATTGTAAATATTTCCAGAGCTATCAGTGCGCGCGCAAAAGATCATGCGACGGCTGGTATCGAGATTCTTGGTTCTTGCTAATCCAGAGTACGGCTGAGCCGGCCAAGTGGTCGAGTACTCTACAGCTGGTGTTCCGTTGTTGTTGTAGAGGTAAAAGAAAATGAAGGCATCGGTTGTGAGCCCAGCCATTCCTGATACAACAATTGGTGCAACGACCTTTATGCTCTTCCCGAGGGATGGAATGTATGCCGATCCGGTTCCGATGGTGATTGAAGATCCACTATTCCACGTCGGTATAAGGCCATCAATAAAGCTCTCCGCTACTCCGCCCTGGGTAACTGTCAACGCGGTTGTCAATCCCGTAAGCGCGGTGATATCCGAGTTGGCGCCACTCTTGGCGGCTGATAGTGCCGCTCTTGCAGCGGTATCGCTGGTCGCTCCAGTACCACCTTTGGTTACCGGCAAAACATCGTAATTGCCCGTCGTGCCTAGCGCCGCCATCTTGGCGCCATACAGGTTGACCAGAGAGCGCAGCGCATCGGCTGAATCCTTGACGTACCCCTGCAGCGGTGCCAGCGCATAACCTCCCGCCCCATTCGTGGTCCCCTGGTAATTTGGCGAAATCGACACCGCCGTATCGCTGGCGATGTTGGTCAACTCATACCAGCCGCCATCCGGCCCCCGGAAGGCATCACCTACCCGGCTGTTGGCAATAAATGCAGTGCCGGTGCCGATCACGGCATTGGAATTTTGGGTAACAGAAACCGTTCCTGATTTGTACCAGGGCATGGCTTACTTCCTATTTTGATTTATTTAAGCGGCGAGTTTTGCGAATACAGCAGGCAAGAAAAACGCGATCGGGTTAGTAGCGGCGATGGTGATTGCGTATAGCGTGTTGTTTGGGAAATCCCACCAGCAGTAGAGATTGCGGGGAATACCGCTGCCCGACGTCATGTTCATGCCGAAGGTGTTCAACAACATGTATTCGTTCTGTGGAAAGTTGAACGGAACGGTGTAGTAGATTCTGGTCAAACCTTGCGCGGTAGTGTCGTACCTGACGTAGCTCCAGTTCTGAAACGAACGGGTAAACGTGGCATTTGGCGTCCCAGAATCAAACAACAAGGCCCCTGCTCCATTCCACAACCGCATGCCGTATTGAGCTGCCGCCTGTGCTGCAAAGGCGGCGACGAAATATCGACCATTAGGCTGTGCGGTGTTCACGTCATAGGCGCGGACGTAGAACCCCGTCCAGTTGCCGGCCGAGCCGATCAGGCGCATTTGACAAAGGCCTGCCACGCCACTAACGGTGTCAGGCCGGACAAAGACCAGCGGCGGTTCCTGAGAGGTTACGGGCGTTGCGAAATACGTCGTCGAGCCCAAGCCCGATTCTTCCGTCGGCGCGAACCGTCCGGAAGAGATCACCATTAGGCGCGCATATTCCGAATCGAGAACCACGGTATTGCTGCTGTTCGTGAACTGAAGTCCGTATGCCATCAGCTGAACCTCATCACGATCAGGCGCATAGTCCCGCTCGCGATAGTGCTCGCCGCGAAGCCACGCGTATGGTTGTAGACCCGTGCGACATTGTCGACGAGCTCAGTTTCGAACTGCATCTGACTGTCGCTGTAAGCCCCGACAGGTACGACGATGGCAGATCCATTGCCCGGACCAACCCCAGGGACCGAGAAGTCCTGATTGGTCTTGCTGCCGCCTACGGGGAAGGTCACCAGGACCGACAGCGCCACACGGATGGTGAAAGAGTTCTCGTCGACCTGGAGCGATCCATCGCCGCCCCAGACCCGCATTCCATAAGCCATCTTTCACCCCAGATATCCAAGCCGCACACGCAGCACGTTGTTCGCGTCATAGACCGAGACGTTCAGCGAGTTGATCACCAGTCGACCCTGCCCCGGGACAATACCGTTGATCTCAAGTGTTCCGTCCTTGTTGAGGATCCAGCCTTGCTGGCCGGCGATATAGTTGGTCGAGCTGATGTAGCTGCCGATCTTGGCGTTGGTGATGGTGCCGTCAGCGATGAACGCCGAGTTCATGAACACCTGGCCACCCTGCACCGCAAACGGCACCGAGATGGCCCCGCCGGCGATGGTGTTGACTATGGCGAAGCGGTCAGCGCTCACCAGGAACTGGCTTTGCAGGCCGGCTCCGGTGTTCTCGATGCCAAGACCGATACCGGCCGCGATGTACTGGCCGCCCGCAGTGACCTGCATCTTCACCGACCACATAGTGCTCAGCTTGCCAGCGGTATCGGCATAGGCCGTCGATGTTTGCTGAATCGCAGCGGTGTTTTGTCCCACCGACACATTCAACTGGTCAATCTTCGTGGCCGTTGCTGACTCGTTGGTGGCAACCACCTGTTCCAGCTCGGTGATGTTCGCTGCGTTCTCGCCAATCTTTGCGTCAAAGGTGGTCAGGCGGCGTGCTGTTGCCTCGTTTTCCGAAGCTCTTACGCTACTTTCCGAGGCGATGGCCGCAGTGCTGGTCCAGCCCTTCAGGGCGTCGGCCAAATCACCCTCCCCGTTGTCATCACGGGAAGAGGCGCGCAAGGCTTGGAACGCCGTAGCCTGGGCCGTGACCACGCCGTCGAGCTCGGTGATATCGGCGGTGTTAAAGGCAACTTGTTGCGCCAGCCCGTTCGCTGTCTCGATCGACTGACCGACATCCAGCCAGTAGGTCGCGTTCGGCGGCGTCGTGTTGATTGGCACTTCGCCGGTCGCCTGGTAGATCCGCTTTCCGACAACCACAAGATCGTATTCTTCGTAGGTTGCTTCCGGGTCGTAGCCCATCAGCCCATCAAGCGCATCAATCTGAGCCTGAAGGCCCGGGATTTTGTCGATTTCGTCCAGGATGTCTTGGCCAAGTTCCGTGCGGCCGATCTCTCCAGCGATCATTTCAAGAATCGCCGCAGCATCAGCGCTCGACTGCCCCTGCACACCGATACCCACCGGATACCACGGACCGATGTTGCCGATCCGGTCCACCAAGCGCGCCCAGAAATAGAAGGTCACGCCGGCGCGCAAGCCCAGCATCGAGAAGTCGCTTTGCGGATACGATAGGTCCGTCATCTTTGTCGCCATCTCCAGGCTGGTCGTCGGCCCGTACCAGAGCTCCGTGCGCTGGGTATCCTCGGCCCCGGCAGGGAAACCCCACTTCAGGTAGATGCCGAACAGCAGCGGCGTGGCCGTCAGGTACGACACCGCCGGCGGCAGACCTTCCTTTCCCTTGAGCTGGGTGAGCATCGAATTACGCCAGATCGACGAGATGTCGAAGGCGCTCACCGCACGTACGCGAGCCACGTAGGCACCGGCGTAAATCCCGACCACATCGACACTGGTCATCCCGGTGCGCTGCAGCTTGATCCAGTTGCCGCTGTCCTTGCGCCACTCCACGTCATAACCCACCGCACCGGGCACCGCGGGCCAGGTGATGGTCATGGTGGCGATGGCGATGCCCTGCGAGACAACCGAGTTCGACGTAACGGTGATACTGGTCGGCGCCGGAACCACGGTGATCGGAATCACGCTGATCGGCCGCTCTTCCAGGCGGGCACCGGTGTCGATGTAAGCGAACTTGCTCGGCTCATATTGCAGTGCGCTGATTTCGAAGTCGCCCTCAGCAGTGCGCTTGGTCCGTAATACGCGATAGAGCGGAATCGCCAGATCATCGGCATCAAGCGCCCATTGCAATTGCGGTAGCGGCGCCTCGCTGTAGTTGGTGCTCACCGTCACCGCTCGGTTGTTCACGCTCTGCACGGTGCGCCCTTCGGCACGGCCGCCCGGCAGGTTGATGATCAGCCGGTCGCCAGCCTTGGCCTGGGTGTCACGGTCGAGCGTCACCACGCGACCAGCAACCGCAGAGATGCGCCCGCCCACCTCGCGACCAGCCAGCAGCGAATCCGCCACCGGGATGATGTGGCCAGGGAGCGGAATCACGCCCTCCATGCCGGTCTTGAACGATACGGTGCGATCCTGATTGTTGCTGAGGATCGCCCACTTGCCGCGGCGCTGGGCCTCAGAGGCGCGCGTGCAGCCAATGGCGCTCAGCTCGGTCGGTTTGTCGCCCAGACGCCGTTGCAGATCCAGATCCGCAAATGGAATGACGTCGGTGTCGTAGTTGTTCGCCGGGTTGTCGTAGCTGACCAAGGCGCGGGTGTATCGGGTCTTCGCCGAGGCGCTGCCGTACGAGAACTTCCCGTCGATGACGTTAGCCCGGGTGAACACGTAGTCGAAGTCCTGCGCGCGCGGCATATCGGCCTGCATCACAAGCTGGCCCTGAGCCCAGTAGGTCATGCCCCGGTAAATGCCGGCGATATCGCGCAGCAGCGACCAGGCATCGGCCTTGCCCTGAAGGTTCATGTCGCACAGGAAGCGCGGTTCGGTACCGCCGAGGCCGTTCGGCACCAACTGATCGCAGTACTGCGAAATCCGGTACAGCTCCCACTTGTCCACCATGAACGGCTTGATGCGCTTGCCCAGGCCGAAACGGTCCTCGGTGCACACGCCGTAAGTGATCCAGGCCGGGTTATTGGTCCAGGCTTGCTTCATGCTGCCGTCCCACGTCCCGGTGTAGGTGCGTGCGATCGGGTCGTAGTTGCTCGGTACCTGCCAGCGACGCGCCCGGCACTTCACGGTGACGGCCGGAATGTTGGTGAACTGCTCGGCGTCGAATTCGATGTAGAGCAGCGCTGTATTCGGGTAGCGCAGCTTCGCGTCAATCACTTCGGTGAAGCCGGCAATCAGCATGTTGTCGGCGATCTTGTTGCTGTTCTGGTTCGGCGTCAGGCGCCGCACGCGGATCTGCCAGCCGGTGGTAGCGTCTGGCAGATCGATCCGGCGGGAGCGCTCGTAGCGCGTGGTGGTCTTGCCGTCCACGGCGTCCACTGCCACTTGCTGATAGGCGCCACCATCGGTGGCCACGTCGATTGCGTACTCGATGCGGTAGCCAACGATGTTGCCTTCATCATCCTGACGCTGCAGCGCCGGCCAGGCGAAACGCACGCGCACGGCCGACAGCTGAATGTTGGTGATCGAGCGTACCCACGGGGAGTCGCTGCGCAGTTCCACGTTCAGCGAGGTTTCATTCTCGACTGAAGGGATACCAGGGATATAGGTCTGGTCCACGGAGCCCGGGCGCCAGTCCCACTTCACATTCGGGAAGTTGTAGTTGCCGCTCGCATCCCGGATCGGGGTGTTGTCGAGATAGATGTCGTAGTCGGTCGGGGTTTCGTCGAACTCGCCCTCGCCCACGGCGATCAGCAGCTTGGCCAGGTTGGTCGAGCGCAGGCTGTCGCTGGCCTCAGTCGGCGACTTCGGCTTGCTGCTGCCGCCCTTCTCACCGCGGATGTCGATTTTCTGTGCTGCGCCCATGCTTTCCTCCAGGCATAAAAAAACCGCCTCGCGGGCGGCCTGCTTGCTGTGTGCTGCTTACGCTTTGTCTTCGGCGTAGATCGAGGCAGAAATGATCATCCCGCCCCACCGGCGTTCGCCGATGCAGATCGGCACCGGGTTGCCGCTTGCGGTGGTGTTCTTGGCGCTGCCGAAGGCGTAGGACGGGGCGTTTTCGGGGGATGCGCTTTGCTTAAGCCCAGTTGCTTGGGGGCTTAGCAGTTGCACAACACCGCCAATAGTGAGACCAACACCAGCAGAAAAAAGACTTGGGCCAGCTCCTCCAACAAAGAAAGAAGCAGCGATGAGCACCACACCAATAATTGTTTGGAGTACCCCAGCGCGTTTGCTTCCAGATATCACTGGAACGACTCGGATTTCCTTGGTTCCACCAAGTGCAAAATCTTCTTCGCGTACATTCTTCCGATTGCGGAAGATCGCAAATCGCATGCCGCGCCGATCCAAATCTTTGATTGCCTGTTCAAAACCATCGATTGTGCACTTCAAGGCCTTGAATGCCTCACCGACGGATTTTGTCCCCAATTCTCGGTAATGCCTTCGTCCGAACATTCTTGCGAGCGGACCAGAAAGCAAAATGGTGGTCATTGATTGGTTTGAAGATTTTGGGACCACTGTTTTCTCCTGGCGTAAAAAAACCGCCGAATGGCGGTTCTGGATAAAATGACCTCTTTAAAGGCACTCGCGTACGGCCGCTTCTAAGGCGCCTCTGCCCCACATCTTCGACCACGGCATCCGCTGATACAGTGCGACCTTGCTACCTGCGCCAGCTTTGGAAATCTCAAGAACCTCATCGGTCATCATCTCTGTAGCGACGACCAATCGATATCCGTTATCTGTTTCAGACATGGTCGACGTAGTGCGCTGCTCCTGCCATCTCGGGAAAACGCACAGAGCGTACTTCTTGGCCGACTTGCTGGTTGACGCGCTTATTGTTGGTTCATTTTTCTTGACGTCGCCCGGCGACGAGCACCCAGCCAGCAATGCAACAGCCAACGCCCCTACGAATAATTTCATGTCGTTCCCTCACTGAGATTTGGGGGACTTTATCACCAACGAAGGGGCAATACGAAAGCCCCGCATGGGCGGGGTTCTTCGTTGATCGGGAGGTAGGCCGTCCCTGGCTGTTGCGTCTCAACCTTCGCCGAGAATCTCCTGGAAACGGTCAACTGCTGCACTGTTATAGAAAAAGGTCTCGCACTGCCGATCACTATACTTCGACTTGTCGAGTCTAAGTTCGCCGTACTGGTCCGTTTTCAGACCGTGCTGATTCGCAAGCCGACCGATTTTTTGTGCGCTGACTCCGAACAACTGCCCCACCTCACCCGCCAGCTTCAGGCTTTCTTCGACCTTGGGTAGAGGGATCAAACGCTGCCCGAAGGCAAGCTCTGAAATGTGGCTGAGCAAAGCCTGTTTACTGGTATCGCCGAGATTCGGCAGGTGAGCTAGCGCAAGCCTACCAAACTCTACGGCCGAGTCATTGGCTGCCGGTGGATGTGATCGCGAATTGACTGCATGCCCGTCATTCCAATATTTCCAGAGCGCGTCATCGCATTCATTTTGATACTCAACAATTTTGTTTCGAACTCGCTCGTCTTTTACTCGACCGGTTTGAACGGTTGAAAGCCACCCTGCGAGCTTACGCAATGGCAGGCAAGCGACCTGCTGGATCCCCCCCGCTGAAGGTATCTCCGTTACGGAGACACCCCAGCGCGCAGGGTTCGCGGTCAGCTTCTTATGCTGACCTCCCCAATCCAGCCCAATTCCCTCTACAACTGGGCGCATTGGCACATACGGCTGACCGTTGAGGTCAACCAGCATCAAGTTTACGCCATGAAATGGAACCGTCATCAGCGCACTCATGCCGCCACCTTCCACTTCAGCTTGGCCATTGCCGCCAAAGCAAAATCGAAAAGATCTGCTGGTGGAACGTGAATGCCATTCTCTCCAGCAATAGCACCGAGAAACTGCATCGGCGACATCACGAACGCATCAATAGGAACCGGGTGGACCTGCCGATTGCCAGCGCCATCGGTGAAGACGATGAAACGCTGTGTCGGTGAAAGCTCGGCCGGAAGTTCAACCCCCTTCTCTTCCCGGCCCAGGTATTCGCCCTCGATCGCGTAACTCGCGACGAAGCTGCAGGCCGACTCGAATTCGCTCGCAGGGATCAGTTCGGTGCGAGACACATTGAAGCGAGTGTGAAGGCGGTTGTGCATCACCAGCTGAAAGCTCTGACGATTTTCGGCCGGAACAGCTTTTGCTTTGTCTCGAATTACCCCTTTGATGATGTTGAATTGGCTCAAGCTAAGCTGATCCAACAACACTGTCATTTTGCCTTGATCATCGTACTGGCCATGCTTGCGAATTGCTGGGAGCACTTCGGCAGTCACCCACTTCTTGAAGCGCTTCGCCTCAGCCTTACGACTCTTGAAGATGAGGGAGTACAAGCCAGATTCGTTAACTACCAGCATTTCCTGATCGCCAGAGGGGGTGTTGACACTGGCAATACCCTTCTCGTCTGCATCCAGGCCGTCACCTTCCCGATCCGCACGGCCATTCACAGCCAGCGACACGTTGCCTATGGCGAGTGAGCCGCAGACGTCCGCAGCAACGAACCAAGGCTGTTCGTCAATCAACAGCGTCCGAACCTGCTGCTTACCAAATTTGAACGAGATAATCTGCGCAGTCCGACTCTGGACATTGTTTTCTACTGGAATTGCGGTAGCATTACTCATGACGATTTCTTCCTGGTAGTTGATCTCGTTACCCCAAACCTCAGCGCCGGCCAGCGCTGGGGTTTTTTTATGCCCGTTTGATTTGCTCATCTCGCTGCATTGCCTCCCTGAGAGCCTTGCCAACCAGCCAGTTCTGACTGCGCTCCTCCTGCAGAGCCTTCCTTTCTAGCCAGGCTTTAATATCCGGCTCTGCCCGAAAAACTACTTGCGCCATTTCACGTACCTTCATGCCAATCTCTCCCTTCTAAGCACCGTGCTTAGATTAATTTAAGCACCGTGCTTTATTGCAGTCAATAGCACCGTGCTTCATTATTTAGAAATGAGCAGAACAGACCTTCAGGTTAATTTCAGGATACCGGCCGAACTCAAGACAGATCTTGAGCAGGCCGCCAAAGAGAGCGGGCGATCCTTAACTGCTGAGATTGTCGCTCGCCTCAATCTCAGCCTTCTCGCTGATGGCAAAAACGGAGAAGAGCTTTTCGCTGCTGATAAGGCAAAGGAATATGCGTCTATCGCCCGAATGAGCTTGCCAGCCGTGGTGCGAGAGCGAATCAGAGTCGCAATAAACCAATCGATCGTCCGAGGCTTGAACAGTGCAGACGTATCGCTTAGTGACTTGGGATTGGAATCGCTTCCGTCAGAGTACCTCGCAAAGATCCAGATTGAGCTCAGCCAAGAACTTGATGAAGCTGGTTATAGCTTCGAATGGGACGGAGGTGAGTCGATTTGGATTACTTACGGCGACGATGAGTCCATTCCTGACGCTCCAGAGATTGAGATGCCTAGTATCACCAAGCGGGATAACGAGACGCTCGAACCACCGCGACGACTCATTGTTAACCATAAACGGAAAGCCTGAGCCGCACCCTGCAAATCCATATAGCCAACTCAGAGCCCGGTCAGTCCGGTTTTTTTTCGCCTGTACGAATCCCCAGTAACGCCCCAGCAAGCCCTGTAGTAGCGTAATGCCTCACTCGCAGGAGTCGACTATGAAACGAAACGCGGAACTATCTGAGCAGTTCACCGAATCTCTTAGGATGACCCCACTCGGCGAACCACTTGTGTTTAATTTTCGTGGCGCCCCTACTCCGGTTGAAGTGAAGTACACCTTCACCGGTGGATGGGTAGTCACACAAATCCTTCACCCTGGAGTTCCGCTAGAGATTGTGAAAGGCAAAGACGGTCACCTCCTGCAGGTCGATATTACCCTTCTACCTTATGACGGCATGAAGGCAACCGAATAAAGGAATTCCCCAGTCCTTTGCCTGCAAGCCCAAGGACTGGGATTGCGCCATTTTCGGCGCGTTTATGACTTGGAGGTCAATGTGAGCGAAAACAATGCTGGAATTAGCATGCTAAGTCTCGATGAGAGACTGAAATCGCTTGAAAAGGAAGCTGGTATCGGCGAGGGAGCTCATGTCATCACGCCGTTTGAGGCCGGGACGCTAGCAGCGCTTACAGCGATTGGGGTTTCCTTGGGAGCCGTCGGCTTCGATAAGCGAAATAAAATGATCGATTTGATTGGAGTGCTGAAATCTAAGCTGCCAGAAAATCCGAAATTCAAAGGCGCTGATTCGATTTACCATGCTCCTCTCGAAGCTCTTCTGACAGGTCTTTCCCCAATACCGTCTGAGAGATCTGCCGACTGAGCCAATCCAAAACCTTCCCTGCGTCATGATCCCCAGGGAAGGGATCTGAAAAGCTGGGCGTTGTGTTCGGAACGTTTTGAGTCATGTCATTCTCCCGCAGCCCTGCCGCATCTCGTGGGTTGGCTGTGCATCTTTGTGCCTGAGGATCAGGCGTGTCCGGTCCAACCACGGTCCGCCGAAGACAATGATCTCGCTCAGCCTGCCGTACAAGTGATGCAGCAGGAAAGGCCCTGGGCCGAACGTCGCCGCATCCTCGCTGGGAAGCGTCGGATCGGTTCCAAGAAAGATCCCTGCGTGGTTCGGGTAAACCGTCCGCCCGACTTCCATCACGATCATGTCGCCCCGCTGCGGCTGATCGACCCGATAGAAGCCGGCGGCCTCGTAGTTCGACTCGTACAGGCTGGTGTTGTCCTTGCTCTCCCACCAGCCGTCGGCACGCTTGAAGGCCTCGAACTCAAGCCCCCACTCGCGCTTGTACCAATCGGCGCAGACCTGCCAGCAGTCCCAAGCGCCGTGTACAAATGACCGCTTGAGCAACGGCGTCTCGCCAGAAGGCATGACCGTTCGCAGGTCACCTTCAGGCCAACTGATGATATGCCACGGCAGCGCGGTCGCTTCGCACATCGCCAAGTCGCGCGGTGAAGGCCGGCTAGTGGCGTCCGGGTGCGAATGAACGATGCCGATCACTTCGCCGATATCTTCCGCCGCGACATAGTCTTCAGGGTCAATTCGGAATTCCTCGCTGGATTCAGATGCGATGTTTCGGCACGGGTAATACTGTTGTTTTCGCCCAATGCTCAGCAGCAGACCGCAGCACTCTTTCGGGTACTCGGCCGCCGCGTGATCCTGGATCGCGCTCAAGATGTGCTTGCGCATGGTCAGCTCCGTGCGATCAGGGAAACGGCGGGGAATCCACCAAACGGGTAGGCATTGCCCTCGCCAAAGCGCGGGATGCAACCCCTGCCCAGCGTGGCATCGCACTCGTCCAGTTCTGGATTGTCGGTTGGCACGCCGTCCTTCGTGACGTATCCGCCGGTGTAGCCGCAGTTCGGCCTCCGGTAGCCGCCGGTGAGACACCAGTGGCACAACGTTGTGGCCTGCCGCCCGATGGATTCGCCGCCGACATCACCCGGGCTGGCCAGCTCCCAACTAACCGTCTCCCCATCCTCGTTCGTCTTCTGGTCGATGTACCAGACCTCGATCGTCTCTTGGGTTGGGTCTGCTGTTGGGTTACCGGCCGGGAAGTTCACTGCATCCAGGTACGTGCCCAAGGTGTGACGCATGGTCAGCTTGAACTCGAGCAAATCGTCGAATGCCAGACAAAGCGCGGTAATTCGCCCGTTGACGTTGCCGACCGACAGGGTTGGTCGAACTGCCGTACCGTCACCATTGGCCTCGATGCCGTCGATCTGCATTGGCCAGGCGCCGTACTCGTTACCCTGCCACCAGATCGCTTTCGCGGGAAGCTGATCCGAATCGGCGCCGGCGGCAATCAATTCCTCCGGCGAGTGCGGGATCGCATGTCCGTGGAAGCGCAGCACGTCCGCACCGTAGTCCGTACCGTCCAATTCAAAGAGCAGCACTTCACTGCCAGGTTCGAGGACCTGGATGTCACTAATCAGCGGCATGATTGCCCCTTATGGTTGGAATGCACGGTCAAAAGTTGCCGTGAGTTTGAAAACTCCGCCGCCCACCGGAGTGGGTACGGGATTCTTGCAGGTGAACAGGCCGAGCTGGCCAAGCGGCGTGGTCCAGAGGAATGCCTTTGCACCGGCATGCCGGTCGAGGAACGCCATGATCTCCAACACTTTGGCTTTTGGGCCGCTGTAGGTGATCGGATAAGCGTCCTCTTTGTTGTTCGGGCCGTCGCCAGCCGTCTGCTTGTAGCCGTTACCGAACTGCGAGGTGCGCACCCGATAGGTAATTTCAGGTGCGTCGCCGTGCTGAGTTGGCCAGGTGAATGTCTCAATCGCCATCAGGCTCTCCCGTTAACGTTGCGAAAACTCACGCCGCCAGCACGCCACGACTCGGCCACGGCTCTCTCTGCTGCGGCCTTCATCTGCGTCTGGAGGTTTTGCGAAAGCGCCTGTTGGTCGAGCTGCATACCTTCAGAGCTGCGATCCGGAATCGCCACGGTGACTGGTGCGTTGATGCTGATGGTCGATCCACTGCTGCCACCGCTCAAAGCCCGCACGCCAAGCTGGCCGCCGGCCGTTCTGGTCAGCGGCATGATCGCCTCTTCCCCCGCCTCCCCCATGATTCCGATATCGCCACCGGCCATGCCGAAGGCTGTTGGCTTGCTCACAATGCTATTGGTGAAGGCTGCCCCGTTGGCAAACAACTGCACACCGGACGACCAGGCGCCACCATCGGCCTGAATGCTGCCCGGTGTGAAGCCCGATAGGTCGCCGCTGTAGCCTGCCTGAGTCGATCCTGCTGAAGCTGCTGATCCCGCACCGCCGGCGAAGTAACTCGCACCTGCGCCGATGAGACTGCCCAGCAGCGCGGAACTGGCTTGCCGAGTAGCAATGCGCGCCATGTCCGCCAAGATCGATTTTGTAAAGTCCGCGAACGACAGCTTCCCAGTCATAGCGAAGTTGACGACTGCGTCCTCCATCGAAGTGAAGGCGTTGGTGAACAGACTCTTCGTCTGCCCGGCGACATCCCGAGCCGACTCCAGGTAGTTCTGCCATGCCGACGTTGCCCCGGCACTCCAGTCACCCTGGGCTGTCGTCATCTCGTCGTAATTGGCTTGCACGGTGTCGTGCATATCCTGCTGTGTAGCTTTTAGCGCTGCCAGTTTCTGGGTGTACTCGTCGAGGCTCATGCCGCGCGAGCCATCGCCGTATTGGTTTGCCAACTCCAGGCTTTGCTGGTTGAAGCGATCGTCGATACCGTTCTGCTGATCCGTCAGCCCGCGCTGCCGATCACCCTGGCCTAGGCCAGAAGCCGCACGCAGCCCTTGCTGTCGAAGCGTCTCGACCTGTTGCTGTAAGGCGTCGGTATACGTTTTGACGGCCAGAGTCTGCTTGCGCAGGCGACCGTCTTCGTTGGTGGCAATGATCGAAAGCTGGCTGTCCGTTTCCTGCTGCGCCTTGACCATCGCGCTGCGTGCATCCGAGATCTTTTGATCGATCTGGATGATCTGCGCTGCAGTCGTTCCCTTTTTGGCCTTGGCTGCTTCCAGAGCCGCGATTTCCACCTCATATCCCTGGGCTACTTCGACGGTTTCCTGCTTAAGCAGGCTGACACGTTGCTCAGTGTAGCTGGCCTGCGAGATAACACCGGCCCGCTGAGAAGCTTCGAGTTCCTTATCGGCATTTTTGTAGTAGGCCAAAGTTTCGGCGAGTACATTTTTTGCGTTGTTGAAGCCCGTCAGGTCGACGCTGCCTGCTGCGCCCTTCGGATCTTTGAACTTGTCGTTGAGGTTCGCCATGTTCTTGGCGACCGCGGCTGGATCAAGCCGTGGATCGTTCGGGCTGGTCTTGCGGATATCGTCGAGCTGCTTCTTGTACTCCTTGATTGCCTCGGCACGCTTCTGCTCGTTGGTCAGTGAAGATTTTGTCAGGGCATCGACTTTGACCATCGCAGACACAGCGTCTTGCTGAGCCTTGGCCTGCTCGCCTTCGTATTTGGCGATGTCGGCCGCTGCAGCCTTCTGGTCCTCCAGCATGTTCAGCTGATTGCTGTAGAGCTCAACCATCTCTTTCTGGTTTTGGAAGGCGCCCACATTGCCCGATTGCGCCTGCTCCAGATTCCACCGGGCCTGCTCAATGTCGGCATCGATATCGGGCCGCCCCAGGTTCTTCAGGTTGTCCGCTGCTCGCGCGACAGCGTTGTAACCCTTCTCCCAGAAGCTCAGGTTTTCGAGGATCCTCGGGGTACGCTCGTTGATCGCATCCGCGTACTGCTCGGTTGCCAGCTTCACGGCGCCGGCATGGTCGCCCTGCTCTTCCAGAGCGGCGATCTGCGAATAAACCGAGGCGGTCAGGTAGTGGTATTGCTCATTCAGCGCGGCTGATGCCTTGACCGGCTCGTCTGCGATCTTTTCGAACTCCGCAACCGTCTCTTTTATGGCTTTGCCGGTCGCTTCCTTCATGGACACGGCAGCCTGGGCAATGCCGCCGAAACTCTCGCCAGCGATTTTTCCGTTGCCGGCCAGCAGCGCCAGCACTTCGGCAGCCTGGCCAGTCGTGCCGACGGTCGCGCTGACCTGCCGTGCCATTTCGCCAAGTTGGCTGGCGGTCATGCCAGAGGCGTTACCGGTGAGCACCAGACCTTTGGTATAGGCGTCCTGCTCTTCGCTGCCCTTGTAGTAAGCAACGGCCAGCCCACCAACGGCAGCAGTGGCCAAGGCAATTGGCGCCAGAATGGCAAGCAGGCCAGCAGCCGATGCACCCGCACCAGCGCCCAACTGAGCAACAGCACGAACACCACTACCCCAATCGCCAGAAGACAGCGCATTGCCGAGCTGCACGACGTTTTCCTGAGCCTGGCGGGTGCCGAGCTTCAGCTTGTCGAAACCGGTGGCAGTTTTTTCCAGTGATGCGTAGTTGCCGTTCAGCTTGCCCAGCGCCGAGTTGTACTGGTCCTGACTGATGCGGCCGGCATCGAGATGCTTGCCCAGCTGCTCAACCTGATTATCGAGCTTGGCCATGGCCGCACGGGCTGGGTCGATCGCGCCGAGCAGGCTGTTCAGCGCCTTCTGTTCATCAAGCGTGGACTTGGCCAGCGCCGCCTGCTGTTTGTCGAGCTGTGCGGTGATCTTGGTGAACTCGGCCTCGCCATAGGCACCGGTCTTAGTGAGTTTCGCCAGATTTTCGCGCTGCTTTGCCAGTTCCTGCGTGGTGGTCGCGCCTTTCGACAACGACTTCTCCAGCGCTTCCATCTCTTTCATCAGGCCGACGGCGGACTGCTCCGCGCGATCGCCGGCCTTGGTCATCTTGTCGAGTTCGACAGTGGCCCGGGCGGTGTCAGCTGAGTCAATCTTGATGCCCAGTTCTGCGATGTTCATCGACTCACCTTGAATAAGTGCCCGTCTTCACGGGCTGTTGTCGCGGGCTTCTGCCATGACGGCGATGGCTTCCGACTCCATCACACGAATGTCCTGAAACACGCGTTGGCGATCCTTAGCCGGAATGCCAACGAGCTTCATCACGTCGGGCAGGACGCCGTAATCGAGTCCGGTTGCGCCGCATGCGCCTGTGCGCCACTGAGTCCACATCGAATCCATGACGAGGAACGACTTCCAGTTGTCCGGCCAGACCTCGACAGTTTCGTCGTAGTCCTCTGGTGAAAAGCCGAACAGGGCCATCTGTTCGGCGGATCCGTCAGACTCGTAGAGCGCCCGGGCAGCGGCGGTTAGTTTCCCAGGCGGGCCTTGCCGAAGGCTTCGCTGTAGGCCTTCACGACGGCATCCGAGACACCGATGCAGCTCTTCACCAGAGCAGTGATCGACTCGTCGTTGAGCTTGTCGTTGAAGCCCCATGCCACGATCAGATCCTTAATCTGTTCGACACCCTGCTCCACTTCCGCTGCGGTGATTTCGGTGAGAGTTGGCTGGGTGTCTTTGAAGCGCTCGCCCAGGGCTTCGGCTTTCTCCTTCCAGGCGTCGAACAATTCGGCCAGGGCCGTACGGTCTCGATACTTGAAGGTGAACGGAACCATTGCGGGTTTGCCGCCCACCTGAGGGATGGCCACATCGACGGTGAACGTCGGCTTTGGCGCAATCGAAAACTTTGCCATGGGAACCCCTTAGGCGTTGTAGCGAGTTGGGCGGGAGGCGAACGACAGCGTGATGGTCCGCGTCATGATGTTGTTGCGGCTCAGCGTCGGGGTCGCAGTGATCGACACATATGCGTAGTAGTAGATGGTCGCGCCGCCTGGAAGGTTTGCGCGAACCAGGCGCGGCTCCTTGTCTTCATCGGCGGCTTCCACCACGGCGACGTATGCCTGAGCAGGGTCATCTGCAACTGGCAGCGTCATGCTGCTGGCCGACTTGGTGGTGGGCAACTGACGATCATCGTCGTCCTCGAGGAAGCCGTAGGTCAGGAACTGCTGCTCACCGCCGTTTGCGGTCGGCTCGGTGATCTGAGAGATCTGGGTCCAACCGGACGCAGCACGAACCGATCCCGCACCGGAGCCTGCCGGGTAGTTTTTGACGCTGGTGGTATCCACGCCCTCAGCCGCGAAGTCGCCCACATCGGAATCGATCACTCGCGCAGGGCGGCCGTTCAGCTTCGCCCACGCCGAATCAATGACGATCACGTCGCCATTGGCCAGGCCGTGCGCGGCAGCGGTCAACACTGCGGGCTTGGCGTTGGTGATCGCGGTGAATGGCTTCGGGACGCTAAGAACGCTGGCGATCTCGAAGGTCGTGCCGTTGGGAATCTTGACGCTCATGGGTTTTCCTCTTTGCAGAAATGACAAAACCCGCGCAGTGGCGGGTTCTGGGTTGCCCAATGGGCGGATTAGTTGGTGTCGGCTCGGTATTGAAAAGAGACCGGTACAGTGAAGGTCGTGTCGTCTGGAATGCCGGGGCCGGGGTCGACTGGTGTCATGGTAACGACGGTCAGCGCGCCTTTCGTGTTTCGCTCATACAGCGGGAACAAGGTGGCGATCTGATCAGCCAGTGCACCGGCTGCGCCGCGGTACTTCCCCGATGGCGTCACGATGCTGACCTGAAACACGCCGGTGTACAGCTTGTGGTCGCCACCGAGCGTGTTGCTCGCAGTGTCCGCCGGTAGCGTGAACGCCTTCAGGTAAGTGGCGCCGTCAACTGGCGTGTAGGCCTCGTTCTCGACGACGACCTTCAGCGGTACCGGCAACGCTTTCGCCCAGTTGATCAGCTTGGCCTCGTAGATTGAGGCGATGATGTTGTGGCTCATATCTGGTTGTTCCTGATGGCCTCCTGCACGATCTGCTGGAAGCGGGCCACGGTGATGCGGACCATGCCACCCGGTGCCTGGGTCGAATGTCCGAACTCAAGCGGGATGGCGTACGGCAGGTTGTTGACGAGATAGGCAGTCTGTCCGGCGGTGAAATCGCTGACGGCCGAAACCAGTGCGGCGATCGTCTCTTGTCCGCTCGGATCAACTTCGCCAAACGTGACGTTTTCGACGACATCAATTGAAAGATGCCAGTTGGCTCGGAACCGGCCACCGACGTAGCCTTCGGGGGCAATGATATCCATGCCGTCGTGCAGCTTGCGACCTGGCTTCAGCCGCCCCTCCTTTGTCAGGTTGGCTGGATCGCTGCGCAGGCTGCTGTTGTGGTCGTCCACGGCCTTGTTGTACTGGCGAGCTACGGTGTTCTGCGCCCATATCTCGGGAATCCCCACCGGCGACATGCGGATGACGCTGCTGCCGACCTCGATGATGATCTCGCGCAGACTTGCGTCGATGGCTTCCGTCGCTTGGGCTGCAAACTCGGCAAGGCTCAAGGCGAAGCTGCCGGACTGGCCGGCACCGGCGCGACTCATGACCGCACCTGCAGCTCGTACAGAATCGGCGCGCCGGCGGGGTTAATCTCTTTCAGCGGTGGAACGATTGACCAGGTGCGCCCTTGGACAATGACCTTGTTCAACAGGTCCGGCACCCACTCAAGCCCCTGCGCGGCGATCTTGAGTTTCTTGTCGCCCTGCTTGATAAGGCTGTTGTTCTGGAATTCTTGACCGGTGAAGTCGAGCAGGATGCCTTGAGCGGTCTGCTCAATGACGGTGCTGGTCGGTGCCGTTCCGGTGTCCGGATCGTACTCGCCGACGGTCATTGCCCGAATGATCACGGGCTGGCCGAACTCTGTGATCATCTCCAGAGCCATCACGGCCATTTCGTCGTAGAAGGCCATGGCGTCTCCTTGAGGCTGGTAGGTTTTTTGAAGAACAGGAAGATATGCAATACTCGGAACGCAACCACAACCACAACCAAGTTACGGGTATCTATGAGCAACGATTTGATTCGCCAGACTCAGCAGGAAATTGATCTGTCCGTCATGAACATGATTAAGGCTTACCTCTACCGCACTTACGGTACGAGATACCCAGAAGAGCAGCGCGCCAAGATTGCGGATATTCTCGCAACCGCTGTTGTTGTTGAATTCAAAGGAACCGACGAGTGCAAGAGCCTTCCACCGCAGGAACAGGGCGAGCACTACCTACTCAAAATCGTTAAATCAATCTGACGCTAAGCCCTAACAGCAAACAACCCGCGCTTAACCAGATAGTCCGCAAACTGTGTCGCGCTGGGCCGGTCCGGTGCTGCCGGCAACAGTCGGCCGCTGGTGTTCGAGATCGTCGCGTACTCGCGATCAACAGCGCCCTCCACACGCTCACGGGTGATTGCGCCCTTTCGCTTGTCGATCGGGTCGATGTCGTCGGTGTGGATCTCGGCGGCCAAGGCCATCTGGCCGTACTGGATGCGCGCGGGCAGGTAGTTGTCGGGCTTGATCTGGCAGTCCAGTTCAACCCCGCGGCGCGGCCAGGCCAAAGCCTGATCACTGTCAGTCTTGCGCCCCTTCCAGGTCTTGCCATCCATCGCCAAGGCGGCCCGGCGAAGCAGCGCTTCTTGCGCGGGCTCGTCCGCAGGGATGGTCACGCCGAACTTGCCGGCGTACATGACCAGGTCCGCGGCGTTCGCGTAGCTTTCGGCGTCTGGCTTGCCGGTGCCGTCCTCGATGATGAGCATGAGTCAGTCCTTGGGTTTGTTCAGGTCAGCGCCCACCTTCGCAGGTGCAGTGCGGTACTCAGCCTTCAGCGTAGCTTTCGGCGGCTTCTCGACTTCGCCGCCACGGTCTTCCGTGACATTGGCATCGATGATGATCAGGCCTTCCTTTTTGGCGATTGCCTTCACGTCATCTTCGTAGCGGTGGAACGGGCCCGGCAGATACCAGATGTTATCAGTCATCATTGTCACTCCGCTGCGCCAGGGCATTATGCCCCGGAGCAGTCATCAGGTGGTTACTTGGAGGCATCGCCGATCAGAGCAACACCGGCGGTGTCCTTGATGCTGGCTGCGGTTTTATCCCAGTTGGTACCGGTGGCGAGCGCGGCGCTCGATGGAGACTTGCCGCCGTTCGCGACATCCCAGGTGTAGCCCTTGATGCCGAGACCGAAGGTGTAGTCCACCTGGATGGTCGTGGTGATGCGCTCGTTACCGTTGTTGGTCTGCACGTTCGAGATGATGTCTCGATTGTCGTGCACAAGCGCGGCACCAGCCGCCAGACCAAGGATGATCTCCTTGTTCGGCGTGCCTGTTTGAGCGAGAGCCGGCGCATCGGTGACGATCGAGGTCTTGCCGAGGATATCGACGACGCGAACGTTGCCGGCCTGGAACAGGTTGTTCGGGTTGGCAAGGCCTTGGCCGACCAGCTTGTGCCAGGTGGTGCCCTGCATGACTTGAGCAACCAGGTTCTGGCTTGCGTCGCCGAACTTCGCGTGCGCGCTGTTCAAGCCGGCCTGGGTGATGCCGGCGGTGGCCGACACATCGTTCACCGCTGCTGCTTGCGCGGTGATCGCAGCAACCAGCGCGGCGATGGCGGTGTTCAGCTGATCCTTCAGCAGTACTTCGGCAAATGCGCGGCTCGCAACTTCAACGCCTTGTGCAGTCGGACGCTGCAGCCAGGTCATTTGCGACGGCTCGTAACGAATCGGACCGAAGCCGCCCGCGACTTTCACGGTGGTGTCTTGCAGCTCGGTCAGGTCAACCGGAGTCACTGCGGCGTTAGCACCATAGCGATTCACGCGACGCTGAGCCGCCCCGAGGTTCTGGAAGAACGACTCTTGCAGGAAGTCACCGGTGAAGCCGTTTGGCGACAGCACAATCGCGCCGTTGCTGGCAGCGTTGAACGCCTCCAGCATTTGGTCCAGCGTCTCGAGAGTCGCCGGCATGATGTAATCGTTGAAGACCTGCATTTGAGACAGGGACATGAATTATTTCCTTACTTGAGAGGGAGATCAGAGAACCGGCTAGCGATCGCTGCCTGTCGTTCTTCCTTGGTGCCGCCGATATTGCCTTTTGCGGCCCCGCCGCCACCTCCAGCACCGCTGGCCCCGCCACCGGATGCTTTGCTACCCGCGATCAACGGCGCGAAGGCCGTGTCGTTTGCGAATTCTGCTTTCAGCTCATCCAGCGTTGCCGCCGAGAGCTTGCCCTGCTGGTCGAGTACGACCACAACAGGCTTCCCGTCGCGCTGTTCGACGCTCAGACGGCGCTCGATGTGCGGCAACAGGGCTTTGGCGCTGCCTGGGATTGCCAGCGCAGACGCGATATCAGTAGCGGTACGGCCGACAGTCAGATCCCGGATCTGCGCGCTCAGCGTTCCACGCTCCTGCTCCAGCGTGCCGTTCAGCTCAGCTTCGCGGCGGTTGTATTTTTCGGACCATGAACGCTCGAGCTCTTCGACGTTGCCGGACTTACGGGCATTCTCTTCACGCTCCAGGCGCGCCTGATCTTCAGCGTCCTTGCGCGCCTTGTCGGCAGCCTTCTTCTCGTCCAGCAGTTCCTGAACCTTGGATTTCAGGCCCGAGACATCTTCGGGTTGCGGCAGACCTTCAATGCCGAGTACGAACTTGCCGTCCTTCTCGGTGTAAAGAGCGCGCACGGTTTCGTCGACACCATCCAGGCTGTCCAGTTGGAATTTCAGCATTGTTTGTCTCCCAGAGACGTAGGTGCAGGCCCTGCCTGCGGGTTCTGCCTGTTAAGAGGCGATGTTGTAGAGGGATCCGCCCAGAAGGAGCGATATAAACCTTGAAGGAGTACTCCCTGAGCGATATAGTTTGCTCATGGAGTGAAATTAATCACTCCTTAAGCGACCCTGGAGGTCAAAATGCAAAACCATCAAGTCATCTATGATGCGAACAAAAAACCACTTTTCGTCGTCATCCCGTACGACGACGAGTACAAGCGGGCATTCGGAATTGAGCCATCGCTGGCTGCGATGAGCTCCGACTACGAAATCCCGCTGACGATCACCCTGCCAAACGCTGGGGCCGGTGCAACTATTGACCTTCCACGATTCGTCGAATACTGGGTGCGCTGTGGAATCCAAAGCCTTCCTATCAACAAGCGTGCCAAACCGCTTCGTGAATTCGAAGGCCGGGAGCGGTTCTCGCTCGAAGCTCTGATTCGGACCTGCTTCATCACCGAGCCGTATCGGAACACCATGCAGGCGGTCAACGAGGTTACAGACCAGTTGATCAACACCGGCCTATTTCGCGAGGTGCGCTTCAATCAGGCACAATTGCTTCCTGGAAAAATCTTCGATCGTGAGCAAGCCATCCTGCAGGCCGAGATCCAGCCATACTCGCGGACTGTGAACTGCCTCGAAATCGTCTACGAAAAAGCAGCCGAGTTCTGCAAGCAGCATCCGATTCCGAAAGACAGCAAAATCGACTCCCGGTGGTTTAATCGAGATCGCCCTTGATTCCTTGAGGTGGGCGTTGCTGAGCAACCCCGCCGCTCGTTTCTCAGAGACCAGCGCTGTAGAAAGCAAGCGGCTCGAGCTTTTTCATCTCCAATAGAGTCAGCGGTGCAAAATTGCGATCAAGCTGCAACTCGGCGAAGCGCTCGACGTTCAGCCCTCCCTCCCGGAACAGCTTCGCCCGAACCGGCCCGATAGCCTTGTCCTGAAACGCCGCCGGCTGTTGCTTGAGCCAGTCGTAATAGCTGAGGTCTGCCCTCACCTGCTGGGCGCCTCTGTCGCCGATGGATGCCCGGGTGGCGTCCTTGGCGAACAGAGCGCTGAAGCGCGTCACCGCCACCACCGTTGAACGGCAGTTGATGTGGATCGGCGGCCGCGGCCCCTCGGTCAACTTGAAGCGCTGCTTGTCGAGGGACCGGCACTGACTGGTGGTCTTCGTGTCCAGGGTGCTGACCCACTCCACCGCCTGCACGACATCAGAGTTCTCTTTCAGCGTTTCCATGCGCGCCTGGGTGGCGACGTGCTGCACCGCTGTCCGAACCACGGCGCCGGCGTTCCGGTTGGTCGTGGCCAAGATGCCGTCGTTGTACTGAAGCGCCTTAGTCCCGCGAATGTTCTTGATGATCTGGAAGTTCGTTTGGCCTTCGAAGAAGCCCTGCCGGATCGCACCAGTGAGTCGTTGTCGCTCGGCGGCGGTGAAGCCATCAATGAACGACTTGAGCAGCTTGCCGCCATCCGCACCGCGCACGCTGAGCGGATTGGTGAGGATGGCCGCCCTGATTGCAGCAGCGCCAGGCACAGCGGCATTAAACGAGACGCCCACCGGTGCCGCCCGAGTCAGGCTGGTCGCTTCGAACTCAGCCTCATAGTTCGCAATATCCACCAGATCGAGGTTCAGCTTGTCGCTGTAGCGGTTGAAGATGCCCAGCAGCAGGCCGTCCACTTCACTCAGCAGCCGCTCCAGCCTGACGATGGTGTAATCCGTCAGGTCGGTCCGGGTCAGCCGCTCACGAATCGAGCGGTCAATCTCCTTGAGGAAAGGCCCAAACTTCGCGACCTCCCCCGACTTAAGTTGCTCGAGGAAAACGGCATGCCGGATCGTGGCATCAAGGATTGCTTGGTTTGCCGCCATTCGGGATTACCTCGTCGTCATCCAAGTCGATCACTGGATTCTCTGTTTCCAGTTCGTCGCGGATCTGATCGTCGGTCTTCTCTGGATCGATCACCCCCCGATCGCGCAGGTACTGCCAGAAATCGCCCGCCGGCAACTTGCCGCCCTGCACTGCGTTGAACAGTGCGGAAAGGATCGTTGCGTCCAGGGTGATCTGGCTGAAGTCCTGATTGAGCTTGTAGAGGGTTTCGCCCGGAGCATTCACGAACTCAGCCATCCAGACCAGACACTGGCTGTAGGCCTCGCTGACGTTGCTCACTACCAGCGACAGGACACTGTGTTCCGCGGCGCTGTCGTTATCGGCCTGGGTCGCGGTCTTCACCGCGCTACCGCGCTCGATCAGCCGGGCACCGAGCGACACCATGTCCTCTTTCTTGGCGTCCATGGCCTCTTTGACGAGGGTGTTCGGCTCAGGCTGAGCAAAGCCACACGATCCATTGGCCGGCAGCGTCAGTGGAGCGCGGGAGCCGACGTAGATGCCGTTCGCTTCCAGGTGATCGCGCCAAGCCTCATCGAGTCCGGAAATCCAGAACTGTGGCTGACCCGAGAACCACACCGAATCCTCGTAGTCCGCGCTGTTGCAGTAATGGCCGATGTTCAGCACGGCCATGTCGTACAGCGGCGAATCGTCGATGCTGGTGTCGTTGTTCTCGCTGCCGAGGAACTGGAACGGAATCAGCTTCCACGGATGACCAAGGCCATTCAGCGGAGTGAAAGACGCGATGACCATCGTTGTTTCGCTGCTGCTCTCTTCCCAGACTTCCTGCGTGTAGATGCCGGCCTCGTCGAGGCGAAGCACTCTGTATTGCACGACCTTGTCACTGCCGAAACCGTCATCCGTATCTTTGTCGGCCTCTTCGCGCAGGACAACCAGGCTCAGCAGGTGTTGGCCTCCGACCTTGCGAGTTTTCCAGTTCCTGATGGCTTCGGCCGGGTAGCTGGCAACGCTTGCCCGGGCCCGGCCTGCTTGTTCGTCAGCCCTGCTCACGGTACCGGCTTCGACGGCGGCGTAATCCACCAGCAGACCATGGCGGCCGACTTCGAGCAGATGCCCAATGACCGATTGCGATTGCTGATAGACGCTTACGCCCTGCCCGTCGATGTCCTTCGACACGTAGTCGAGTGCGCCAGGGACGGTCAGTGTTGGCCAGGTACGGAACACTGCCCCCACCAGACTGTGTTTAGTCCGGCCGGTCGCGTTGTAGAACACGGCGCGTTGCTTATAGCCCTTGTAGCGGTCCCTGTTCTCGGCGCTGGTGTCATGTTCATTTGGCTTCGGCAGATAAACATCGCCTCGGGCCTTGACCGTTTCGGAGCCTTTGCACACGTCGCGCACCAGCCGCCAACGGGACTGTGCCGCGTCGTATTCCGGGCGGGTGTAGGTGACGTCTGCCATTAGCGTGCGAATCCCATTTTGATTGATTTGACCGGCTTCCTTGCGCTCTTGGCGACAGCGAAGTACCGGAATCCGTCGGAGCCGTGAGACGTCCAGTCGTGAAGCGGTTTGTCTTTCCAGCAGCCGCGCTTGTCGTCCCACTCCTTGCGGTAGTTCTCAAGACAGGCGATGCCTTCCTCGCATTTGGACTCGTCGAAGGCGCACTTGGGCAGGATCTCGCGAGCCTGTTCAATGCCATCGTTGATACCGAGCTTGGGAACGACCTGGAACGTCATGCAGTACTTCTGCCCGTCGATGTCGTAGCCCTCACGGGCCAGTTCTCGGCGGGTCTTTGCATCGCTGCCGAACTCGCGGTTATCGATGTCATGCGGCCCCCAATGCTCTGAATACGTGTAGCCACGATCCTTCAGCACCTTCATGTAGTGGCGCAGACCTTCGCCCGAGTTCTCGTAGTAATCGATGATGTGATATTCCTCGCCGACCTGACGCACGAACCAGATGGCCGTGGAGTCGCCGACGCCGATATCCCAGAAAGTCATCACCGGCAAATGGCTGTTGTTCGGCAGCACACCCACGCGCTGACTGGCGTAAAGCTTGGTGAACTGCTGGGCGTAGTAGGCGCCCTCAATCGACTGCTGGAAGGCTTCGGCCGGCAGAGACGGGTATTCCCGCTTCATGTCGTCGCCGAGTGTCTTCTCCTTGGCCGCGTACCAGGCGCGTTGACCGTCGTTCGTGACGATCCCGTGCTTGGCGTGCAACTCGTTGAAGTAATCGGTCAGGCGCTGCGGGATTACCACGTCAGTGGGGGCAAGCCAGTAGGCTTTGTTCTTCCACCAACTGAAAAAGAAGAACTTCCAGTCCAGCAAGCCAAGAGGCACGCCGGCCAGTTGTTGGCGCTCAGCACTCTGCGAGTAATCGAAGAAGTAGCCGGCCCGGCCCTCCGCCGTCGACTCAATCGTGACGAAACAATCGGTGGCCACAGCCTCGAATGCACCGGTGACGATCTCTCTGGCCTTGTGTGGAAACTTGGCGCAGATCTTCCCGAACTCAGACACATGCAGGTAACGCAGCGTGCCACCTCGGAACGACGTGGAAACGTAGAGCGAGCCGCCTTTGCTGAACACCAGCTCACCGGCAGCGTCGTTACTCGCCGGGTTGGCTGCGCGGATCTCGGCCGGTAGGTTGTCGTAGGCGTACTTCACTTTCTCCCGGAACAGGCGCTTGGCGTCGTTCAGGGTGTGAGCGATCAACGCGCACTTGGCCGACTCGAACAGAGCCGCGTCCAACTGGATGATGCAGCACTCAGTGGTGAAGCCGAGCTGCCGAGCCTTCAGGATGATGTTGCGGGTGTGCATCCCATCGAAGTACTCGAGCTGCTCGTCCGTCATCCGGAAGCGGACCTTCTTGCCCTGCTTGTCCGTGATGAAGTAGAGATTGTTCAGGCGCCAACGCTTGTCCCGGAGCAGCTTCAAGTGCTCGGGCTTCATGTCAGGCTTCCTTCGATAGATCGTCCATCAGTTTCGATAGCTCGTCGGCATCGTTGCCGCCAGTCTTGGTGTCGAGGTCGTAGGCTTGGCGCTCCAGGGAGATCAGGGTCTTCAGCGTCTCGGCCATTTCCTTCATCGTCTTGGAGCGACCAGGTAGATCGATGATCTTCTGGTACAGGTCGTTGCGCTTGTCCTGCCCGTTGTCGTCTTCGGAGCGCATCAGCTCGCCCAACTCTTCAAACAGGTGGCGGTTGTCAGTCAGGCTTTCCAGCTCATCCAGCAGTTTGTTTGTGAGGCGCCGGCCGCGCGAGATGTCGCCGCGGTGAGCCATGCGGATGTTGGCAATGACCTCAGCGTTGACCTCAATGATCTCCCGCTCGGTTTCCACCGATTTGCTGGCAACCTGTGTGGCAACCTCTCGTTTGGCAACCAGTGAATCAGCCTTCGCCTTGATCTTCGCCTTAAGGTCTCGCTCCCATCCGTTCGCCTTGGCGCGCTTCTGGATAGCGGTGTGAGAGACACCACAGGAGGCAGCGATCTCTCTTACGGAAAGCAATCCAGCCCGGTAGGCGCGTTCGATTGCCTCCCAGTCGGGCTGCTTGGTTGTCATTGGAATTCTCTGATACTTGAAATAGTGGCGCGTTGCCGGTATTGGTGAGACTCAACTCATCAGCAAGGAAAGCAACATGTCTGAATTGGCAAAAAACGTGACCAGCGCCAGCCCAAAAAAAACTAATGAGGAACACTACCGCGCTTATGCTGTAGCCGCTGCACTTGAGGTGATTGCGGGATACGTGGCATCAGGCCTGTCGGTGAACTTAGAGTCGGAGATGGAAAGTCTCTCAAGCTATGCTGACAAAATCCAAGAAGCGCTGAAGGTCAACGCAGAGTGATTCATCAGTGCCGCACTCACCTGCGGCACATCTACCCTTCCCCGCCATCCAGCAGCACATCAATCAACTTCTGCTCACCCAGACGCATGGCACCCAAGCACTGCAGGTCGTCACACTTAGGCCCCAGCCCGAACACAGTGACCTCGCCTTTTGGGCCGATCAGGGTCAGAGCACCAACAGAACAATGCGGATGCACACCGGCATCGAGATCATCAGCAATCTTGCGCAGGGTCTTGGCGGCGTCGCGCCAGTCCTCTCGTTTGAATTCCACAACCTTGACGGTCACTCAACTCACCATGATGTTGGTCTGCGTCAGGGCGTGCCCGTGCAAGAGAGACACGACCAATCCTTGAGGGAGGCCGGCAGCCTTGGCAGCGTCAATCGCTTTGGCGATGGCGCTATCCAGTTCAGTCACTGCCTGGTTGATGGCGGGGCTCAGCGGCAGAGCGTGATGTAGCCGAGTCACCTTGCTCATCAGCTGAACGGATCAGCAGGTTTGGCGATCGAGCGTACGAACCACATGAAACCTTGTTGCAAGTTCGTCTTGGCAAGGGCCAGCAGGCGTGGATCGACACCGTCAATCTGGCCGATTTGCTTGAACAGTTCACCGGCGTCAGCTTCAAGCGCCTTGATGGAGTTCATGCCGTCAATTTCCGATTGAGTCAGGTCGCGATAGCCAGTGATTTTCTTGTGCTGATTGTCCATTGTGATTCCCTCGTCGCAGGTTGCGACACAATTTGATGATTCGCGAAACGTGTCGCGGACTACTTGATGTTCTGGGCGGCCGTATATGCCGCCTCACACGCAAAGCCAGCTATTCGGCTTCGGTCAAGCGCTTCTGCCAGGCTTCCCGCTGTTTCGTCAGCGCTTCTACGCAGGTCGGCAAGCAGAACTGTAAGGTCGGCTCTTGCCTTGCTTCCGCTGGCAACCTCGGCAGTACAGGACTTTCGACTGGCAACGAGGTCGGTGATTTGCTGCTGCAAGCTGCGAGCCCGGCCATCAGCAATAGCAACGGCAGCCGTAACGTGTTCAGTCTTGGCTTTCGCATCGTCGGAGACTCGGTTGATGTCATCAGTGATTTGGTGTTGCAGGCGCAGTGTGTTGCCAAGGGAAGTCACCCGAGCATTGGCCGTGTCGCGCTCAGCCACTACGAGCGCGCGATCAGCCTTCACGCTATCCAGCCGCCACGAGAGGTAGCCGATGGATGCGAGCGCAGCCAGAACAACCCACATCCAGATCGGGACCATCCGAAGAAGAGTCACGGGTTCTTTCTCTCTGCTGCCTTGCCGACCTTGTCGCAGGTCATGCAGTGCTCGCAGTTCAGCGTTCGGCAGAGCCACGCTTTCACCGGCTGCCAGTACGTGACCATGAAGATGTGGCGCACGCCGGCCAGGGCCAGAGACACATGCAGCGTCAGTCCTGCGGTGGTCGGACCGAAGAAGATGTTCTGACTCCGAACCATCACCACAAAACCGCTGATGGCGATCGTCGAGTAGATCAGCTTCCCAAGGATGCCGTCCCTCACCTTCCCGCTCAGTACGCACCAGGTGGCCCACAGCGAAATCAGACCTACCGCGATGGAGTTGATCAGTTCGTAATTCATGGTGGATTGCCTCCCCCGAACCGCTGGCGAATGAACGCCCAGAGGTCAGCGGCTTTAATAGCCCGGGTGATCGCAGCAATCAGCGATCCGCCGAAGGTGCCGAGTAGGAAGCCGATACCGGCAACGCTTCGAGGCTCGACGACGCCGAGGTAGGTGCTGACCAAACCCGTCAAGTAATGAGCGCAGGCAGCACCCGAGAAAATGAAGATCACCCAGGCTTTCCGGTCTACCAGGTCGTCCCGGTGCCACCAACTCGCAGCGATTGCCCCGAGCAGCCCAGCTGTGAACCATGTATCCAACCTGTCGAGCAGGCGGTAGAGAAGCTCCATGCGCTCGACTCCGTTGGCATGACGTGAATTGAATCAGCTCCAGCAGCACTCCCAGCTCAGAGCGATGGGTGTGGCGGAGCCGAAAACGAAAAAGCCCCAGCAAATGCCAGGGCTTTTAATTGAAACTAAAGATCTTCTAGATCGGCTTAACGGTGCCAATTTCAAACTCACCGCGCACCTCTTTCTTGCCGCTCACCCACCTGCATCCAACGAGATCATGCCGAGTTGATCCATTAGTTCTAGCGATGTTCCCGCCAAAGGCCACTGCAACACTGAAATCCTTGGGTCCACAGCGATCAACTACCATGCGCGGACCACCCGAAGCGAGTTCGACCGGTTCACCCTCTCGGGGGTTGTAGAACTCAGTGGACTTCACGAACTGTAGGTCAGTTTTTTTTATTTTATTTCTCTTCAATTCAGTTTTTTCAAACCACTTGCACTCGACATAATCGTTGCTCATGGTCTGCGGCGCCGCCATTCGTCCCGTGACCCCAAGCGCCCCCCCCACAGGAACCGGACCAGCATTGATCACAGTCATAAGTTGGTTGGTTAATGTGTAACGTACAACATCGCCCAGCTTCAATGCTTCGCTCATTAGTGAGCCTCCTTGTTAGCTCAACCCAATATGAGGGTTGAAACAAGAAATTCAAGCTCCCTAGTAACCGCGAACGCATCCATTAAAAAACCCGGTGCTTGGCCGGGTTCAGATATTCGTGTGCGTGTTGCGTGAATTGCGCACTATGGGAAAAGTACGCGCAATTCCCCGTCACGTCAATATGATTATGCTGCCTCTTCTTCTTTTTCCGTGTGAATCACCTGCCAGACCGGTTGTTGAGCCTGAATATCCACTTCCTTGATGACTTCTTTCAGGGATTCCCACAGGTCCAGCCAATCACGCGTCCAGTTCTTCGGGTCGATGGTGACGCCGAAAAAGGTATTCATCTCTGCGGCGACTCGTGCCGGACCCCACTCAGCCGCCCCGACCACTTCCCCCTTGTACGATTGCAACGCCAGAGTCACCAGGTACTGCGCCTTCACGCGCTTGGCCGAAGTGAGGTCGGGCAACTTGGCATGGGCGGTGATCAGCAGCACAGCGTTCATGACGTGGCGCATGGTCATTGCCGGGTGGTAGAGGTAATGCCCGAACTGCTGCACCTGGAACGGCAGCGTGTCGATGGCGCGCAAGACCTTGCCGATGGTGGCCAGGTGCGCGGCGCGGGCGGTGGATCGGCCAATCGGCGTGCGGCGCGTCTCGCTGATGCTGATCTTCTGCCGAACGATCTGGATGCGCTCTTCTTTGTCGTCGCCCAGGGCGGCAAACACGGCCTCGTGGCGGCGCATTCGATTGCCGGCCTTCACCGGTGCCGATTCAGCCTTATCGATTGCCACAGCGCTGATCGACGCGTTCGATTCGTGCTGCGACTCAGTCCATACCTGTCTTGCGTTGATCAGCTTCATGCTGCTTCCTTTTTCAGTTCTTTGGTCTTCGCCAGGTAATCGGCCTTGATGTTTTTCAGGTCTTCAATGGTGTAGCGCTTCGGGTCGTGCGGTCCTTCGAGCCAATCCACCCTGTCGGCGCCGATGCGCTTCACCAGTTCGATGCGGTAATTCACGATGTCGCCGGACTTGTGCGTGTTGCATGGCGAGCATTGCCGGTGGCAGTTCAGCGGTTCGAATCGCAGCGCCGGATTACTCCCTACAGTCCGGTAATGCCCGGCGTCGTACTTGCCCTGGTGGTGTCGGCCGCAGCTGATGCACGGCAGAGCCGCGTCACGCTCACGAACCCAGGCGTTGAAAGCAGTCTGAGCCTCCTTCATGTACTGCCCTTTCGGCTTGATCCGATCTTTGGCTGCGCGGATCTCCTTGCGGCCAATATCGGCCAACGATTTGCGCGCTTTTTCTTCGTTTACGTGCTTGATGGCAAGGCCGCACTTTGGGCTGCACACAGACTGACCCAGGCGCTGCGGCGGGAAGCTGATGCCGCATGCAGGGTTCTTGCACTTCTTCGGCTTGGGTTGCTTGGCGATCATGCAGCCTCCTTGCTGAGTAGATCGGTGAAGACCACGCCTTGGCCGGTGAAGAACGTGGCGATGCGGTCGGTGTACTGGATGCCTTGGGCACGGTTGAACAGGCTGGTAACGGGGAAGCCGTCAGGGCCAAACAGCTTGCACTCACCCATCATGGCCAGCTTCTCCTCGTAGGGCAGATGACGCATGACCCGGTACCACGCTGCCTGGAACCCCGAGTCCTCGTTCAGCAGGATTTGCACCCCGAAGTGCAACTTGCAGTAACGCCGAGCGTCAGCCGCGTCGCCGATCTGGCTCATCTCAGCGATGCGCTTGTACATCCCAAACCACAGCGAGTTCTGATCAAGCGTGCGGTCCTTGCCCGGGCGCAGGGAGACCACGACGAACTTCTTGTCGCGGTACATGGTGGTCAGGCAGGTGATGGCCTCGGAGAGCTTGGCCTGGCTGTTGACGCTGATCTTGTCGGTCATGATCAAAACCCCTCCTTGCCGCGCTGAGATTCCCATTCGAACGGAATGACGATCACCCCGCCCTCCCGCAGACGATCCGCACACCGCTCGCCGATCGCGGCCGGCAATGCCTTGGCATCCAGATTGGAAACGATCACCGTCGGGCGCTGCTCCTCGTACCGGCCGTTGATGATTGCGAACAGCGTGGTCAGCTCGAAGTCGCTGGGCTTTTCCTTGCTGACGCCGATCTCATCGAGGATCAGCAGAGAGGGGCTGATGAGGCTCGACAAGATCTGGCTTTCACTCTGCTCGCTGGTCCGGTCGTAGCTGGCGCGAATCGCTTGCAGCACGGCGCCGACAGTGCGGTACACGGCGGTGGCGCTCGATCTGGCCATGATCTCGTTGGCGATCGCCACGGACAGGTGCGTTTTGCCCGTTCCCGGTTTCCCCAACAGCAATAGACAGCGGCCCGACTCGGCGATCTGCGAGAACTCGGTGGCATACCGGCGGCAGGTGTTCAGCGCTTTGTGCTGCTCGGCGGTGGTGGCCACGTAGCCTTCGAAGGTTTTGCCAGCGAAGCGCTTCGGGATCAGCGCTGAGCCAAGCTTGCGCTCCATGGCCATGCGGAGCATCAGCGCCTTGCTCTTACGCTCAGACTCTTCCGTCGCTATCTGGGCGATTCGAGAGCACTCAGGGCAACCGGTCTTCAGCTCGCGACCGATGACCGAGAAAATCTTCTGCTCGAACTCACCGTGGGTTTCGCATTCGGCGGGCTGGATGCGAGTTCCCGGCGGAAGCTCGGGGGTCGGTTGTACTGGTTCAGAACGCATAGCTACCGTCCTCCCGCTGGATTAGTCCGTCGGTGTAGTTGCGGTCAGCGAAGCCGGTGTGACGGCTCTGCGGGGCAGTTTTGGCAGAGGGTTGTTCAGCCAGGCGCTTGGCGATCCACTCGGCCTTGAAACCTTGCCATCCAGCGGACAGTGCCTCGGTCATGGCGGTCTTCACGTCGATCCCATGATCGGTCTTGCACTTAACCAGTTCGGCGTTTAGCGAATCCCAAACGGTCGCGGTGGTCGCGGCGCGCTTGGTCTTGCGCAGGGACAGCCAGTCGACCAGCAGTTGCTCAGGGATGGCGTTCGGGTTGTTGGCCAGCATCTGGATTTTGCCGAACGGCTTCTTGCGCTCAGGCTTCGGCGGAGCCAATTGCGCTTGGGGCGGATTAATCTCTTTCGAAGAAAGAGTTAATAGGGGTTCTTTCTTTGTATAAAGAAGGCAAGTTGCCGTTTTGGTCTCACTCGCCTCAGGTCTCAGTGAGACGATTTGGGCTGAGTGAGACGTTTTGGTCTCAGTGAGACGGTCAGGTTTTTCCTCATAGAAGGACCACTCGCGAATAGGGGAAATCCCGATATCACCTCGGCTTCCCCCTACCCGGAAAATGATTCGACGCTCAAGGAGATGACTGATCGCTTTCGACGTGACGTCTCGGCGCATGTTGGTCTGCTTGCCGATATCGTCGGCGGTCAGGCGCTTGGTTTCGAGTTGATAGCCGATGGTCTGCCGTGCAATGGCCATGAGAACGCGCAGTTCGCGCGCTGGCAGGTCAACCGTAGCCAAAGCCTCCATCAGGCTGTTGTCCATACGGGTGAATCCCCTGCTGCTGTTCAGCTGGATGATGTTGTCGGGGGTCATTGCTTGACTCCCTGAGAACGAGATTTGAGGCGCGACACGTTTTCGGAATTAACAAAACGTGTCGCAACATGGTTCGGGGTATTGCTTGAATTAAGCTGGCTCTGCATAATCGACGCTCTCTAGTTTCGCGAATCAGCCGACCTTCTCCGTCGGCTTTTTTGTGTCTGAAATTCAGGCAGCCTTCAGCGACTCGCGCAGCACGTGCAGCGCGTCAATTGCTTCCTGGATGGCTTTGTCGCCCTGGGCTTTTTCGTGCTGACTAATGTGGTTGTCTGCGGTGGCGTCGAAAATCAATCGGCCCACGTCGCCACACTCGGCGGTCAAGTGGCACAGAGCGACCATCAACGGCTTCGGTGCAGGGCGTTCACGCTCGACCAAGTCAAAGCCGAACTCGTTAGCCAGGGCCGACAGCGGACCTTTGTCGCCGGTGTGCAGCAAAATCCCGTACAGATGCTCGATGGTCAGGTGGTGAGCGTCGTTATCCGGGTTTGCGCGCTGGAGCAGGCTCACATGCGGAACACCCATCTTGGCGCTCAGCGACTTTGCTTCGTTGTCCTTGACCGCGTCGTGGCAGGCCCGCAGGAACTTGTCCATTCGTAAAACCTCGTTTCTGTTTCCGTGGTGGCGTAATGCCAACAAGGCGATCATTCGTTCATCAACTGATCAGGGACGAATCCATGACCTTCTCTTCTTCCAGTCCCGAACCAGGGACCAGCGCCAATCTTGAAAGCTGTTACCGACCTAACATTCCCGCTTTGCGGTCCCTAATAAGGGCTGTGAATCACCGCTTGGGAGGAAAGGCGACTACGTTGCTATTGGGTAAGGCGCTGTCGCAGATCGCTTTCTTGAGCCCTGGCATGGCCAGTCGCAAAAGCTCGGAGGCCAAAGCATCCGGGGTGATTCCGATCTCCGACGCCCATCGCGCCAGTTCTTCTGTTGCGCCCTTCCTGAGTTCAACCACTGCACTGGGCATGAAACCCCCTCTATGGCCTTCTCAGGCGCGTCTTTTCTCCAGCTCAAACGGAAGCTCTCCGAGCGTTCGCTTGACCTCAAGCGCGGCCTCGATGATTTCTCGGCTAAGCACGCTGTGTTGCAACTTCATGTCGCGAGCAACGTCCTTCAGTTCCTGAAAGACTTCATCATCGAGGCGCACCTTCACCTGGTGCTCGTGGCGGTGCGTTTTATCGTCGTAAGCCATAGGTTCACTTCCGCTTTCGGTGTGACTGGGCAGGGTTAGGCGGCGGATTTACGAGTTGGCTGATGGCGAGAACAGAGCTCGCGAGCGGTGATTTCACCGCCTGTAAGCTCCTCCGCCTTGAATGCCTTCTCTGCGCTCATCAAGTAAATGCCAGACACCCAGTACGAAACCGCAGCTTGAGATACGCCGAGAGCCAGAGCTGTTTTGGTTTGCCCGCCGAAGTGGTCGACGAGCCTTTCGATGGGGGTCATTTGAGATCCCTCCTGATAAGCCTGCTTATATCCTAAATAGAAGGACACTTATTTGCAAGCCGATAAGGGAACTTATAAATTCCAGCTGATGAGCACACTCGCCGAAAGAATCAAATCCGCACGAATTCACGCCAAGCTGACGCAGAAGGCTCTCGCTCTTAAGGCGGGGGTTGAGCAGCCGGTGATCTCGCAGTTGGAAACTGGAAAGAACCTCCAAAGCGCGCACCTGCCGAAAATTGCGCATGCGTGCGGCGTGAGCGCCATTTGGCTATCTGAGAATATTGGTCAGATGATCAATTCAGCGGCGGCCGAGTCGAACGTGGGCGAATCCCGTCAGCCCGTTGAGTCCTACCGCTACCCGGTAATCAGCTGGGTAGCCGCCGGCGCCTGGGCTGAGGCCGTGGAGCCCTACCCGGCCGGCTTCTCGGATCGCTATGAGTTTTCCGAGTACGACTCAAAAGGTGCCGCGTTTTGGCTTGAGGTCAAAGGCGACTCGATGACTTCACCGGTTGGGCAAAGCATTACCGAAGGGACTCTAATTCTGGTAGACACGGAAGCAGAGGCTGCTCCCGGGAAGCTAGTTATCGCCAAGCTGCCGGATAGCAACGAAGCGACCTTCAAGAAGCTGGTAAATGACGGCGGCAAGCTATTCCTGAAGCCGTTAAACCCGTCATGGCGAATTGAGCCTTTCACCGAAGACTGCCGAATCGTAGGGGTTGTGGTTCGGGCGCTTCAGAAGTTTTAAATAGACGGCTAGGTGAGCCGATCCATGGGGGTATTCGTGTGCATGCACATCTTTATGGGTAAGAAACGCAGTGAAATCTGTCTCGCCCGGCATGCTGAAGGCGGAAAGGATAGTGCAAGGCAAGGCTGAGTGGATGCTGTAGCGCGGGCCTACAAATGCACGCCTACAACGTTTAAAGGTTAACGCCGTTAACTGTTCTCCGGAGAACCATTAAAGGTACGGCGGATCACCCTGAGTACGGGAATCCCTGCCGATCTGGAACGAGGGCTGACGGCATGGCGCACTCACTTCAATACCAGATAACCGAATCAGTTCGCGTCGTTGAGATCGAGATTGGGAAACTGCTCGATTTGGCAGCAATGCTGAAAGACGATGGAAACGATGCCCTGGCGACGGCTGTCTCGAACCAGGCGAATAAGCTGCTTGAGGCTGCTGTAGCGCTGAGAATCGCGATGGCAGGCTGACTGCTTATGCTGCCGGATCGTCGGCGTTGTGGTTTGGGTACTTCAGAAGTTTTAAGCCAGCAAATCACGATCCTGAATTACGTGTTTTGGCGCGAAGAGTGATTGCGCACAGAGCCGATGAAAACCGCCCCCTTGAAAACGAAGGAAAGGAACTCCGATGAAAAAGCTAATGGTCACAGGGTTGCTCGCGTTGATCGCCGTTGCGATTTACACGCAAATTACGCTCTTCGTGATCCCTCCCATCGGGGCCGTTCCGGAAGGGCGTACAGTCGTCATGCTAAGGCTCAATAAGACCAATTTCATCGATAGCCCTGATGCCATGTGCGACCGTATGCAGGGTGGAGTCAGCTTGCTGTGCAGAGGAATGACCATGGCCGCTGTCGTAGAAAAAACCAAAATCATCGCAAGGCTTCCCTACTCGGACTGGCTCTATCTTCAGTCTACGGATGGAAAGCGATTCAACCGCTGAGTCATTCTCTTATGTCGACGATGTGATGGGAGGCTTCCATGGGACTCAATAAACCAGAGCAAGACCTGAAGCGAGACCTCCAGGGTGTCGCCTCTGATTTGAAGTGGTCAGCGGTGGAGCTAAAGCGTATTGCTGAGCGACTCAGCCTGGCCGGCAATGAGATCGATGCCCAGGCCATCCATCACCTGATCACTATTTTCAAGGCTGGCGAAGCAAGACTTAATGCTCGATCGGTGGAAATATCCGCCAAAAATCCTGAGTCGATAGCCTGAGGTCAGCATGTCCCTCACCAAGCCCAGCCAAGAGCTGCGCCGCGAACTCAAGGCCCTAGGGCTTGATATCGAGCAAGCTGCAGACGAAGTGCTCAGAATCACCAAGGACTGCCGTGATGTCGAGGTGGCAGCCGTCCTGAAGCTGATTGCGAAGCTCTACGAGGATGCGGATCGGGTTGCGGCGCTGGCGGATGAGGTGAAGGCGGGAAGGATTGTGCGGGGCAAGGCTGAATAGGTGACGGGCACTACACATTCGAAAGAATGTATTGCCGAAAATAAGGATTCAAGGAGGATTCTGCAGTGATTGCCACGCTAACAGATGAAAAAATTACGAATCTGCTTACATGCCAGAAGACCATCGCCAACCCTGGCGCACGGTGGAAAGACTACCCAGGATGCAAGCAAAAGAATTACGAAGTCACCTCAGATGACGGCGCTGATTTCGAAATTTATTTGCGCCAAAACAAAAAGATACCGCACAGCTTTTCTTGCGGCATTTTGTTGAGGCTGCCCAATGGAGATGCAGTAACCTTGGCACGCTACAACGGGAGCTGTCATGCGCACTCCAACCCTCTTGAGGGCGGCGAAAAGGTAGACTTCACACCGCACATTCACCGGGCTACTGAGCGATACATTCGAGTCGGCAGGAAACCTGAGCATTACGCAGTTGCATCTGATGCCTACACTGATCTCGAAGGAGCATTTGATGCCCTTCTGTTAGACTGCAATGTGTCAGGGTTGGGCCGACCTAATACGAAGCACCCGGATGTCGGGACCTGGCAGCAAACCACTTTAGGCTTCTTCGATGAGTGACCTGGCAGACATTCGCAAATCTCTATGCTCCGCGTTCTGCGACGATGTCGCCGTGCGCGCCTGCGGGGAAATGATTGCCGTCGCGCTTCCAATGGTCGCGAGAGATGGGGACCAATTCACTGCGTATCTGTCTCGCATCGCTGGCGGCTGGCGCATCTCAGATGCTGGCACCACGATGATGCGGCTCAGCTACGAGAATGACATATCTAAATTTTACTCCGGCTCAAGGGCCAAGCTATATCAGAGCATTTTGTCAGAATCAGGACTGGCCGAAGATGAAGGTGAAATATACCTTGAAGTCCCTGCTGACAAGATGGTCAGAGGACTTTTCGACATAACTCAAGGTCTGTCTCGCATCGAAGATATGGCGCTGTGGTCGTGGTCCAGAGTCGGATCTACTTTCTATGACGACCTACGCGAGGCGATCAAATCCACTCTACCTGCCGGATCGTATGAAGAGGGGTATATTCCAGACATCCCTGATGGCCCAGCATACATGGTCGACTACAAGATTCACTCCGAGGGGCGCCCCGTCTACCTGTTCGGAGTAAATGGCAAAGATAAGGCTCGCATCACAACGATTACTCTTCTGCATCTGAAGCAAGTGGGCGAGCCTTTCACCTCGATCATTGTTTGCAGTGATTTCACAGGACTTCCTAAGCAGGACAGCGTCCGACTGCTTAAGGCTGCAAATGACTTCGTACCAGATATTACCGACCTAGACACATTCAGAGAGAAGGTGAGGCATCACCTTCGATAGCCCGGCTCAGCACAGGGCTTTTCGTATCTGCCTGTCATGCCTTCGTCACACCTACCAAGCACAATGCAGTCAGCCAAAGGGATTTGGCCACGTGCATAAAGAGCCCGGCCTAGCGCCGGGCTTTTTCGTTCTACCCTACCCTGGCCCGCCCATGCACTCTGCGGTGCTGGCAAGCAATGCCCCCGCCTGCTGGACAAGCTTTATCCACTCGTCGCTGGTGATAAGGTCGGCGCGTTGCATAGCGTCAGCCCGCCTCAACAGACCGAAGTACTTAACCTCTGCGTCCATTTGGCTTCCGGCCAGTGTGAATAGCTCGCGCCAAGCTGTCATGGCCAGTCTTCGCTGTGCCTCTCTCATTGGAGCCCCTAGTGGTGATCTATGGGTCAGGTTACAGGGCCGTTCAGTATGATGGCACTCTGGGCGACCAATGGTGGCCGTGCGCCATGAACGAATAAAAGAATCTGAATAGAGCCCGCCAAGCGCGGGCTTTTTTGTGCCTGGAGAAAAGCTCGCAAGCCCCCGGCTACCGAAACAAATAGGCCAATGTTTCTTGCCAAAATATGGCAGGAACAATACTGTACATGCATACAGTTATAGCAAGGAGCTTTTCCATGTCAAAAATCGCGTCACCCGCTTCGCATGCCAGAGACTCATATGAATTGGTTGGTCGGCGCATCCAGCGTCTGATAGCCGCGCCAGGCGTTCAGAAGATCCAAGTTGTCACCGTCGCCCGCAACGATGATGAAAGCCCAGAGGCTTGGCGTCAGGTAATCCAAGACATCGAAGAAACGAGCGGCGTGCGCATTGAGCACCTGGACGGCGGCGCCGTCAGGATCGGATGGCGACAGTACTGCGAAGCGTGAAAGGACCCGCCTACGAGCGGGTTTTTTATCGCCTCCGTTAAAATATATAAGCACGCTTATTGACGAATAAAATAAGCGCACTTATATTTCAATCCATCGCAACCCAGTCCCCACATCGGGACCAGCTGCGAAGGGTCGAGAGATCCGCCGCTCTTTAACAGCTCAGGATCCTCGCCATCGACTACCCCGGGTTTCAGCCGGTAAGTGCGAGCAAAAAATAGTTGATGCCAAGCCAGCTCTGGAACTGGCCGTGCTCACCAGATGTGAGTACGCGAAACCACGCAAGCCAGCCGTACCAGCACCGAACACGAAATGTGCGACGACGGCCAGAGATATGAATCCGACGATGCGCGTGGTGGAGACAACAGATTTCACTGGCTGGCCTTGGCGACAGGGCCAGACGGGAAATCAACCGAATAAGCACGGAGCACCTAATGAGCGATAAAACACTTCAACAGCTTCTCGCTGAGCGCGTCACCGCATTCGCATCCAGCGAAAAGCCGGTCGAAATCATCGACGAACACGTTAAGAAGATGTTCGCCAGCGTGATAGACAACTGCTTCGGCCGTTACGGCGACATGGGCAAGCAGGTCGAGGAAGCGATCAAGGCCGCTCTGCCAGCCAATTTGACCGAAATATTTGAGCTGACCCGCTACAACGCCATGATCGCCGCTGCGCTGAAAGAAAAGTGGGAAAACAGCGGCGTCGAGGCTGACATGGTGCGCTTGGCGCAGAAGCAGATCGATGAGGTTCTGAACAAAGACGCGATGCCTGAAGTGATCAGTTTGCAGGCTCTCCTGGAGGCTTTTGTAGAGGACCACAAAGAGTCCGCTGCAGAAGAACACTGGGAGGCCCCCGACATCCGCTTCCAAGCATCCGACTACGGCGGCCTGCACATCTACTTCGATAAGAAACCCAAGGATCACGGGATTACGACCTACTCCAGAAGCTCTGAGCGCAGCGAATACCTGCTCGACAACGCGATCCACATCAGCTTCGACCGCCACGGGAAAGACCGAGACGAAAAGGGTCTCGAGGTCGGATCGGTGTACGCCGCGAAGATCGACAACGAGAAGATCAGCCAAACCCTGAAATTCCGTTCTGAGTTCGAAAAGATGGTCGCCGCACTCTACTTCGGCTCTTCAAAGATCCTCGTCGATTGCGACGAAGACGAGTTCAGCTACGGCATTTACGACTGAGCATCGCCTCTGCCCATTCAATGAGTGGGCAGAAGGATGTGGATGAAAGCGGACGTGGCCTTGGACCAGCGGGAGCTGAGGCATTCAACAAATAGACGTAGCGGCCTTATTCGGCCATCTGCATCCCGAGCACCTGGTACTCCCCAGCACCAGGCCGCATCGGAGAGTGATCGAAGCGTGCCCAAGCGGGCTGCAGCGCTAGGATCGCAAAGCCCCGGAAATGTCCTGAGCCGGTATGAGCGAGACGGCCAACACTATAAACGCGGCGGGAAACAAGCAGGGGTTGCGCCCTGGTGTTTCGATCACTCTCCGATGCGGACGAAACTGCGGCCTATAACCGCCCACCTGCATCGCAACCAACTACCGAGGAATGCTCGGCAGTTGCCCTTCGTTACGGAGGTTTTGCCATGAAGTAGCTGAACGATTCACCCGCGTGGCACAGCAAGCCTGAAGGCTGCGCCCAACACCCATACAGGCAGCGGACAGTAGGCCGTCGATGCTACCGCGCATCGGCCGGGTTTCCGGTAGGCCACCCCAGCGCACGAAGACAACTTGATGCTGCAAACCCAGGCCGTCGCCAGTCGCGGGCCTGGGCCCCGCATCCCATATCGGAGCCGACACATGGAAAAGCTTCAAGTCCAAATGGACAAAGGCTGGGCATACGTCTTTTGCTTCATCGGGAAGAAATTGGAAACGACTGACAATCGCGACCACGCCCTTCCGCGCAAATGCCCGGAACTTGCGGGCAGGATCCTCGAGGAGTTCGAAAGGGACTTCCCCGAAGAGAAATTCCGGCTGGCCTGATCGGGCCGGCTGCACCCTCCTCCCGACACCACCCGCATGCACTCCCCTCCGCGCCCAACGGCAACCAGCGGAACGGATGAGTGCAGCCGAGTTTTGTTGGATCAACCACAGAGGTATTTGCGATGCGCCCAGTAATGACTCGAATCGGCAATTCCTGCTCCGGCTTCAAGAGCGCTGGTAAAGCGCTGTTTCATCACTGGGGTGTAGACACGATTGAAGCTGATACCGGCTTTGGAAACTACACCGTGGCGATCGTCGAGTATCCGGACGGCCGTGTCGACATCTTTCCCCCGGCGAACATTTTGTTCCTCGATGTGCAGGACCAGGGTCAGGCGGTCATCGACAACTTCATCGGCGAAGCGAAAGTCGCTTAACCCGCCACTCTGGAGGCGACCATGGCAACCAGCTATGCAGACGGTGCACAAGCCCGAGAGTGGGATAGGCGCTACGACGCTTGGGGTCGCGAGAAGAAAGCGAAGCCCGACGAGTTCCACGACTATGAAGCCTCCGAACAGATGCGCACTCAGGCGCTGGCTGATCGTGCCGTTCGCGCAATCGAAGAGCGCAAAAGCCTGAGGCGGCGCATTACCGCAACCATGGCTCAAATGGAAATGGTGTGTCCGCCAAAAGGAGGCGCAGCGTGAGCACTCAACAACGCGACCACGATACGGCGGTCACCTGGATCGAAGGTGAGATAGACAACATGATCCGCGACCTCGGCAAGCCAAACGCCAGTTCAGCTGCGACATCAGTAATCACGTTGGCATACCTGCTGCGCGTGATCGACGACGCCGAGCAGCGCCACTACCGGGCGCGCATCGATCAGATCTACTCCTCCTATAACGAGTCGAACAAGCAGGGAGCAGCAGCATGACGACCCCACCGGTTAAATCACTAATCGACGAGCAGCTCGACGAGATCGAATCGAAGCTGGTCCTGCTGGGTTTCGGCCTGCCATTCAACGAGGTGATTGGCAAGTCTCGCGAAGCTTTGGTCGCCAGCCTGCCACGCCGTCTGGCGGCAACCATGAAAGGCGGCCGGATCGCGGTGAGGGTTCGGCCATGACTTCCTATCAGCGCGCAAAGCGCTTTTGGTTCTGGCGAGGCTCAGCCATCGCCCTACTCTTCTTCACCGCCTGGATGCTGGCAAGCTCCTACTCCGGCCAGCTCACTCAATAACCCACACCTTCAAAGCTGCGCACCGCGCCGCAAGGAACTGTCATGTCCGCAAATACTAAACAAGCACAAGAATCGCTCGAAATGAGCGAAACCGACGACGTACAAAAATCTGTAGTTCCTGCGGTTGCCGTCACCGACATCGCCGAATATCGGCCGCACGAGGAACAGATCGTTCGTCTGGAGACCACTTACGCGAAGCTGGTCGTTGACTGCTCGACCAGCGAAGGTTTGGCGAATGCGAAGGAAGTTCGCGTTGATATCCGCGACGTGCGCTACGCCCTGGCGAACACCACCAAGACGGCGCTCGTTCCATATCAACAGAAAGTCAAAGATGCCCAGGCTCGCGTCAACCAGGTTAAGGAATTCGGCGAGGCCCTGAAGGATCGAGTCTTGGCAATCGAGGCGCCTGTTGACGAAGCAATCAAGGCCGAAGAAAAACGCGTAGCTGACGCCAAAGCCGAGCGCGAGCGTGTCGAGGCTAAACGTGTCGAAGCTATCCGGACGAAGATTACCCGCTTTAGTTCTGTCGCTGCTGCATATGCAAGCCGCAGCGCTGCTGATGTCGCAAGCGTCCTGCAAAGCGTCAAGGAGTCGGTGATTCTGCCCGAAGAATATGCTGAGTTCGAAGCTGAAGGCACCATCGCTCGCGACAACGCTATTGAGCAGCTTGAAACGCTACACAGGTCTGCCGTTGAACGAGAAGAGGCTGCCGCCAAGCTGCTGGCCCAACAGAAAGAACTTGATGAGCTGCGCGAGAAGCAGCGCATCGCCGATGAGAACGCGGAGAAGGAACGCCAACGGATCGCAGCAGAAGATCGCCAGCGCATTGCAGATCAGCAAGCAGAATTGAACCGGCAGCGCGAGCAACTGCAGCGCGATCAAGACGCTCAGCGCCTAAAGGACGAGCAGAACCAACGCGACCAGGAAGAACTGGCTCGCCTGCGCGCACAAGCTGCCGCACCGGCACCACTAACTGCCGTGACTCCGGCTCTGGTTGCAGAGAAGGTTGAAATCGCCCCCATCTGCACACATGCGGTCGCCTCTGAATCGGACGATGTGACCACGACCGCGCCATCGGTTGACGACATTGTCGAGGTGGTAGCCCTAGGCTTCGACGTGGACCTCGGCACTGCTCGCGCTTGGCTTCAAGCCATCCGTTTCTAACCACCCTTTCCATCTAAAGGTCGACTCACTCCTTGTCGGCCACGGAGAGCGCAATGAACGATTCAGACACCCAAGCACCAACCGGCCTCGCCACGTACCACGATCCATCGCACAACGCAGCAGCGCTCATTCTCGATCCAGGCACCATGAAGTCGATGAGCGACCTCGCGCTGATGATGTCGAAGGGCGTGACAACAGTCCCCAAGCATCTGAAGGGCAATCAAGCTGACTGCATGGCGGTAGTGCTACAAGCAATGCAGTGGCAGATGAACCCTTTCGCTGTTGCGCAGAAGACGTTCATCGTCAACGGCGGCGCCCTGAGCTACGAGGCGCAGCTCGTCAACGCAGTGATCACCGCCAAGGCACCAGTCAAGGGTCGCCTGAACTTCGAGTGGTTCGGCAGCTGGGAAAACGTCATCGGGAAGATGCGCGAAGTCACCAGCAAGACCAAGAAGGACGAGGACACTGGCGAGTTCAAAAAGTACCGGGTTCCGGGCTGGAGCTTTGACGATGAGAAAGGTCTCGGGATTAAAGTTTGGGCAACCTTCAAAGGCGAAGACGAGCCGCGCGTTCTGGAGCTACTGCTCACCCAGGTCCGCACGCGGAACTCTACGCTTTGGGCGGAAGACCCCAAGCAGCAGATTGCCTACCTGGTGACAAAAAAATGGGCGCGACTCTTCTGCCCTGACGTCATCCTCGGCGTCTATACGCCCGACGAGTTCGAAGACTCGTACGGCGGCGAAATCGATATCACCCCTGTGAAGCAGGCGGCAAACACTGCGGCCGCTGCTGGTGTGTCGTTCGGCCCGAAATCCCCATCGCCGGAAATCGACGGAGTATTTGCAGACCTTTTGGTCGTAGCGAAGCGTCAGGACATCGAAGCCTATGCGACAGCCTGGGCAGGTCTCAAACCTAAGCAGCGCGCAGCAATCGGCCTTGAATGCCATGAAGCGCTAAAGGCCATGGCGGCAACTGTTGATGGCGACTTCACCGAAATAACTGGCACCAACGACGACCTGTCTCAGGCCGAGGAAGCAGCGTAGTGAGAACGGAACTTCAGGGCACTGAAAAGTGGCAAGCAGACCGATCTGGCCGAGTGACAGCCAGCCGGTTTAAAGATGTGCTTGCCTGGGGGAAGCCTGACAAGAATGGGAAGCGCGAGCCTATGGGTGCGCGCACCTCATACATGCGCGAACTGTGCTTCGAGCGACTGGCAAAGAAGTCCAAGCACAACGTCAGTAGTGCTTCCATGAAGTGGGGTCACACCGAAGAACAGAAGGCTCAGGACGCCTACGAGATGCTGACCGGCAACATCGTCATACCGTCAGAGTTCATCGTCCACCCGAAGTACGACTGGCTCGGCTGCTCGCCAGACGGCCTGATCAACGATGACGGGGGCACCGAGTCGAAGTGTCCATTCAACGAGGCGATACACGTCAGGACTTGGCTCGAAGGAATGCCGGAGGAACACATGCCGCAGGTCCAAGGCTGCATGTTCGTTACGGGCCGGAAATGGTGGGACTTTCTTTCGTTCGATTCTCGCCAAGATGAAGAGTGTCAGCTCTACATCGAGACGATTCACCGCGACGAAGACTACATCGCCAACCTGCACAAAGAGCTGGTCCAGTTCAACCTGGAACTGAATCGCATGGTTGATGAGGTCGCGGACAAGGCCAGGGCGCAGGCCCATCGCTTAGGAGCTTGATCATGATCAGCAACCTTAAATACGACATCGAGTTCCGGCGCGAGAAAGCGCGGGAGCTTTCCAGCCAAGTCGAACAGCACTTAGCCGCGGGCGGGTGCTTCTCCAGATCGGAGCCCGCTCAAATCAATCCACCACCGGCTGAGCGCTCCACAAAAATCGATCCTGAAACGGTACTCAAGCGTCGCCGCCCGGCCATCACTGCGGCTGAGCGCAAGGCGCTGCGGAAACTCGCGGAGGCATTATGAGCAAGCGGAAGCCCAACAACGGCTTCGCCCGCGCTGAACGCAGCTGTCGGGCGCTGCTCCGAACCAACCACGTTGCGGTCGTAAACATCGATCCGAGCGGCGCGCAGATCATGGCGAACTGGAAAAGCTGCCGGCAGATCCGGAGTTTGGCGATTGCCAACGCCCTCTTCGACTTCTCCTACCGCTGGACGATCTACATCGGCGCCATGTGTCGAGACGAGCGCGGCGTCGAGTACGTCAAGTCGGTGGAGATATCGCCGGAGGGCATCTACAAAGTGGAGCGCCTGACAGATGCCATCGAGCATTACTACCTGGAACTGCGAAACAGCTGCAACCTGAATCACCTGGTTGCGTCTGGATGGATCGCAGTTCCCGCAGAGGTATCGCTTGAAGAGGCGCAGGCCGCGAAGTTGTTTTATGCGGCCGGTATCTGGCATCAGGTGAAGGTCGCCGCATGAGACGAATCAGCAACCAGGTGCGCCAGCGCCGCCGACAGACCTGGCTGGACTTGCCGGCCAGCGGAATTGAAGAGGTAGGTCATGGCCGAAGAACAGGAGCTGACGGCGGAAGCCAAGAAGCAACGCAGGAAGCGCGAGAAGGCAGCAGCGAGGGACGCCGCATTGGGCGTCGAGAAGTTTACAGTTGAAGTGGCTGGCGTGTTCAAGCCTTACCTCAAGCGGGTCATGGCCGCACACGGCATCAACAACCAGCAAGACATTCACCAGCGCCTGCTGATCAACCTGATCGCTGCGGACTTCGAAACCCAGGCTTGGATGCTGCGGAATGTCACGACACCTTATGAGATTCCGGAAAAGGTGTCGCGAGCATTTTACGAGAAGAGCATGGCCGAAATCATGGCGGACCCAAGTGACATGATCATTACACCTGATCCTTCACAGGGAAAACTGTAGCGGCCATTTTAGGATGGATATAAACGCTATCTAGCAAATTATCCACAACATCCATTGCCAAGCTGAGTTGATCTGATGAGCTAGGCCGCGCCTCGTGCGCAGAATCGTTGCCCATTGAGCGAAGCTTATGGAGGATCTCACATCCTGCGGGAGTTAAAACTCCCATTCGAACGAGATCATCGATCTTTTTGTATAAGTTCCCTCCCTCGGCGCTCTTATCTTTGCAAATCATCTCGATAAGAACCCGCACACCAAGACCCGCCAATATCTTCTGTCCGCCATTCAGAGCCTGTATGAGTTCTTCATAGGCTGCACGTACCAGAGGCGGCAGAAAAAATATTCCTTTTAATTTAAACCTACCTGCCGTTCTACTTGGGTAAACATCCACAGTGAAGTCATGAACATTTTCATCAGACTCATGATCGTAATAATACGTTTCGGAATCTGAATATTCTTTACGAAAAGAAAGCTCATCACAATTCAAACATTGAACTATTTCGTACTCAGTTATTGCGGTTTCGTGATCATGCTCATCGGTTCTTCTCACGGACTTTATAACAGCGTGCTTTTGATCAATTTTACACACCTCACAAATTAAACGGACGGTTGCCCCGTTAGTATTGTCGTGAGTGTAAGTTCTTCCGTGCATTATTTTTTCCCCGGCGAAACCGGCCCCATGCCGGTCCCCCGTAATACCCCAATCCAAACCAAATTGCCACCACCGGTCACGGAGGGCGGCGCCTGACTGGAGAAAGTCAATGGGTCTCCCTGTCTCAGCTCTCACCGATGAAGAGCTCATTCATTACGCTGGAATCGACGAAGACGCCCAGGCTGAGATGGCGAGGAGGTCGATATCGTTTCGAGGGACCTATCTCAGCGAGATAGAAACGCTGAAGCAAGAAGTCGCCGGACTTGAAGAGCAGCTGGAGGAAGCGGCAGAAGAAGGATCGGCGGCCGACGACATGCAGGAATGCATTCAGCGAGTTCACGACCTCTTAAAGGACCACGGCGATATGACTGCCGGCGAGGCAGCCGAAGCTATCGACTCCGCGCTTGCTGAAATCTCAGATTTTGTTCGCTAACAGCCCCATGCCGGGCCGAACACAAATACCCCACTTCAACGAATCACGCCAGCCGGCGAGGATCTCCTATGGCCGCACAACAGAAGAAACACCCCTTCGATTTCAAAACTCAATACGGACTCGGCTTCAGCACTCAGGATGATGAGATCGTTGTCGACTTCTTCTGCGGTGGTGGTGGTGCCGGTACCGGGTTGGAAATGGGCCTGGGCCGCGCGGTGAATGTTGCAAAGAACCACAGCCCTCAGGCGATCAGCATGCACACCGTCAACCACCCAGGCGCTGTGCACTACACCACCGATGTGTTCGAGGGTGATCCGGATACCGAGTGCGGGGGCAAGGCCGTTGGCTGGTTCCACATGTCGCCGGACTGCACGCACCACAGCCAGGCCGCCGGCGGACAGCCGCGCAAGCGTGAGATTCGCAACCTGTCGTGGATCGGCCTGAAGTGGGCCGGCAAGAAGAAGCCCCGCGTCATCAGCCTGGAGAACGTGAAGCAGATCCTCCAGTGGGGGCCGCTGATAGCCAAACGCTGCAAGACTACCGGCCGGGTCGTGAAACTGGGCGGCGGTGTTGCCGCAACTGGCGAGGTCGTCCCGGTCAGCCAGCAGTTTCTGGTGCCCGACCCGGCACGCCGCGGCCAGACATGGTCCGTGTTCGTCGCCGAGCTGCAGCGTCTGGGTTACGCCGTTGAATGGCGAGTGATCAAGGCCTGCGACTTCGGTGCGCCGACCAGCCGGGAGCGGCTGTTCATGATCGCCCGCTGCGATGGTCAGCCGATTGTCTGGCCTGAGCCAACCCACGCGAAGAACCCATCCAATGGACAGAAAAAATGGCGCACCGCCGCCGAGTGCATCGACTGGACGATTCCGAACAAAAGCATTTTCGACCGGCTCAAGCCGCTGGCACCCGCCACCCTGCGCCGAATCGCCAAGGGCATGAAGAAGTTCGTCATTGATGCCGCTGACCCGTTCATCGTACCGATCGCGAACTGGTCCGGTGAAAGCGTCCAGTCAGCACACGATCCGTTGCGGACCGTTACGTCTTGGCCACGCGGTGGTTCGTTCGCCATGGCCAGCCCGATCATCGCGCCAGCCACGCATCAGGGCAGTGATCGCGTAAACGATCCGGCGGAGCCACTGCCGACAGTCACAAGCGCCAACCGCGGCGAATTGATGATGATTAGTCCGACCCTGATCCAAACCGGATATGGCGAGCGGGTCGGTCAAGAGCCGCGCGTGCCTGGACTTGATCAGCCGCTGGGTACAGTAGTTGCCGGCGGTGTTAAGCATGCGCTCGCCGCGGCGCACCTAGTGAAGTTCCGGTTTGCAGATGAAGGCAAGGCACTCAACGAGCCCCTGCCAACCATCACCAGCGGCGGCAACTACCAGCGCCCGGCCGGCGCAGCCCACGCAATGGGCATCTCGACGGTGTTCATGGCTCAGATGAACGGCGGCTTCAACACCACCGACGCCAAGAGCATCGACGACCCGATGACCACGGTAACCAACACCGGCAGCCAGCAGCAGCTGGTGACGGCGAACCTAGTACATCTGCGTGGCAACTGCGATGCACGGGACACCAATGATCCGCTGCACACCATTAGCGCCGGCGGCACTCACCACGGACTGGTCACTGCCTTCATGGAACGCCAGTTCGGCGCCAGCGTTGGCCAGGCCGTTGATGAGCCAGCACCGACCATCACGGCGGGTGGCGGTGGCAAAAGCTCGCTGGTCGAGTTTCAGCTCTCGCCAGAGGTTGAAGCCGGCGCGCTGCGGGTCGCGGCATTCCTGATCAGCTATTACGGCACCGAGAACGTGAGCGGCGCCGGCGAACCAGCACCGACCATCACCACCAAGGACCGTCTTGGCTTAGTCACTGTGACGATCAAAGGCACGCCGTACGTGATTATCGACATCTGCTTGCGGATGCTGCAACCAGTCGAACTGTACAAGGCTCAGGGCTTCCCCGCCGACTACATCATCAGCCATGGCGCCGACGGCAAGCCATTCACCAAAACCCAACAGGTGCACATGTGCGGTAACAGCGTCAGCCCGCCGCCTATGGCAGCACTGGCGCGTGCCAACGACCCGTGGCGCGCAGCGGTCGCGGTTCATCAGGCAGCATAAATTTTATAGAAACCCGACGAACGGTCGAAGAATACCCCCAGAAAAGGGGCACTGCCTTCCCACTATTAATACATGTGAATCATTTCTAGATTCATATCAACGTGAGTAGGTGCTGTCTCTATGAGTAAAAAATGTGAGTGCTGCAAAACCGTTTCAGACCGGGAAAAAAGGGAGCACTTCTGTGCTGGAATCTTCTTTTCCGTCGTTGTGGCTGGCTTCTTCTATTACTGGGGGTACTGGCATTTCTAAATCGAGCGCTGTGACAAGCGCGTGATGTACACAAGCCGATGGCTGCACCAACGCAGCCATCGGCTACCTCAATACACAAGCAACACCATTCCTTTTGCTCACTCCCTCCCCCTTCAAAGTCAGCCGCTATAGCGGCAAAGGAACAGTCATGCTTGAAGAAACTGTTTTGATCGAGCCTCTACCGGTCCATCGCGATGCGAACGGTTGGTGGTCGCACCCTGAATACCTCTCGGAGTTCGACGACGAAATTACCGAAGAGCAGTTCAGCGACTGGTGCAAGCGCCACCAGGTGGAAACGAAGATCACCTACATGGAGGGCGACGTGCCCGTCGAGGTGTTCGACGCCTACATGGATGACGGCCAGGTTAACTGCTCGGCATGGGCAATTCAGCACCCCGCTGAACCTGGTTGGTTCATCCTGTCAATTCACGACGCCGAGGACGGCCCTGTTTGCATCTGGGGCCGGCGGGTGTCGCCATGACCAAAAAATTGCACCTCACAATCAGCTCAGGCTCGAACATGGACGGTGAGTGGTCCGCATTGTCGGCCTGTAGCCTCAACGAAGATTCAGATGCCGAATGGAATGGCACCAGTGACCGCGAGAAGGTCACCTGCAAGCGCTGTCTGGCGCAGATGGCCAAGCCGCCAAAGCCTTCAACATTCGGCATCCCCAAAGAGCGCCCTATCCTGTTCAATGGGCCAATGGTGAGCGGAATCCTTTCTGGAAATAAAACAGTCACTCGCCGGCTGGTTGGTGAAAAACAAATACCGCGCAGAACAGATGCAGGGCATTACACCGCTGAGGCACAGCCCGGTCGGTATGGCTTCAATGTTTCAGGTTCCACCGAACATGCGTGCGCCGAGGAGCTGGCGCTCTATGGGCTTTGCCCTTTCGGAAAGCGCGGCGATCGGCTGTGGGTGCGCGAGACCTTCGCCCTGCTCGGCAATGAAGATGGCGTCTGCGTCGACTGGAACGACAACCTGCAAAAAGGTGATGAGCAGTCCGCAGCCAAGATTTACAGGGCGAGCTGCACTCAGGGTGATTACGGCCTTTGGGAAGTTCCCGACACAGCAGCCTGGAAGCCAAAGACAGACGGCCTTTTGCATGAGGGTGCCTGGCGCCCGAGCATCCACATGCCCCGCTGGGCGAGCCGCATCCTGCTGGAGATCACCGACGTTCGGGTGGAGCGCCTTTGGGATATCGACGACAAGCAGTCACTCGCCGAAGGTATCTACTCGAACCCAGAGGTAAATGACATGTACACCGCCGACGGCGACCACCACACAAGCAAGCGCGGCGGTGCTCGATCGGCATTCATACACCTGTGGGAATCGACTGGTGGAGACTGGAACGGCAACCCCTGGGTCTGGGCGATATCATTCAAGAAGGTGGCGCCATGATAGCCCTCGCCTGGTTCGCCTACGTGTACTGCTACAAGGGGCCACGGTGATGGGATCAGACTTGTTTCTTCCCCTTCGCCCATCCGCACACCATTAAAACCAAGCCTGGAATCCACAATCCAGGCGCGGTAATGACAAAACCACATACAGCCAGCGGTAGCCCTGTCAGAAACAATGGATTTCGAAACGCCTTTTCCATAGCAGCCTCTCCCTAAGAATTTTTTTATTAAACCACAACGCCTGCCGGCGAACGGCGGGCGAGGAATCTCTATGTCAAATCGAAGCGCGGCCCAGGTCACGCCCATACTCCCGCGCTTCATTCGCGCCGGCGAGGCTTACGGCTACCTCGGCATGTGCCGGGATGAATTCAACAAAACGGTACGGCCCAATGTCCGGGAATTCCCGATCGGGAAACAGGGTATCGGCTTCGACCGGATCGAGCTCGACCAGTGGGCAGACAGCTACATCGAATCCATGGCAATTGAAAAAGCGGCCAGTCAGGACAACAATCAGCCCCGCAGTGGGCGCCAAGGAGTTAATAAATGGCGCGAAAAACCATGTCCGGCCTCTACGAGAGGAACGGCATTTGGCACATCGACAAAGTCGTCCGAGGTCAGCGACTTCAAGAAAGCACTGGAACAAGCGAGAGGGAAGAAGCGGAGCAGTACCTGATTCACCGATTGGAAAAGCTCAGGCAGGAACAAGTATACGGCGTGCGCCAGGTGCGAACTTGGCGCGAGGCCGCCACCAAGTTTCTGGTCGAGTTCAAGGATCAGCCGTCAATTGCCCTGTCCGCTTCCCACATTGAACAGCTGGATCCGTACATCGGCGACTTGCCAATCACGCACATTGATGACGGGACGCTTTCTGCCTTCAAGCGGGATCGGCAAAAACCCACCAAGACGGCGACCGGAAAGGAGAAGCCGGGCGTTTCGAACAGGACGGTGAACATCGCCCTGCAGCGAGTTGTCAGGATATTGAACCTGTGTCACAGGAAGTGGCGAGATGCAGAAAAGCGGCCGTGGCTTGATAGCGTGCCGATGATCTCGATGCTGGAGGAAAAGCGGTCGAGCAGGAAGCCCTATCCATTGTCCTGGGAAGAGCAATCCATCCTGTTCGCGGAAATCCCTGATCACCTGCTGAGGATGGCCCTCTACAAAGTGAACACAGGATGCCGGGAGCAGGAAGTTTGCAAATTGCGGTGGGAATGGGAGATACGGGTGTCGGAGCTGGAAACGAGCGTGTTTCTGATTCCGCCAGGGTTTGGCGGTCGGCATGACAAGGCGGGAGTGAAAAACGGCGATGAAAGGCTGGTGGTGCTGAACAGGGTAGCGATGTCAGTGATTGACGGTCAGCGCGGCCTGCATCCCGATTTGGTTTTCCCGTATGGGCAACCAGATCAGTTTGGACCGACAGCGATTCACCGGATGAATGACACGGCCTGGAAGAAGGCCAGGATACGAGCGGCGGCGAAGTGGGAAAAGGAGCATAAGTCGCCAGCGCACCCTGGATTCCGCTCGATCAGGGTTCATGACCTGAAGCACACCTTTGGCAGAAGACTGCGTGCTGCGGGCATTACCGAAGAGGATCGAAAGGCATTACTTGGGCACAAGCACGGTAGCATTACGAGCCACTATTCTACTGCAGAGCTTGGGCATTTGATTGACGCGGCAAACAAAGTGTCAGCCACCGATTCGCGAGGACCGGCACTGACCATCTTGAGGAGGAAAACGGGATGATCCCCCGCAAAAGTCCCTACGCGTAAAAAAGCCGAACTGGCTAGAGTTCGGCTAAGTTACTGAATTATATGGTCGGGACGGAGTGATTCGAACACTCGACCCCTAGCACCCCATGCTAGTGCGCTACCGGACTGCGCTACGCCCCGACTAGGCGTTGAATCTGTCCCTCATCTCGAGGAACGCTCAAGAATATATCGCAAGCTTTTGAAAACTGGAAGTATTTAAAAGCAGGAATTTATTTCTTGAGAACCACCAGAACATCTTCAAGCTCGGCGATCATCTGGCGGATCATTTGTTTGTATTGGGTGGTGTCGTCTTTGGCTTCATCGCCGGACAAACGCAAGCGTGCGCCGCCGATGGTAAACCCCTGATCGTAAAGAAGCGCGCGGATCTGCCGGATCATCAGCACGTCCTGGCGCTGATAATACCGGCGGTTTCCGCGGCGTTTGACGGGGTTGAGTTGAGGAAACTCCTGCTCCCAGTAGCGCAGCACGTGCGGTTTTACGGCACATAGCTCGCTGACTTCACCAATGGTGAAGTAGCGTTTGCCCGGGATGACGGGTAGCTCGTCGTTATGACTTGGTTCCAGCATAAGCCTCAACTCGGGCCTTCAACTTCTGCCCTGGACGAAAGGTGACCACACGGCGAGCCGTGATCGGGATTTCTTCTCCCGTTTTCGGATTGCGGCCAGGCCGCTGGCGTTTGTCCCGAAGGTCAAAATTGCCGAAACCGGACAATTTGACTTGTTCGTTGTCTTCAAGAGCGTGCCTGATTTCTTCAAAAAACAGTTCGACCAATTCCTTGGCCTCCCGCTTGTTCAGGCCCAGCTCTTCATACAGACGTTCCGCCATCTCAGCTTTCGTCAAAGCCCCCATACGTCACTTCCTTAACGTGGCGTTCAACCTTTGTTCGAGCGAGGTGAGGATGTTTTGCGTCGTGGTATTCACCTCATCGTCATTAAGAGTGCGCGATGGATGCTGCCAGGTCAAGCCAACTGCAAGGCTTTTTCTATGCGGATCAATGCCTTTACCCTGATACACGTCAAATAGCCTGAGGTCTGTCAGCCATTCACCTGCATTTTCACGGATTACGTCCAGTACGGCAGTGGCCGCAACGTCTTTGTCCGCCAGCAGTGCAAGGTCACGACGCACTTCAGGAAAGCGCGATAACTCCTGGAATTTAGGCATTTTGCCCAACGCCACTTCGGCCAGAACCAGCTCGAATACGAAGACCGGACGGTCGAGACCGAGGGTTTTCGACAATTCAGGGTGGATCGCGCCAACAAAACCTACCAAACGGCCTTCACGTTCGATGCGCGCGGTTTGACCCGGGTGCAATGCTGGGTGTTTGCCCGGCACGAAAGTGAACGAATCCAGTGCGCCGGCGAAGCCCAGTACCGCTTCCACATCGGCTTTGACGTCGAAGAAATCCACGACATCGCGACCTTGTGCCCAGCCTTCCGGCAGACGACTACCGCAAACAACACCCGCCAGCATCGGCTCTTGCTTCAAGCCTTCCAGCTGACCGACGAAGCGCAGGCCGCTTTCGAACAGACGGACGCGATCCTGCTGACGGTTCAGGTTGTGCTGAAGCGCCTTGACCAGACCAGGCCACAGGGACGAACGCATGGCAGCCATGTCGTTGGAAATCGGGTTAGCCAGCAGCAGCGGCTCGACACCCGGATTAAACAACTCGAATTGTTTCGGATCGATGAAGCTGTAAGTGATCGCTTCCTGGTAACCACGGGCCACCAGCAAACGACGCAGTTCAGGCAGATCGCTACGCGCTTCGGCCTTGGCTTGCGGCGCCAGACGGGCTTGCGGGTAGCGAACCGGCAGACGGTTGTAACCGTACAGACGGGCCAGCTCTTCGATCAGGTCGACTTCCAGGCTGATATCGAAACGGAAGCTTGGCACTTCTACGCGCCACTGCCCTGCCCCATCGGCGGTAATGGTCAGGCCCAAAGCGCTGAGCAGACGCTCGACTTCGGCCGAATCCATTTCCATGCCCAGCATCTGGGTGATGCGCTGGGCACGCAGGGTGATCGGCGCGATCGACGGCAGGTGCTGCTCGCTGACGGTTTCGATGATCGGACCGGCTTCGCCACCGGTGATTTCCAGCAGCAGGCCAGTGGCGCGCTCCATGGCTTCACGGGCCAGCTTCCAGTCCACGCCACGCTCGTAGCGGTGCGAGGCATCGGTGTGCAGGCCGTAGGAACGAGCCTTGCCAGCGACGGCAATCTGGTCGAAGAACGCGCTTTCCAGGAATACATCACGAGTAGTCGCGGACACACCGCTGTGCTCGCCACCCATCACGCCAGCAATGGCCAGCGCGCGAGCGTGGTCGGCGATCACCAGCGTATCGCTACGCAGGCTGACTTCCTGACCATCAAGCAGAACCAGCTTCTCGCCTTCTTCGGCCATGCGTACGCGGATGCCGCCATTGATTTCGGCGAGATCAAACGCGTGCAGCGGCTGACCCAGTTCCAGCATCACGTAGTTGGTGATGTCGACGGCGGCGTCGATGCTGCGCACGTCGGCACGACGCAGACGCTCGACCATCCACAGTGGTGTAGGCTTGGACAGGTCGACGTTACGGATCACGCGACCCAGGTAGCGCGGGCACGCGGCCGGCGCCAGCACTTCAATCGAACGCACTTCATCGTGCACCGCTGGAACGCTGGCAATCGTCGGGCGTACGACGTTGGCAGCGTAAAGCGCGCCGACTTCGCGAGCCAGACCGGCCAGGGACAGGCAGTCGCCGCGGTTCGGGGTCAGGTCGACCTCGATGCTGGCGTCATCCAGGCTCAGATACTCACGAATGTCCTGACCGACCGGCGCATCGGCCGGCAATTCCATCAGGCCATCGTTGCCTTCGCCAATCTGCAGCTCAGCCTGGGAGCACAGCATGCCGTTGGATTCAACGCCACGCAGCTTGGCCTTCTTGATCTTGAAGTCGCCTGGCAGTTCGGCACCGATCATGGCGAACGGGATCTTCAGGCCCGGGCGCACGTTTGGTGCACCGCACACGACCTGGAAAGTCTCCGAGCCATTGCTGACCTGGCAAACGCGCAACTTGTCGGCGTCCGGGTGTTGCTCGGTGCTCAGCACCTCGCCCACCACCACACCACTGAATTCACCGGCGGCCGGCGTAACGCTATCGACCTCAAGACCGGCCATCGACAGACGAGCAACCAGCTCGTCGCGACTTACCTGCGGGCTTACCCAGCCACGCAGCCATTGTTCACTGAATTTCATCCTGCTCTCCTAAGAATTCGTTACGACTAGCGAAATTGCGCGAGGAACCGCAAGTCGTTGTCGAAGAACAGACGCAAATCGTTCACGCCGTAACGCAGCATGGCCAGACGCTCAACGCCCATGCCGAAGGCAAAGCCCGAAAACTCCTCCGGGTCGATCCCGGACATGCGCAGCACGTTCGGGTGAACCATGCCGCAGCCCATGACTTCCAGCCAGCCAGTCTGCTTGCAGACACGGCAACCTTTACCGCTGCACATCACGCATTCCATGTCGACTTCAGCGGATGGCTCGGTGAACGGGAAGTACGAAGGACGGAAACGCACGGCCAGTTCTTTTTCGAAGAACACGCGCAGGAACTCTTCGATGGTGCCTTTCAGGTCGGCGAAATTGATATCGCGATCGACCAGCAGGCCTTCGACCTGGTGGAACATCGGGGAGTGAGTGATATCGGAGTCGCTACGGTACACACGGCCTGGGCAGACGATGCGGATCGGCGGCTGTTTCGATTCCATGGTGCGGACCTGTACCGGCGAGGTATGGGTGCGCAGCAACATGTTGGCATTGAAATAGAAGGTGTCATGCATCGACCGGGCCGGGTGATGGCCTGGGATGTTGAGCGCTTCGAAGTTGTGATAGTCGTCTTCGACCTCAGGGCCTTCGGCAATGCCGTAGCCGATGTGGGTGAAGAACTGTTCGATACGTTCCAGAGTGCGCGTAACCGGATGCAGACCACCGGAGGTCTGACCGCGGCCAGGCAGGGTCACGTCAATGGACTCGGCGGACAGTTTGGCAGCCAGGTCGGCCTCTTCAAACAGTGCCTTGCGGGCATTGAGAACCTCTGTGACACGCTCCTTGGCAACGTTGATCAGCGCGCCGACTTGCGGGCGCTCTTCTGCCGGCAAATTCCCCAGGGTCTTCATCACCTGAGTCAATTCGCCCTTTTTGCCAAGGTAGTGAACCCGGATTTGCTCCAGGGCATTGATATCTTCAGCGCTTTGCACAGCCTCTAGTGCTTGAGAGACGAGCGCATCCAGGTTTTCCATGTACAGACTCCAGATACAAAATAGGGGAAGAGCTTGAAGGCTCTTCCCCTATTTATGACGTTTAACACCTGGCCCCACAGAGGTGAGGCCGGGTGACTGTCGGGGGTACTTAAGCCAAGGTGGCTTTAGCTTTCTCGACAATCGCAGCAAACGCCGCTTTTTCGTTCACTGCCAGATCAGCCAGAACCTTACGGTCGATCTCGATGGACGCTTTTTTCAGGCCGGCGATGAAACGGCTGTAGGACAGACCGTTGATACGTGCACCAGCGTTGATACGAGCGATCCACAGAGCGCGGAACTGACGTTTTTTCTGACGACGGTCACGGTAGGCGTATTGGCCTGCCTTGATTACCGCTTGCTTGGCAACACGGAATACGCGCGAGCGAGCGCCGTAGTAGCCTTTAGCAAGTTTCAGAATTTTTTTGTGACGTTTACGGGCAATGACGCCACGCTTTACACGAGCCATGAGTTACTTCCTCTATTCTTGACTAAAATTAACGAAGGCGCAGCATGCGCTCGACTTTTGCCACGTCAGACGGATGCAGCAAGCTGCTACCGCGCAGTTGACGCTTACGCTTGGTCGACATTTTAGTCAGGATGTGGCTCTTGAAAGCGTGCTTGTGCTTGATACCGTTAGCAGTTTTCAAAAACCGCTTAGCAGCACCACTTTTAGTTTTCATTTTTGGCATGTTCGGATACTCCGCATTCAGTTGATAAACATAATCAGAAGGCCTGCCGTGCCCTATTGATTACTTCTTCTTTTTCGGGGCGATGACCATGATCAGCTGGCGTCCTTCCATCTTAGGATGCTGTTCGACCGAACCGTACTCGAGCAAGTCACCTTCAACTCGCTTGAGGAGTTCCATCCCCAGCTCCTGGTGGGCCATCTCACGGCCGCGGAATCGCAAGGATACCTTGGCCCTGTCCCCATCACTCAGGAAACGTACCAGGTTGCGCAGTTTTACCTGGTAATCCCCTTCCTCCGTCCCTGGACGAAACTTGATTTCTTTAACCTGAATCTGCTTCTGGTTTTTCTTGGCCGCGGCAATCTGCTTCTTCTTCTCGAAGATCGATTTGCCGTAGTCCATCAGTTTGCAAACAGGGGGTACTGCATCGGCGGAAATTTCCACCAAATCCAGTTTGGCCTCTTCAGCCTTAAGAAGCGCGTCTTCAATTGACACAATCCCAAGCTGTTCACCTTCAGCTCCAATTAACCGAACCTCGCGTGCCGAGATATTCTCGTTGATCGGGGCTTTCGGTGCAGCTCGTTTATCTTGTCTCATTTCACGCTTAATAATAATTACTCCGAATCTGGGCGACCACGCCGGGAAACCGCTTGCGCGAGAAACTCAGCGAACTGGGCGACGGGCATCGAGCCCAGGTCAGCACCTTCACGAGTACGCACAGCGACAGTCTGCATCTCGACTTCCCGATCTCCGATTACCAAGAGATAGGGAACCTTGAGCAAAGTATGCTCGCGGATTTTAAAGCCGATCTTTTCATTTCTCAAGTCAGACTTGGCACGAAATCCGCTTTCATTGAGGGTTTTTTCAACCTCAGCGGCAAAATCAGCCTGTTTATCAGTGATATTCATGATCACTGCCTGGGTCGGAGCCAGCCACGCGGGGAATGCACCCTCGTAGTGCTCGATCAGGATTCCGACGAAACGTTCGAAGGAGCCCAGGATCGCCCGGTGCAACATAACCGGGTGCTTGCGACTGTTGTCTTCAGAGACGTATTCGGCTCCCAGACGGACAGGCAGGTTAAAATCGAGCTGAAGGGTACCACATTGCCAGACGCGACCGAGGCAATCTTTCAGCGAGAACTCGATCTTCGGACCGTAGAACGCACCCTCGCCCGGCTGCAGATCGTACGGCAAGCCAGCGCTATCAAGGGCTGCAGCCAATGCAGCTTCGGCGCGATCCCACAGCTCGTCGGAACCGACGCGTTTTTCCGGACGAGTGGACAGCTTCATCTCGACGTCTTTGAAGCCGAAGTCGGCATAGACGTCCATGGTCAGCTTGATGAACGCAGCGGATTCGGCCTGCATCTGCTCTTCAGTACAGAAGATGTGAGCATCGTCCTGAGTGAAGGCACGAACGCGCATGATGCCGTGCAGTGCACCCGACGGCTCGTTACGGTGGCAGGCACCGAACTCGGCCAGACGCATCGGCAGCTCGCGGTAGCTTTTCAGGCCCTGATTGAAAACCTGCACGTGGCACGGGCAGTTCATCGGCTTGATGGCGTAGTCGCGGTTTTCCGACTGAGTGGTAAACATGTTGTCGGCGTAGTTGGCCCAGTGCCCGGATTTCTCCCACAGGCTGCGGTCAACGACTTGTGGAGTTTTGATCTCCAGATAGCCGTTGTCGCGCTGAACCTTGCGCATGTATTGCTCGAGCACCTGGTACAAAGTCCAGCCGTTCGGGTGCCAGAACACCATGCCCGGCGACTCTTCCTGGGTGTGGAACAGGCCCAGACGCTTGCCGATCTTGCGGTGATCGCGCTTTTCAGCTTCTTCGATGCGCTGGATGTAAGCCGCCAGCTGCTTCTTGTCCGCCCATGCGGTGCCGTAAACGCGCTGCAATTGCTCGTTCTTGGCATCGCCACGCCAGTAGGCGCCGGACAGCTTGGTCAGCTTGAAGGATTTCAGGAAGCGGGTATTCGGCACGTGCGGACCGCGGCACATGTCGACGTATTCTTCGTGATAGTACAGACCCATGGCCTGCTCGTTCGGCATGTCTTCGACCAGACGCAGTTTGTAGTCTTCACCGCGGGCCTTGAACACTTCGATCACTTCGGCGCGCGGAGTGACTTTTTTGATCACGTCGTAATCTTTTTCGATCAGCTGCTGCATACGCTGTTCGATCGCAGCCAGGTCGTCCGGAGTGAAAGGACGCTCGAAGGCGATGTCGTAATAGAAGCCTTCGTCGATGACCGGACCGATGACCATCTTCGCAGTCGGGTACAGCTGCTTGACCGCATGACCCACCAGGTGGGCACAAGAGTGGCGAATGATCTCCAGCCCCTCTTCATCCTTTGGCGTAATGATTTGCAGCGAGGAATCGCTATCGATGATGTCGCTGGCGTCGACCAGCTTGCCATTGACTTTGCCGGCCACGGTGGCCTTGGCCAGACCGGCACCAATGGATGCGGCGACCTCGGCTACGGAAACCGGGTGATCGAATGAACGTTGACTGCCGTCGGGAAGAGTAATAGTTGGCATGGCGCCTCCTCTCCTAGTGGTGACCCCTACCAAAGGTCACGTGGGTTGGGATGAGCCAGTACAAGATCCGATCCAGGCCATTCAATGACGAACGCCTGCCTTACAGCGGCAGGAGCCTTGCGGCCAACCGGAAAACCGAACCAGAGTGACTGGGATTCAAATCAGGGTTATTCGAGCCGCTGCCGCTGCCGGGACTGAAGGTCATCCGGAGCTTGCAAACGCCCGAGCGAGGCATGCTAGCACAGATGAACGGTCGTCGCGGTGGCAAGGTTTTCTGCCGGGGCAAATCACGCATTTTTATGCCAGAGTGCTGAACTTGAACCCTGCTTTACCCCTCAGATAACAAGACATTGACCCAAAAGGAGCATCCCAGCATGCGTCTGAATCGTTTATTCGCCATCGTCGCACCCGTCGTCCTGTTGCTGCCGCTGGCTGCCCATGCCGATTGGCCAAAGGGCGAGCGCGAGAAATACATGGCTCAGTGCACTCAGGCGGCCACTCCGCAGATCGGCGCTGCGGCAGCCAAGTCACACTGCGCATGTGGTGCCGACGCTATCAAATCGTACCCGGCCAGCGACATTCAGTCGTTGATGGACAACAAGGCCAGCCCGGAACTGCAACAGAAGGCACTGGGCCAGATCGCCAAATGCAAGGCCAATGCACCGGCGAAAAAGTGAGAAAAAAGCCCTTGTGACTCGGCCCATCGCTGATAAAAAGGGCCGGATTTAAGCTTTTTCGTACGATTTATGCAGGTTTTACAGCTTTTTTTATTGTCTTTACTTTCGGCTGAAAGCCTTTTAAACCGGGGCTTTCAGCCACACGAAGCAACAAAGCAAACGCTACTGAAGGGCAAACAGCACACCCGGGGGGCTCCCAAAGCGAACATTTCGACTATGATACTCCGGTGTGCCCAGTTGGCCTGAGCAGCACAGTACTACTGAAAATATATGTTTCTTGGAGATACACCATGTCTAATCGCCAAACCGGCACCGTTAAATGGTTCAACGATGAAAAAGGCTTCGGCTTCATCACTCCTCAAGGTGGCGGTGACGACCTGTTCGTACACTTCAAAGCTATCGAAAGCGACGGTTTCAAAAGCCTGAAAGAAGGCCAGACCGTTTCCTTCGTGGCTGAGAAAGGCCAAAAGGGTATGCAAGCTGCACAAGTCCGCCCAGAGTAATTTTCTGGCGCACTAAAAAAACCCCGTCCATGTGACGGGGTTTTTTATGGCCGAAACAAAAGCCTGAAGCAATCAGCCGCAATTGACGCGGGTGACCACCAGGTTGTTGTCGGTGTTCAGGTTCAGGCGATCGGAGCGGTATTCCAGGGTCACCATGTCATCAGGCTTGAGGAACCGGGCATTCTGCGCGCCTGAGCGGGTACGTGCCTGCTCCAGCAATTGGGGCGAAGCCTTTTTGCCAATGGTGAATTCGGCAGCTTTGGCTTCACAACGGCTGTGGCCGGTATCGGTCGCCACGGGGTCCTTTGCCGACTCGGTGGACGTACTGCTGCAACCGGCCAGCAGAGTGGCGGCCAACAAAGTACCCAATGACGCGAGCTTCCAAGGCATGAAGCCTCCTTTTTTCAATAGTTAAGCTGAGATCGTGCGACCGCCATTTTGGCGTTTGGTTTCAGAGCGGGCGCTATCGCCCTGCCCTCGATCCGGGCAGCGGCGAGTGTGCCTGAGCATCGGCATGCCGTTCATCACTCAATCGTGACTGAATATGAATGGCGCTCAATAAACGTCGATGTAGTCGAAAGGCGGCTTCGGCCAGTTCTCCTTGAGCGCATTGAAAATCTGCATCACCCAGACCTCGTCGCTGGCCGCGACCAGTCCGACATAACCGGAACCCTTGGCCCAGGTTTCCAGGCGAAACAGCAACCCGTCGATGTCCGTACCGCCCACAATACCCGACGAAATGTAGGCGATGCCGCCCTTGGTGACCCGCAACTGAGTGTGTTCATCGTCGCTGGCAGAGGCCAGCAACTGACGCACCGCTTCGAGGGTCAAGCCGTCGGGAGTGTTCAAATCGATCTGCACAGCACGGTCCTTGAAAATTCGTCAAAGACCAAGTGTCGCATAGCCCTCCCCTCATGCCTAAGTCGGAGTGCCAAACGTCGCGCAAAATGGTTAACTCGACATTCAGACATCCCGATTTCACGAGCGCCATCATGACCACCGTAAGCATCGACGCCAACATCACAATCAAGTGGCCACAGGGCCACAGCTCTTACAGCCCGGGCAGCCCGGAAGAGTTGGCAATCATTGGTATCGATTTGCTGGTCAAGGAACTGGGGACACAAGCCGCCCAGACATTCATCGCCCAGATACTCGAGAAATACCCCGCCGATTATATGGGCCTGACAGATAGCGAGTGAATGTAAAAACCCGCAGGCTGGCACCTGCGGGTGCAGGGCTTACTTCAGTCGCGCCAGACGCTGGGTCAACAGGTCGAAGAAGCCCTGAGCGTCGCCGCTTTCAACCCAGAAGGCATTTTTCGGCGCCTTCAGCCCGTCATACCAGTCGACAATGGTCTGGCCGAAGGTCGGCCCTTCGCGACTATCAACCACGACGTTGACCGAACGCCCGGTGAACAGCTCCGGCTTGAGCAGGTAAGCGATGACTGTAGCGTCATGCACCGGGCCACCCGGAATGCCGTAGTGCTCCATGTCGCCTTTGACGTACTCGTTGAGAATATCGCCCACCAGTTTGCTGGCATTGTTGTTCAGAGCGGCGATTTGCTTCAGGCGCGCTTCACTGGTCAGGATCTTGTGGGTCACGTCCAGCGGCAGGTAGGTCAGCTTGACGCCACTTTTGAGCACCACTTCCGCAGCCTGAGGGTCGGCGAACAGGTTGAATTCGGCCACCGGGGTAATGTTGCCGCCATTGAAATGCGCACCGCCCATGATCACCACTTCCTTGATGCCCTGAACGATTTCAGGCTCCTGGATCAGCGCCAGCGCCAGGTTGGTCTGTGGACCGAGCATGGCGATGGTGATGCTGTGGGGTTTGGCGGTCTTCAGGGTATCGATCAGATAATTGACCGCATTGCCTTCGGCCAGGCCTTTCTTCGGTTCGTGCACCGTGACACCCGACAGGCCTTCCTTGCCGTGGATGTTCTCGGCATAAATCGGCGTGCGCATCATTGGTTTCGGCGCGCCCGCGTAAACAGGCACCTCCTCGCGCCCTGCCCACTCGCGGGCGAGACGCGCATTACGCGACGTCTTGTCCAGACGCACGTTGCCCGCAACGGTGGTCAGCGCACGAATATTCAACTCGTCCGGCGATGCCAGGGCAAACAGCAAGGCGACCACATCATCGGCACCCGGATCGGTGTCGATGATCAGGTCGATCTTTTCCGCCGCTTGGGCGCTTGTTGCGGTAATCAGGGACAAAAGCAGCAGACTCCGAAGCAGATGGTGCAGTTTCTGAGCATAGCGTTGCATAGGGCACTCCTTGTGCGTGGGAAGAACTGAAAGTTAGAACGTTACTCCAGCCACCAAAACGATGTTGCAGTACGGCTGACATTCGCCTGTACGAATAATCGCCCGTGCTTGTCGGCTGAGCACTTTGAATTGGTCATGACTGAGCAGCTCGCGCCGACCCAGCGCACCGTCGGCATTCAGCTCATCCAGCGTGCCCAAGGCCGACGGTTTCTTGTCCAGAATCTCATGGGCCAGCACATGGCTTTCGACCTGCATTTCGCTGAGCACAACCTTCAAGGTACTGACGAAATCCGGAATCCCGTGAGTCAAGGCCAGGTCGATCAATTCGACGCCGGGCGGAACAGGTAGGCCGGCATCGCCGATCACCACCGTGTCGCCATGGCCCAGGGAGGCGATCAGCCGCGACAGCGCGACGTTGAGCAAAGGAGTCTTTTTCATGGTGCTTTAAAGGCCTGTACGTCGGACAAGGTGGGAATCGAAGGTTGCGCGCCAGCCCGGGTGACCGACAGCGCTGCGGCGACCTGGCCGAAACGGATCGCATCGGCCTCGCCCTTGCCGGCCGCCAACGCCGCGGCGAAACCACCGACGAACGTGTCGCCGGCTGCGGTGGTATCGACCGCCTTCACTTTCGCTGCCGGGAAATGCTCGAAGCGTTGGCCATCGGCGAACAGTGATCCTTGAGAACCCAGGGTGATGATCACTTTGCCGGCGCCCATGGCGATCAAGCGGGTGGCGGCGGTTTCGGCGGTGCTCAGGGAGTCCACCGGCAAACCGCTCAGGGCCGAGGCTTCGCTTTCGTTGGGGATCAGGTAATCGATGGCCGCATACCAATCCGCCGGCAGCGGGCGACTGGCCGGCGCCGGATTGAGAATCACGGTTTTACCCAGCTCACGACCGCGCTTCAGAGCATGACCGACCGTGGCATCCGGTACTTCCAGCTGACAGATGATGACATCCGCTGCTTGTAACACCGCGTCGAAACGGTCGATCACTTCGGGCGTGAGCGCACCGTTGGCACCGGCAACAATCACGATCGCGTTCTGACTGTTGTCATCGACCACGATCAACGCTACGCCACTGGAATCTTCGACCGTGCTGACCGCCTGGCAATCGATCTGCTCAGCCAACAACGCCCCGCGCAGTGCTTCGCCATAGGCGTCGTTGCCGACACAACCGACCATCGACACTTGCGCCCCCAGCCGCGCCGCAGCCACGGCCTGGTTCGCGCCCTTGCCGCCGGAAACCGTGGCAAACGATTTGCCGATCAGCGTTTCACCACCACGGGGCAGCCGTGGTGCCCGGGTTACCAGGTCCATGTTCAGGCTGCCTATTACCACTACTTTTGCTGGCATACATCACTCGTCAATTCTGTTTCTGCGGTACTTTCGGTTTCAGCGGTACTTTTTGTTTAGCGGAATTGGGCGAACACACTGGCCAGCGGCGCAGTCGATTCGCGCAGGACAATATTGGGCGTCACGATGCGCTGATCGGTTGCCAGATCCGGCGTGGCAATCCTGCGCAACAGCACTTCGGCCGCCATCTCGCCAAGCTGCAGGATCGATTGACCAACGGTGGTCAGCGCCGGATAGACGTAACGGCTCATCTGGATGTCGTCGAAGCCGATCACCGACAACTCGGTGGGCACACGAATATTGCGCTCGGCAGCGGCGCGCAACACACCGATGCCAATCATGTCGTTACCGGCGAAGATCGCGCTGGGCGGGTTGTTTTCCAGCAGTATCGCGGCGGCGTTGTAACCACCAGTGCTGGTGAAGTCGCTCTCCAGCATGCGCTCGCGCGGCACTTCGACGCCTGCCTCTTTCAAGGCGCGGCAATAACCGGCCAGACGCATCTGCGCCACGCTGGTACTCGCCGGCCCGCCAATCGTGGCGATGTCCCGATGCCCCAGATCCAGCAGGTGCCGGGTCGCCAGGTAGGCACCGTATTCATGATCGATGCGCACCAGATCGGCATCGAGACCTTCGAGCCCACGGTCGACGATTACCATCGGCGTACGCACACCCGCCAGACCTTCGGCCAGACCGCTATCCCCCCCGGCTGAGGCAACGATCAGGCCGTCAATGCGTTTTTCCAGCAACACGCGAAGGTAGCTGCGTTGCTTGTCCGGGTTGTCGTCGGAGTTGCAGAGGATGACGCAATAGCCGTTGCGCTCGCAGTAATCCTCGATGCCTCGGGCCAACTCGGCGAAGTACGGGTTGAGGCTGTTGGGCACCAGCAGGCCGATGGTCGCGGTGGTTTTCGCTTTCAACGACCGGGCCACGGCACTGGGCACGTAGTCGAGGCTTTTGATCGCCGCCTCGACCTTGACCCGTACTTCCTCACTGACCGGCCGCGTCTTGTTCACCACATGGGAAACCGTGGTGTAGGAAATGCCCGCGAGTGCCGCTACATCCTTGATTGTTGCCATGACTCAGGTCCGCCGGCTTGCGCGCTGACTGCGATAAGTATCAAGCACCACCGCCACCATGATCACCGCACCGGTGATGATGCGTTTGGTGGGTTCGGTCGCGCCGATCTGCGCCAGACCGGCCGCCAGTACCGAGATGATAAGGACGCCAAAGAATGTACTGATGACCGAACCGCGCCCGCCCATCAGGCTGGTGCCGCCGATCACGACCGCGGCGATCACCTGCAGCTCCAGACCGGAGCCGGCATTCGGGTCCGCCGCTTCCAGGCGCGAAATCTGAAACAACGCAGCGATACCGGCCAACAGCCCCATCAGACTGAAGACCAGGATCTTGTAGGGCTTCGGATTGATCCCCGCCAGACGCACTGCTTCTTCGTTGGTGCCGATGCCGATCAGGTAACGACCGAACACGGTACGCGTCAGCACGGCCTGGGCGATGAAGATAATCAGCAAGGCAATAATGAACGACGGCGAGATGCCGAAGGCGATCGGGTTGGACAGCCAGGCGAAGGCATCACCGATGTAGGCGGTGCGCGAACCGGTCATTTGATACGCCAGGCCCCGCGCCATTTCCAGCACGCCGAGGGACACGATGAACGACGGAATCCGCCAGGCCACGGTGATCGAGCCGGTGATGGTCCCGGCCAATGCCGCCACCGCCATGCCGAGCAAGGCCGCAGGCAAGACGCTCCAGCCCCAACCGAGAATCGCCACGCTGACCGCCGAGGCCGCGAGCGCCAGTACCGACCCCACCGACAAGTCGATACCGCCGATGATCAATACGAAGGTCATGCCGACCGCCAACACCATCAAATCGGGAATCTGGTTGGCCAGGGTGCTGAAGGTGTCGTAGGACAGGAAATGGCTGCTCAGGCCCGAGAACAGCGCGACCATCGCCAGCAAGGCACCGGCCAGACCCAGATAAGTGCCGAGGCCGTAAAAATTGCCACTACGTTTGCCGGCCAAAGATGCAGTATTCATGGAAGATCCCTAGGCGCTGCTTCGTTGAACAGCGCATCACGTTTTTGGTAGCCGGCGAAAGCGGCGGCAAGCAAATCATCCTGGGTCCAGCTGTCACGCTCGAAGGTGTCAATCAGACGCCCTGCCGACAGCACACCGACGCGATCGCAGATCAGCATCAGTTCGCGCAAGTCGCTGGACACCACTACCAGCGCTTTGCCCTGACGGGTCAACTCACCGAGTAATGCGTAGATATCGAACTTGGCGCCGACGTCGATGCCACGGGTCGGCTCGTCGAACAGCATCACAGTACAGTCGCGCTCCAGCCAACGGCCGATCACGACTTTCTGCTGATTACCGCCGGACAGTTCCGATACCAGTTGCGTCGGGCTGGAACTGCGAATGCGCATGGCGTTGATCTGACGCTGGGCCAGAGACATCTCGTCACCGTTGTTGACGAAGCCACCGCTGGAAATCACCGGCATATTGCCCAAGGCGATGTTGGCGCTGATCGATTGCGTCAGCAGCAGGCCTTCGCCTTTGCGATCTTCGGTGATCAGGGCGATGCCGTGACCGACCGCGTCGGCCGGCGAACGAATACTCACCACCTGAGCCGACGCCCCCAGCGCAACGGTGCCGCTGTCGGCTGTATCGGCGCCGAAGATCAGGCGCAGTAACTCAGTGCGCCCTGCCCCGATCAAACCGGAAATTCCGAAAATTTCGCCGGCGCGCACTTCGAAAGACACGTCGCGGACTTTGTCGGAACGGGTCAGCCCTTTGACCGTCAAGGCCGGCGCGCCGATCTTGCGCGGCCCCATGTCGATGTGCTCGCCCAATTCACGGCCGACCATCAGGGTGACCAGTTGCTCGCTGTTGTAATTGGCCATCGGCTCGACACAGACCAGGTTGCCATCGCGCAATACCGCGATGCGCTGGGCCACCCGAGCCAGTTCTTCGAGGCGGTGGGAAATGTAGATGATCGACACGCCACGCGCTTGCAGGCGAGTGATCTGCTCGAAGAGCATTTCAACTTCACGGGCCGTGAGCATTGCTGTCGGCTCGTCGAGAATCAGCACGTGGCAATCGCCGATCAGATTGCGGGCGATCTCCACCATTTGCTGATGGCCGATACCCAGTTCGCCAACCAACGTATCTGGATCGATGGCGTCCAAGCCGACCTGGGCCATGGCCTCGATCGCCGCCTTGCGCAATTGCTTGCGGCTGATCCAGCCACCGTGGCTGGGCAGGTTGTCGAGAAACAGGTTTTCCGCCACCGACAACGTCGGCAACAGATTGAGTTCTTGCATGACCATGCGGATGCCCAGCTCTTCGGCCTGGCTCCGGCTGCCTGGACGGTAATCCCGCCCCTGGAATCGCATCTGGCCGGTGGTCGGCGCGACCAGTCCACCAATGATTTTCGACAGCGTACTTTTACCGGCACCGTTTTCGCCGGTCAGCGCCAGCACTTCACCACGCATCAGCGTCAGGTCGATACCGGTGAGGACAGGTTGGGCATAGGTTTTACCGATACCGCTGACCGAGAGGACAGCGTTCGGGGCGCAAACTGACATAAAAACTCTCCATGTGCTCGCCCCAGGAGGCGAGCACCGTTGTGTCGCCAGAAAGACTACTTGGTAACCAGCTCTACCGGAGTTTCGATGACGCCGTTGGCGCCGCTATCGACCGTCTCACCCTTGATGATTTTCAGCGCCGTCTCGATGCCGAATACCGCTTGGCGGGCAGCGAACTGGTCGGCGGTGGCCAGGACGCGGCCATCCTTGAGCATTGGCTTGATGGCGTTGATGTTGTCGTAACCAACCACCTGCACCTTGCCGGCCTTGCCCGCCGCGCGCACGGCAGATACCGCGCCGACCGCCATACTGTCGTTGCCGGCCAACAGGGCCTTGATGTTCGGGTACTCGCTGAGCATCGACGAGGCAACCTTGCCGCCCTTGTCGATTTCCCAATCGCCGGACTGCAGGGACACGACTTTGATCTGCGCCGCTTCCATCGCATCCTTGAAGCCAGCCGTACGCTGCTGGGCGTTGGTGGTGGTGGAAACGCCTTCGATGATGCCGACTTCGTCACCAGCCTTCAGCTGTTTGGCCAGGTACTCACCCACCAGACGCGCGCCTTTGCGGTTGTCCGGGCCTACGAACGGAACGGTGATGTTTTTGCTTTTGACCACGGCCGGGTCCAGCTGGTTATCGATGTTGATCACGGTGATGCCGGCATCGACTGCTTTCTTGATGACCGGGACCATGGCCTTGGAGTCTGCCGGAGCGATGACCAATGCGTTGACTTTGGACAAAATCATTTGCTCGACGATGCGCGTCTGGCCGGCCGTGTCCGTCTCGTCCTTGATGCCGTTGGAGATCAGTTCGAAGTCGCCGGAGTGGTCTTTCTGGTAGGCCTTGGCGCCGTCTTCCATGGTCAGGAAGAATTCGTTGGCCAGGGATTTCATGACCAATGCGACTTTAGGTTTTTCAGGGGTTTCGGCGAAAGCCGAAGAGACGGGCAACGCGGCGGATGCGGCAGCCAGCATTGCGACAGCGAGAAGACGTCCAGCGAATGGCAGCTTCATGGGTTCACTCCGATCTTATGATTATTCTGAGCAATGCTTGCGCTGGACTCTGCCCTTACGGGATCAAGCCATCAAGGGCGACCGCGCAAACGTTTGCGTAGACCGAACTATGCGAACCCTATCGAGATTTGTCAACGACCCGTTCTGTGTCTCGGTTGGCAAAAGCCAACCCTTTTACATCACGCTGTGGTGCTGACCAGACTGCCACTGCTGGAACCCTTGGCCAGCTCTTTGACCAGATTGCCTGTCACTTGCGCGAGCGCACCGCTGGTATCGGCGATTTGCCCCTGAATCGACATGACCGCGGTGGCTTTGGCTTCCGGGGTCGGATAATTCGCTGCCTGAGCGGCCGCCAGTTGTTGCTGCTGTTCGCGCAGTTGCTGCTGAAGTTCCTGCATGCGTTTGAGCAGTACCTGCACCGCAATACTTTGATTGCTGCTTTTTTCGGATTTGCTTTCGCCCTGAGTCTGCGCACCGCCACCGGTTCTGACTTGGTTGTCACTACCCGCCTCTTCACCCAGCGCTTGGGCTGAGGCGTCGGACGTCGCTTCACTCAAGGCGTTGATAGTCGCCGGAGACTTGCCCGCGATAGTGATGGCACCTGCATTTGGAAAACCGACAGTAAACGACATATGAACTCCTGGAAAAGATCCCTTTAGAGGAGCATCGACCTGTGCGGGGATTTCTTTAGCACTGATTTCCGATTTTGCAAGTCGACTGTCTCAATGAGGGTCGGAGAGCCGAACGTAAAAGCTACATCTGTTCGGAAACCCGGACACCCAAGTGCGAATACTTTTCCAGACGTTTCAATAATTCATATAAAAATCATATGGTTAAAAGATCTTATTGTTGAATATCAGGCTGGTACAGATCCTGCTCTTCTCCTACACCCCCGGCGTTCAGATCTGCTTGGGGGCGTGTCTAGATGAACCTGCATCCGCAACGTTTCACTACGAGAGAAAACAATAATGAAATCTGCCTTCAACACTTTTATTCCGGGCGCTTTGGCCCTGCTATTACTTCTGCCCACCGCCCTTCAGGCAAAAGAAGTCGAAACAAAACAGAAACTGGCGAACGTGGTGATCCTGGCCACCGGCGGCACCATCGCCGGCGCGGGTGCCAGTGCCGCCAACAGCGCCACCTATCAAGCGGCGAAAGTCGGTATCGAACAGCTGATCGCAGGGGTTCCGGAACTAAGCCAATTGGCCAACGTTCGCGGCGAACAGGTCATGCAGATCGCGTCCGAAAGCATCACCAACGACAACCTGCTGCAACTGGGCCGTCGCGTGGCTGAACTGGCCGACAGCAAAGACGTCGATGGCATTGTCATCACCCACGGCACCGACACGCTGGAAGAAACCGCTTACTTCCTCAATCTGGTGGAAAAAACCGACAAGCCGATCATCGTCGTAGGCTCCATGCGCCCTGGCACCGCCATGTCGGCCGACGGCATGCTGAACCTGTACAACGCCGTCGCCGTGGCCAGCAGCAAAGACGCGCGCGGCAAAGGCGTACTGGTGACCATGAACGATGAAATCCAGTCGGGTCGCGATGTCAGCAAAATGATCAACATCAAGACCGAGGCGTTCAAAAGTGCCTGGGGCCCACTGGGCATGGTGGTCGAAGGCAAATCCTACTGGTTCCGCTTGCCAGCCAAGCGCCACACCATGGATTCGGAATTCGACATCAAAACCATCAAGAGCCTGGCTGACGTCGAAATCGCCTATTCCTATGGCAACGTCAGCGACACCGCCTACAAAGCCCTGGCTCAATCGGGCGCCAAAGCCATCATCCACGCCGGTACCGGCAATGGCTCGGTCTCGTCCCGCGTGGTTCCCGCCCTGCAAGCCCTGCGCAAGGACGGCGTACAAATCATTCGTTCTTCCCACGTCAACGCCGGTGGTTTCGTACTGCGTAACGCCGAACAGCCTGACGACAAGTACGACTGGGTTGTGGCTAACGACCTGAACCCGCAAAAAGCCCGCATCCTGGCCATGGTCGCGCTGACCAAGACCAACGACACCAAAGAACTGCAACGGATGTTCTGGGAATACTGATCCGCCCTCGCCCGACCTGTTCTGGTCGGGCATCGCTGCCACCACTCGCCAGCCTTGGTGAGTGGTTCACGACCTATTCCGATAAAAAATTTCCCATCGTCCTACACCAAACGGAAAAAACTACTGTCAGAGGATTTTCTTGAATTTTAAGCAGTTGCGAAAATGCTTACAGTTAAATACTGTATGCCCGTACAGCTTAATAAGGATAATTCCGTGGCCACTACCTCTGTCTCTCCTGATACCTATGAACGCCTGGGTATGCGCATTCAGAAAATCATCAATTCCCCCACCGCTCAAAAAGCCAAAGCGGCACTGATCTTCCGTCTTCCAGATGAACCGGTGGATGAGTGGGAACGCTTGCTCGAAGAAATCGACGAGAACGATAACGTCACCCTCGCCCATCGCGACGATGGCGGTGTGCAGATTTTCTGGGTTGTGCCAAAGGAAGACTGAGTCAATGAGTGTCCGCTGGTTTGCTTTACTGCTTCTGCTCATCACCCTTGGCGCCCAGGCTGGCGCCCCACGCACCTTCAACGAAGCCAAGAAAGTCGCGTGGAAGTTGTACGCCCCGCAATCCACCGAGTTTTATTGCGGCTGCAAATACACCGGCAACCGCGTGGACTTGGCCGCCTGCGGCTATGTGCCGCGCAAAAACGCCAAACGCGCCTCGCGCATCGAGTGGGAACACATTGTCCCGGCCTGGCAGATCGGCCATCTGCGCGAATGCTGGCAACAAGGCGGTCGCAAGAACTGCACACGGTACGACCCGACCTATCAGAAAGCCGAGGCCGATCTGCACAATCTGGTGCCGAGCATCGGCGAGGTGAATGGCGATCGCAGCAACTTCAGCTTCGGCTGGTTGCCCGTGCAATCGGGTCAATATGGTTCGTGCCTGACGCAGGTCGACTTCAAGGCGAAGAAGGTCATGCCCCGCCCTTCCATTCGCGGCATGATCGCCCGGACTTACTTCTACATGAGCAAGCAGTACGGCTTGCGCCTGTCAAAACAGGATCGGCAATTGTATGAAGCCTGGAACAAGACCTATCCGGTACAGGCCTGGGAACGTCAGCGCAACCAGAGCGTGGCGTGTGTGATGGGGCGCGGCAACGAGTTTGTCGGCCCGGTGGACATGAAAACCTGCGGCTGACCGGCCGCTGAAAACACAAAGGCCTGGGGCATTACACCTCAGGCCTTTGTTCGTTTCTAAACGCCGTTTTTTGTTTATTGAGCCGTCGGATGTTCGACCACCAGCGACTCGATATTCCTTTTCTTTGCACGGGTAAGCGCTGCCGTCACCTCAGCTTGCTTGGCTTCTGCCTCGGTTTTCGAATTAAACGGTCCTATCAGGATCCGAACCTTTCCATTCTCCCTGATGACGCTGGAAACGAAGCTATGCTCAATCAGCCAGCCGCTCAGGTCACTGACCGCCTGGGGGGTTTCGCCGCGCACCTCGACGTCCCATTGCGGACCGGTTGTCGCCGCGGGTACGGAAGCGACTGTCGGTTGCGGCTTTTGCGCGTTAACCCCCTTACCCTCATCGCACCCGGCCAACGTCAATACTGCGATTACCAAGGCCACTTTGCGCACAACGCTTCCCTCTGAATGCTGAAAGCAGCGATTTTAACACTCATGGATCCTGCTCGAGCGCCGCAAAATGGGCGCAAAACAACGAGAATGATGGTTGCGGCCTCTGTATAGTTACGCCTTGGGAATTAATGCAGCATCTGCGCGTCAGAAAGAGGCACCCAAACTGCGAGACTTCGCACTAATCTATACCTATACCGACCTCTGCACTGTCCGAATCAGGTGCCCTACAAAGCAATCAAGGAGAAAACCATGCTGATACTCACCCGCAAAGTCGGTGAAAGCATAAACATCGGTGACAATATTACGATCACCATTCTGGGCGTTAGCGGCCAGCAAGTCAGAATTGGCATCAACGCCCCGAAAGACGTTGCGGTGCATCGCGAAGAAATCTATCAACGCATTCAGGCCGGCCTGACCGCCCCAGACAAACCGCAAACACCCTGAATCCTGCTGTGGTCAGTAGCCAGCCCATTCAGCCTCGAATAACGGCTGGCTAAAGATTCAAGCACCGCATCGCTCTCTGCCCAGCCTCTCTTTGCCATGCCTTCGCAACGTGGGGCCGATACTAGCGCCCTCGCCTCATGCCTGACTGTCAGACGTTTCGGATTTGCTGCGAGAAAGGGCTTCCTCCTTCCCGGCTAGCCAAACGCGACCCCACGCGCCATGCCCGTGGCGGCCACAACCATCAGCACCAGCAGCAGCGCCTCGATATGACTGATACGGGCAAATAGCGTTGCGCGCCCGGTATCGATCGCCGCCCCACGCCCCAGCGCAATCCGCCATTTGATCAGCGCCACCATCGGTGCAATTTCAAGCAGCAGGATAAGGACGAAGAGCGTCATTTTGAGGTGAAACAGCGGCTGGTGAAGGTAGTAATCAGTGCCTTTTTCATACCCACCAAAAGCTCGCATCCCTCCCGTGACCAAGAGAATGACTGCAGAGATCCCCCACAGATTATCCGCAACCAGAACGCTGCGCGCCTCCCCTGTCCCGGCAATCAGACGACGTAAAGCCCTACCGCGGGTCAGTACCGCCCAGAAGCCCAGCGCAAAGGCCAAGAGGTGAATCGCCGCCAGAAACCAGTGAATCAGCATCGACATACTCCCTACAGACGAAGTTGAAACAGCCCTACAGTAGTAGTTCATCGGAGGATATTTGCCCAAAGCACGTGGCTCCGCTGATACACCGCCATCGACATGAGGTCACTATGCGTAAGGATTACCTGGCTTTCTTTATCTCGCTGTTCCTGTCCCGGCTGGCTGACCAGATCCTGCTGTTCATCGTCCCGCTGATTGTCTTTCAGACCACCAACAGTGTCTCTTTGGCCGGCCTGGCTTTTTTTGCCGAGTCGTTGCCGCGCTTTCTGGCATTTCCCGTATGCGGTGCACTGTGCGACAAGTTTTCGCCCATTCGCATCCTGCACATCAGCCAGGTCTACCGTGCAGCGGCCTGCGTCGCAGCCGTGGCACTGTATGGCGTGTTTGATGGCATCTACTGGATCGTGATTCTGTCCGTGCTGTGCGGCGTGCTGACCACCCAGGGCATCATGGCCCGCGAAGTGGTCATGCCCTACATTTTCAAGCAATACACCTACACCAAGACCCTCTCCTATTCGCAGATCGCCGATCAGACCGGGCTGGTGCTTGGCCCACTGGTCGCGGCGCTGATGCTGGAAGTCTGGGCGTGGCACTGGGTGGTGCTGGGGATTGCCGGGCTGTTTCTGCTGGCTGATCTGGCGATGCTGATCTGGCAACGCACCAGCTCGATCACTCTGGAGTCGTTCGAGCAACATCAGGACATCTGGCTGCAACCGCTGCGCATTGCATTCGGGCATATTCGCGACCTGGCGGAACTGCAGAAGGTGATCAGCCTGGCGGTGGGCGTGAACCTTCTCATCGGTATCACCCTGGCCACATCAGCAGCCATGGTGATCGGCCAATACAGCGCCAGCAAAGACTTTTATGCAGGGCTGCAAGCCGCCGGGGCGGTGACCACCATCGTCATTCTGTTCTTCCTGGCGCAGGTGACCTTACCTATGAGAGTACTGGGAGTCGTTTCTTATACGATGATTGCCGCCGGCGCTCTGACCACTGCCTTCAGTCCGAACGCTTGGGGGTATGCCATCGGCTTCCTGCTGATTGTCGGTTTCGACAAGATGTTCAACGTATACATACGCAGCATCCGCCAGCGGGTGATTCCGCCCAAGGACTTCGGCAAGACCGTGGGCGTCATTACCTTGCTGAACAATCTTTCTCAACCATTGGCCGGATTGCTGATCGCCTTGTTGGCCGCCCCTCTGGGAGCACAGAAAGTCATTCTGCTGCTGGCGGTGATCGCTGGCTTGATCGGGGTGGGCGTGGCGCTTTTTGCCAGGGCAAGCAATGCAACTGCTGTCCCAGTGCCCGATTCAATTGGCAAATAGCAGGCACAAAAAAGCCGGGCTCCTGATGGATACCCGGCTTGAGAGCCTTTGACTCAATGCGTTCTTTTTGAAATCGAAGTGCGAGCGTTGCTCAACCCTTTCGTGTTGTGATCGCCAGGCCTGGAGGCCGAAATGGCAGTGGCCTTCGCCACCCCTCGCGTATCCTTGGAGTGGGCAATGCCCGAAGTGACTGAACCACGGCCGCGATCACCGTTACGATCGCTACCGTAGTGGTTGCCACTGACGCCATGGTCCCGAACGGCTCTGCCTGCGTGATCACTGCTCAAGCCTGCGCCGTGGCCATTGCTGCTGACGCCGCCAGAATGGCCGGAATTACCGCTGCCACCATGACCGCCGCCATTGCCGCCGCCGTTACCACCACCGTTACCGCCGCCATTGCCACCGCCGTTACCACCACCGCCACCACCGCCACCATCCTTCGCGTAGGCGGAACTCATGATGGACAGATCAGCGGGCAATAATGGGGCGGCTGCAAGCATCAGCACACATGACATGACAGCTGCAAAACTCTTGTTTTTTAATAACATGGGGAGGTTCCGTGTGGTTGATATTGCACGGAGTAATTGACTGTTTCGGTGGCACACAGTTCAAAAGCCGACGACCAGCGGGCAGGCAATGTGCAATTATCGAAAAAATGCACATTGCTTCCCGTGATTTACAGGTCGTTATGCTGCGAGGACGCGATTGAATTGGTCGGTTTCATCAATCGAATGCGCCATTGAGAACCTCGTAGATGATCCCGGTAGCGATCGCCACCAATATCAAGTCAGTGCCAGCCTGGCGCCACTCGTAGCCATCGTAATGCGGAAGCCTGCCGAGCAATCGGCCATCGAGTTTTTTGGCGATTCCCGGCGGTAGCGGTTTTCCACGGGCGAGGTTTTTTTGAATGCCGGGTGGCAAGGCGGGCCCGGGGCTCCAGTAGTCGCGATAACCACCCACGATGCCAAGGACACTACCGTGGTTGATGCTCGGGCCGTGACTCCAATCGTCACCCCCTGAACCTTTGCCTTTGTTTCCATGGCTGGCGTTGCCATGGTCCTGGATGTTTTGTGGATTTCCCTTGCCGCTTCCCTGGCCCTTCCCGTTTCCCGGGTCGGCCAATGCAGTCATTGAACCGGACGCCAAGGCAAGACACGTCATAGCGGCAATCAACGAGCGAGATCTAAACATATCCGTTCTCTCAGAAAGGGGATGGCCCCTGCAATGTATAGACGGTTATGGCTGCGTTAGTTCAGAAACTATGTTCGCTGGAGGTGGGCCATCGGCTCAAGTTAAATCACAGACAACAAAAAAGGGCCCACCTTTCGGTGAGCCCTTCTAGACCGCCCAGCAGAGCGGATTTTGTTTGGTAGGCGCGATTGGACTCGAACCAACGACCCCCACCATGTCAAGGTGGTGCTCTAACCAACTGAGCTACGTGCCTGCTGTGAGGCGGCATTCTACGGAATTCCGATGGGGTGTCAACACCTTTTTTTCACCTAACCCTATGAATATGCAAAATATTTAATTTTGCTGTGGCAAAGAAGATTTTCCGCTGGCTGGCGGTCGTTTTTTAACTCGGGTAGGATCGTTGCACTCGTAAAATATATTAAACAGAGGCTGCAGGATGGCGAACACTCCCTACCCAGAGTCCTATTACGCCGCATCGGCTAATGCAGCGCCGCCGCGCCCGGCCTTGCAGGATGATGTAGAGACTGATGTCTGTGTCATCGGCGCCGGTTATACCGGCCTGTCCTCTGCCCTGTTCCTGCTGGAGAACGGTTTTCGGGTAAAGGTCCTGGAAGCGGCCAAAGTGGGTTTTGGCGCATCGGGGCGCAACGGTGGCCAGATCGTTAACAGCTACAGCCGTGATATCGATGTGATCGAGCGCAGTGTCGGTCCCAAGCAAGCTCAGCTGCTGGGGCAAATGGCGTTCGAGGGTGGACGGATCATTCGTGAGCGGGTGGCCAAATACAACATCCAGTGCGACCTGAAGGACGGCGGCGTGTTCGCCGCCATTACCGCCAAGCAGATGGGCCATCTGGAATCCCAGAAGCGCCTGTGGGAGCGCTTCGGTCATACGCAACTTGAGCTATTGGATCAGCGACGCATCCGTGAAGTGGTGGCTTGCGATCAATACGTCGGCGGCATGCTCGATATGAGCGGCGGGCATATTCATCCGCTCAATCTTGTCTTGGGCGAGGCAGCAGCCGTGGAGTCGCTGGGCGGCACCATTTACGAGCAGTCGCCAGCGGTGCGCATCGAGCGCGGCACCAATCCGGTGGTGTATACGCCTCAGGGCAAGGTCAGGGCCAAATTCATCATCGTCGCCGGCAACGCTTACATCGGCAATCTGGTGCCGGAGCTGGCGGCGAAGTCGATGCCCTGCGGGACTCAAGTGATCGCCACCGAACCCTTGGGCGATGAATTGGCCAAGCGCCTGTTGCCTCAGGACTACTGCGTCGAAGACTGTAACTACCTGCTTGATTACTACCGTCTGAGCGCTGACAAACGCCTGATTTTCGGCGGCGGCGTGGTCTACGGTGCGCGCGACCCGGCGAACATCGAGGCGATCATTCGACCAAAGATGCTCAAGGCCTTCCCGCAGCTCAAGGACGTGAAAATCGATTACGCCTGGACCGGCAATTTCCTGCTGACCCTGTCGCGCCTTCCCCAGGTCGGACGGCTGGGCGACAACATCTACTATTCCCAGGGTTGCAGCGGCCACGGCGTGACGTATACGCACCTGGCGGGCAAGGTACTGGCCGAAGCATTGCGCGGTCAGGCCGAGCGCTTCGACGCCTTTGCCGACCTGCCCCACTACCCGTTTCCCGGCGGACAATTGCTGCGTACACCATTCGCTGCATTGGGCGCCTGGTATTACGGATTGCGGGACAAGTTCGGATACTGACCGATAGAGGTTAAACGGGGCCGCTGAATGCGGCCAGGACACGTAGGAGCCAGGCTTGCCGGCGAAGGCGTCATCAAGTGCACCTTCGCCACCAAGCCTGGCGCCTACGAAAAGCGGCCCTGTCGCTGACTCAGAAGTCGACCGTCGCCGAAAGGAGGTAGGTGCGCGGGGTCGACAACGTCAAGCCAGGCTCGCTGTCATCCGAGGCCCCGGCCGAACTCCAGTAGCGTTTGTCCGCCACGTTCTCGACATTGGCACGCAGGGTGATGTTCTTTTCGTCGACCTTGAACGCATAGCGTGCACCCACGTCGAAACGCTCCCAGGCGTCGATTTCCTTGTTGTTGGACTGGTCCAGATACTGCGAGCTGGAATAGAGGCCGCGACTGGTCAGGGTCAGGCCCTGTACGGTCGGCACGTCCCACTCGGCGCCCAGGTTGACGTTGTATTTCGGCGTGGCCGGTGCCCGGTTGCCGTCGTAGGTGCCGTTGGTGGTGTTGCTCAACTCGCTGTCGATGTACATGACACCGCCGAGCAGGCGGAAACCTTTAAGCGGTTCACCGAACACACTCAGCTCCACGCCCGTATTCTCGCGCTTGCCGTTCGGGCCGAAAACCCGCGTCGTGGCGTTGGTCTCATAGGCCGGCTGCTTGATCCGGAACACTGCGGCGGTCACGGCGAACGCACCCGCGTCATACTTGGCGCCGACCTCGACCTGGCGACTGATGAACGGCGGGAATATCTCATCCTCGTTCACAGAGGTCGACGGCGCGATCTTGCCCTGGCTCAGGCCCTCCATGTAGTTGGCATACAGCGACAGCTTATCGGTTGCCTTGAACAGGATGCCGCCCGATGGCGATACCTTTTCTTCATCGTAGGCCGTGGCGCCTTTGACATCATCCGTCCAGTCGTCAACCTTTACGCGCTGCCAGCGGGCGCCGAGAGTCAGCAGCAGCCGGTCATCGAAGAAACCCAGAGTGTCGGACAACGCCACGCCGCTGAAGCGGTTCTCGGTGTAGACCTTCGAATCGAGCCGAGTGGGTCTGACAGGTGTTGGTGTTTCCACGGGGTCGTAGAGGTTGCTGCGGGCCGCGGCATAACGGGCGCCGCCATTTTCGAAGTCCATGTAGAAATAGCTGGCGGCCAGATTGACTTCATGGCTCACCGGGCCGGTATGAAACCAGTTGCGCCCCCCTGCCGTGGCCGTCCGGACATTTTCGTCACGGGTGAAGTCACGCGGCTGAACGCTGAAATCGCCGGCATCATTGGTGACCGCAACGGCATGCCGGAGGAAGTCATGATTGCTTTTACGCGCGCCCACGCCCCCGTACAGCATGACGGAATCGCTGACATCAAATTCGCCGTTCACCGCCCCGAACGTGTCGTTGGTACTCGCCTTGCTCCAGGGCTGCGCATAGTTGTCGCGCACATCGTTCGCATTCGGCACCTTGGCATTGGCGCCGACCTGCACGCGCTCCTGCGGGGCGTCGGTATCACGCTCGGTGCGCCCGATGTCCGTAGAGAGTCGCAGGCGCTCACCGCGAAAATCCAGGCCCAGCACGGCCATCTCGCGATCGACACTCTGGTGATCCCATTCGGTGTCGCCGGACTGCTTCACGCCGTTGAAACGAATACCGAATTTGTTGTCCTCACCAAAGCGCCGACCAACATCCACGGCACCGCCGACCTGATTGTCGGAAGCGTAGCTACCGGTGAACGAAGTGATGGGCTTGTCGGTCGCGCGCTTGGGCACCACGTTGATCCCGCCACCCACACTGCCCCGCGGCGAGATGCCGTTGATGAGCTGGCTCGGGCCTTTGATGATGTCAACGCGGTCAGCCATCTCCATGTCGATCGTATAGGTCGGCAGGACGCCGTAGAGACCGTTGTAGGCGACATCACTGTTGAACAGGCTGAACCCGCGAATGGTGAACTGCTCATAACGCCCACCCGCCGGGTTGGTGGCGCGAACCGAAGGATCACTGGCGATCAGGTCGCCCAAGGTCCGAGCCTGCAGGTTTTTGACCGCCTCACCGGTGTAGGTGGTCATGCTGAACGGCGTTTCCATGAAATCTTTCGAGCCCAGCAAGCCTTGCGACCCGCGACGCGCGACCTGGCCGCCGGCATACACCTCGCCGTCCGCCCCGCCCGTGGCACCGAGAATCGAGGTGGGGGCCAGTTGCAGGCTGCTGCCTTCTGGCGCCGGGGTCAGGATGTAGGCCTGTTCGCCCACCGGCTGCAGCTGCAGACCAGAACCCTGCAATAGCCGGGCAAAGCCCTCCTCGACCGCGAATTCGCCGGAAAGACCTGGGCTGGTGCGACCACCCACCAGTGCCGGGTCTACCGAGAGATTGACGCCAGACAGACCGGCGAAGCGGGTCAGCGCATCGCTCAGGCTGCCGGCAGGCACCTGATAATTGCGCCGGGCACTGTCTTCGGCCCAACTGGCTGTGATGAATAATGGACTGACACTCAGGCCCAGCAACAGGCTCAGGTGCAACAACGGACGCAGGCGGGAAGAAGCCGGACGCGGACAGCAAGGTATTACTGCGGGCATTGATAGAGTTCTCTTGATTCGTTCACATGCCTTGAATGACAAGCGAGCCGAAAAAAGGGGACAGGCTTCACACACTATTTTTGCGCGGCAGCAACGTCACCCAATAACGGGTACGTGAATGCACCTCCAGCGGCAGACTGGCCGCAAGCAACGCGAGGACGCGATCGGTGTCGTCCAGACGGAAACTGCCGGTGACACGCAACGCTTCAAGCTCCGGCTCCCAACGCAGCACACCCGGTCGATAAGTGCCGAGTTCGCGCAGGAAATCCCCCAGCGGCTGGTTTTTCGCCATCAGCACGCCCTCGCGCCAACCCGGCGCAAGCACATCGAATGGGCTGATCGGCCCGACACCGGTTGCTTGAAGGCTGACTTGTTGACCAGTGCGCAAAGCCAACACCGGCCCCTGCAATGGCTGCAATTGCACGGCGCCGCTGTACACCGACACGCGGCAACCACGCGCTTGCTGACGAACACAGATTTCGCTTTGGCTGACGATGATCTGTCCAAACTTCGTTTGGATCGTCAGCGGTGACGCGCTTGGCACCTTCAGCGACAGTTCGCCCTCAATCAGCTTCAAGCGACGGCTCTGCAAATCCACATCGACGGCACTGGCCGTGTTGAGTTGCAAGGAACTGCCATCAGCGAGTTGCACCTGTTTGCGCTCTCCGGTGGCCGTATGCAGATCGGCTCGCCAGACATCCAGGGGCAATTGCCGGCTGATCAGCCAAGCCGCTGGCACCAACGCCACCGCACCCAATGCACGCTTGAGCACTACGCGCCGACCCGGCTCGGGGCGATCCAGACTTTTGAGCGCCAACGCTGAAGGCAGACTGGCAAACCGCTGACGCAAGGCTTGAGCTTTCTGCCAAGCCTGCTCGTGACTGACGCAACTGTCGCGCCAACGCTGCAGATTCGCTCGATCCTGCTCACTGGCACTTCCAGATTCCAGCAAGGCGAGCCACTGCGCGGCAGCTCGCACCGCCTGACGGGCATCGGGCACCGGACTGTTCACAGTTCCACCAACAGGCAATGCTCATAGGCTTGCGCCATGTAGCGCTTGATCGTGCGCTCCGATACCTGCAGGCGCTCGGCGATTTGCTGATAGTTCAAGCCTTCCAGCTGGCTCCAGAGAAACGTCCTACGTACTGCCGCCGGCAATCCATCGAGCAATTCATCCAGGGCTTGCAGGGTTTCGAGCAACAACCAGCGCTGCTCGGGCGACGGCACACAGTCTTCCGGCAACGCCGCCAGTGCCGTCAGATAAGCCTGCTCGAGGCTTCGACGTTTATAGAAATTACTCAGCAGGCGTTTGCCCACGGTAAGCAGATAGGCACGGGGCTCTTGCAGATCGGCAATTCGTTGAGAGCTGGCGAGCAAACGCAGGAACGTATCCTGGCTCAGGTCCGCCGCATCACAGCCATTGCCCATGCGTCTTCTCAACCAGCCTTCCAGCCAGCCACGGTGATCGCGGTACAGGTCGTGGAAGGTTTGCTCCTTCGGCATCGCTGCATCACTCATCTCAAGAAGCCCTGTGCCAAGGAGTTACCGTAAATGAGAGTGATTCTAATTAATGTCGGAGCTGTGAACCAAGTCCTTTATGCAATTGGGGCGCAGAAAGGTTGGGCGGGAAGGACATGAGTGAGGAAAAGCCAAATCGCAGACACAAAAAACCCCGGTCTTTCGACCAGGGTTTTTGCTATCGACTCGAAACAGACACTGGCTTTACCAGCGACTTGCTTCGTAGCTCCAAGGCGTTCAGTGGGCCTTGAGGCAGATATGGCGCAGCGGACGGGACTCGAACCCGCGACCCCCGGCGTGACAGGCCGGTATTCTAACCGACTGAACTACCGCTGCGCGTCGGTGGAGGCTTTTAAAAGCTTCCATCTTGCTTTCGCAAGACTCTCGGAAGTGGTGGGTGATGACGGGATCGAACCGCCGACATTCTGCTTGTAAGGCAGACGCTCTCCCAGCTGAGCTAATCACCCGTTTGCATCTCCGAGGCCGCGAAATTTACGCAGGTACCGAAGCTAAGTCAATACCCTGCTTGAAGTTTTTCTGAAAAAGACAAAATTGTGTCTTAGACAGTCAGACCGCTTTCGCGAGCAAGCCCGCTCCCACACTGGATCTGCGGTGGACCACAGGTTTGTGATCGACATAAATTCAGTGTGGGAGCGGGCTTGCTCGCGAAGACGACGGCACATTCAACATCAATGCAGACCACATCTATCGGTGTTACTCGCTGTAAATCATCTTCTTGGTCATGCCACCATCGACCACGAACTCCTGGCCCGTGACGAACCCGGCGTTCCTGGACAGCAACCACGCCACCATCGCCGCCACGTCCTCGACCGTCCCTACCCTGCCCGCAGGATGCTGCGCATGATCGGCGTCGGTCAGCGGTTCGGCACGCCGTGCCGCAGGGTCTCGCGCGTCGATCCAGCCTGGGCTGACCGCATTGACGCGAATCTCCGGCCCCAAGCTGATGGCCAAGGCGTGAGTCAGGGCCAACAGGCCGCCCTTGCTCGCCGCATAAGCCTCTGTGTCAGGTTCTGACTGCCCGGCACGGGTCGAGGCCAGATTGACGATCGCGCCGCTGTGAGCACGCAGGTACGGCGCACAATGCTTGGCCAACAGCATCGGCCCGCTGAGGTTCACCGCCAGCACCCGGTTCCAGTAGGCCAGATCGAGGCTTTCCAGGGTGATGTTGTGCGGGTCGGCCACCGCGGCATTGCACACCAGCGCATCCAGACGCCCGAATTGCCCGAGCACCTCGGCCACACCCAGTGCTACCTGCGCTTCGTTCGCGACGTCCATGGCGATGAACCAGGCGTTTTCGCCAAGCACCTTCGCCACTTTCGAACCGCGCTCACGATCCAGATCGGTCAGCACCACCTGCCAGCCTTCGCTGATCAGCCAGGCCGCAATCCCCAGACCGATGCCGCGCGCAGCACCGGTGACCAGCGCGACGCGGCCATGGGTGCCCGTGGCCGACGTCGACAACTCGATCACAAGGCAGCCAACCCGCGCGCCAGATCGGCCTGCAGGTCTGCCACGTCTTCCAGACCGACCGCAATGCGGATCAGACTGTCACGGATCCCCGCCGCTTCACGCTCTTGCGGCGCGAGACGGCCGTGAGAGGTGGTGCTCGGGTGAGTGATAGTGGTTTTGCTGTCGCCCAGGTTGGCGGTGATGGAGATCAGGCGCGTCGCATCGATAAAGCGCCAGGCGCCCTCTTTGCCACCCTTGACCTCGAAACTCACGACCGCACCGAAACCCTTCTGCTGACGCTGGGCCAGCTCATGCTGCGGATGGCTCTTGAGGCCCGCGTAATGGACCTTCTCGATACCGTCCTGCTGCTCCAGCCACTCGGCCAGTTGCTGGGCATTGGCGCAGTGCGCCTTCATGCGCAGACTCAGCGTTTCCAGCCCCTTGAGGAAGATCCAGGCGTTGAACGGGCTCAGGGTCGGCCCGGCAGTACGCAGGAAACCGACGACTTCTTTCATCTGCTCGCTACGACCGGCCACAACGCCGCCCATGCAACGGCCCTGGCCGTCGATGAACTTGGTCGCCGAGTGCACAACGATGTCCGCACCCAGCTTCAGCGGCTGTTGCAACGCAGGCGTGCAGAAGCAGTTGTCGACTACCAGCATCGTGCCCTTGGCGTGAGCAATTTCCGACAGCGCCTTGATATCCACCAGTTCGGCCAACGGATTGGACGGCGACTCGACGAACAGCAATTTGGTATTGGACTTGATTGCCGCATCCCAGCCGGACAAGTCCGCCAAGGGCACGTAATCGACTTCGATGCCAAAGCGCTTGAAGTATTTTTCGAACAGGCTGATGGTCGAGCCGAATACGCTGCGCGAGACCAGAACATGGTCGCCGGCACTGCACAGGCTCATCACCACCGCCATGATCGCGGCCATGCCAGTGGCAGTAGCCACGGCTTGCTCGGCGCTTTCCAGCGCGGCAATGCGCTCTTCGAACGCGCGCACGGTCGGATTGGTGTAGCGCGAGTAAACGTTACCCGGCACTTCGCCAGCAAAGCGCGCAGCCGCGTCGGCGGCGGTACGGAATACGTAGCTGGAAGTGAAGAACATCGGATCACTGTGTTCGCCTTCCGGCGTGCGGTGCTGACCGGCGCGTACGGCCAGGGTATCGAACGCTACGCCTTCGAGGTCGCTGTCCAGCCGACCGGCATCCCAATCCTGACTCATGCTGTCACTCCTTGCCCTGCTCTTGATTTAGAGAGTCTTTAGTAGATACAAAACCGGCCCCTAGGGGCCGGTAGTTACTCAGTTGTTGTACAGATCGATGATCGCACTGACTGCCTGGGTCTTGACCTTGGAGGCATCGTTGCGCGCCTGCTCGATCTTGTTCAGGTAAGCCTCGTCGACGTCGCCGGTGACGTACTGGCCATCGAACACCGCGCAATCGAACTTCTCGATCTTGATCTTGCCGCCACCGACCGCTTCGATCAAGTCAGGCAGGTCCTGATAGATCAACCAGTCAGCGCCGATCAGGTCGGCCACGTCCTGGGTCGAACGGTTGTGGGCGATCAGCTCGTGAGCGCTAGGCATGTCGATGCCGTAGACGTTCGGGTAACGCACGGCCGGTGCCGCGGAGCAGAAATAGACGTTTTTGGCGCCGGCTTCGCGGGCCATCTGGATGATCTGCTTGCAGGTGGTGCCGCGAACGATGGAGTCGTCCACCAGCATCACGTTCTTGCCGCGGAATTCCAGTTCGATGGCGTTGAGTTTCTGGCGTACGGATTTTTTCCGTGCAGCCTGCCCCGGCATGATGAAGGTCCGGCCGATGTAGCGGTTCTTCACGAAACCTTCGCGGAACTTGACGCCCAAGTGGTTCGCCAGCTCCAGGGCCGCGGTGCGGCTGGTATCCGGAATCGGGATAACCACGTCGATGTCGTGGTCCGGACGCTCGCGCAGGATCTTCTCGGCAAGCTTCTCGCCCATGCGCAGGCGGGCCTTGTAGACCGAGACGCCGTCGATGATCGAGTCCGGACGCGCCAGGTAGACGTGCTCGAAAATGCACGGAGTCAGCGACGGGTTGGTCGCGCACTGACGGGTGTGCAGCTTGCCGTCTTCAGTGATGTAGACCGCTTCGCCCGGTGCCAGGTCGCGAATCAGGGTGAAACCGAGTACGTCCAGCGAAACGCTTTCGGAGGCGATCATGTACTCGACGCCTTCGTCGGTGTGACGCTGACCGAAAACGATCGGGCGGATGCCGTGTGGATCGCGGAAACCGACGATGCCGTAACCGGTCACCATCGCCACGACCGCGTAACCACCGACGCAACGGTTGTGCACGTCGGTGACGGCAGCGAACACGTCTTCTTCGGTCGGCTGCAACTTGCCGCGCTGGGCCAGTTCGTGTGCGAACACGTTGAGCAGCACTTCCGAATCGGAATTGGTGTTGACGTGGCGCAGGTCAGATTCGTAAATCTCCTTGGCCAGTTGCTCAACGTTGGTCAGGTTACCGTTATGCGCCAGGGTAATGCCGTAAGGCGAGTTGACGTAAAACGGTTGGGCCTCGGCCGAAGTCGAGCTGCCCGCGGTCGGGTAACGCACATGGCCAATGCCCATGTGGCCGACCAGGCGCTGCATGTGACGTTGATGGAACACGTCACGCACCAGCCCATTGTCCTTGCGCAGGAATAACCGGCCATCATGGCTGGTCACGATACCGGCAGCGTCCTGGCCGCGGTGCTGGAGGACGGTTAGCGCGTCATACAGCGCCTGATTGACGTTCGACTTACCGACGATACCGACGATGCCACACATGCGACGCAACCCCTACTTAATGGATCTGAACTGAACACAACTCACTGAGGCGTTTTGGCCGTCGGCAAGAGGTGCTCCTTGAACGGTATATCAGCGGGTACGCTGATTCCGCTGGCAAGCCACTGACTGCTCCACCCAAGAATCAGGTTTTTGGACCAGTCTGCGACCAATAGAAATTTTGGCACGAGCTGTGATTGTTGCCACCACCCGTCCTGCTGTACCGGCCCCAGGCTCAACAGCCCGACCGCCACGACCACCAGCAACACGCCACGCGCGGCGCCGAAGGCCATGCCGAGGAATCGATCGGTCCCGGATAGCCCGGTGACGCGAACCAACTCGCCGATAAGATAATTGATCATTGCGCCTACGATTAAAGTGGCGACAAACATGATGGCACAGCCCGTGATCACACGAGCCGATGGCGTTTCGATGTATCCGCCGAGGTACTCGGACAATGAACCACCGAACATCCAGGCAACGGCTCCTGCGATGATCCAGGTCAGCAGCGAGAGTGCTTCTTTGACGAAGCCGCGGCTAAGACTGATCAAAGCGGAGATGGCGACGATTGCAACGATCGCCCAGTCAACCCAGGTAAATGGCACAGTGCAGCCTACAGACAGATAAGGCGGCGCATTTTAGCAGAGCCCATGGCTGTCGGTAAGCTGAGATTATCAGTGCTTTTCAAATCAGGGCGATAGTTTTAACCGCGCTCAGGCTGAAAACGCACCACAAAACCCTTGAGGTTCTGCTGGCGGCTCAACAAGTCACGCAGACGATCGGCTTCCGCGCGCTCGATCAGCGGCCCGACGAACACCCGATTCTTGCCATCGGCGGAGCGGATATAGGCGTTATAGCCTTGGCTGCGCAGGGTTTTCTGCAGGCTTTCAGCGCTCTCGCGGCTCGACAGACTGGCCAGTTGAACCGACCAACTGACTGACAGGCCATTGGCATCGACGCGGCTTGGGGTGGTAGCCGGCTTGGTCGGTGCAGCAGCGATTGGCTGGGCAGGTGCCGGTACAGGCTTGGCGACTGGCGCCGGAGGTGGCGTGACCGGTTTGGCAGCCGGTGGCGCCGGGGCCACGGGAGCACTTGGCGCACTTGGCGCAATCGGTGTCGACGGCGCTTGCTGCGCGGCAATTTCGTCATCGCTTGGCACAGGCTCCTGCGGCAACGCCTGCGGTTCAGGCACCACCACCGGTTCGACCTGCACTTGCGGCACAGCCGGCGCTTGCGGTGCAGCCGGTGCGTCAACCCTCACCTGGCGCTGTTCGTCCTGACGGGAAAACAGCATTGGCAGGAAAATCACCGCCAGCGCCACCAGCACCAGGGCACCGACCATGCGCTGCTTGTACGCCTTATCCAGCAAAGCCATTTGCCGCTTCCTCCGTGGAGTGCCGGGCCAGCCATTCAAGGGCCTCGGCGACACAATAAAATGATCCGAACAACAGAATTTCGTCGTCGCTCGTCGCCTGCGCGCACTGCCCTTCCAGGGCTGCGGCCACGCTGTCATAAGACGTTACCGAGGCGCCAAGGTTCTGCAACGCCGCGTGCAACTGCTCAACGGGTCGCGCCCGCGGCGAATCCAGCGGGGCGACAGCCCAATGCTGGACACTAGCATTCAATTCACCGACAACACCATCCAGATCCTTGTCCGCCAACAACCCGAACACCGCCAGACGCTTGCCGGCCGGTGGTCGACTGGCCAGACGACGGGCCAGGTATTCTGCCGCATGGGGGTTGTGCCCCACGTCCAGCAACACATTAAGACGCTTGCCCTGCCAGTCGAACTGACGGCGATCGAGACGACCGACCACGCGTGTCGCTGTCAGGGCTTCGATAATCTGTGCATCCACCCAAGGCAAACCGAGCAACAGGTAAGCCTGCAACGCCAGGGCGGCGTTCTCCATCGGCAGATCGAGCAATGGCAGGTCATGCAACTCGACTGCACGCCCTTGAGCATCAAGGCCGCGCCATTGCCAGTTATGATCGGTGATACCCAGGTCGAAATCGCGCCCACACAGGAAAAACGGGCAATTGAGCTCGCGCGCTTTATCCAGCAAAGGCTGAGGGGGATTCAGATCGCCACAGAGCGCAGGCGCGCCCTGGCGGAAAATGCCGGCTTTTTCGTAAGCCACTGACTCTCGGGTATCACCCAGATAGTCCGCATGATCGACACCGATACTGGTGACCAGCGCCATGTCTGCGTCGACTACGTTGACCGTATCCAGACGCCCGCCCAGCCCCACTTCCAGCACCACCGCATCAAGCTCTGCCTGTTGAAACAGCCAGAACGCCGCCAGGGTGCCCATCTCGAAGTACGTCAGGGAAGTGTCGCCACGACCGGCCTCGACCGCAGCGAAGGCTTCGCACAGCTGGGCGTCAGTGGCTTCGACGCCATTGACCTGCACCCGCTCGTTGTAACGCAGCAGGTGCGGAGAATTGTAGACACCCACGTTCAGGCCCTGCGCCCGCAGCAACGAAGCCACGAACGCGCAGGTAGAACCCTTGCCGTTGGTGCCAGTAACCGTGATCACCCGAGGCGCCGGCTTGCCCAGTCCCATGCGGGACGCTACCTGCTGCGAACGCTCCAGCCCCATGTCGATGGCCGAAGGATGCAACTGTTCAAGGTAGGCGAGCCACTCGCCAAGGGTGCGTTGGGTCATATGTTGGCAGGCACCGGCGGAACCACGATCGGCTCGATCGGCGCGGCGACGAATTTTGGCGTCGGCAGGCCCATCATTTGTGCCAGCAGGTTGCCCAGACGCGGACGCAGCTCCTGACGGTGAATGATCATGTCGATCGCGCCGTGTTCCAGCAGGAACTCACTGCGCTGGAAGCCTTCCGGCAGTTTTTCGCGAACGGTTTGTTCGATAACGCGCGGGCCGGCGAAACCGATCAGGGCTTTCGGCTCACCGACAATTACGTCGCCGAGCATCGCCAGACTGGCGGAAACACCGCCGTAGACCGGATCGGTCAGTACCGAGATGAACGGAATGCCTTCTTCACGCAGACGCGCCAGCACCGCGGAGGTCTTGGCCATTTGCATCAGGGAAATCAGCGCTTCCTGCATCCGCGCACCGCCGGAAGCGGAGAAGCAGATCATCGGACAACGGTTTTCCAGGGCGTAGTTGGCGGCGCGCACGAAGCGCTCACCGACGATGGCGCCCATCGAGCCACCCATGAAGGAGAATTCGAAGGCCGATACCACGACCGGCATGCCCAGCAAGGTGCCGCTCATGGAGATCAGTGCGTCTTTTTCGCCGGTCTGCTTTTGTGCAGCGGTGAGGCGATCCTTGTACTTCTTGCCGTCGCGGAATTTCAGACGGTCAACCGGCTCCAGGTCCGCGCCCAGTTCGGCACGGCCGTCAGCGTCGAGGAAGATGTCGATGCGCGCGCGAGCGCCGATACGCATGTGGTGGTTGCACTTGGGGCAAACATCCAGGGTCTTTTCCAGCTCCGGACGATACAGCACCGCCTCGCAAGACGGGCATTTGTGCCACAGACCTTCAGGCACCGAGCTCTTCTTGACCTCGGAACGCATGATCGAAGGGATCAGTTTGTCTACTAACCAGTTGCTCATGCTTTCTTTCTCCAGTACCGGCGGCTCGAACGCTCTGGTTCGCAGCCCCGCGTATGCCCTTGAGCTAAATTCATATGTGTGGCGATGATCGATGGCGTGCCGGGTCAGCGAGATGCGACCTGCGTACACCCCCAAATATCCTCAGCCATGCCTGTGGACGGCGGCAGTGTGCCAGCCGTCACATCAAGCCCCAACAACCGCTTTGATGAATGCCTGAATCTTTGCGTGATCCTTGATGCCCTTGCTCGCCTCTACTCCACCGCTGACGTCCACCGCGTATGGCCGAACCCGGGCAATCGCCTCGGCGACGTTGTCTGGTGTCAAGCCGCCCGCCAGGATGATCGGCTTGCTCAGGCCTTGCGGTATCAGTGACCAGTCGAACGCTTCACCGGTTCCCCCGGGAACGCCTTCGACGTACGTGTCGAGCAGGATCCCGCTGGCACTGGCATAGGCATCGCAAGCCGCTGCGATGTCATCACCGGCCTTGACCCGCAACGCCTTGATATACGGCCGGTGCCAGCCCTCGCAGTCGGCCGCGGTTTCGTCGCCATGGAACTGCAACAGATCCAGCGGTACGGCATCGAGGATTTCCCCCAACTCGCAGCGACTGGCATTGACGAACAAGCCCACGGTGGTCACGAACGGCGGCAAGGCCTTGATGATCGCCCTCGCCTGCTGGACAGTTACGGCCCGTGGGCTTTTGGCGTAGAACACAAAACCGATGGCATCGGCCCCGGCCTCGACCGCCGCCAACGCATCTTCTATGCGGGTAATCCCACAAATTTTGCTGCGAATGGCTGACATGTCGATAGAACCTCAGGACAAATCCGGGAAAGTCCCGGATGGTAACAAAAGCGTTCGAGGGCGTCAGCCGTCAAGTTCCGAGAAACCGGTGAGGAAGTGTGGGCCGATGTAACGCTCGGGGAGTTCGAACTCGTCGCGGTACTCGACCTGTACCAGGTACAGGCCAAACGGATGGGCCGTCACCCCGCCGGAACGACGGATACGACTTTCCAGGACTTCTTTCATCCACTCCACGGGACGCTCGCCGGCACCGATGGTCATCAGCACACCGGCGATGTTGCGCACCATGTGGTGCAGGAACGCACTGGCGCGAATATCCAGCACGATCATTTTGCCGTGGCGCGTCACACGTAAATGATGCAGCTCCTTGATCGGCGACTTGGCCTGACACTGACCGGCGCGGAATGCACTGAAGTCGTGGGTGCCGACCAGATACTGAGCGGCTTCGGACATGCGCTCGACGTCCAGCGGGCGGTGGTTCCAGGTAATTTCATCATTCAGGTGCGCCGGACGGATCTGATCGTTGTAGATCACGTAGCGATAGCGCCTGGCGATCGCCTTGAACCGCGCATGGAAATGCGCCGGCATGACCTTCGCCCAACTGACGCTGACGTCGTGGGGCAAGTTGATATTGGCGCCCATCACCCAGGCCTTCATCGAACGCTCGACCTGGGTATCGAAATGCACTACCTGACCGCAGGCATGCACACCGGCGTCAGTGCGCCCGGCGCAGAGCAGCGACACCGGCGAGTCGGCGACTTTGGACAAGGCCTTTTCAAGGGTTTCCTGCACCGTGAGCACACCGGAGGCCTGGCGCTGCCAGCCGCGATAGCGCGAACCTTTGTATTCAACGCCCAACGCGATCCGGAAAAAGCCGTCGGCCGCCATTTCGGCGGCCGGATTATCTATATTTGCCAAGGGGTGACAGCCTGCTGATCTGCGCAAAGGCATGCATTATAAGGCTGTCGGGCGGGGACGCCAGAGGGATCTCCATGGACTGTTCCGGCCTCATCGCGGGCAAGCCCGCTCCCACAGGTTTTGCGGGCGCCAAAGATCCTTGTGGGAGCGGGCTTGCCCGCGATAGCAATCTCGTAGACGCCATCGCATCCGCGCCAAAACACAAACGGCAGCCTCGATGGGCTGCCGTTTTGTTTATGCCTTACCGATGACTCACGCCAGACGCGACAGCATTTCCCTGGCTTCGCTCTTCTGACCCGCATCACCCTCGGTCACCACCTCATTGAGGATGTCCCGAGCGCCGTCGCTGTCGCCCATGTCGATGTAGGCCTGGGCCAGGTCGAGTTTGGTGGCGACTTCGTCGGTGCCGGAGAGGAAATCGAAGTCCGGCTCATCAGCCGCGGAGGCCAAAGCGTCTTCGGCGGTGAAGCTAGGCTCACCTAAACTCTGGGACAGACGATCCAGCTCAGCGTTGACGTCGTTGAGTTCACTTTCGAAGGCATCAGGCTGGTCCGGGGCAGCGGCGTCCATTTCATCGGCCAGCGACAGGTCGAAATCCGCAGGCAGCTCCAGGTCGTCGAGCGTCGGCTCAGTCACGGGCGCCGCTTCGGCGACAGGCAAATCCTTGAGATCTTCATCCAGACTCAGCAGGAAGTCATCTTCGGCCAGGGTTGCCGGCGAGGCGTCGCCGCCCAGATCCATGTCCAGGTCGAAGTCCGACAGATCGTCGAGGTTTTCCTTGATTTCAGTCTGTTGCTGCAACACCGACTCAAAGCTCAGATCGTCGTCCAGCGGGAATTCGTCCAGCTCAACCAGAGCTTCTGGTGCTGGTGTTGGCTCTGGTGCTGGCTCTGGTGCCGGCTCTGGCACCGCCGCAACGGCAGGCGAGATTGGAGTAGCCGCCTCCAGATCGTCCAGGCTCAGATCGAATGCGCTGTCGAAGTCGGACAATGACGGTTCCGGGGCTTGCGGCTCGTCCAGCAGCAGGTCCTTGACGTACTGCGCATCCAGCTCAGCGGCGATGGCGGCGGCAGCCAGACCGCTAGCCGCCACAACAGCCATGGCCGGGAAGCGGCTTTTCAATGCTTCAACCCGGGCGAAGTTATCGCCGTTGGCCACCAGTTGACGCTCCTGAGCGACGAACGCATCGCGATCGCCCTGCTGACCGTAGACTTCCATCAGCTTCAAGCGCAGGTCACTGCGTTGCGGCGCTTGTTTGATAGCGTCTTCCAGCAATGCGGCGGCCTGATTCAGACGACCGCCTGCAATGTGCGACTGTGCCTGAGCCAGTACGTCGTCGGAACGGTCGGAACGCTCGGCGGCAGGTGATACCAATGGCGCAGCGATCGGCGGCGTCACCACAACCGGAGCAATCACCGGGGCCGCCGCGGGTGCAGGCGTTGGCGCGGTCGCAAGCTTCACGCTTGGCGGCGGAACTTCCAGGCCTTCGAAGCTGCTTGGCGGCAGGTCCTGGTCGACGGAGAACTCTTGCTCCTCCTCCAGGGCACGGGCCATGCGCAGATGCTTCTCGGCTTCTTGCTGAGCTTTGCGGCGACGGGCCAGCAACAGCAGCAAGAGCAACAGCACCACCGCACCGCCACCCACCAGACCCAGCAGGATCGGATTGGTCAGCAGCTCGTTGAATTTCTGATTGTCAGATGTTGCAGGCGCTGGCTCGACGGCTTCTGGTGCAGCAGCCTGCGGCGCAGATGTTGTCGCAGACGCGTCCGCTGGCGTTGCCGCAGTGTTGGCCGCCAGCTCAGCCGACATTGCCGGAGCGCTCGAAGCGGATGCATCCGCGCCGCCTTCGGCCTGCAACTTGGCCAATTGGTTGTTCTTCAGTTCGATCAGGCGTTGCAGCTTGTCCAGCTGACTTTGCAGATCGCTCATGCGGCTTTTCAATTCGGCGTTGTCACGACGAGTCGCGTCGAGGCTTTCCTCGGTAACGGCCAGTTTATCGCTTAACGCTTTCGCATCGCCGGCGGCGCCTTTGCCGCCCTTGCCAGTGTCGGCAGACACCAGGCTCAGTTTGTCTGCGGCAGGCTGCGATGAAGCACCTTCACCGCGAGCGCGCTTGGTGGCATCGAGTTGCTGCTGACCGGTTCCCGGTTTCGCCACGTAGCGACGGCCCTGACGCCACGCGGTGTTCTGCGCGGCGACCTCAGCGATGGCCTTGGGCTGTGGCAGGTTGGTGCTCTGCACCTGATCAGGCAGACGCAGCACTTGACCGGTTTTCAGTCGATTGATGTTGCCGTCGATGAACGCATCCGGGTTCAGCGCCTGGATGGCCAGCATGGTCTGCTGGATCGAACCACCGTTACGCGCCTTCGCGGCGATCTCCCACAGGGTATCGCGCGGCGTGGTGGTGTATTGCGACGATTTGGTCGCGCCAGTGACTGGCGCAGTCACCGTTTGGGCTGGCGCTGGTTGTGCGGCGGCATCGGCGGTCTGCGGCGAGAATTTGGACGGATCGAGCAGCACGCTGTAGTCGCGTAGCAGACGACCGTTGGGCCACATCACCTGAACCAGGAATTTCACCATCGGTTCGGACAGCGGTTTGCTGGACGTAACGCGCAAGATGCTTTTGCCGCTGGCGTTAAGCACCGGGGTGAAGGTCAGGTCATTGAGAAATGCCTGACGATCGACACCGGCCTTGGCGAAATCTTCGGGCGAGGCCAGGCTCGACACCACTTCGGCAGCCGTGAGGTCCTTGACGTCGAGCAACTCGATTTCTGCGACCAGAGGCTGGTTCAGCGTCGATTTCAGGGTCAATTCCCCGAGCCCGAGGGCATGCGCCATACCGGAGGACAGCGCCGAGGCGGCCGCTATTGCTAACACCAGTTTGCGAACTTGAACCATAACCTCTTCCTTTGTTTGAACATTCCTCGGCCAGCGAGAAGGTGTTGATTGCCGCTGCCGTAAGGCATTGCGCGCGGCGGCGAAGGGTCGTCGCGCGCGATCATTTCATTCATGCAATGGGAAGCCCTGCGGGGTGGCTCACCTTAAGCATTCCGGCCAAGCATGACGCTTGACGGAAATCATTCGATAAATTGTTGCCAAGTATCTTTTACAGCAGGTCTTTTATCAACAATTCAGCCACCTGCACAGCATTGAGCGCGGCGCCTTTGCGTACGTTATCTGACGTCAGCCACACATTAAGTTCCGCCGGGTCGTCGATCCCGCTACGAACCCGACCAACGTAAACCACGTCCTGCCCTACTGCATCGCCTACCGGGGTCGGGTAATCACCCGCCTCGACCAGTTCGATACCGGGCGCCGCTTCCAGAGCTGCGTTGACTTTCGCCAGGTCGACAGCGCTCGACGACTGCAAGGTCACGCTAAAGCTATCGCCAAAAAACACCGGAGCTTGAATACAAGTGACGGAAATCTTTAATAACGGTAGCGCCATGACCTGACGCAGCTCGCGCACCAGGCGTTTTTCCAGCAACGTATGGCCCTGATCATCAGGTTTACCGACTTGCGCCAGCAGGTTGAAAGCCATCTGCCGATCGAAGAAAGCCGGCTCCAGCGGACGCACGTTGAGCAGCTCGGCGGTTTGCCGGGCCAGCTCGGCGACCGCTTCGCGGCCTTGGGCAGAGACCGCCAGACACGCCGTCAGGCTGATGCGTTGCAGGTCGAGCAAACCGAGCAACGGCGCCAGCACCACCGCCAGCGTCGCGGCCGAAGGACTTGGGCTGCTGACCTGGAAAGGTTTTTTCAGGCCGGCCAGAATTTCAGCGTTGGCCTCAGGCACCACTTGCGGCGCCTGATCGGCCGGCAAGGCGCCGGACAGGTCGATCAGCGAGCAACCGGCGGCCGTGGCACGCGGAGCGAAACTGAGGGTCACCGCCGGACCAGCGGCAAAGAACACCAACTGGACTTTGCTGAAATCGAACTCATCGACTTCCCGCACCCGCACGTTCTTGCCACGAAACGGCACCGAATGACCGGCCGATTCACTGCTCGCCAGCAGGTGCAGGTTGCCGACCGGGAAGTCCCGCTCTTCGAGAATCTGGACGAGTGTTTCGCCGACAGTACCGGTGGCGCCGATCACGGCAATATCAAAGGACTGGCTCATGGTTCTACCTCTGGCGAAACGGGGGGAGCGGCACTTTACCGGGTGGTTGGCAGTGAGGCAATTCGACAGGGGATTTGTGGTGGGTGTACCGGCCTCTTCGCGAGCAAGCCCGCTCCCACATTGACCGTGAACACTGGAGATCAAATGTGGGAGCGGACTTGCTCGCGAAGGCGGCCGATAAGACACCGGAAAACCCCAGACAAAACACCATAAAAAAACCCGCACCTCTTTCAAGGCGCGGGCTCTTCATTGCTTCAACAGATCAACGCTCAAGCAGAATCCGCAGCATGCGACGCAGCGGTTCGGCCGCGCCCCACAGCAGTTGGTCGCCGACGGTGAAGGCACCGACGAACTGCGAACCCATGTTCAGCTTGCGCAGACGGCCGACCGGTACATTCAGGGTGCCGGTGACCTTTGTAGGGCTCAGCTCCTGCATGCTGATTTCGCGGTTGTTCGGCACCAGCTTGACCCAAGGGTTGTGCTGGCTGATCAGCCCTTCGATGTCGGCGATCGGCACATCTTTGTTCAGCTTGATGGTCAGCGCCTGGCTGTGGCAACGCATGGCGCCGATGCGCACGCAGATGCCGTCCACCGGGATCGGGCTCTTGAAGCGACCGAGGATCTTGTTGGTCTCGGCCTGAGCCTTCCACTCTTCGCGGCTCTGGCCGTTTGGCAGTTCCTTGTCGATCCACGGGATCAGGCTGCCAGCCAGTGGTACGCCGAAGTTTTCGGTCGGGTAGGCGTCGCTGCGCATGGCTTCGGCAACACGACGGTCGATGTCGAGGATGGCACTGGCCGGGTCGGCCAGTTGATCGGCGACAGCGGCGTGGGTCACACCCATTTGCTTGATCAGTTCACGCATGTGCTGCGCGCCGCCACCGGAGGCTGCCTGATAGGTCATGGCGCTCATCCACTCGACCAGACCGGCTTCAAACAGGCCACCCAGGCCCATCAGCATCAGGCTGACGGTGCAGTTGCCGCCGATGTAGTTCTTGGTGCCCGCGTCGAGCTGCTGGTCGATGACCTTGCGGTTCACCGGGTCCAGCACGATCACCGCGTCATCCTGCATGCGCAGGCTGGAAGCGGCGTCGATCCAGTAACCCTGCCAGCCGGCTTCGCGCAGCTTCGGGAAAACTTCGCTGGTGTAGTCACCACCCTGGCAGGTCAGAATCACGTCGAGGGTTTTCAGCTCTTCAATGCTGTAAGCGTCCTTGAGCGGAGCAATGTCCTTGCCCACGGACGGGCCTTGGCCACCGACATTGGAAGTGGTGAAAAACACCGGCTCAATAAGATCGAAATCCTGCTCTTCCAGCATCCGCTGCATGAGCACGGAACCGACCATACCGCGCCAACCGATCAGACCTACACGTTTCATCGCAACTACACCTTCTTAAAAGTGGGCCGCTGCTTTCATGGTTGAAAATTGCAGCGGGCCAAAGAGATTACAGATTCCGCAGCGCGGCGACTACTGCATCGCCCATTTCCTGCGTACCGACCTTGGTGCAACCGGCCGACCAGATGTCGCCCGTGCGCAGGCCCTGATCCAATACCAGGCTCACGGCCTGCTCGATGGCATCGGCCGCGTCCTGCAGATTGAAGCTGTAACGCAGCATCATCGACACCGACAAAATGGTCGCCAACGGGTTGGCAATGCCCTTGCCAGCGATGTCCGGCGCCGAACCGTGGCACGGCTCGTACATGCCTTTGTTGTTGGCATCCAGCGATGCCGACGGCAGCATGCCGATAGAGCCGGTGAGCATCGACGCTTCGTCGGAAAGAATGTCGCCGAACAGGTTGTCGGTCACGATCACGTCGAATTGCTTCGGTGCACGCACCAGTTGCATGGCGGCGTTGTCGACGTACATGTGGCTCAGTTCGACGTCCGGGTAGTCCTTGGCCACTTGCTCGACGACTTCACGCCACAGTTGGCTGGACGCCAGCACGTTGGCCTTGTCCACCGAGCACAGCTTCTTGCCGCGCACGCGGGCCATGTCGAAACCGACACGGGCGATACGGCGGATTTCGGTTTCGCTGTACGGCAGGGTGTCGTAGGCCTGACGCTCGCCGTTTTCCAGTTCACGCACGCCACGTGGCGCGCCGAAGTAGATGCCGCCGGTCAGTTCACGGACGATCAGGATGTCCAGACCGGCCACGATTTCTGCCTTCAGACTGGAAGCCTCGGCCAGTTGCGGGTACAGGATCGCCGGACGCAGATTGCCGAACAGGCCCAATTGCGCGCGGATTTTCAGCAGACCGCGCTCAGGGCGAATGTCACGCTCGATGGTGTCCCATTTCGGGCCGCCCACGGCGCCCAGCAATACCGCATCGGCGGCACGGGCACGGGCCAGGGTTTCGTCGGCCAGCGGCACACCGTGCTTGTCGATGGCGGCACCACCGATCACGTCATGACTCAGTTCGAAGCCCAGGCTGTACTTGTCGTTCGCCAGCTCCAGCACCTTGACTGCTTCGGCCATGATTTCCGGGCCAATACCGTCACCCGGGAGAATCAGAATCTGCTTGCTCATGCTTTCCTCATGTCATCAGTCGGCACACCCTTGGGCATGCCCGGAAAAATTCTATCGCTCGGCGGCTTATGTTTCAGAGCTTATCGTTCAGCCATCAGCACCAGCACATCTGTACTGAACGAGCCATCGGCCTCAATCTCAAAATATTCGCGAACTTCATTGCCCATCGATTGCTGCAACTCGCGGATTGCCGCGCGCATCGCCTGCGGCGTGCGCATGCGCTCGACCCAGGAGGTGTACTCCAGACGCAGCCGTTGGCGCGTGGTGCTGCGGGTATGCAACCCCGCTTCGCTGACCTGACGCAACCACTCGCCAGCAGAATAATCGCGCACGTGGCTGGTGTCGCGCAGCACTTCGACGCTTTGCAGGTAAGTGTCGAACAACGGGCTGCCCGGCGACAACACATCGATGAACGCCGCCACCCCACCCGGTTTCAGCACCCGGCGAACTTCGCGCAGGGCCAGCCCAAGGTCGCTCCAATGGTGCGCTGAGTAGCGGCTGAAAACGAAATCGAACTCGCCATCAGCGAACGGCAGGCGCTCGGCGGCACCCAGTACCGTGGACACATTGCTCAAGCCGCGATCGACAGCAGCCGCGGCCACTACGTCAAGCATCTGTTGAGACAGGTCGTAAGCCACCACTTCCTTGACCAGCGAAGCCACGTGAAAACTCACATGACCGGCGCCGCAGCCGAGGTCGAGCACACGAGCATCGCCCTGCCCCGCCAGTTCAGCCTGTAGCAGCGCGAATTCAGTGCCTTGAGCATGTACGGCGCTGCTCAGATAGGCCGAGGCCTGTTCACCGAATTGCTTTTGTACTACCTGACTGTGTGGGGCGGTGCTGGTCATGGGGACTTCCTTTTGGGAATGAGTCTTGTGGTGTCTGGGCTGCCGTCTTCGCGAGCAAGCCCGCTCCCACAGAGGTTTTGTGAACACCGCAAATCCAATGTGGGAGCGGGCTTGCTCGCGAAGAGGCCGGCCCTGCCCACATCAATTTCGGATCGATCAATCACGCGTCACGAAACAACCACGGCTGGCTCGCGCGGTGTTTGGCTTCAAACGTGGCAATCGCCTCGTGGTCCTGCAAGGTCAGGCCGATATCGTCCAGGCCATTGAGCAGGCAGTGCTTGCGGAACGCATCAATCTCAAAACTCAACACCTTGCCATCCGGACGGGTCACGGTCTGGGCTTGCAGATCAACCTGCAACTGATAGCCCGGAGTCGCCTCAACCTGCTGGAACAGTTCATCAACTTCAGCGTCGCTCAGAATGATCGGCAGCAGGCCGTTCTTGAAGCTGTTGTTGAAGAAGATGTCGGCATAGCTCGGCGCGATGATGCTGCGGAAACCGTACTCTTCCAGCGCCCACGGCGCGTGCTCGCGGCTGGAGCCGCAACCGAAGTTTTCGCGGGCCAGCAACACGCTGGCGCCCTGATAACGCTCGGCATTGAGGACGAAGTCCTTGTTCAACGGGCGCTTGGAGTTGTCCTGATACGGCTGCCCGACATCCAGGTAACGCCACTCATCGAACAGGTTCGGGCCGAAACCGGTGCGCTTGATCGACTTCAAGAACTGCTTCGGAATGATCTGATCGGTGTCGACGTTGGCACGATCCAAAGGCGCGACAAGACCAGTGTGCTGGGTAAAAGCTTTCATGCTGCGCTCCTTTAGATCAATTCACGGACGTCGACGAAACGACCGTTTACCGCGGCGGCGGCGGCCATGGCCGGGCTGACGAGGTGCGTACGGCCACCCGCGCCCTGACGGCCTTCGAAGTTACGGTTGGAGGTCGACGCGCAATGCTCGCCCGACTCCAAACGGTCCGGGTTCATCGCCAGACACATCGAGCAACCAGGCTCACGCCATTCGAAACCGGCTTCGAGGAAAATCTTGTCCAGACCTTCGGATTCGGCCTGAGCCTTCACCAGCCCCGAACCCGGCACCACGATGGCCTGCTTGATGGTCGACGCCACTTTGCGGCCCTTGGCGATCACGGCAGCAGCGCGCAGGTCTTCGATCCGCGAGTTGGTGCAGGAGCCAATGAATACGCGGTCCAGCTGAATGTCGGTGATCGCCTGATTGGCGGTCAAACCCATGTATTTCAAAGCGCGTTCGATGGAGCCACGCTTGACCAGGTCCATTTCCTTCGCAGGATCGGGAACGTTCTGATCGACAGCCAAGACCATCTCAGGCGAGGTACCCCAGCTGACTTGCGGCTTGATCTGAGTGGCATCGAGCTCGACGATGGTGTCGAACTTGGCATCCGCGTCGGAGACCAGGTCTTTCCAGGCCTCGACAGCCAAGTCCCATTCCGCGCCTTTCGGAGCAAATGGACGGCCCTTCACGTAAGCCACGGTTTTTTCGTCAGCCGCCACCAGGCCAACGCGAGCGCCGGCTTCGATGGACATGTTGCAGATAGTCATGCGGCCTTCGACCGACAGATCGCGAATCGCGCTGCCGGCGAACTCGATGGCGTGGCCATTACCGCCGGCGGTGCCGATTTTGCCGATCACGGCGAGGACGATGTCCTTGGCGGTCACGCCGAACGGCAATTGGCCTTCGACCGATACCAGCATGTTCTTCATTTTTTTCGCGACCAGGCACTGAGTGGCGAGCACGTGCTCGACCTCGGAAGTGCCAATACCGTGAGCCAAGGCACCAAACGCGCCGTGGGTCGAGGTGTGGGAGTCGCCGCAAACCACGGTCATGCCCGGCAACGTTGCGCCCTGCTCCGGACCAATGACGTGGACGATGCCTTGGCGGACATCATTCATCTTGAATTCGACGATGCCGTATTCGTCGCAGTTATCGTCGAGGGTCTGAACCTGCAAACGCGATACCTGGTCGACAATCGCTTCGATGCCGCCCTTGCGCTCCGCAGTAGTCGGAACGTTGTGGTCCGGGGTCGCGATGTTGGCATCGATGCGCCAAGGCTTGCGCCCGGCCAGACGCAGGCCTTCGAAGGCTTGCGGCGAGGTCACTTCGTGGATGATGTGACGATCGATGTAGATCAGCGCCGAGCCATCGTCGCGCTGCTTGACCAAATGCGAATCCCAGAGCTTGTCGTAGAGCGTTTTGCCGGCCATCAGACGGTTTCCTCATCAGCTTGTTTCTATGCCCTGGATCTTGAGCAATCTCAATAACCCTTTGGCTTGTGAGGTCGATCCTAGGGGGTTACATTAAATAACTCAAATTCATATTTTTTATGCTTTGCATAACCAACTGGAATGCCACCGAGACATCATCATGGACCTCGCCAACCTCAATGCTTTTATCGCGATTGCCGAGACCGGAAGCTTCTCCGGCGCTGGCGAACGGCTACACCTGACGCAACCCGCCATCAGCAAGCGCATCGCCGGACTGGAGCAGCAATTGAAGGTACGGCTGTTCGATCGTCTGGGCCGGGAAGTCAGCCTGACCGAAGCCGGTCGCGCCCTGCTGCCACGGGCCTATCAGATCCTCAATGTACTGGATGACACCCGCCGCGCCCTGACCAACCTGACCGGCGAAGTCTCCGGTCGTCTGACATTGGCCACCAGTCATCACATCGGCCTGCACCGTTTACCGCCCTTATTAAGGGAGTTCACTCGACGTTACCCACAAGTGGCGCTGGATATTCAGTTCCTCGATTCGGAAGTTGCTTACGAAGAAATCCTCCATGGCCGCGCCGAACTGGCGGTAATCACCCTTGCACCGGAACCCCACGCACTGGTCAAGGCCACGCCGGTGTGGGACGACCCGCTGGATTTCGTGGTCGCCCCAGAGCATTCGCTGATCGCTAACGGTCCGGTCAGCCTGGCGGATATTGCCCTGCACCCCGCGGTTTTCCCCGGCGGCAACACCTTTACCCACCACATCGTGCAGCGCCTGTTCGAGGCCCAGGGCCTGACGCCGAACATCGCCATGAGCACGAATTATCTGGAAACCATAAAAATGATGGTCTCGATCGGCCTCGCCTGGAGCGTTTTGCCGCGCACCATGCTGGACGATCAAGTGGCGCGCATACCTTTGCCGGGCATACAGCTCACTCGCCAGCTAGGCTATATCCTGCACACCGAACGGACGCTGTCGAACGCGGCACGGGCCTTCATGGCTCTGCTGGATGCACAAATCGATCAGCCAGGGACTCGCGGCTAAGCTGTGCTTCTTCTTTTTGTGCTACGCCTATAGAGCCCCAAAACCCTGTGCCTAACGCCCAATTCAGCCCAAGGCCTGTTATCCATGCCCAAATCTGTTGAACGTATGCCGCCGATGCCGCGAATTCAGGCACTTGACCCCAAACGGTCCGAGCAGAGCTGGGAAAGCGCCCCGCAGTTGCTGGCGGCCCTCAACGGCGCTCGGCTAGGCGCCTGGTATTGGGACATCGAGCGGGGGCAAATCAGTTGGTCACGGGGGACTCAGGCGTTGTTCGGCTTCGATCCCCGGCAGCCGTTGCCCGAGGACCTGGAATACCTCGACCTGCTGCCCCAGGAAGATCGGGCAAAAGCCATTCGCGCTTTCCATGCGGTGATCGCCGGCGCACCGCTGGAACAGGCCATGCACCACCGCATCCGCTGGCCCGATGGCAGCCTGCATTGGCTGGAGATCAACGGCAGCCTGCTGCCGGACAAAAACGGCCGGCCACGAATGATAGGGGTCATTCGTGAAATCACCCATCAGCGCCAACGCGAACAGGCACTGAGCAGCTCGGAAAAGCGCTTCGCCACGCTGTTTCACCTGTGCCCGAACATGGTCCTGCTGACCCGCCAGGAAGACGGCCTGATCAGCGAAGCCAACCAGTATTTCGAAAGCCTGTTCGGCTGGCCGGTGCAAGACGCCATCGGCCGAACCACGCTGGAACTGGGCCTTTGGGTCAACCCGGAGCAACGGGTGCAACTGGTCAAGGCCACCAAGGCCAAAGGCGAGCTGATCAACATGGAGGTGCAATTTCGCGCCAGCAACGGGCAGGTTCACGACGGCATCCTCAGCGCGCAAAAGGTCGAACTCGAAGGCCAGCCTTACCTGCTGAGCACATTCCTCGACACCACCGAACGCAAAATCGCCGAGCACGCCCTCAAAGACAGCCAGGAACGCCTGGACCTGGCCCTGGATTCGGCGCAACTCGGCACCTGGGACTGGCACATTCCCAGCGGCATGCTTTACGGCTCGGCGCGGGCCGCCCAGTTACATGGGCTGGACCCCAAACCCTTCCATGAATCCTTCGATGCGTTTTTCGAAGGCGTGCCCGACGAAGAACGCGGCACCATGCGCGACGCCTACCGCAGCCTGCGCGAAGGCCCGGCCGGCAATTACCAGCTGACTTACCGCGTGCAGCTAACGGATGGCAGCTCGCGCTACCTGGAAAGCCGCGCCAGACTCTACCGCGATGAACAGGGCAACCCGTTGCGCATGGCCGGCACACTGCTGGACATCACTGATCAGGTAGAGCGCGAACAGCAACTGGTGGCGTCGGAAGAGAAATTCGCCACCCTGTTCCAGGTCAGCCCGGACCCGATCTGCGTCACGCGCCAGGACACCGGTCACTTCATCGAGATCAACTCCAGCTTCACTCAAACGTTCGGCTGGAGCACCGTCGACGTGATTGGCCGCAGTGCCGACGAAATCGGCCTGTGGGACGCTTCGGCGAAGAGCCTGCAAAGGATCGAGCGGGTCATCCGCGAACAGGGCCTGAACAATGTGGCGATCATCGTCCGGCACAAGGACGGACAGTCCCTGACCTGCGTGATATCGAGCCGGCAGATCAGCGTCGGCGACCAACCCTGCATCGTCACCACCCTGCGCGACATCACCCAGCAGCAACGCTCGGAAGCGGCGCTCAAGGCCAGCGAGGAGAAGTTTGCCAAGGCCTTCCACTCAAGCCCCGACGCCATCACCATTACCGAGCGCGACACCGGACGCTACCTGGAGGTTAACGATGGCTTCTGTCGCCTGACTGGCTACCGCGCCGATGAAGTGGTCGGCCGCACGGTGTATCAGGTGGGCATCTGGGCCGAAGAGAAACAACGCTCGGCGTTGCTGGCGGAACTACAGATCAAGGGCCGGGTTCACCATCAGGAAATGCTCGGGCGCAACAAACGCGGCGAGTTGTTGACCGTCGAAGTCTCGGTGGAGCCGATCACCCTCAACGAAACGGCGTGCCTGCTGCTGACCGCCCGAGACGTCAGCTTGCTGAAAAACGCCGAAGCGCAGATCCGTCACCTGGCCTACCACGACCCGCTGACCAACCTGCCCAACCGCGCCCTGTTGATGGATCGTCTGAGCCAGCAGATCGCCCTGCTCAAACGCCACAACCTTCGAGGCGCGCTGATGTTCCTCGACCTCGATCACTTCAAGCACATCAACGACTCCCTCGGTCACCCGGTGGGCGATACGGTGCTGAAGATCATCACCGCGCGCCTTGAAGCCAGCGTGCGCATGGAGGACACCGTCGCGCGCCTGGGCGGTGACGAATTCGTGGTGCTGCTGAGCGGCCTGGAAGGTTCGCGCAGCGACGTCAGCGCTCAGGTCCGGGAGTTGGCGGATACCTTGCGCGAACTGCTGTCCGAACCGATGTTCCTCGACGGACAGCGCCTGCAAGTAACACCGAGCATCGGCATCGCGCTGATCCCCGACCACGGCTCGACCCCGACCGACCTGCTCAAACGCGCCGATATCGCCCTCTACCGCGCCAAGGATTCAGGCCGCAACACCACGCAGATGTACCACAACACCATGCAAAAGGCCGCCAGTGAACGCCTGCGCATGGAAACCGACCTGCGCCTGGCCCTTTCCCGGGGTGAATTCAGCGTGCAATACCAACCGCAGGTGGACGCCCGCAACAACCGCATTACCGGCGCCGAAGCCTTGGTACGCTGGCACCATCCGAAATTGGGCGCGCAATCACCCACAGAGTTCATCAAGGTGCTGGAAGACAGCGGGCTGATTCTGGAAGTCGGCACATGGATCCTTGACGAAGCCTGCGCTGCCTTCAAACATCTGATCGCCAAGGGCCTGATCAATCCGCTCGATTTCAGCCTGTGCGTGAACATCAGCCCCCGGCAATTCCGTCAGAACGATTTCGTCGAACGCATCGAACACAGCCTCGGCAGCCACGGCCTGCCCTGCTCGTTGCTGAAACTGGAAATCACCGAAGGCATCGTCATCCAGAACCTGGACGACACCATCAGCAAAATGCGGCGCCTGAAAAAACTCGGCGTGAGCTTTGCGATGGACGATTTCGGTACCGGTTATTCCTCGCTGACCTACCTCAAGCGCCTGCCGGTAGACACCCTGAAAATCGACCAGTCGTTCATCCGCGATGCCACCACCGACCCCAACGATGCCGAAATCATTCGCGCCATCGTCGCCATGGCCCGCAGTCTGGAGTTGGAAGTCATCGCCGAAGGGGTGGAAACCCTGGAGCAACTGGCGTTTTTGCAGGGGCTGGGCTGCCATTTGTATCAAGGGTATTTGCACAGCCGGCCGCTGCCGGTTGAGGAGTTTCAGAAACTGTTGAAATAAGGCGATGCAGCAACTGCCGAGCCGCTACGTACGGCTGTAGCAGCTGCTACGAATGGGCACAAAAAAGGGCGCCGGTGGATGGCGCCCTTTTTGTTGCTTTGACTCAGTGCTGCAGAGCCGGTTTTTCCGTCCCGTTGATCGGGATGCGTTTGGCTTTCGCTTCTTCCGGAATCACGCGCAGCAGGTCGATGCTCAACAAACCGTTGCGCAGTTCGGCGGCCTTGATTTCAATGTGGTCCGCCAGACGGAACGACAGTTTGAAGGCGCGCTGAGCGATGCCTTGGTACAAGTAAGTGACGCTTTCGTCCGCGTCACGTTTGCCGCCACTGATGGTCAGCACACCTTTCTCCACTTGCAGGTCCAGGTCTTCTTCCTGGAAACCGGCGGCCGCTACGACAATGCGGTATTGATCATCACCGTATTTTTCAACGTTGTAGGGTGGATAGGTGCTGCCTGGCTCATTGCGCAGAGCGGTTTCGAACAGGTCGTTGAAACGGTCGAAACCTACCGAGGAACGGAACAGTGGGGCCAGGGAAAATGCAGTACTCATGATTCAAATCTCCTGAACATAATCAGCAAGTTTTTTTGTCTCCGCGACCCGAATTCGGCATCGCGTAATCCTTAGATAAGGACCGCTGATTGCTTTTCAAGAGATTATTTCAAGATTTTTTCAGGCCGCTTCAGACACCTGCAACCCCAGTAAACGCGAGACATTATCCAGTTCGGTCTCACGACGCAGGACGGTGAACAGCTCTACCGCTTCGGGATAATTGCGGGTCAGCATTGCCAGCCACTGCTTCAAGCGACCCGGCGATTGGCGTGGCGTCATCTGCGCCTTGGCTTGCAGCCAGAAGTCTTGAATCAGCGGCAGCAGCTCGGCCCAGGTCATCTCAACGACGTCTTCACCGGCGCGGGCGGCGGCGATTTGCCGGGCCAGATCCGGACGCGATACCAGACCGCGACCGAGCATGATGTCTTCGACGCCGCTGATCTCGCGGCAACGACGCCAGTCCTCGACGCTCCAGATGTCGCCATTGGCAAACACCGGGACCTTGACCACGTTCTGCACCCGAGGGATCCATTCCCAGTGGGCTGGCGGCTTGTAGCCATCGGTCTTGGTCCGCGCGTGGACCACGATGTGCGCCGCCCCGCCTTCAGCCAGGGCCGTGGCGCAAACCAGCGCACCGTCCGGGCTGTCGAAACCGAGGCGCATCTTGGCGGTCACTGGAATGTGCGCTGGCACCGCACGACGGACGTGTTCGACGATTTGGTTGAGCAGTTCAGGCTCTTTGAGCAGCACCGCGCCGCCACGGGATTTGTTGACGGTCTTGGCCGGGCAGCCGAAGTTCAGGTCGATGACCTCGGAACCCAACTCGCAGGCCAGTGCGGCGTTTTCCGCCAGGCACACCGGATCGGAGCCCAGCAGTTGCACCCGCAGCGGCACGCCGGAGGCGGTTCGGGCGTTGGTCAGCAGTTCCGGGCCGAACTTGTGGTAATAGGCAGGCGTAAGCAGCTGATCGTTGATCCGAATAAATTCGGTCACGCACCAATCGATACCGCCCACACGGGTCAGCACGTCCCGCAGGATGTTGTCGACCAACCCCTCCATGGGCGCCAAAGCAATTTGCATGAAAAACACACTCAACGAAAAACGTGCGGCAGTTTACTGGATTGCGCGAGAAATCTGCAGAACATCGCTGATTCCTTGTGGGAGCGGGCTTGCTCGCGAAAGCGGTTTAACATTCAACAATTGTGCTGCCTGTCAGTCTGCTTTCGCGAGCAAGCCCGCTCCCACATTAGATTTTCGCTGAATCCAAATCCTGCAACGCCGGGCCATAGCCCTCGATAAACTCCGCCGGCATGCGCTTGGGCTTGCCGGTCGACAGTTCGATGCACACGAAAGTGGTCTGCGCCCGCAGCAACGTCGTGTTGTCGCTGGGGCGCTTCAATTGAAAGTGTCGGGTCATTTTCAGGCGCTGGTCCCAATCGACGATCCAGGTCGCCAACTGCAACTCATCACCCTCATAGGCCGCAGCCAGGTAATCGATCTCGTGCCGTACCACCGCCATCGCCCGATCCAGCCGCCGGTACTCGACCAGATCCAGGCCCAGCCGTTGCGAGTGGCGCCAGGCGCAACGCTCGAGCCAGGTCACGTACACCGCGTTGTTCGCATGGCCCAACCCGTCGATGTCCTCGGCGTCCACTTCCAGATCAATGATAAACGGCGTTGCCCGATCCCAGCCCATGCCCCACTCCCGGTCAGATTATTTCGACCGGGGCAGTGTAACGGAAGCTCAGGCCGATTGGCGCGATTGCAGGCTGCGACCAGTCAGCAGCGAGAGAACGCCGTCGATCACCCGCGGATCGGCCAGCACCCGCTGATGCCCGCCCTCTTCCAGGCGCAACAGACGGCTGTCGAACCAGGCTTCGTGGATCAACTGGGATTCCTTGACCGGAACAAAGTTGTCGTCCTCGGCATGGACGATCAGCCCCGGCATGTCGAGCTGATAGTGCGCGACATCCAGTGCAGCGGCACGCATGCCGACATCTTTCTCGACCTGGCGAATAAACGCCGAACGCGCTTTGGGCGGCAGGCGTACATAGCGTGCGAACCCACGCAATACCCCGAGAATTCGCGCCGGGGCGGCGATCGAGACCAGGGTTTCGGTGCGCAAGCCCAACTGAACTGCGAGCATGGCACTGGCGCCACCCATGGAGTGCCCAATGACCGCTTGCAGCGGCGGCAACTCAGCGGCCGCCTCGAGCATGGCCCGGGCGAACAGCACCACATTTGCTTCGCGACCAGGTGAGCGACCGTGAGCCGGGCCGTCGAGGGCAACCACGGTGTAACCGGCATCGACCAGCGCGGTGATCAGCGCGGCAAACTGTGTCGGCCGGCCCTCCCAGCCGTGCATCAACAACACCGCCGGCCCTTGCCCCCAACGCAACGCGGAGAGGCCGAAGCGCAAGGTGATCCGTTCGGATTTCGCCAGCAGCGGCAATTCCCAATCACGCGGCGGCAATTCCCGCGGAGTCATGAACGCCAGGCGCATCTTGCTCGCCACCAGCTTCGGCGCGAACCAGCCCAAGGTGCCATTAACGCCACGAACCCAGCTCAACGTGTTCATCGCTCATCTCCTCAGGCTGATGCCTTTAGGTCACAGCACCGCCGACTTGGCGGCGCGCAGCAATCGATCGGACAACTCTCCTGGCCCTAGCGCCCGTGCCAGAGCCAAACCACCGACCATCAAGGCGATGTCGGCCAAAACTTTGTCGGCGTCTTCCGGACTGGCCGCCAACTGCGCGACCATCAACTCAACATGCTCGTTCAATGCCACACGAAATTCGTCCGGCAGACGACCCAACTCGCCGACCGACGCCGGAATCGGGCATGCCTGCTCGGTGGAATCACGGTGTTTGCGCGATAGGTAGAACGCTGCGACCAACGCGCGACGCTCTTCGCCGGTCAACTGGGCGTCCATGTCAGCGATCAAGCCACGACGATGGCTGAGTAGCTGCTTGAACGCTTCCAGCATCAATGCGTCCTTGCTTTCGAAGTGTGCGTAGAAGCCGCCGACCGTCAGACCAGCCGCGCCCATCACTTCGCCCACGCTCGGCTCGGCCGGGCCGCGCTGGATCAGCGCTGCACTGGCAGCCTTGAGGATGCGTTCGCGGGTTTGAGCTTTTTTATCGTTCATCGTTGCCTCCGAATATTACGACTAGAATATTATTCTCATAATAATTTTTCGCAAGTCGTGGATGTGACCGCTGGTCTGAAGAACAGTTTTGAGAAAAAAGGAGAGTTGGCCAAACGCCAGACAAACAAAAGGGCCATTCAATAATTGAATGACCCTTAAAAATCCCGCAGAGCGGGTAATCGTGGCGTCCCCTAGGGGACTCGAACCCCTGTTACCGCCGTGAAAGGGCGGTGTCCTAGGCCACTAGACGAAGGGGACACAAACCCTTCTATACAATGATCAGTGCTGAGAGCTGATCGATTCAAGGCCGGTGTGGCCAGACCTTGAACTGTAAAATTGGTGGAGCTAGACGGGATCGAACCGTCGACCTCTTGCATGCCATGCAAGCGCTCTCCCAGCTGAGCTATAGCCCCGGATTTTTCGCCTCGCGGCGGAGCGACATCTTGCAACATCGCTTCTGTAAAACTGGCGTCCCCTAGGGGACTCGAACCCCTGTTACCGCCGTGAAAGGGCGGTGTCCTAGGCCACTAGACGAAGGGGACGCAAACCCTTCTATACAACTGATCAACGCTGAGTGTTGATCGCTTCAAGGCCGGTGTGGCCAGACCTTGAAGTGTAAATTGGTGGAGCTAGACGGGATCGAACCGTCGACCTCTTGCATGCCATGCAAGCGCTCTCCCAGCTGAGCTATAGCCCCTCATCGCTGAGGACGGGGCGAATCTTAATGGCGCATCGGAAGGCTGTCAAACTTATTTTTAACAATTTCCAAAATTTTTTGCCCACATAACAATCACTTACCGCCCTCCCCCCGAAAAACGGGGGTGGCGCCGAAGAGCAAGATCAAAAGATCGCAGCCTTCGGCAGCTCCTACACAAGGTTAAACAGCCTTAAGCGATAGCGCCCAGGAGTTTTTCCCACTCCTTGTTTTCCTTCTTCGACACGCCGCCCAGCAGGTCGATAGCCTGGCGCAGACGGAAACGGGTGAGGTCCGGACCGAGGATTTCCATCGCGTCGAGCACCGACACCGAGCTGGCCTGCCCCGTGATCGCGGCGAACATCAGCGGCATGGCATCACGCAGCTTCAACTCCAGGGATTCGACCACCGCCTGAATCGTCGCGGTAATGCTGTCCTTCTCCCACTGACGCAGGCTTTCCAGCTTCCACAGAATCAACTGCATCAACTGACGAACCTGATCGCCCGAGAGCTTCTTGGATTCGAACAGTTTGGCGTCCGGGTTCACGCCACCAGCGAAGAAGAAGCCGGCCAGTGGTGCGACCTGGCTGAAGGTTTCAACCCGGCCCTGCACGTGCGGTGCGATCTTCATCATGTATTCAGGGTTCAGTGCCCACTTTTGCAGACGAGCGGCGAACTCTTCCACCGGCAGGTCACGCAGCCATTGGCCGTTGAGCCACGACAGCTTCTCGATGTCGAAAATCGGCCCGCCGAGGGAGACGCGGCTCAGGTCGAAGTTATCGACCATTTCCTGCAGGGAGAACTTCTCGCGCTCGTCCGGCATCGACCAGCCCATGCGGCCCAAGTAGTTGAGCATCGCTTCCGGCATGAAGCCCATGCGCTCGTAGAAGGTCACCGAGGTCGGGTTCTTGCGCTTGGACAGCTTGCTCTTGTCCGGGTTACGCAGCAGCGGCATGTAGCACAGCTGCGGTTGTTCCCAGCCGAAGTATTCGTACAAGAGGATCAGTTTCGGCGCCGAAGGCAGCCATTCTTCACCGCGCAAAACGTGAGTGATGCCCATCAAGTGGTCATCGACAACGTTGGCCAGGAAGTACGTCGGCAAGCCGTCGGTCTTCATCAGCACTTGCATGTCCATGCGATCCCACGGGATCTCGACGTCGCCACGCAGCATGTCAGGCACCACGCACACGCCTTCGGTCGGCACTTTCATGCGGATCACGTGTGGCTCGCCGGCAGCCAGGCGGCGCGCGACTTCTTCCTTGGAGAGCAACAGCGCACGACCGTCGTAACGCGGGGTTTCGCCGCGGGCCATTTGCTCGGCGCGCATCTGGTCCAGTTCTTCAGCCGTACAGAAGCACGGGAAGGCATGACCCATGTCGACCAATTGCTGGCAGTACTTCTGATAAATATCGCCGCGCTCGCTCTGACGATAAGGACCGTGCGGGCCGCCGACATCCGGGCCTTCGCTCCAGTCGATACCCAACCAGCGCAGGGCGTCGAAAATCTGCTGCTCGGACTCGCGGGTCGAACGCAACTGGTCGGTGTCTTCGATCCGCAGGATGAACTCACCGCCATGCTGCTTGGCAAAGCAGTAGTTGAACAAAGCGATGTAAGCGGTACCTACGTGGGGGTCCCCGGTAGGCGATGGCGCGATGCGAGTGCGGACGGTGGTCATGGCATGTCTCGAAAAGAATAAAAGCGAAGATCAAACAAGAGGCGAATGGTAACAGGCGATAGCCGCCCGGCTCCAGTGAGTGGGGTATTTACCTCCACATCACTCGTAGGCCGAGGTGGGTTGAGGGCTGGGGGAAGCGCTTTAGCTGATGAATATGGCGTTCAGTCGTACGCCTTCGCGAGCAAGCCCGCTCCCACAGTAGACCGCGCCCGCCTGGACAACTCGGTCAACTGTGGGAGCGGGCTTGCTCGCGAAGAGGCCCTGTCAGACACCACAAATCAAATCGCGATCAACCGCTCCCGCAACTTGCCGATTTCGTCGCGCAACTGCGCCGCGGCTTCGAATTCCAGGTCGCGGGCCAGCTGGTACATCTTTTCTTCCAACTGACGAATGCGTTTGCTGATCTCGCTCGGCGAGCGCAGTTCGGCCTCGTACTTGGCACTTTCCTCGGCGGCCTTGGCCATGCCTTTGCGCTTCTTGCTGCGCGAACCCGGCACGACCGCGCCTTCCATAATGTCGGCGACGTCCTTGAACACCCCCTTCGGCGTGATGCCATTGGCCAGGTTGAAAGCGATCTGCTTGTCGCGACGACGCTCGGTTTCGCCGATCGCCCGCTCCATGGAGCCGGTGATGCGATCTGCGTACAAAATCGCCCGCCCATTGAGGTTGCGCGCCGCCCGGCCGATGGTCTGGATCAACGAGCGCTCGGAACGCAAGAAACCCTCCTTGTCCGCATCGAGAATCGCCACCAGCGAGACTTCCGGCATGTCCAGGCCTTCACGTAGAAGGTTGATCCCCACCAGCACATCGAAGACGCCGAGACGCAAGTCACGGATAATTTCGACCCGCTCCACAGTGTCGATGTCCGAGTGCAGATAACGCACGCGCACGCCGTGGTCGGCCAGATAATCGGTCAAATCTTCAGACATGCGCTTGGTCAGCGTGGTGACCAGCACCCGCTCTTCCAGGGCCACACGCTTGGTGATTTCCGAGAGCAAGTCGTCGACCTGGGTCAACGCCGGACGGATTTCGATTTGCGGGTCAACCAGACCGGTCGGGCGCACCAATTGCTCGACCACTCGGCCAGCATGTTCCGCCTCATAATTGCCCGGCGTGGCCGAGACAAAAATCGTTTGGGGACTGATGCTTTCGAACTCATCGAAACGCATCGGCCGGTTGTCCAGCGCGGACGGCAGACGGAAGCCGTACTCCACCAGCGTCTCTTTCCGGGAACGGTCACCTTTATACATGGCGCCGACTTGCGGCACGCTGACGTGGGATTCGTCGATCACCAGCAAGGCATCCGCCGGCAGGTAGTCGAACAACGTGGGCGGCGCCTGGCCGGATTCACGGCCCGACAGGTAGCGCGAATAGTTTTCGATGCCGTTGCAGTAGCCCAGCTCGAGGATCATCTCCAGGTCGAAACGGGTGCGCTGCTCCAGTCGCTGGGCTTCCACCAGTTTGTTATTGGAGCGCAGGTATTCCAGGCGCTCCTGCAATTCGACCTTGATCCCTTCGGTGGCCTCGAGCAGGGTTTCGCGCGGGGTCACGTAGTGGCTCTTCGGATAGAAGGTGAAACGCGGCAGTTTGCGGATGACTTCACCGGTCAGCGGATCGAAGGCGGACAGGCTCTCCACTTCGTCATCGAACAGCTCGATGCGGATCGCTTCGAAATCGGATTCCGCCGGGTGGATATCAATCACGTCGCCGCGCACCCGGAAGGTCGCCCGGGCGAAGTCCATGTCGTTGCGGGTGTATTGCAGGTCGGCCAGGCGACGTAGCAGCGCGCGCTGGTCGAGCTTGTCGCCGCGATCCACGTGCAACACCATCTTCAGATAGGTTTCCGGGCTGCCCAGACCGTAGATGCAGGACACCGTGGTGACGATGATCGCGTCCTTGCGCTCCAGCAGCGCCTTGGTCGCGGACAGGCGCATCTGCTCGATATGGTCGTTGATCGAGGCATCCTTCTCGATGAAGGTGTCGGACGACGGCACGTAGGCTTCGGGCTGGTAGTAGTCGTAATAAGACACGAAGTATTCAACGGCGTTGTTCGGGAAGAACGTCTTGAATTCGCCATACAACTGCGCGGCCAGGGTCTTGTTGGGCGCCAGCACCAGCGTCGGGCGCTGAATCTGGGCGATCACGTTGGCGATGCTGAAGGTCTTGCCCGAGCCGGTCACACCGAGCAACGTCTGGTGCGCCAGCCCGGCCTCAATGCCCTCGACCATCAGGCGGATGGCTTCCGGCTGATCGCCGGCGGGCTCGAAGCGGGTGACTAGCTGGAATTCAGACATACATACCTCTGGATTCGCGCCTGCCCAGTCAAACCGGACAGCGACGAAAAAAACCACAAACGACCGATGTCGCCCAAGGAAAAAACTGGATTGTGCTCAATGTGGAGCCGATTGCCATCGCTTTCAAGGCAAACGTCCTACATCGGGCAAAACCTTTGACGACACCACTCGACCCATGATCGAAAAATAATTGGAAAAACTTACGGTAAAAGCCGAATCGCCTGTCGCCATCAATCGCTGATGGCCTCTATACTAGCTCCCCGTTTGTGCACCGCTCTAGTGCATTCGGCTGGAGCGCGACACGTCCCTCCACACTCCATTCAGAGCCGCCGCAATAATGAGCCTGTTCTCCGCTGTCGAAATGGCACCACGCGATCCAATCCTGGGCCTCAACGAAGCATTCAATGCCGATACCCGTACCAACAAGGTCAACCTGGGGGTCGGTGTTTACTGCGACGAGGAGGGGCGAATTCCACTCCTGCGCGCCGTTGTCGAAGCCGAGACGATTCGCGCCGCTCAACACGTTTCCCGTGGCTACTTGCCGATCGACGGCATCGCCGCCTACGACCAGGCCGTGCAGAAACTGCTGTTCGGCAATGATTCGCCGCTGATCGCCGCTGGCCGGGTTATCACCACCCAAGCCGTCGGCGGTACTGGCGCGCTGAAAATCGGTGCTGATTTCCTCAAGCAACTGCTACCGAACGCCGTCGTGGCCATCAGCGACCCTAGCTGGGAAAACCACCGCGCCCTGTTCGAAACCGCTGGTTTCCCGGTGCAGAACTATCGCTACTACGATGCCGCCACCCACGACGTTAACCGTGCAGGCCTGCTCGAAGACCTGAACGCCCTGCCGTCCGGCTCCATCGTTGTGCTGCACGCTTGCTGCCACAACCCTACCGGCGTGGACCTGAGCCCGGCGGACTGGAAAAACGTACTGGAAGTGGTCAAGGCCAAAGGTCACGTGCCATTCCTCGACATGGCTTACCAGGGCTTTGGCGACGGTATCGATGAAGACGCAGCGGCCGTGCGCCTGTTCGCCGAATCGGACCTGACCTTCTTCGTTTCCAGTTCGTTCTCCAAATCCTTCTCGCTGTACGGCGAGCGCGTTGGCGCCCTGTCGATCGTCAGCGAATCGAAAGAAGAAGGCGCGCGCGTACTGTCGCAAGTCAAACGCGTGATCCGCACCAACTACTCCAACCCGCCGACCCACGGTGCAAGCATCGTCGCCGCCGTGCTGAACAGCCCGGTACTGCGTGCCCAGTGGGAAGAGGAACTGGCAGAAATGCGCCTGCGGATTCGCGGCATGCGCATCCAGATGGTCGACTTGCTGGCGAAAAACGCTCCACAGCGCGATTTCAGCTTCGTCGGTCGCCAGCGCGGCATGTTCTCCTACTCCGGCCTGACGGTTGAGCAGGTAACCCGCCTGCGCAGCGAGTTCGGCATCTATGCCCTGGACACCGGCCGCATCTGCGTTGCCGCGCTGAACCAGAGCAACATCGACGCCGTGACCAAGGCCATCGTTCAGGTGATCTGAGTCCTCGCGTGATACGAAAACGGGAAGCCGCAGGGCTTCCCGTTTTTTATTTGTCTTTGATAATTCCCAGTTCGGCGACCGGTCGCTCTAGACTGCACGCAGATCAAACATGTGGGAGCGGGCTTGCTCGCGAAAGCGGTCTATCTGTCACATTGATGCTGGATGTGCCGCCGCCTTCGCGAGCAAGCCCGCTCCCACAGGTTATGAGTACACCCGAGAATTCTTGAGAACCCACATGAAAAACGATGACCTACGCGCCGACCGCGACGAGCTGGACCACTTCGCGCCCCGCCCTTCGGCCAAACGCGGTAATAACCTGGTCCTGCAAGTGGCTGCGGGCGTATTCCTTGGCGGCCTGGCCTTGTGGCTGGTGCAACTGGCCGCCACGATGCTGTACGCCAAGCTGATGCTCGGCACCATTACCTTCGGCGGTTAAGCCAATTCGGTTGCACGCTGGCTGGCCGCGTCGTCATAGGCCACATAAAGCGACTCGGCCACCTGGCTTTTGATCGCCTTGGTGCTTTCCAGGCCCAAAACAAAACCTTCGGCCTTGCCGCCCGCGCGGTTCAATTCGTCAGCGGTGCTGGCCTGAGTGATTGCGTCGAACAGTTTCTCGGCGTGCGGACCAACACCTTTGGGCAGGCTGATCTGAGCGATGCTCATGCGAACACCCCGCTGTTTTGAAGTGTGAGGGTTGGGTGATTCATGGCGCATACCTTTTCGGCTGAGGGCCGGCAGCGCGTGTCACCACTTCCGGGCGCCCATGGTAGACCTCTACCGCGATTCTGGTAACCGCCAATGGCCGATAACCCCCTCCGATCCGATGAAAACATCAAACTGCCGACAGAGGCTTGACTTCTCTTTTTGAATCAGTAACATAGACGCCATTCCGCGATAGCTCAGTTGGTAGAGCAAGTGACTGTTAATCACTGGGTCCCTGGTTCGAGTCCAGGTCGTGGAGCCATACAAGGTTCCAGAGAAAGTTTCCAAAATCTCTGAACCCCCGAAAAACCCGCCTTTTGGCGGGTTTTTTTCGTTTTGGCGTTTTGTCAGCACTCAGGTATCAAGCAACATGAGTGTTCGCTGCAAGCTCATACGCGGGCTCGGGCTTGATCTTGAACCAGAGGGCGTACATCGCTGGCAGGAACACCAGGGTCAGCACGGTGCCGGCAAACGTACCGCCAATCAGGGTGTAGGCCAGCGTTCCCCAGAACACCGAATGGGTCAGCGGAATGAACGCCAGCATTGCCGCCAACGCCGTGAGAATCACGGGCCTCGCGCGCTGCACAGTGGCTTCGACCACGGCGTTGTAAGGCGACAGGCCGGCTTGCTCATTGGAGTGAATCTGCCCGATGAGGATCAGCGTGTTGCGCATCAGAATCCCTGACAAGGCAATCAGTCCCACCAAGGCGTTGATCCCGAAGGGTTGCTGGAACAGCAGCAGAATTGGCACCACACCAATCAGGCCCAAAGGCGCAGTAGCGAACACCATCATCATTGCCGACATCGAGCGCACCTGAATGATGATGGTCAGCAACATCAGCGCGATCATGATCGGGAACAACGGTAGCAATGCCTTGTTCGCTTTACCCGACTCCTCGATCGAGCCGGCAAACTCGATCCGGTAGCCCGCCGGCAGTTTTTCGATGATGGGCTGCAACTGCGTTATCAAGGCGTTGGAGACATCGGGAGGCTGAAGACCTTCAGCCACGTCACCACGCACAGTTATCGTCGGCGTACGATCACGACGTCGCAGAATGGGTTCCTCCATGCGCACATCCACCGCCCCTACCTGGGACAGCGACACGCGCTGCCCTTGGGCACCGGTCAGCGTGAAGGCGGCAATTTTCGACGGATCCAGACGCGTCTCTCCCGCCGAGCGAGCAACTACCTGAACCGAACGAATATCCTCACGCACCTCGGTGACAGGCACCCCCGTGAGCAGGAATTGCAGCTGTTGCGCGACATCGGTCGAGGTCAAGCCGAATGCTTGCAGGCGATCCTGATCCAGCGTGAGATGAAGTGCCGGTGCGCGCTCGCCCAAATCGGTGTTGACGGTCCTCATCATGGGGCTGGCGGTCATGACCTCACGCACCTGCGCGGCGATATCCCGCAACACTGCGGGGTCGGCGCCCATCACCCGAAAGGCCACCGGATACGGTGAATAAGGACCAAATACCAACTGCGTCACCCGCACCCGGGCTTCAGGCGCCAAGCCATCGGCTACGGCTTGCCTGAGGCGGAGCTTGAGCGCCTCGCGCTCTTGCTGACTCGTGGTCAGGACGACGATTTTTGCGAAGGATGGATCGGGTAGCTCAGGGGCCATCGCCAAATAGAAGCGCGGTGCGCCCTGGCCAATGTAAGCGGTGACGATCCTGGCTTCCGACTGCAGAGCCAACCACGCCTCGACCTTGGCCGCGGCCACATCAGTCTGCTCTATAGAGGTGCCGTAAGGCATCTGCACCTCAACCAGCACCTCAGGTCGGTCGGACGTTGGAAAGAACTGCTTCTTGACCACGCCCATGCCCAGAATCGCAACAACAAACAAGCCAACGACGGATGCAGCCACCAGGCCTTTGCGGCGGATCACACTGCCCAGCAGGCGCCTGAAACGCTGGTAGTTCGGTGTACCGTAAATCGCCGTATGCCCGCCTTCAGGCACCTTGATCTGCGGCAGCAGTTTGACGCCCAGGTAAGGGGTAAACACCACGGCCACCACCCAGGAAGTGATCAGCGCAATGCCAACGATCCAGAACATGTTCGCGGTGTATTCACCTGCGGTCGACTTGGCAAAACCGTTGGGCATAAAGCCGATCGCCGTCACCAATGTCCCCGACAACATCGGCGCGGCCGTGTGGCTCCAGGCATAAGCGGAGGCCTTGATTCGGTCGTAGCCCTCCTCCATCTTCACCACCATCATTTCAATGGCAATGATTGCATCGTCCACCAGCAGCCCCAATGCCAGAATCAACGAACCCAGGGTAATTCGATCGAAGTCTTTGCCCGTGGCCGCCATGACAATGAACACGGCCGCCAGGGTCAGCGGCACCGCCGCGGCAACCACAACGCCGACACGCCAGCCCATGCTGAGGAAACACACCAGCAGCACCACGCCCAGGGCAGCAAAAAACTTCACCATGAACTCGTTGACGGATGCGCCAATATTCACCGCCTGATCCGTGACCTTGGTCAGGCTCATGCCCAAAGGCATCTGCTCGTTGATCGCTGTTGCCTCGGCCTCCAGCGACTTCCCCAGATCCAGACCGTTCCAGCCATCGCGCATAACCACGCCGAGCAACAATGCGGGCTCGCCATTGTTGCGTACCAGGAACGTCGCAGGGTCCTCATAACCGCGCTTGACCTCAGCCACATCGGACAACTTGAGGGTTCTGCCCTGCACCGTCAGTGGGGTATTACGAATCTTCTGCAGGTCATCAAACGCGCCATCCAGGCGGATGAAAACCTGTGGGCCCTTAGCTTCAACCGAGCCGGCCGGCGTTATCATGTTCTGCGTGTTCAACGCACTGAAGATGTCTCGTGCGGAAATGCCCAATGTCGCCAGACGCTCGTAGGACAGCTCGACAAAAATGCGCTCGGCCTGTTCACCGATGATGTTGACCTTCTTCACACCCGCCACATGCAGCAGACGCTGGCGCAAGCTCTCGGCTTCGCGCACCAACAGACGTTGCGGCTCGCCCTTGGCCTTGAGCGCATAGAGCGCGAAGGTGACATCGGAATACTCATCATTGACCATCGGGCCGATCACCCCTGACGGCAACCCCTTCTGCTCATCCAGGATTTTCTTGCGCGCCTGGTAAAACTCCTCCTGGACGGCTGAGGGCGGCGTGCTATCAAGCAGATAAACCGTGGTGAATGCCAAGCCGGGCCGGGTAAAGGTCTCGGTCCGGTCGTACCAACGCAGTTCCTGCATGCGTTTTTCCAGCTTTTCTACCACCTGGTCTTGCATCTCCTGGGCCGTCGCCCCAGGCCAGGCGGTGACCACCGTCATTTGTTTAATGGTGAATGCGGGGTCTTCCGCACGCCCCAGTTTGAAGAAGGCGTACAACCCACCCACAGAAATCAGCAGGATCAAAAACAGGGTGATTGAGCGCTCGCGTACGGCCAGCGCCGAAAGATTGAAGCCGCTCATCGACTTACCTCAACCACTGAATTTTGCGGAGCATCGGCGAGTTCAGTCCTGACCTTCTCTCCCTCGCTCAGCAAGTGAGCACCCAATACGACAACACGATCACCCACCTGCAGATCCCCCGTCACGCGCACGCTGGCCTCGTTATTCAGGCTGCGAACCTTGACCGGGCGCCATACCACATGCTCCGGCTCTCCCCCAACCACCCAGACACCCGGGCCTTTACCCCCGTCGTAGAGGGCCCCCATGGGCACCTGGAATTCCTTGGCATCAGCAACATCCGTGTCGGCGATAACCACTGAGATCGTCGAACCCAGGGTGGCGTTGGAGAGCGCCCCTTCCAGCACATAACGCGCTTCAAACGTTCGGGTCTGTCGGTCTGCAGAGTCGGACAGCTGACGTAAACGGGCGCTGCCTGCACGCTGGTTCTGCCCGTAGAGCTCAACCGTCGCCGCCGAGCCCAGCGCAGGACGTAGCGTCTCGGGTAACTGGATCACGGCCTCGCGCTGCCCTGAATGGGCAACGCGTACCACCATCTGTCCTGCGCCAACCACCTGACCCGGCTCCGCCAAGGTATCCACTACAACCCCATCAGCATCCGCCAGCAACGTCGAATAACCGGTCGCGTTTTTCGCCACATCAGCCTGAGCCCGGGCAGCGTTTAGCTGAGCCTTCGCCGAGTCGGCAGCCGCTTTGATCCCTGCGTAAGCTGAGGCAGATACCGCACCGACGGACACCAAATCACGGTAGCGAAGTTCATCATCGGAGGCCTGCCGGGCTCGGGCCATAGCGGCCAGCACCGCTTCCTGCTGCGCCCTGGCGGTCAGCGTCAGGTCGTTGGCATCGATGCGCATAAGTGGCTGCCCACGTTTGACACTCTGCCCAGCGTCCACCAAGCGCTCCAAGACTTTCCCAGGCACCCGAAAACCGAGATCGCTCTGAACTCGAGCCGCGACGATACCGGTGAATACCCGTGCCGCAGGCACGGAGGGTTGAACCACGCCGATGCGCACCAAGGGCACTTGAAGGCGAGGATCGGCAGGCGTGGCCTCGTTGCAGGCCGCCAGGGCAAACGGCAACAAGGCAATGAAAATGAGTGACATGCGATGGCGCTGGATCATAAAGACCTCTCGGTAGCGGATGCACCATACTTATTCAAGTGACCAATTCTGTCAATAGTCACCACCGAGACGAATGAACATTCCCCAACTTGATCAGAGCAAGGCAGAGAGGCTTGATATCTGGTTTTTTCAGGCGCACACGCTGATACGGATGCGCAGCGCATCCGTCAGCGGACGGTTTAAGGCATCAGGCTGCGCAGAACAAGATTGGAGATAAGAGAAGGGGCTTCTTCAACAAAATCGAGGTTGTACTGCAATAGCAAAGGATTGATAAAGGGCCGTAGAGCAAGATGAATCGCCTCTACCGTCTCGTCCAGCGGTGTCTTGCGTTCAAACTCGCCGAGCTCTCGCCCCTCACGCACGATTTGCGACACGAAGCTCTTGATCTGAGCGTCATAGACTTGTGAGCTGGGCCAGCGCTCCGATGCGGCGAACGCTGCGATGTCATAGAGTTTACGGTCATTAAAGAACAGGCTCACACCTGTAGCGATTAAGGTTTTGACCAGGCGCCGAAAACGTTCAGTCGGCGAGATGCCGTCTACATTGATGGCCTGCTCAACTGCCGCAACGATTTCAGTCAGGCAATTTGTACAGATTGCTTCACCAATCGCCTGCTTGGATTCAAAGAATTTGTAGATGTAAGCCTTGGAAAAGCCGATGGCCTTGGCTAGGTCAGAAACCGTTGTTTTGCCATAACCGTACTGACTGAAATGCTCGTTGGCCGCCGCGACAATCTGGTCTCGAATGTCATGATCGACTGGGCCACGGGCGCTGGGCGAAGAAACTGATGGCTGATTCATGCGAGCAGCTTACTCATCCCAAAGGTGGTTGACAACTTGTGACCAAATTGTAATATCGTCACAAAACAACCCTTTCGCAGGTATCGCATGCACCCTCCTCCTCGTTTCGCCGGCTTACTGTGTTTGGGTATGGTTGCAGGTTGCGCAGTGGGCCCCGACTACTCAGAACCTAGTGTGGAATTGCCCGAGCATTTCTCGGCGCAAACGTCCAAGGCACGACAAGTGGGCGCCGCAAATGCCGATCTCTCCGCTTGGTGGAATGCATTTAATGACCCGATACTCAATCAGCTGATAAATCGATCACTTGAACAGAACCTCGATTTAGCCCAGGCAAGTGCAAGGATCGAGCAGGCTCGCGCCGGTTTGGGCGCAGCTAACGCAGCTCTCCTGCCGTCGGCTACCGTCAACGGTCAAGCGGCCCGAGCCCGTCAGTCATTGGAGACTCCGTTGGGTCAAGTGCTGAATTCAGCCCCTTCCTACAATCGCTACGGCAGTGCCTATGAGGCGAATTTGAATGCCGGTTGGGAGCTGGATGTGTTTGGCGGGCTGCGCCGAGGTAAAGAAGCCGCCTTCGCCGATTATCAGGCCTCACAAGCCGGGGCGATTGCCACACGCCTGGCAGTGGTCGCGCAGACAGCCGATCTTTACATCAGCCTCCGTGGCCTTCAAGCACGCCTGGAAATAGCCCGCCAGCAAGTAGACACACGACAACAACTGCTCACCACCATCGAACATCTCTACGCAAAAGGCCTGGCGGCTGAACTGCAGTTGAACCAGACCCAAGGCGCGCTGAATCAAGCGCAGGCCACCGTTCCGGTACTGCAAGCAGGCATTGACGCGGCAATGAATGCGCTGGATGTCATGTTGGGCAAGGCGCCCGGCACTTATAGCGCGCAGTTGACTAAGCCGGCGCCCATCCCTGATGTGCCAGGCCTCTCGGACATGGGGGCTCCGGCCGACCTGCTGCGTCGGCGTCCAGACTTGATCGTCGCTGAGCGCCGACTTGCGGCATCCAACGCACGCATCGGCGAAGCCATGTCCGAGTACTACCCCAAACTGTCTGTGGGGGCGCTGCTCGGCAGTGCTACCTCGGTATCCAGCACAAACCTGTTCAGCAACGGCGCCAGTCAGGCTTCGGCGGCACTGGGATTACGTTGGAGGCTGTTCGATTTTGGCCGCATCAACGCTCAAATTGATTTGGCGAAAGGCCAGGAAGCCGAAGCCTTAGCCGCTTACCGCCAGTCCGTTCTGCGGGCCTGCGAAGATGTGGAAAGCGCTTTTTCAGCGCTGATCAACCGCGAGCAACAATCGACACAACTCGCCCAGGGTGAGTCGGCGTATGCGAAAGCCCGAGCGACGTCGTTTGTCGCTTATGAAAAAGGCGTGGTCAGCCTGATCGAAGTGCTGGATGCCGATGAACACCTTTTAGCGGCATCTGATGGCAGAGCTCAGGCACAAACTGAATTGGCTCGCGCTGCAGTGGCCACGTTCAAAGCATTGGGCGGCGGTTGGCAGCGGGACGACTCAGATGCTCGCGTTATCTCAAAAAGAGCGGGAACTCGAATGTTTTTTCCTGATCCAGGGATATCGAAAGAACTCCAATAAAAAGATTCAGGGGCTTTTCTGTGCTCGCCATAAAGTCAAAAGATCGCAGCCTGCGGCAGCTCCTACGGAGATCGCATCTCACACGAATTCCCTTAGGAGCTGCCGTAGGCTGCGATCTTTTGATCTACCTGCCTTTTTACCGGGTACCGCCGTCAAACATGCTCACTGCTTTTCGCATGCACCGCCCGCGGCTCGGCATGCCCATGCTCTGCCTCCACCACCGGAATCTCGTTCCCGTCGCAGTCACGCAGCTTACCTTCACTGAAGTAATCCCCTTCCCGAAATGCCGCCAGATCCTGATAACGCAAGACTCGCTCGGTACCGGCCGCAAACACCGATTGTTGATCCGAGTTGCCGGCAGTGAGGTGGTTGAAGGCCAGGTTCAGCACGATGGCCATGATTGCCGAGGAGCTGATGCCCGAGTGGAAGATCGTCGCGAACCAGCTGGGGAAGTGGTCGTAGAAATTCGGTGCGGCGATGGGGATCATGCCGAAACCGATGGAGGTGGCGACGATGATCAGGTTGACGTTGTTGCGGTAGTCGACCTTGGACAGTGTCCGAATGCCGCTGGCCGCCACAGTGCCGAACAGCACGATGCCGGCGCCGCCGAGTACGGAGGTTGGCACGGCAGCGATGACCCGGCCCATGAAGGGCAGCAAACCGAGCACCACCAGGAACACACCGCCGGTGGCCACCACGAAACGGCTCTTGATTCCGGTGACCGCCACCAGCCCGACGTTCTGGGCGAAAGCACTCTGGGTGAAGGAGCCGAAGATCGGCGCGATCATGCTCGACAGCATGTCGGCGCGCAGGCCGTTGCCCAGGCGTTTGGAGTCGACTTTGGTGTCGATGATTTCACCGACGGCCAGAATGTCGGCGGAGGTTTCCACCAGGGTCACCATGATCACAATGCACATCGACAGAATCGCGGCGAAGTGGAAGGTCGGCATGCCGAAATGGAACGGTGCCGGGAAGCCGAACATCGGGCCTTGGGTGACGGACGAGAAATCCGCCATGCCGAGGAACACGGCGATGACGGTGCCAATGACCATTGCCAAGAGGATCGACAAACGGGAGATAGTTGCACTGCCGATCTTGCTCAGTAGCAGTACCAGCACCAACGTCACCGCCGCCAGGCCGATGTTTGCCATGCTGCCGAAGTCCGGGGCATGGCTGTTGCCGCCCATGGCCCAGCGCGCGGCCACCGGCATCAGCGTCAGGCCGATAGTGGTGATCACAATGCCGGTTACCAACGGCGGAAAGAACTTGGTGATTCGCGAGAACACTGGCGTGATCAGCAAGCCGATCAACGACGCGGCAATCACCGCCCCGAGAATCGACTGAAAGCCACCCTCCCCACCGCTGCTGACAATCGCCACCATGGTCGCAACGCCGGAGAACGACACGCCCTGCACCAGCGGCAACTGACAACCGAAAAACGGTAAACCCAGGGTCTGCAGCAACGTCGCCAGCCCCCCTGCAAACAATGAAGCAGCAATCAACAAACCGATGTCCGCCGGCGAGAGCCCGGCCGCTTGGCCGATGATCAAGGGCACCGCGACGATACCACCGTACATGGTCAGAACGTGTTGCAGGCCGTAAGCCATATTCGCGCCGATCCCGAGATTCTCATCCTCGGGCCGTTGTTGTGAAACATGGGGCGTTTTCATGGTTGGGGGGTTCCCTGGTTTTTGTTGTGCGCACACTGTATTCAATAGTCAGGACAAATGTCTATAGAGTTGTATACAACTAGCCAGTCAGATTACGGACAGATGTTCACACTGCCCTTTAGCCGTAGAGCCCCCGGCCTAAAAAACTCTTGAAATACATCCTTCCTCCCCTTTCCCTCCCCACCGCTAATCTTTTGCTTTCCAAGCGACCGCCGGCACGGCCGCCCCTCGCTTATACATATAAAGTATGCATAATGAAGTCATTCGAAATTCAGTACCACAAGGCAAAGAACGCGGCCAACAAACTGAAGCATCAAGGCGTCAGCCTCGCCGAGACAGAACCCGTGTTTTATGACGAACGAGCTCTGATGCTTCAGGACAACCACCATGATGAGCAGCGATGGATCATCATCGGGCTGGATGCCAAAGGTCGACTGCTGGTCGTTGCATACACCTACCGCGACCCGAATTTCGTGCGAATCATTTCCGCGCGCATCGCCACCAAAAACGAGCGTCGCCACTATATGGAGGCTTGACCGATGAAAGATGAATACGACTTCAGCAATGCCAAGCGTGGAGCGGTTGCCTCCAGCAAAGGCAAGACCCGAATCACCATCATGCTCGATGATGTCGTCATAGAGGCCGCGCGCGTGCTGGCAGAAAGCGAGGGGTACGGCTACCAGACGGTGATCAACAATACCCTGCGCCAGGCATTGCTCAGCGATAAAGGCAAAACGGCGAAGCCCGATCAGAACACTGCCGGTGCAAATGTCGGGCATTTCAAAAAAGGCCTCACCGCCTCCGAGCTGAAAAGCCTGGAGAAAAAGTTGTCAGAGGTCCTCAGCGAAATCCATCACGTGATGGAGCTTGAGGTTCGTTCCTAGGCACAAAACCAACACACCCACGCCTGGATCGAGCAAAAGAAAAAGGGGCTAATTGATCAAATCCGCCCCTTTGCGTGGAGCTCAATTTGCCTGCGACACAGGCTCAATCAACCGCCCCAGCGCCCGCTTCAACACTTCCTGCGCCGGCACTCGAATCCCGAATTCGCTTTCCAGTAACCCAATCAACTCATCCACATCCGCCACCTGCCGCCGTTCGCTGTCGCTGCCCATGCGATGAATGGCAAAGCTGCCGTTGTTCAATGTGCGCCGCCATCCCTCCCCCGTACGCGCCACCATCAATTGTTTCACGAAGGATGATTCGGGATGGGTCGAGACGTACCAGTTGCCGAGGGTGTAATCGATGTCTTCCTGACGTTGCAGGTCGAAGATGTACATCGCCCGCCATTCACCACCGACGTTGGCGCGCAGGGTGTAGCCGTCGGCATGCGGTTCGATGCGATAGGGTTCGTGGGGAGTGAGCTGTTCGGCCTCCGTGTCGAGCATCAACGGGGCGGTGGGCACCATGCCGCCGAAGCCGACGTCAGTGATGTAGCGCACGCCGTCGAGGGTTACCAGACTCAAGCGGTGAGTGCGAGCGGTCCAGGCACCTTCCGGCTGGTTCATGACCACGCGACCGGTGATGCCGCGCGCCTCGAAACCCAGCGTCTGAAGCAAGGCCAGGAACAGGTTGTTGAGTTCGTAGCAGTAGCCACCACGACCGTCGTGCAGGACTTTCTGCTCGATGGACGGCAGATCGATGAGCACCGGTTCGCCCATTAAAGTGGTGAGGTTTTCGAACGGGAAGGCACCGGTGTGGCGCAGTTGCAGTTGGCGCAGGGTTTCCAGGGTTGGCGCCGGGGGCGCATCGAAGCCCAGGCGTTGCAGGTACAGCGCAAGATTCGTCAGTCGTGTCTCGCTCATCGCTCAATCCTTTATGCAGAGGTCCGCGGATCGCTCCGCCGATGGGCGCCATGTATAAGGGATAACACGGTCGGACTGACAATTGATTTAGCCAATCGCCGCACGTGCCAGACCTATCGCCGCTTGCGTGAACCCAATCGAATCCATGTCGGCGCATGATCGCTGGCATGAGGTTCGTTGCGAACCCAGGCATCGACGCCAGCCTCCTGCAGGTAAGGACTCAGTGCCGGGTTGAGCAGCAGATGATCGATGCGCAACCCCGAATTTTTCTGCCAGTGCTGCCGGAAATAATCCCAGAAGGTGTAGATCCGCTCCTCTGGATACAGATAACGCAGCGAATCGGTCCACCCCTGATCCAGCAACCGCTGATAACACGCGCGACTCTCGGGTTGCAGCAGCGCATCTTTGAGCCAGGAGCGCGGGTTGTAGATGTCCAGATCGGTGGGCACCACGTTGTAATCACCGGCCAGCACCACAGGATGGTCGCTGCTCTGCAAGTCCTTGGCGTGCGAGATCAGCCGCTCGAACCACGCCAGTTTGTAATCGAACTTCGGCCCCGGCTGCGGGTTGCCATTGGGCAGGTACAGACATCCCACCAGAACCCCATGCACGGCGGCTTCCACGTAGCGGCTATGGGTATCGCTGTCATCACCTGGCAAACCGCGCCGGCTCTCCAACGGCTGCGCATCGCGCGCCAGAATCGCCACCCCGTTCCACGACACCTGGCCGTGCCAGACGGCGCCATACCCGGCCGCCTCCAGTTCGGCGACGGGGAATGCGCCATCCACCGATTTGAGTTCCTGCAAACAGGCGATGTCTGGCTGTTCTCGCGCAAGCCAGGCCAGCAGATTCGGCAAGCGGGCGCGCATGCCGTTGACGTTGAAGGTGGCGATTTTCAGGTTCTTCATGATCCGACGCTCGCAACGGATGAGGCGGTATCCAGTTGTGACCGGGGTGCGCCACGGCAGTTGCCGCGGCGAATGAAACAGGCGACTAAAGGCGCGAGACTTACAGCGGGTGATCGTCCCATGATGCCTTGAGCAACGGCAGCAGTGCATGCCTGTCCACCGGACGACTGAGGTAGAACCCCTGCACTTCATGGCACTGGTCCGAAATCAGGAAGTCCAGTTGCTCCAATGTCTCGACGCCCTCTGCGGTGACGGTCAGGCCCATGGCCTTGCCCAGGTTGATGATCGCCTGCACCACGGCGCGATCATTGCTGCCGTTGCTCATGGACGCAATGAAGCGCTTGTCGATCTTGATCCCGTCAAACGGATACGTACGCAGATAACCCAGCGAAGAATAACCGGTGCCGAAATCGTCCATGTTCAGCCGTACGCCCAACTCCTTGAGCGCATTCATGGTCGCCAGAGCGCCGTCGACGTCGATGAGCATCACGTTTTCAGTGATCTCCAGTTCCAGTCGACTGGCGGGCAATCGGCTCTGAATCAACGCCTCCCGGACGTCCTCGATCACATCGCTACGGGCAAATTGCACCGGCGACAGGTTGACCGAGACCATCATCGCGCCCGGCCAGGTCAGGGCCGTCTCGCACGCCTCGCGCAACACCCAGCGCCCTAATGGCACGATCAGGTCGGTCTGCTCGGCCAATGGAATAAACGCGTCGGGGTTCAACAAGCCTTGCACCGGATGCTGCCAGCGCAGCAGCGCTTCGACCGAGACGATCTGCTTGCCATCGACGTGATAACGCGGCTGGTAATGCATCACGAATTCGTTGTTCTTGATCGCCTGACGCAGGTCGCTTTCCAGTTGTCGGCGGTGCTGGATCTGATCGTTCATGTGCGCCGCAAAGTAGCACCAGGTCTTCTTGCCATTGGATTTGGCCTGATACAACGCGATATCGGCACAGCGAATCAGCTCCTCCGGAACGTGCCCCTGGCGCCGACTCAGGGCGATACCGATGCTCGCACCGATGTGCAGCGTGTGGTGGTCGTAATGAATCGGTTGATGCAGGCTGTCGAGCAAGCGCTCGCAAAACCGGTCGATTTCCGCGTGGCTGTCCATGCCGTGAAGCACCAGCACGAACTCGTCGCCCCCCAATCGCGCAACCAGATCGATATCCCGCGTGCACTCGCGCAAACGGATCGCCACTTCCAGCAAAACCGCATCGCCCGCCGGGTGGCCGAGGGAATCGTTGATCGGCTTGAAGTTATCCAGGTCGATCATCAACAACGTCAACGCCGTCGATTGCTCTTTCAGGGCCAGTGCGTCTTCGAGGTAGCGCGCCAGTTTGTTGCGGTTCGGCAAGCCCGTCAGTGCGTCGTGCATCGACAGATGCTGGATCTGCGCATGGGCGGCGACTTCATCAGTGATGTCGCTGGCCGTCCCGCGAAAACCCAATAGCGCGCCCTTGCGCTGGATCGGTCGCGCCGACACCCGGCACACTCGCTGTTGCCCCGATTGATCACGGTAGGAACAGCGCAAGTGGCTGACGGCTTGCTCTTCATCAAGTTTGTTCAGCCACAGCGACAAGGGCGTGGTTTCGCAATTGAGCAGTTGCCCGATGTTCTGCCCCAGCCATTGTTGATCCGAGAACCCGGTGACGGTGCTGAAGCGCCCCGACAGATAAGTGATGCAATGCTGGTCGTCGGTTTCCCAGATCCAGTCGGACGCGGCTTCGGCCACCGCACGAAAGCGTTCTTCACTGGCCTCAAGCGCCTGATTCGACAAATCGAGGCTGGTGTAACTGGCATCCACATGCCCCGACGTGCGCAGGACATAACGAAAGAAGTAAGCCGTCAATAACGCCAGAATCAACAGCGCCCCGCCCAGTGGTGGCAGCAACGACCAAAGCAATTGGTGACCCGGCTGCTCAAGCCGGGAGACCAGGCTGTAACCGGTGCCGGTCAGAGCGACGGCTGGTTGACCGGGAACAATGACGTCGTCGGCCGTCAGGCCCAAGTCATGCAAACCGTAATCGGCGCTCAAGGTAGCGAGCTTTTCAGGGTTCAACTGGTCGACGTATATAAGCACTGAGGTGCTCTTGGGATCGACCGCAGGGCGCTCGTCATTGGGCACAATCGCGGCGGCCGTCAGCAACGCCGGCTTACCCTCGAACAAGGTGTACCGGCTGACAGGACTGATCAGGCTCTCCTGGCTCTGGATCGCCTCGATGAGGGGCGCCATCGGGGTCGACAGATAGGCCGCTGTCTCTTGTTGCACCTGAAGCCCGCGCACTATGGCGTATTTGGTTCGCTGACGATCGATCACGAAAACGCCATCGTAGTGATCGATAGTGAACAGAGTTTTACCCACGTTCTGCTCGACATAGGCCCACTGCACATCGACCTTGTCGTTCAGGTGGTCGTAGGCGGTCGTCCAGTTGGCGTAGCTGGCGATGTAGTTTTTCGAGGCGGTGATGCGGTTCTCAAGTGCGCGTTGCGTGTAGAACGTGGTTTTGCTCAGATCCTGAGCATCGAGCCGTCCGGCAATACTGAATAAGGCGATCAGTGCAATCAGCACCCCAACCACAAACAGCAGGCCGATGACGAACATCAGGTTACGGGTAATCGGTGTATGACGCGCGGGTGCAGCGGTGGTAATGGCAGTCAAATCCATGCACTTGATCCTGTCGATCGATCGCCTTATCGGGTGAGGCCGGCGGGGTCTGGTCTGTCGTCATGAAAGCCAGGCTCTCCACTGACCATAGCAGCCCTGCCCGGTCACCGCCCCTGAATAACGCAAGTCAGCGGCACGCATAAAAGCAATCCATGACGACCAATGCGAAACCTGTGAGAGCGGGCTTGCTCGCGAAGGCGGTGTGTCAGGCGACATCAATGTTGACTGTGCCGCCGACTTCGCGAGCAAGTCGGATCGCCGCACCGCCGCTCCCACATGGATTGCACTTAACTGACTAGCATTAGCGGTCCGAGCGCATCAGCGCCTCGACGCCCCCTTCCATCGACAACACCGCCGAACGATTTCGTCCCGAATGCTTGGCCTGGTACAACGCCGCATCCGCGCGCTTGATCAACATTTCGGTGCTGTCGTGCCCCGTCGGCACAAACGAATAACAGCCAAGACTGACCGTGACGTAACCCGTGGGAGAGCCGCTGTGGATGATGTTTTTGTCCATGACGCTTCGGCGGATCTGCTCGGCGATCGTCAGTGCACCATGAATATCGGTGTCCGGCAGCAACACCGCGAACTCTTCACCGCCGTAACGCACCGCCAGATCGGCGTTGCGGTGACAGCAACTCTTCAGCGCCCGCGCCACTTCGGCCAGGCAATGGTCCCCCGCCACATGACCGTAGGCGTCGTTATAGCGCTTGAAATAATCGATATCGAGCATGATCAGGCTCAGCGGACTCGACCGCCGGGCACCGCGCCCGAACTCGATCTCCAGCGCCCGCTCGAACAATCGACGGTTGGCCAACCCGGTCAGGCTATCGTGGGTGGCGATCAATTCCAGGGTTTTCTGCGCCTCGCGCAAGTCCGCCTCGATGCGCTCGCCCGCGCGCACCTGATGAATGAACACCCAACCGAACAACCCCACGCCGAGGACGACCAGAGCGACGATCACACTGGATTGAATCGCCGTGTCATACCAGTCCTTGAGGATCGCGTCTTTGGAAGATGCCGCCGCGACCACCACCGGATAGGTATCGAGTTGTCGGTAGCCATACAACCGGACGATGCCATCCACCACCGAGCCGATCATGGCGTTGCCGGATGTCGCGCTGGGCAGAAGTTTTTGAAAAATCTCCCCCTGAGCCAATGACGTGCCGATCTGCGACTCCACAAACGGCCGTCGCGCCAGCAGTGTTCCATCGGTCAACGCCAAAAACATCGCGCCATTGTTATCGAGGCTGAAGCTTTTGAAGAACTGATCGAAGTACGACATCTTGATCCCGGCCACCAGCACCCCCTGGAAATTGCCGCTCGGGTCGTTTACTCGCCTGGAAACCGGAATGATCCACTCGCCATTTTCCCGACTGCGAATCGCCGGGCCGATGTGTGCCGGGGACGATACGTTCTGCTGGTGAAACCTGAAGTACTCGCGGTCCGCCGCACCTGGGCCACGGGACAGGTTTTCGGACGACGTCACGACCCGTTGCCCCTGCTTGTCGAACAGAAATATCCCGTGCAATTGATGCAACGTCTGCACCCGCCGGGCGAAGGTTTTCTGCAAGCGTGGCGTCTGGGCAGCGTCGAAACCCTCAGCCTGAATCCAGTCCACCAGACTGGTCAGCACCAGATCGGCTTTCATGAACGTGTCTTCGGCCTGCTGCGCCATGGCCCGGGTCAGGTTCGACGAAGACACCTCGGCCAACGCCAGGTCGTGCCGACGCGACTGCTCCAGTTGCAGGTAAAGCAGCCCGCAGAGGCAGAGGCACACCGCCGCAATAAACAGCACCGCGGCTTTGAGCAGGGGCAACCGCCTCAAGGCACCATCGGGCACGTGGTGCGGATCGGGAATGGGGATAGGCAAAAGCGAGTCCTGAAAGGGTAAGGCATGGGCAAAGGCCCAAAACCCTTATTTTTTGTGAGCTTAGTCTACGGGGTTGTGCGGGGTAAATGCGCCAGATCTACAGAGATCGACTTCCCGACGAGTGAAATACGAGCCGAGGGGTAATCAGCGCCTTCACCCGCGACAGCTTTAGTTAAGCAATTAGCCGCGACGCACTTTTTGTAGCAGCTGTCGAGCTTGCGAGGCTGCGTTCGGCTGTGCAGCAGTCGTAAAACCAGAGATTGCGGTACGTCAGGCAGATCTCGTCAGCCGCATTCACGACTGCTGCGCAGCCGAACGCAGCCTCGCAAGCTCGGCAGCTGCTACAGGATCGCATTACCGTTTAACTGACTGGCATTTATCCCTAAGGACTGCGGGTGTTTCAATCGCATGACGCAAGGCAAAACCGCATGACCTTGAAGGAGCTACGATTAACTGACATCACGACAGGAAATCGAAATGAGTAAAGCAGATGAGCTCGCCGAGAAGCTGAAACAATCCCGGCAAACCAGTGCCGATGCGACCATCGCCGATCAGGCGATCGACAGCTGGCCGGGCCAGGTCTATGACTTGTATCACCAGATCGAAACCTGGCTGCAGCCATTGATCGAGGTGGGCCTGAAGCTGCGACGCAATTCCACGCACGTGTTCGAAAGGGCGCCGGACGAGGCGAGTTACGATTACGCCATCGACCAACTGCTGATCGAAGGCAACCACCACAGCATCACCTTCGATCCCGTCGCTCGCTTCACCGCCGACGGTGCCGGGCGGATCGAGATTCGCTCGACAGGCAAGGAACTCGCCCTATTGCGAACCGTCGATGAACACGGCGAGACGCATTGGTGGCTCCAGGCGATCGAGCAATCCGGACAACAACCGGATGCGATCGCGCTGACCGAACACAACCTGCTTCTGGCGGTGCAAGAAGGGCTGGGGCTTTAAAGCTTGTTCTGCCCCACCGCCATCGAGGGAGGCGCCGCTCGCCTCCCGTCCAGTGTTGGCCGTTCCGAAGGCAGATTCAGCGCCCGCAACACCGGCTTATCGTACCCATACACATCGGGCTTGAACGTCACTCGCCCGTCAAGACTCAGGTCCACCGTCCAGTAGGCCAACAGCACCGGCACTTTCACGGGGAGCCTGATGTTCTCTGTCTTGCCGTTGGCTAACTGCTTTTGAATCCCTGCACTGTTCCAGCGAACCGGGTCGTTGAACAACAACTCCACCAATTGCAGCGGGTTTTCTACCCGAATACAGCCAGAACTGGTCGCACGATTGGATTGCGCAAACAACTCGCGATGCGGTGTGTCGTGCAGGTAAATCGCATAGTCATTGGGAAAGCGAATGACTACCTGCCCCAGCGAGTTATCCGACCCTGCATCCTGACGCAGCGTAAGGCCGCGCGGGTTGTCCCAATCGACGGTCGACGGGTCGAGCACGTTGCCTTCTCGATCGATCACGCGAATCCGGTTTGCATCGAGATAGCCAGGGTTGTTGCGAATCTTCGGCAGCATGTCCTTGACCAGAATGGTCGGCGGTACGGTCCAGGTCGGGTTGAACGTGATGTAAGTGATCTCGGATTGAAAAATCGGTGTGCTGCGATACGGTTTACCGACCTGCACCCGGGAGCGCCATATCAGCTTGCCATCGCGATAGAACGAAACCTTGTACCCGGCGATGTCGACGATGACAAAGGTGCCCTGAAGTTTGTACAGCAGCCACCGCGCCCGCTCCATGTTCACGCGGACCTGGTCGATTCGCGCCTCGACCGGCACGTTCAGCGCCGCGAGTGTCGCCGGCCCCGCCACACCATCCGCCCCGAGGTATTGCTCGGCCTGATACTTCTTCACCGCTGCCATGACGGTGTCGTCGTAGTCGGAGCGCGCGTTCATTTTCGCGGTCAGATAACCACCTGCCACCAAACGAGCGCGCAACTGCGCAACCGAGGCGTCGTCCATGCCGGGCCTGAGGGTCTGCCCTGCTGGAATCTTTGGCCAGCCACCACTGTCGCGAACCCTGCGCAGTTGCGCCAGGCCCTGTCGCAACGTGCCATAAATCGCTTCTTGTGGCGGCGCCTGGGCGAACGCGCGCGCGACGTCATGGCTGTCGAGGGCGGCGAAGAAAAGATTGACGTCCTCCCGGGGGTCGATGCCGACCGGGTCGAAATTCCAATGGATGTCCAGCCGCGAAGGGTCGACCTTGCCGCGCCGCAACTGCAGCAGCGCTGTGATAAACGTCTGGGTCGCCGAGATATCAAAAGCCGCCCGTTGCCCGGGGGTCGGCGCAGTGGTCTGCATCGAGTTTCTGGCCGTGACCAGTTCGGCAATTCGAAAATCCTCGGGGTCCAGGCCATCGACCCCGGTGTCGCTCAGGCTTTTCAATAACTGGACGACATCGTCATCGTCCGTCCAGGCGGCGCGATAGCCACGATGGCTATAAAAGTCCATCACCGCTCGATTGACGTCGACCCGTTGATGGCCCGGTGACGTGAGCAGCGGGGGAAACGCCGAACTCAATGGCGCCAACGCCGCCTGAATCGCTTGACCGACATAATCCCCAGGCGCGGCATCCGCGACGACGCTAACGGGAGATGGCGGCTCAATCGGCGAAGTTTCCGCAATTGCCATGCCGCTTATCAGAAAGCCCATAAAAAATATGCGGCTTATGACGAATAACCTTGTTAACTGCCCCATGGATAATCCTTAATCTCCCGTTTTCAACCGGCTAGCGTCGTGCGCGCTGCTAGACTCGAAACAATCAGATGAGACTTGCATATGGCCCTAGACCGCTTCGGCTTTTTAATGACGGCCCTGTTGCTGACCGCTTTTACCTTACCGGCAGCCTACGCCGATTCGCTTGAAGCCGCGCTGATCAAAGCGGCCCCCAATGCCAACGCCAAGGTGATTGCCCTGGCCGTACGCGCTTCCCAATGCAGCCGGGCCCAAAGCGCGGCCCCGGCTCAAAGGCTAGCAGTCATCGATTACTCCCTGCCCTCCACCGAACAACGTCTTTGGGTATTCGACCTTAAGAAACGCAAGTTGTTGTTCCACGAACTGGTCGCCCACGGTCGCAACAGCGGCGAAAACATGGCCCGTCAGTTCTCCAACCGCAATGCCAGCTTCGCCACCAGTCTTGGTTTGTACCGAACCCAGTCCAGCTATGTCGGGCAGAACGGTTACTCGTTGCGCATGGAAGGTCTGGAGCCGGGTTTCAACGACAACGCTTTCGAGCGGGCGATCGTTATTCATGGCGCGCCCTATGTCAGTCCGGATCTGGCGCGAGCGAATGGCCGAATCGGCAGAAGCCTGGGTTGCCCGGCGGTGAGGCCTGCGATTGCGCATCAGCTGATCGACTCGATGAAAGATGGGCAGCTGTTGTTTTCTTACTATCCGGATCAGCGCTGGTTGAAGTCTTCCTCGTATATCAATTGCGGTAATGCCACCGTAGCGGACTCGTCCAAGCCGAACAGAAGTCACTAAACACAGAGTGAAACTGTCAGAAATGTAATCTTGGCCTCAGTCTGCTGAAAGGCGCCGCCCGTTAACCTTCACCTCATTAAGTTCTCCTCCCTCCGCTCAGGATGGATTTGAGGGCTTCATCAGGCTGACGGATGGGAAAAACGGCATGCACTCCAACACCTCAAGACGCACTTTCGTGAAGGGCCTGGCCGCGGGTGGAGCCCTCGCGGGCCTCGGGCTATGGCGCACGCCGGTCTGGGCGGTCAGCAGCCCCGGCGAACCGAACGTGCTGGCCGGTACCGACTTCGACCTGTTCATCGGCGAAACCCCGGTCAACATCACCGGCAACCCTCGAACCGCGATGACCATCAACGGCGGCATTCCCGGTCCCCTGCTGCGCTGGCGTGAAGGCGACACCGTCACGCTGCGGGTAAAGAACAAACTCAAGGACAGCACCTCGATTCACTGGCACGGCATCTTGCTGCCCGCCAACATGGACGGCGTGCCGGGCCTGAGCTTTCACGGCATAGAGCCGGACGGGATGTACGTCTACCAGTTCAAGGTCCGGCAGAACGGCACTTACTGGTATCACAGCCATTCGGGCTTTCAAGAACAGTCCGGGGTTTACGGGCCATTGGTGATCGACGCCAGGGAACCGGAGCCTTTCCAGTACGACCGCGATTACGTGGTGATGCTGACCGACTGGACCGATGAAGACGCGGTCGGCCTGATGAGCAAACTCAAGAAACAATCCGATTATTACAACTACCACAAGCGCACCGTGGGCGATTTCATCCACGACGTCAGCGAGAAAGGCTGGGGCTCGACAGTTGCCGATCGCAAGATGTGGGCCGAGATGAAGATGAACCCCACCGATCTGGCCGACGTCAGCGGCGCCACGTACACCTACTTAATGAACGGCCAGGCGCCGAACATGAACTGGACTGGCGTGTTCCGCCCCGGCGAAAAGCTGCGACTGCGCTTCATCAACGGCTCGTCGATGACCTACTTCGACGTGCGCATCCCCGGCCTGAAAATGACCGTGGTCGCCGCGGATGGCCAACACGTCAAACCGGTGAGCGTCGACGAGTTCCGCATCGCGGTGGCGGAGACGTTCGATGTCATCGTTGAGCCGACCCAGGACGCCTATACCCTGTTCGCCCAGTCGATGGACCGAACGGGTTTTGCACGAGGCACCCTTGCGGTGAAGGCCGGCTTGTCGGCGCCAGTGCCACCGCTGGATCCGCGACCGCTGGTGACCATGGATGACATGGGCATGGGCGGGATGGATCACGGCAGCATGGGCGGCGACATGGCGGGGATGGATCACAGTGCACCGCAAGGTATGACGGGCATGGATGGCGGTGACATGCAGGGCATGGACAGCATGGCCGGGATGGATCACAGCAGCATGGCCATGGGCGGCATGGCCGGTATGCAATCCCACCCAGATACGGAAAAAGACAACCCGTTGGTGGACATGCAAGCCATGACCACCTCGCCGAAACTTGACGACCCGGGCCTTGGCCTGCGCGACAACGGTCGCCGCGTGCTGACCTACTCCGACCTGCGCAGCACCTTCGAAGACCCGGATGGCCGCGAGCCCGGTCGCACCATCGAGTTGCACCTGACTGGCCACATGGAGAAATTCGCCTGGTCATTCAACGGCGTGAAGTTCTCCGATGCCGAACCGCTGCGACTCAAGTACGGCGAGCGAATCCGGGTGGTACTGGTCAACGACACGATGATGACTCATCCCATTCACCTGCACGGCATGTGGAGCGACCTCGAAGACGAGAACGGCCAGTTCATGGTGCGCAAACACACTATCGACATGCCGCCGGGATCAAAACGCAGCTATCGGGTCACCGCCGACGCGCTCGGTCGCTGGGCCTATCACTGCCATCTCCTGTATCACATGGAAATGGGCATGTTCCGTGAAGTTCGCGTGGAAGAATGAGGCGCTACCCATGACCAGACTGAATCGCTCTACCCGCCTCGCTTTGGCACTCGCTGGCCTCACGGTTTCTTCGGCCATGGCCGCCACCGACGACATGCAGGGCATGGATCATAGCCAGATGCAGGGCATGGATCACAGCCAAATGCAGAGCATGGACGACGGCCAGATGCAGCCCGCCGCGCCAACCCAAAGCCGCACACCGATCCCGGCATTGACCGACGCCGACCGCGCCGCCGTGTACGCCAGCCCCACCGGCCACAATGTGCATGACACCGCGCTCAACTATTACTTGCTCGCCGACAAACTCGAATGGCAGGACGCCGACGACGGCAGCGCATTGGCGTGGGATCTGTCCGGCTGGGTCGGCGGCGACATCGATCGCCTGTGGCTGCGCTCCGAAGGCGAACGCGTCAATGGCAAGACCGAAGACGCCGAAGTCCAGGCCCTTTGGGGCCACGCGATCAGCCCGTGGTGGGACGTGGTGACCGGCGTGCGCCAGGATTTCAAACCCGGCGATCCGCAAACCTGGGCCGCATTCGGCGTGCAAGGCATGGCGCTGTACAACTTCGAAGCCGAGGCCACCGCCTTCATCGGCGAAGGTGGCCAGACCGCCGCACGGCTGGAAGGTGACTACGACATTCTGCTCACCAATCGGCTCATCTTGCAGCCGACCGCCGAGCTCAACGTCTACGGCAAAAACGACCCGCAACGGGGCATCGGCTCCGGGCTCTCCAACACCGAAGCCGGCCTGCGGCTGCGCTATGAAATCCGCCGGGAATTCGCGCCTTACATCGGGGTGACCTGGAACCGCACCTACGGCAAAACCGCCGACTACGCCAAGGACGAAGGCGAGGACCGCAGCGAAGCCCGCCTCGTGCTCGGCGTTCGGTTGTGGTTCTAAACGCTTTAACTCAAAAACCTAAAAACCAACCGCTTAAAGCGGTAAGAGGCCTTGCATGCGCACAATCAAAACCACCGCTGTTGCCATCGCACTTTCAACCGGGCTGCTGATGAGCACACTGGCTCAAGCCCACCCGAAACTGCTCTCCTCCACCCCGGCCGAAGGCGCGGAAGGCGCGACGCCGAGCAACATCGAACTGCACTTCTCCGAAAACCTCGTGACCCAGTTCTCCGGCGCCAAACTGGTCATGACCGAAATGCCCGGCATGGCCCACTCGCCCATGCCCATGAAGGCCAAAGTTTCCGGCGGCAGCGACCCGAAAACCATGGTCATCACCCCGCTCTCGCCACTGCCCACCGGCAGCTACAAAGTCGAATGGCGCGCCGTGTCTTCGGACACTCACCCGATCACCGGCAACGTTACGTTCAAAGTGAAGTGATGGATGAGCGACTCAATCAGCATTGCCCTGCGCTTTGCGTTGTATGTGGATTTGATGCTGTTGTTTGGGGTGGCGCTCTTTGGGCTGTACAGCCTTAAAGGACGGGAACGGCTGTCGGGAGCGGTATTGCCGTTTCGGTCGATGTTGGCGGGGACGGCAGTGCTGGGTGCGCTGCTGTCCGTCGCCAGCATGGTGATGATGGCGAGTGCCATGAGCGGGGAATCGGACTTCGCCGAGCTGCGTCCGCACATCGAGATGATGCTGTTCGAGACGAACGTCGGGTTGGCTTGGGGGGTTCGCATTATTGCGCTGGTCGTCGCGGGTTTAGCGGTGATGCTCCGTGCGCCTGGTTTCAGTTTATGGGTTGCAGCTTTTGCCGGCGGTGTTGCTCTTTCCAGCCTGGCCTGGAACGGGCATGGCGCTATGGATGAAGGCAGTCGTCGTTTCTGGCATTTCACGGTGGACATTCTGCACCTGCTGACGGCAGGGGCCTGGCTTGGCGCATTGATGGCGTTTGCGTTGATGGCGAAGATTAATGCGCTGCAAACCGAAGCGCGCATCAAGTTGTTGGCTCGCGCTGTTAATCGATTTGAGGTGATTGGCGCGGTCATCGTGGTGCTCATCACGGTGACGGGGGTTGTGAATTATCTGTTCATCGTTGGGCCGAAGCTGGATGAGGTGTTTCTCAGTACTTACGGGGTTTTGCTGTTTATCAAAGTGGGGCTGTTTGCCGGGATGCTCGTCCTCGCCGCGTTGAACCGGTTTCACCTTGGGCCGTTATTGGAGCGATCGTTGCGGGACGGGCAATACGCCGTCGCCGCTAATGCGTTACGGCGCAGCGTGGTGGTGGAATGGGTGGCTGCTGTGGTGATTGTGGGGTTGGTGGCCTGGCTCGGAACGTTGAGCCCGGAGATGGAAATGGCAGCGCAATAAGCCTGGAGGCATTATTTGATATGGATCAACAACGCCCGCCGGTCGGGGCGTAATTTCTGAATCATTCCCTCTATCGGGAACACGAAATGCTCTGGTCCGCAGCTGCCTTAGCGCTGCCGATCCCCTTAATACTGTGGAGATTGTCATGCACATCTACGTCAAATCGCTCGTAGCCGCTCTGCTCATCAGCAGCCCATTGCCAGTGCTGGCCACCGACGAACATCACCCCGAAACAGCGCCTGCCGCCCCCACGAACGACGCAACCCAAACCACGCCCATGCAAGACAAGACCATGAGCGAACAGATGCAAAGAATGCAGGCGGCCCACGACAAAATGATCGCCGCCAAAACCCCGGCCGAACGCCAGGCGGCGATGCAGGAAGCCATGACCACGATGAAAAACAGCATGGGCATGATGCACGGCCATTGCACAGGCATGGAGATGGGCAAGGGCATGTCCGGCAGCAAGGACGGCTCGGGCACAGCGATGATGGACATGATGATGAAAATGATGGATCAGCAATCCAGCATGATGAAGATGCCGATGGGCCAATAAATCTGACTTCGTCGGAATGGAGCTCGCCACATGAACCACTCACCACCCTCGACGCCTCCAGCCTTCTCCTTCTGGCGCAGCAAACCCGGCATCGCGCTGGGCATGCTGCTAGTGATCGGCCTGTTTTACCTGGCCCGCGAGCATTACGGCCATATCTCACCGATTCTGCCTTACCTGATTCTATTGCTGTGCCCGTTGATGCACCCGTTTGGCCATCACCACGACGGCAGGCACTGACCCATGCATCGCCATAACGGACATCTGGATGACCTAAAGTCACCTGCTCAGAAGGAGCAGGCACCGGAGTCGGCGGCGACCGAAAAGCCCCATGCACCCGCAAATCCGCCAGCGCGGCCCGGGTACATGCCCCCGCAGCCTATCGGTGGCAACCGTACGCAACATGCACCAGAACCTGGCCTTTGCCCTGGCCTATAACGCCATGGGCATCCCCTCGCCGCCGGGTTGTGCTACCCGTTGACCGGGCATCTGTTGTCCCCGTTGGTGGCTGCACTGGCCATGAGCGTGAGCTCTGCCTCAGTGGTGTTTAACGTCTTGCGCCTGCGCCAGGCCTCGATTGACTGAGCACGAAACAAGCGCTTGACCTTGCCATCGTGACAAGGTCAACGATGACTTCAAGCGCTGATGGGCGCCGCCACCAAAGAGGTTTATCCATGAACAGTATTGAGTTGCACGTCGAAGGCATGAGTTGCAGCAGCTGCGTCAAACACGTCAACGCGGCGCTGCAACCGCTGGCGGGAGTTGGCGAGGTGACGGTCGATCTGGCCCATGGCCGGGTCAAGGTGACGGGCGATATACAAAGCAACACCCTGATTTCTGCGCTGACGGAGGCTGGTTATCCGGCAAGCCTGTTGGCCGCAGACAGTCACGAGCAGGTCAGGAAAACGTCCGGGTGCGGTGGGGCCGGTTGTTGCTGTCGTTGAGCCCGGGCTCGGTGGAAGTCGTGGCATCGTCATCCAGTGTGCTGACCGCTGCGACCTCTTTATTGTGATGGATGACTCAATAAGTGGATCGCGTCGATTTTGGGCGCTGCTTTTTCCTTCCGTTTTCGCTGACGGATATCCGGCAGATCAAATAGTGCATATAAACATAAACCTGATATTTCAATTTTTTCCAAGGGCGGCAAATTTCCTGAGGTGAGCGCTTTGTGCTCACCTATACTAAAAAGGTTAAATAGTGCTGGCGAGTGTGTTTGACAAGGCATTGAAATTTAAAGATGCAGGAACCCGTGATGGTTTGGTCATAACGAGGATTTAATATGAACGTCTTATTAAAAGAACTTCAGGCCTATCATCATGAAGTAGCTATGAAAATTACTCAGATCAAAGAGTTGCTGAGGAAAATGAGGCATGAATCCGATGGTGCTGATGACTGCAAGCTGTTGTTCAAGATGCTGGAAGCCTTGCATGGTGATGCAGAGCGACACCACCATGAAAATGAAGAACTTATTCGGCTGGTCTTGTTAACAACTGAGGCACCGATCCACCAACGGGTCAAGGATATCGAGCGAGATCATCAGGCATTTGGGCGCATTGCCGGACAGCTGAAGATGTTGGAGAACACAACTCAGGAAACGAGAGTCATTGCTGACACTATCGATGATTTCATCAAAAAATATTACGATCATATGGACGCTGAGGAACATATTTTCTTTCCGGCGGCAGATAAGTGGCTGTCAGACAATCAGTGGCAGGAAATCAAGCGTCAATGGCATTAAGAAGCAATGAAAGTGGTGGACATCAAGTTAAAATTACTTAAATCAAACCCACCGCAGCTACCTATATCGGCAATTGGTCTGGTGGGTTCTGCTGGATGGACAAACCCGAGACTGGAGCCACGGGTTTATATTCAGTTCCCGCCTGACGGCATTCAAGACTTCGATTTTGTTGCTGATCCGCTGCCAGCAACTCGATTGAAGCGCATCTTAAGAGTTCGAAGTCCTTGGCTTGTGGATAAACAACTAATGTGAAGGGATACGTGTCGGGCCTTGCCTGACACGTATCATGTGCTGGAGTGAATGGGGTACTGGGACAGTGGATGACAGTCAAGAAGCGCTTTCACTACACTGACTCCCGCTTGAACCCCACTCAATCACAAAAGCCCGATAACAATGAAAACCATAAAAAGCACAATGATGCTCTGTGGCCTGCTCGCGCTAGCCAGCGGCGTTCAGGCAGAGCAAACCCCTTCCCATCTCGACACCGTCCTGCAACAAGGCCAACTTCGCGTTTGTACGACGGGCGACTACAAACCCTATACCTTCAAAGGTGAAGACGGCGAATACTCGGGGATCGACATCGCCATGGCCCGCTCATTGGCCGACAGCCTGGGCGTGAAGGTTGAGTGGGTCCAGACCACCTGGAAAACCCTGATGCCCGACATGCTCGCGGGCAAATGCGACATCGGCGTCGGCGGCATCTCCGTCACCCTGGAACGCCAGAAAAAAGCCTTCTTCAGCACCACGCTGGATGTCGACGGCAAAATCCCACTGGTGCGCTGCGAAAACCAGGCGCAATACCAGACCATCGAACAAATCAACCAACCTTCCGTTCGCCTGGTCGAACCAGCCGGCGGCACCAACGAAGCCTTCGTTCACGCCTTCCTGCCCAAAGCGCAATTGAAACTTCACGACAACGTGACCATCTTCCAGGAGCTGCTGGACAAGAAGGCTGACGTGATGATTACCGACGCCTCGGAAGCGCTCTACCAGCAGAAACTTAAACCGGGCCTTTGCGCGGTCAACCCGACGCAATTTATGCAGTATGGGGAGAAGGCTTATCTGTTGCCGCGCGATGACATTAGCTGGAAGTTGTATGTCGATCAGTGGCTGCATTTGGCCAAGGTGACGGGTAATTACCAGAAAATTCTGGGTCAGTGGATAGCGGTGCCAGAGGGTAAATAGCCCGCTGCTATCCATTCCATGTAGCAGCTGGCGAAGCCTGCGTCCGGCTGCGCAGCAGTCGCAAAAACAGAACTTGCGATGCATCAGGCAGACGCAACGGCGGAAGTATTTCAGCCGTTGCATCATTCCTTAGTCGTGCAGTAAGCCCGAGCTGTACTCATTAAAGCTGTTGCCGATCGCGCTCCCACCAAAGTTCACCTTGTTGGCGCTATGGCCATCAAACTGTTGGCAAGCTTCTGAGAAACACGTGCTGGTGCTCACACCCGAACAGGCGCTCAAGAGCAAAGCACCGGCTATCAGCATGACTTTGAAGAGGTTCAGGATCATTGTTCAGTTCCCTTTGGCTAGAAGCGTGGCAACACGACCTTAGTTCATCATCCTATGCCGCAAGCCCGTCAAACTTGATGAAACATTGCTGAGTGACAGCGTTGGTTCAGCTGCCATCATCGTTACGGCTGCTCATCGTCAATCGCAGTTCAGGGTCACTCCTTTTGGGGGCGCGGCGGATTGTCCTGACGATAGGTATGCAGGGGATTGATGACCAATTGTTTTACCTGGCTGTCCAAATCTTTGCTGTGATACAGGTCCAGGCATTTGAGCAGTTCAAAGCGAACGCCTTGGCGCTCTGATTCGACCAGTGGATTGTGATAATCACGAGCCAGAAACTGGTCAACCAGAGGTCTACCGGCTTGAGGTGCTTGCTCCAGATCGAAATAGGTCCAGTCCATAAGCGCACTGGCACTGCTTCCGGCGTCCTGGGCGGCTTTAGGTTCGCTCTTGTAGGCGGTAGCGATGCAGTCTGCCAGCACCATATCCTTGTAATTTTGCGCGTAGGTGCGCCCGCCCGCCTGTGGGGAGTTGGTCGGATCATCCCTGGACCAACTGTTGGAAGGCGCGGCGGCCCAAGCCAGCACCAAGACCGCAGTCAAATACTTCATCAAGACAAACTTCATCCCTGAGTTTAGGAAGCAGAAAATCTGCAGCAGTTTAATCCTTCATGCTTGAGGTGACATAGACGTGAATGACGGAGTCATGAAGGTGTGTTGCGCGGAAGGGTGTCTAGCAGCTCCGTCACGGAGTTGATGCGATAACGTCCTGCAGCTTATTCGGTACATGAACGCCACATTCACGACGACTAACCATAAAAAAGACGTCAGATATTTCCTTGTTTTCTTCGAAGAAACTCGCTCGTTTAAATGGGATGTTTAAAGACACTCGCGGTTACTTCACAAAGGCTACAACGGCTTGCGTCGTTACCTACGACTACGCCAGAATCCACCGGCTTGTGCGCTTAAGGTCCGGGCTTTATCGTTTCCCCGTCGCTGAAAAACAGCGATCGGGTTTGGTAGCCCGTACATGAGATTTGCACAGCATCACCATTCGCGGCGTTTTTCGTCTCGGCTTTATGGTGGTCATGCACAGGGCACCTTCGGGCGCGCCGGCTTCCTCATGTCCCGGTCTACCAACCTGCGCATGGCCGCCACCCATCGTTTGGTAGCGAGGTTGGATGGCTCCTTTATTTACGGCATGAGGAGTTTTATCTATGTTCAAACCAACACCCAATCCGCCGATCACAGATCCGGCATCCCCCTACGAATCGCTTGACTCCAAAAAACTCAACGAAGCCGCCGAACGCGCCCTCGACTATCATCTCAAACCGGCCGCTCAAATCATGGCCACGACCAACGAACCCGAGCGCATGTTCCTAGCCAACCCGGCATACAACACCGAATCCTTGCTGGCCAACGCCTGCGAGTCACTGGGATCGGCCACGGTTATGCTCAGTGATTTTGCAGCGCTGCTGGAGGGGACACACCGCAAAACCCTGCTGGGCATTGCGCAAGTGGTCATGCTGGGTGAGCTGGCGGTGAACCAGGCGCTGGATAACGTCGAGCCATCCAAGTAATCAATGCTGCACATCGGCGTGGGGACGAGCGAGCCCCCGCGCCCCACAGAACTGTCAGATTTATTGTGTGCTGGCCTAACCGACCCGCACACAAAATTCCTGACAGCCCCCACTCAACTACCGCAGCAAGACTCACCTGAGCCCCGCAAGCCCAATCCTGATAAACTCCACACCTCCCAGCCTCACCCATTCCAGAAACGCCAATGCCCCCAATCACCGCCACACCCGCTCCGCTCTCCCGCCGCTTCTCCGTCGCCCCCATGATGGACTGGACCGACCGCCACTGCCGTTTCTTCCTACGCCTACTCTCCAAGCACGCCCTCCTCTACACCGAAATGGTCACCACCGGCGCCCTCCTCAACGGCGACCACGACCGCTTCCTGCGTCACAACGAAGCCGAACACCCGCTCGCGCTCCAACTCGGCGGCAGTGTCCCGCTGGATCTGGCCGCCTGCGCACGCATGGCCCAGGACCACGGCTACGACGAGGTAAACCTGAACGTCGGCTGCCCGAGTGATCGGGTGCAGAACAATATGATCGGCGCGTGCCTGATGGGGCATCCGCAGTTGGTGGCCGATTGTGTGAAGGCGATGCGTGATGCGGTGTCGATTCCGGTGACGGTGAAGCATCGGATCGGGATTAATGGGCGGGACAGTTACGAGGAATTGTGTGATTTCGTCGGCACGGTTCGGGATGCCGGGTGCACGAGTTTTACGGTGCATGCGCGGATTGCGATTCTGGAGGGGTTGTCGCCGAAGGAGAACCGTGACATTCCGCCTCTGCGCTACGACGTGGCGGCGCGGTTGAAGACGGATTTTCCGGAGCTGGAGATTATTCTCAACGGCGGGATCAAGACGCTGGAGGCCTGTCACGAGCATTTGCAGACATTCGACGGCGTGATGCTGGGTCGTGAGGCGTATCACAATCCTTATGTGATGGCTGAGGTGGATCAGCAGCTGTTCGGCAGCAAGGCACCAGTGATCAGCCGGGCCGAGGCGCTGGCGCAGTTGCGGCCTTATATTGCCGAGCATCTGCTGGCGGGTGGATCGATGCACCACATCACCCGGCACGTGCTGGGGCTGGGCACCGGGTTTCCGGGGGCGCGGAAATTTCGGCAGCTGTTGTCGGTGGATATTCATAAGGCCAAAGAGCCTTTGGCGTTGCTGGATCAGGCGGCGGAGTTGTTGGAGGGGCGTTAACCGTCAGCTGCGTTGAACCCGCGCCCCATTTCAGCATCGTATCTACCGATATCACGCCCCGCCTTTCAAACATCCGTTTTCAGGTTGTTGCCGCTGGGGCTATCGATACACGTACGCGCCCTTGAGTGGCTGCAAGCGCTCGGGTAATGTCATTAGACCCATAGGACAGAGCACGCTCATGACTTCCAAGCTGGAACAACTCAAACAAATGACCACCGTGGTTGCCGACACCGGCGACTTCGAAGCAATCGCTCGCGTTAAACCGGTGGACGCTACCACCAACCCTTCCCTGCTGCTCAAAGCGGCGGCCATTCCCGCTTATGCCGAGTTGCTGAACGCTTGCGTTCATGACTGCAAGGGCGATGTGGGCCTGGCCAGCGACCGTTTTGGCGTTGCGGTAGGGCAAGAGATTCTGAAGGTTGTACCGGGCCGTATTTCCACTGAAGTGGATGCGCGCCTGTCGTTCGACACTGACGCCGTATTGAAGCGTGCGCACCGTCTGATCGACCTGTACGACAAGGCCGGCGTTGGCCGTGACCGTGTGCTGATCAAGATCGCTTCGACCTGGGAAGGCATTCGCGCTGCCGAGAAGCTGGAAAAGGAAGGCATTCAGACCAACCTGACCTTGCTGTTCTCTTTCGCTCAGGCTGCGGCTTGTGCTGACGCTGGGGTTTTCCTGATTTCGCCGTTCGTTGGCCGTATCTACGACTGGTACAAGAAAGCCACTGGCAACGACTACACCGGCGCGGATGATCCGGGCGTGCAGTCGGTGACGCGTATCTACAACTACTACAAGGCCAATGACTACAAGACTGTGGTCATGGGTGCGAGCTTCCGTAATCTGAATCAGATCGAGCAGCTGGCGGGGTGTGATCGGTTGACCATCAGCCCGGATCTGCTGGAGAAGCTGGCGGCGGATACTGGCAAGCTGGAGCGCAAATTGGCGCCGGGGCATGCTGGCGAGGCGCGTCTGAGCCTGAATGAAGCGCAGTTCCGTTGGTTGTCCAATGAGGATGCGATGGCGACCGAGAAGCTGGCTGAGGGGATTCGTCAGTTTGCTCGGGATCAGGAGAAGCTTGAGGCGTTGTTGCAGGCCAAGCTGTGATTTGAGTTAGCTTTGAAGCAAAAAAGGGCGAACCTTGATGGGTTCGCCCTTTTTTTTGTGTTGAATTTGGGTAGTGGGCTTCGCGTTGAAAGATGCAGTGATCGTTATGACGTCTTCGCGGGCAAGCCCGCTCCCACAAAGGGATTTGTGGTGGGTTCGGGATGGTGTGTTCCACGCGGGGCTAATGTGGGAGCGGGCTTGCTCGCGAAAGGGCCTGTACATTCAACATCGTAGTGACTGGACTGACGCTTTCGCGAGCAAGCCCGCTCCCACAGGGGATTTGTAGTGGTCGCGGTAGTGTGTTTGCGCGGCGGCTTTAGGGGATCAATGCCGCTCCAGCGCATTCACCAGGTCATGGAACGCCTCACGGTTGGAGTCGTTCAGGCCCATGAGGATTTTATGCGCCTCGAGGACTTTGACCCGCACGACTTCTTCGGACTGATCCTGGTCTGGCAGGTCGGTCAGGCATTCAGGGCATGGGATCGGGCGGTCAACGATGTTGAACACTTGCTCGAAGCCCATGGACTGCAGCAGACGGGTGATGTCTTCGTGGGTGGTGACGACGGTCGGCAGCAGGCCGACCTTTTGCCGCGACAGGATCGACAGTTTGGCCAGCAGGCCCAGGGTGGTGCTGTCGATGCTGCGGGTTTCGGTCAGATCGATCACGATGGCGTTGAAGTTCAACGCGGTGAAGATCCGCTCAATAGTCGCATCCAACGCCGAACACAGGGTCAGGCGAACTTCACCGACGAACTTCAGGACGAAGGTGCCGTCCTGCTCGGCGAACTGGATTCTACCGGTACTCATTAAAGATTCCTGCTCAACACCAACAGGGCGATATCATCCGGCATCTCCCCTAGCGTGGCCAATCCAAAAACCTGGCGCAGACCATCCAGGCTGCCGCCCGCTGCCTTCACCCGTTGAGGCAAAGCAGCTTCTTTATCTTTGAGTGTGGGTTCTGGCAAAAGGTCCAAAATGCCATCAGACATCAGCGTCAGGCTGAACACTGGTGGCAATTCCAGTACGTGGTCTTCGTAGGTGGCTTCATTGAAGAGGCCCACCGGCAGACCGCGCCCTTCCAGGTAACGAACACTGTCTGGCGTGTACAACACAGGCAACGGCAGATGACCGCCGATGCTATAGGTCAACAAACCGGTCTCCTCGTCGATGACTCCACCGACCATTGTGACGTGTTTACCCAGCTTACAACTGATCAGGCCCCGGTTGATATGACCAAGAACCTCTGAAGGCTTGAACTCTGGCAATGTGCCGTTGCGCTTGGATTCGAACAGCAAGCGCGTGGTCATGAACTTCAGCAGCACGGTAACGAAGGCTGAAGAGGCGCCATGGCCGGAAACGTCCGCCAGGTAAAACGCTACCCGACGCTCATCGACCCGAAAGTAGTCGACGAAATCGCCCGACAGGTACAACGACGGAATGATCTGGTGCGCGAACTGGAACTCGTTGATGCTCCAGGGGCTGACCGGCAGCATGTTCATCTGCACCTGGCGACCGGCGTTCTGGTCTTCCTGGAGCAGGTTCAGGCTGGCTTCGAGCTCGCGGTTGGCCTTTTCCAGCTTCTCGCGATAGCGCTGGTTTTCCAGCAGCAGGCGCGCACGATCCAGGGCCCGGCGCACGGAGTGCTCGAGCACGGCCAGATCTTCAAGAGGCTTGATCAGATAGTCCGCCGCGCCCAGGCGCAGGGCCTCGACCGCGTCGTTCATCACGCCCGCGCCCGACACCACGATCACCGGGGTCTGCGGCGACAGCTCAGTGACCTGGCGAATGAGTTCGAGTCCGCCCATCTGCGGCATGCGCAGATCGCAGATGACCAAGTCGGGCTTGTCTTGCTCGAATACCTGAAGACCCTGCTGGCCGTTGCTGGCCTGCAGGACACTGAAACCACTGTCTTCCAAGTAGGCCGCGAGGCTCGCGCGCACTACTTCGTCATCATCGATTATCAGCAGCGTGGCACTGGTTTTTGGCATGTGGGCAAACGGCGCCAGAATTAGGTTGGCGTAGCAGGCTGGGCATTGGCCCCCGCACACACTACTGGATTCGCTTTCTAGCCTCTCTGCCGCACCGTTTTCGAGCGTTAGCCCTACTTACAGGTACACCAAAGGTGCCCTTCTAAGGCGCAGACGGTACTCCCATCCGCGAGGCGTTTCAAGCTCACGCCGATGGTCGCTTGACGTCTTTACTTGTCAAATCACCGGGAGTTATAAGAACAGGCAAAACCGTAACCCAAAGGAAGGATCGAGCCCATGAGCGAAACCGGTCGGGACTACAGCGAAAAGCGCGATTTCATCCGCATGCGGGTCGATGCCGATGTGTCGCTGATTCATGAAGGCGACGAGGTGCCAGCCGTCTGCATTGACCTTTCCAGCAGTGGCATGCAGGTTGAAGCACCTCGCTTGTTCAGGGTCGGTGACCGGCTCAGCGTGAGGATCGATTCCGATCATGCAGCGCTCAAAGGCCTTGAGGCCGATACCGAAGTGGTGTGGGTCAAAGCACAGGACGGCAGCAATCAGAAACTCGGGCTTACAATCCTGAAAATGAAATAGCCCCGATTTAACCCGCAAGCCAAACGAAAGAAGGCGGTCATTGGGCCCAATACCAGTCAGTTCAGGCGCGGAACCTGTGGGAGCGGGCTTGCTCGCGAAAGCGGTGTATCAGGCGACATCAAATGTTGACTGTGCCGCCGACTTCGCGAGCAAG
>NZ_AKJE01000112.1 GCF_000282495.1 Pseudomonas sp. GM79
TGGGGGACGAGCCGCGACGGCGGCCCACTTGGTGCAGGGCAAGGCGCGAGGAACGTGGTTTGGTTGTCCCAAATAAGTTCCGAGCAACGCAGCCCTGCGCCAAGTGGGGCCCGTCCCGGTCGTCACCAAGCGTCAACAGACCCTATCTCGAATGAGTCCTGTACACTGCACGACCTTGGCAGCCACACATTCCCCCGGCTGCGCTCCCGATCCTGGATTTTCCGGCCATGCAGAAAGAAACCGAAATCAAACTCCGCGTCAGCCGCGAAACCCTCGCTGCCCTGCGCGAGCACCCGTTACTGAAAAAACGCAACAAAAGTGGCTGGGAACGCCGTGAGTTGATGAATCAGTACTTCGACACGCCTGAGCGCGACCTGGCCCGCGCCAAGGTTGCCCTGCGCCTGCGCCGCGATGGCGAAGAAGTGATTCAGACCCTCAAGACCCGTGGCCAGAGCGTCGCCGGTCTGTCCGAACGTCACGAGTACGACTGGAATTTGCCCAAAGCCAAGCTCGACGTGAAGAAACTCGACGGTGAATGCTGGCCCGAAGAGCTGGCCGAGCTGGACAAGAAAACCCTGAAAGCCATCTTCACCACCGATTTCGTGCGCGAACGCGCGGAAATCGCTTGGGGCCGTGGCAAGACCAAAGTGGTCATCGAAGCCGCGCTGGACCTGGGCCACGTGGTGGTCGGCAAGCAGAAAGAAGAAATCTGCGAGCTGGAACTGGAGCTGCGCGAAGGCGAACCGGCTGCGCTGCTAGAGCTGGCCGCCGAACTGGCTACGACACTGGCGCTGATGCCGTGTGACATCAGCAAGGCCGAACGCGGTTATCGCCTGTTCGACGCCAACAGCTACTCGCTGAGCTTGCCGGCACCGCAGATCACCGCCGAAATGCCGCTGGACGATGCGTTCGCCGCCCTGAGCTGGCATTTGCTGAGCAGCAGCCAGCGTCTGGCCGAGCAGTATCGCTTCAATGGCCACTGGCGCCTGTTGCAGGACTGGGTCGAGAACCTCGCTGAAATGCGCGCGTTGATCAGCAGCCTCGGTCAGGCCGCACCGCGTCAGTCGACTCACGATCTGCGGGTCGCGCTGGATGCCCTGCTGGAAGACTGGCGCCCGCTGGTACAAGCCGGCCTGGACGACGAAGACGTGCGCAAAGCCGCACCAGAGCAGTTCCTCGAAGAGCTGGAAGACCCACGTTGGGGCCTGTTCTCACTGAACACTTCGCGCTGGCTGCTGGCCCGCACCTGGGCCGCCGATCGCAACGTCCGCGGCAATCGCCAGGGCGCTGCACAACTGGGCAGCTGGCTGCCGCGCATGCTGGGCGAAGAAGCCAACTCGCTGCAATTGCAGCGTTACCAGCAACAGCCGGAAGACTTGGCCGAGCAGCTGCCGCGTATCGAGCGCATCCAGGCCTGGCTGCACCATGCCCGCGGCGTACTGGAGATCCCGGAAATGGATCGCCTGTACGGTGAGCTGAACAAACTGACGCAACTGGCCAACGAACCGATCACTGATGAATCGCTGGATGCGCGCAAGCACCAGGCGATTGCGGTGTATCAGAATCGCGCCTGGAAGACTTTGCTGCGTCTGTAAAATCGCCTTCGCGAGCAAGCCCGCTCCCACATTTGATTTGCTGCGTACACAAAAAAAGTGTTCGGCGCAGAGCTAATGTGGGAGCGGGCTTGCTCGCGAAGAGGCCAGCACGGCCAATGCAAAACTTCACCCCCGCAACACCGGCAAACTCGTCGTGGACTTGATTTCGGACAACGCCACGATCGAGTTGACCTCCTGAATCCCCGGCACCATCGACAGCTTCTCGAAGAAGAAGCGCTCATAAGCCTCGATGTCCGCCGTGACGATCCGCAGCAAGAAATCCACCGACCCCATCAGCACATAACATTCCAGCACTTCGGGAAAACCGCGAATCGCCTCGGTGAACTCGGTGAAGTTCGAACGTCCGTGGGCGTTTAGTTTGATTTCGGCGAAGATCTGCGTGTTAAGGCCGATTTTCTTGCGGTCAAGCAACGTCACTTGAGCGCGAATGATCCCCTCCTCCTTCATCCGCTGAATCCGCCGCCAGCACGGCGACTGCGAGAGCCCCACCTGTTCGGCGATCTGCGCGCTGGAGAGCGAAGCGTCCTCTTGCAGCAACGCGAGAATCTTGCGGTCGTAGCCATCCAGCTCGCTGTGCATAGAAAAACCTATAGTGGGTACTAGATCGAATTGATCTATTCGATAAATGGTCAATAAACCCAATCATAGATAAGAAATGCCCGGCACCGAATGTAAAAATTCCTCCAGTGATTTTGGAGCCCGACCATGCCGCATTTAGAAGCCGTGAACACCCCGCCCGCCCGCGCCGATGTCTGGAACGTCAGCAACGCCCACTGCCGCGTTCACTATCAATTACTGGCCGAGGCCGAGCCGGATCTGCTGTGTCGGGCGCTCAATCTTTTCGCCTTGCAGTTTCTGACGCCGCAGCAGGTCAACGTGCAGCGCATGGACGATCTACTGACGGTCGATATCGTCATGGACGGCCTGAGCTGGCACCGTGCTCAAGTGATCGCGGAAAAATTACGTAACCTGATCAGCGTCTGCTCGGTGAACCTGCAAGTGGCTGATTCTGCGTGGGAAGAGCCGGCTCAGGCGGCAGGCTGAAAAGAAACGTCACGCCTTGGTCGGGTAGTGGCCCAACGGTCTACGGGTGCGCGACTATCCTTTGCGAACGGTTGTTCATAAGGAGCCCGCATGTCCGTTCAACTCGCCACTCAGGACCGCTGGCTGGACCTCAATGATTTGCTGCGTGAATTGGTCGCCCAAGGCTTTATCAGCCAGGATTCGGCCGAACACGCACTCAACGCCCGCCGCCGTCACGCCATAAATGGTCAGCAGCACCCGCTGGAGTTCATCGCCAGCCAACACCTGGACGACCTCAGCCGTCCCGGCAAACACCTCGATCTGGAAAGCCTGACGCTCTGGCTGTCTCAGCAGGCCGGTCAGCCTTACTTGCGCATCGACCCACTGAAAATCAACGTCGCGGCCATCACGCCGCTGATGTCCTATGCCTTCGCCCAACGCCACAAGATTCTGGCGGTATCCATCGACCGCGACGCCGTCACCGTGGCCAGCGCCCAGCCCTTCGTCAGCAGCTGGGAAGCCGACCTGACCCACGTGCTGAAGGTGCCGATCAAACGCGTAGTGGCCAACCCGGTGGACATCCAGCGCTTCAGCGTGGAGTTTTTCCGCCTGGCTAAATCGGTCACCGGCGCCACCAACGCTGATCAACAAATAAGCACCCTGGGCAACTTCGAACAGTTGCTCAACCTCGGCGCCAGCGACCAGGAGCCGGACGCCAACGATGCGCACATCGTCAACATCGTCGATTGGCTGTTCCAGTACGCGTTCCAGCAACGGGCCAGCGATATCCACATCGAACCCCGGCGCGAGCAAGGCACGGTGCGCTTTCGCATCGACGGCGTGCTGCACAACGTCTATCAATTCCCGCCGCAGGTGACCATGGCCATCGTCAGCCGCCTGAAAAGCCTGGGGCGGATGAACGTCGCGGAAAAGCGCAAACCCCAGGACGGCCGGGTCAAAACCAAAACCCCGGATGGCGGCGAAGTCGAGCTGCGGCTGTCGACATTGCCGACGGCGTTCGGCGAGAAGATGGTCATGCGGATCTTTGACCCGGAAGTGCTGCTCAAGGACTTCGATCAGCTGGGTTTTTCCGCCGATGACCTGCGTCGCTGGCAAGACATGACCCGCCAGCCCAATGGCATCATTCTGGTGACCGGGCCGACTGGCTCAGGCAAGACCACCACGCTGTACACCACCCTGAAGAAACTGGCGACGCCGGAGGTCAACCTCTGCACCATTGAAGACCCGATCGAAATGGTCGAGCCAGCGTTCAATCAGATGCAGGTCCAGCACAACATTGACCTGACCTTTGCCGCCGGCGTGCGCGCGCTGATGCGCCAAGACCCGGACATCATCATGATTGGCGAGATCCGCGACCTCGAAACCGCCGAGATGGCGATTCAGGCCGCACTCACTGGCCACTTGGTGCTGTCGACGTTGCACACCAACGACGCCCCGAGCGCCATCAGCCGCCTGCTGGAGCTCGGCGTGCCGCATTACCTGATCAAGGCCACGGTGCTCGGGGTCATGGCCCAGCGTCTGGTCCGGACCCTCTGCCCGCATTGCAAGGCGCCATTAACTTTGGGCGAGGACGACTGGCAAACCCTGACCCGGCCTTGGCAAGCGCCACTGCCAGGTAACGCACAACGCGCCATCGGTTGCCTGGAATGCCGCGAAACCGGCTATCGCGGCCGCGCCGGGGTGTACGAAATCATGCAACTGACGGACGGCATCAAAGCGCTGATCAACCCTGATACCGATTTGCTCGCGGTCCGGCGTCAGGCCTTCAAGGAAGGCATGCGCAGTTTGCGCTTGTCGGGGGCGCAGAAAGTGGCGGCGGGTTTGACCACGATCGAAGAGGTGTTGCGAGTGACGCCGCAGAGTGAGCAGAAATAGGCCTGATGTCGGTAGGAGCTGCCGCAGGCTGCGATCCTTTGATCTTGTTTTTAAAAGCAAAAATCAGAAGATCGCAGCCTGCGGCAGCTCCTACGGCGAGCCGACTAACGTCACGGAACTCGATTGGGTAATTGGCAATCAAAGGCCGCAGTTAATACCCAGTGGAGTCACCTTTTATGCGTCTCAAACTTGCTGTCGCTACCTTCGCCGTGTTGTCCCTTCAAGTCGGTTCGGCGATGGCTGATGACAGCTTTTTGCGTAACGTCCTTACGTCCGGTGCCACCACCGGCACCTCTTACCTGACCTCCAGGGATCACAAGCTGGTCGTCGCCGCCCAGGACGACGCCGGCAGCTTTGTCGCCAGTGACGGCGCCATTCGCGGCCCCTACCTGGAAGCTGCGATACAGAAAGTCCGCGCCGACAACCCTGGCCTGCAAGCCACGGACATGGAACTGGCGAATGCCATCCTGGCGAAGAATGCCATCGCCTCGAAGTAAGGTTCATCGCTGGTCAAAAATGCCGCTCTGGATGAGCGGCATTTTTTTGCCTGAAATGCGATCCATTGTGGGAGCGGGCTTGCTCGCGAAAGCGGTGTTTCAGCCAACATCAATGGTGAATGTTGAACCGCTTTCGCGAGCAAGCCCGCTCCCACAAGATCTTCATCTCTCGTGATTTCAACGATATTCGTCCACCGGCACACACGCGCAAAACAGGTTGCGGTCACCGTAGACATTGTCCACTCGATTCACCACCGGCCAGTACTTGTGGGCCTTGGTGTGTGCATCCGGCGTCACCGCCCGCTCGATGCTGTACGGCCGCTCCCAAACCCCGGTGATGTCGGCCAAGGTATGCGGTGAGCGTTTCAGCGGGTTGTCCTCTGCCGGCCAGTTGCCGTTCTGCACCTCGGTGATTTCCGCGCGGATACTCAGCATCGCGCCGATAAAACGGTCCAGCTCCGCCTTCGATTCACTCTCGGTCGGTTCGACCATCAACGTCCCCGGCACCGGGAATGACATGGTCGGCGCATGGAAGCCGTAGTCCATCAGGCGTTTGGCAACGTCCTCTTCACTGATTCCGGTCTGCGCCTTGAGCGGTCGCAAGTCGAGAATGCATTCGTGGGCCACTCGCTCGTTGCGCCCGGTGTAGAGCACTGGAAATGCGCCGGCCAAATGCTGCGCCAGGTAATTCGCGGCGAGAATCGCCACCTCGCTCGCATCCGCCAGTTGCGGCCCCATCATCGCGATGTACATCCAGCTGATAGGCAAAATGCTCGCGCTGCCCCAAGGTGCCGCGCTCACTGCGCCGTTCTCCGGCAGCGGGCCGTCGATTGGCACTACCGGGTGATTGGCAACGAACGGCGCCAGGTGCGCCCGAACGCCAATCGGGCCCATCCCCGGCCCGCCACCGCCGTGGGGAATGCAGAAGGTTTTGTGCAGGTTCATGTGCGACACGTCGGCACCGATGTCTGCCGGCCGTGCCAATCCAACCTGCGCATTAAGGTTGGCGCCATCCATGTACACCTGACCGCCATGGCTGTGGATAACTTCACAGATCTCGCTGATGCCTTCCTCGTAGACCCCATGGGTCGAAGGATAAGTCGCCATCAGGCAGGCGAGTTTATCCCCCGCCTCCGTGGCTTTTTCCTTCAGATCATCCAGATCGACATTACCTCCCTCGTCGCACTCGACGATCACCACCCGCATCCCGGCCATTTGCGCCGAGGCCGGGTTGGTGCCGTGGGCCGAGGACGGGATCAGGCAGATATCCCGCGCGCCCTGATGGCGGCTCTCGTGGTATTTGCGGATCGCCAACAATCCAGCGTATTCGCCTTGAGCGCCCGAATTGGGTTGCATGCAAATCGCATCGAAACCGGTGATCGCGCAGAGCCAACGCTCCAGTTCCGCGATCATCAAGGAGTAACCCACTACCTGCTCTTTCGGCACGAACGGATGCAGGTTGGCGAACTGTGGCCAGGTGATGGGGATCATCTCGCTGGTGGCATTGAGCTTCATGGTGCAGGAGCCCAGCGGGATCATCGATTGGTTGAGCGCCAGGTCTTTGTTTTCCAGCTGCTTGAGGTAACGCAGCATTTCGGTTTCGCTGTGATGAGCGTTGAACACCGGATGACGCAGATAAGGCGTACTGCGCTGCAACCCGGCAGGAATGCCGGACACCAGGGTTTCAGCGTCCAGTTCGTCGACGTTGAGCCCATGATCGGCCCCGAGAAACACATCGAACAGCTTCGCCACGGTGGTTTCGTCACAGGTTTCGTCAAGGCTCAGGCCCAACTGCCCACGGCCGAGAATGCGCAAATTGATCTGCGCCGCCTGAGCACTTTCGATGATCGCCGTCTGAGTGCCCCCCACCTCCAGGGTCAGGGTGTCGAAGAAATTCTGGTTGAGACGGGTGACCCCGTGACGCTCCAGGCCGGCGGCGAGGATGCAGGTCAGCCGATGGACGCGCTGGGCAATCCGTTTTAGCCCTTCCGGTCCATGGTAGACCGCGTAGCAACTGGCGATATTGGCCAGCAGCACCTGAGCGGTGCAGATGTTGGAGTTGGCCTTCTCCCGGCGGATATGTTGCTCGCGGGTTTGCAGGGCCATGCGCAGGGCGACGTTGCCGCGCGCATCTTTCGACACGCCGATGATCCGCCCGGGAATCGCCCGTTTGTACTCGTCGCGGCTGGCAAAAAACGCGGCGTGAGGGCCGCCGTAACCCATGGGCACGCCGAAGCGCTGGGACGAACCGAACACCACGTCAGCGCCCAGCTCCCCCGGCGGGGTCAGCAACAGCAGGCTTAGCAGATCGGTCGCCACACAGACCAAAGCTTGCTGGGCATGCAGATGATCGATCAATGGGCGCAGATCGCGCACTTCACCACGGGTGTCGGGATACTGCAGCAGCGCGCCGAACACCTGGTGCTGTTTCAAGTTATCCACAGCATCGATGATCAACTCGAAACCAAACCCTTCGGCCCGGGTCCGCACGACGGAAATGGTCTGCGGGTGGCAATTCTCATCGACGAAAAACAGGTTACTTCTGGATTTGGCCACGCGCTTGGCCAGCGCCATGGCCTCGGCTGCCGCCGTGGCTTCATCCAGCAGCGAGGCGTTGGCCAGTTCCAGGCCGGTCAGGTCGATGGTCAGTTGCTGGAAATTCAGCAACGCTTCGAGCCGGCCTTGAGCGATCTCCGGTTGATAGGGGGTATAGGCGGTGTACCAACCGGGATTTTCCAGCACGTTGCGCAGGATGACGGCCGGCGTGAGAGTGCCGTGGTATCCCATGCCGATCAGGCTGGTCCAGACCTGGTTCTGCTCGGCGTAACCCCGCAGCTTGGCCAGCGCGGCTTCTTCGTCGAGGGCCGGCGGCAAGTCCAGCGGCCGGTTGAGGCGGATTCCCGGCGGTACCGTCTGCTCGATCAGTTCGACCCGGCTGCCAAGACCGAGGCTGTCGAGCATCGCCTGCTGCTCGGCGGCATCGGGGCCCAGATGGCGGCGCAGGAAGGTATTGGGGTCGCGTAACTGGCTCAAGGACGGCAACTGGGACATGACGGGCTCTCTCTTGACTGGCGCTCGGCGTCGATGCAATGCGGTCAAACCAGCATAGCAGTCGCTGCCGACAGCGAGCCTGTGGGGAGCTTGACACTTACCCTGTGGGAGCGGGCTTGCTCGCGAAAGCGGTGGGTCAGTCGCCCTATACGCTGAATGATTAATAGCTTTCGCGAGCAAGCCCGCTCCCACATTTAGTCCTCAGCGCATCAAGATGGCAGATACAAAAAAGCCCCGGATAATCGGGGCTTTGAGGTAACGCTGAAGGCTTACTCGCCGATGACGTCCTTGTAGGCACCTGCATCGAGCAGCAGATTGTCCAGCTCGGAGGTATCGCTTGGCTCGAGCTTGAAGAACCAGCTGTCATAAGGCGCGCTGTTGACCAGTTCCGGGTTGTTGGCCAACTCTTCGTTGACAGCAATGACTGTGCCGGAAACTGGCGAGTAGATATCCGACGCAGCCTTGACCGACTCGACGACACCCGCAGCCTCACCGGCAGCGAACACTTTGCCGATTTCCGGCAGCTCAACGAACACTACGTCACCCAAGGCTTCCTGAGCGTGGTCTGAAATACCCACTTTCACGCCGCCATCATGGTCTAGACGGGCCCATTCGTGACTTTCGGCAAAACGCAGGTCGACAGGGATTTCGCTCATGTTCTGTGTCCTCAAGAAAAATGTCAGCGGTCATTGCCCGCCAAAAAAAAGTTAGATCAAGGTTTTGCCGTGGCGTACGAAGGTCGGTTTGACCACTCGAACCGGGTACCACTTGCCACGGATTTCCACTTCGGCGCGGTCGGCGGTGGCCACCGGTACGCGCGCCAGTGCAATCGACTTGCTAAGCGTAGGAGAGAAACTACCACTGGTGATCTCCCCTTCGCCAACATCGGCGATGCGAACCACCTGATGCGCGCGCAAAACCCCACGCTCTTCCAGGACCAGACCCACCAGTTTGTGCTGTACGCCATCGGCCTGTTCGGCTTCCAGGGCAGTGCGGCCAATGAACTGGCGCGTGGCCGGTTCCCAGGCAATGCTCCAGGCCATGTTGGAGGCCAAAGGCGAAACTTCTTGATGAATGTCCTGGCCGTAGAGGTTCATGCCGGCTTCGACACGCAAGGTATCGCGGGCACCGAGGCCGATCGGGGAAATACCCGCGCCCACCAGATCGTTGAAGAAGCCCGGTGCCTGATCGGCCGGCAACACGATTTCCAGACCATCCTCACCGGTGTAACCGGTGCGCGCGATGAACCAGTCACCGTCAGTCTGACCTTCGAAATATTTGAGCTGCTGAATCAGCGTGCCACGGGACTGAGTCACCAGTTCGGCAATCTTGTGCCGGGCGTGAGGTCCTTGAATGGCCAGCATCGCCAGCTCGGAGCGCTCGTTGAGCCGCACATCGAAGTCGCCGAGATGAGCTTGCATCCAGGCCAGGTCCTGATTACGAGTGGAGGCGTTCACCACCAGGCGATAACCTTCCTCGAGACGATAGACGATCATGTCGTCGACGATGCCGCCGTGCTCGTTGAGCATGGCGCTGTACAAGGCACGGCCGGGGCTGTGCAGACGCTCGACGTCATTGGCCAGTAAATACTGAAGCCAGGCCTTGGCCTGGGGGCCGTCAACATCGATCACGGTCATGTGGGATACATCGAAAACCCCGCAATCGCGGCGCACCTGATGGTGTTCCTCAACCTGCGAGCCGTAATGCAGAGGCATATCCCAACCGCCAAAATCGACCATCTTCGCGCCGAGGGCGAGATGAAGGTCGTACAGAGGCGTACGCTGTCCCATGGGTTTCTCCTTCCGGGCGTGGCGAAGGTGCGGGCAGGCGCTGCACGGGATGAAATGCCTTGAAATAAAAGGCTTTCAGCCGATTTCAGCAACCCGATCCGAGGACGGACCGCACCGAATGCCGCGCATTGTAGCCGCAAGGTGTAGGACTGACACCTACGCGTTTCGATGCGCCGAACGTCGGATCAATCCGATGACCGGTAACAACCCGACCAACACCAGGGTCAGTGCCGGCAACGAAGCCCTCGCCCACTCGCCTTCGCTGGTCATTTCAAAGATCCGCACCGCCAGCGTGTCCCAGCCAAACGGGCGCATCAGCAGGGTCGCGGGCATTTCCTTGAGCACATCGACGAACACCAGCAACGCCGCGCTCAACGTGCCCGGCAGCAGCAGCGGTAGATACACTTTGAAAAACAGTCGTGGCCCACTGACGCCAAGGCTACGTGCTGCTTCGGGCAAAGAGGGCCGTATTCGCGCCAGGCTGCTTTCCAGCGGTCCATAAGCCACCGCGATAAAACGCACCAGATAGGCCAGCAACAACGCCGACAGACTGCCCAGCAGTAACGGTTTGCCCGCGCCGCCAAGCCATCCCGACAGCGGGATCACCAGTTCGCGATCCAGGTAACTGAACGCCAGCATGATCGACACCGCCAGCACCGAGCCCGGCAAGGCGTAGCCAAGGTTGGCCAGACTGATGCCGGAACGGATCGCCCGGGTCGGCGCCAATCGACGGGCAAAGGCCAGCACCAGAGCGACACTGACGGTGATCAACGCCGCTATGCCGCCCAGGTACAAGGTATGGATGATCAATCCTGCATAACGCTCATCCAGATCGAAGCGCCCACGTTGCCAGAACCACACCATCAATTGCAGCACGGGAATGACGAAGGCGCAGGCAAATACCAGACCACACCAGCTCATGGCCGCCAGCGCCTTGACCCCACGCAGGTGATACAACGCCTTGACCCGCGGTCGTTCGTTGCTCGCCCGATTGGCCCCACGAGCACGACGCTCGCCATACAGCACGACCATCACCACCAACAGCAACAGGCTGGCCAGTTGCGCGGCCGTGGAAAGACTGAAAAAGCCGTACCAGGTTTTGTAGATAGCGGTGGTGAACGTATCGAAGTTGAACACCGACACGGCACCGAAATCCGCCAGGGTTTCCATCAGCGCCAACGCCACGCCCGCGCCAATGGCTGGACGTGCCATCGGCAACGCAACCCGCCAGAACGCCTGCCATGGGGATTGCCCAAGGACTCGCGCCGCTTCCATCAAGCCTTTGCCCTGAGCCAGGAATGCGCTACGCGCCAACAAGTAAACGTACGGATAGAAAACCAGCACCAGCACCAGAATCACACCGCCGGTGGAGCGCACTCGGGGCAGCCTCAGGCCGCTGCCGAACCATTCGCGCAGCAAGGTTTGCACGGGACCGGCAAAATCCAGCAGGCCAACGAAGACAAATGCCAGCACATAAGCAGGAATCGCAAAGGGCAACATCAGCGCCCAGTCCAGCCAACGCCTCCCGGGGAATTCGCAGAGGCTTGTGAGCCAGGCCAGGCTGACGCCCAGCAGCGTTACGCCGAAACCGACGCCGAGTACCAGCGTGAGGGTATTGCCCAGAAGTCGCGGCATCTGGGTGTCCCACAGGTGGGACCAGATCTGCTGATCGATGATTTGCCAGGAAAAAAGCAGAACGCTCAGGGGCAGCAAGACCAGCGCAGCAATGGCGAAGACCAGGGGATACCAGCGGCGTTGGGCGGGGTGGGCCAAGGAAGGTTGTCTCGCGAGGAAATCGTGAAGTGTAAGGAAAAAATGCAAAAAGATCGCAGCCTTCGGCAGCTCCTACATTGGGATGATGTACACCCGGTAGGAGCTGCCACAGGCTGCGATCTTTTGACCTTTAAAACAGCAGACTCAGTTCCAGCCAGCCCGATCCATCATCCGGATCGCTTCAGCCTGACGCTTGCCAGCGATTTCCACCGGCAAGGTGTCAGCCACAAACTTGCCCCAGCTCGCTACTTCAGCTGAAGGCTGAACGGCAGGGTTGGCCGGGAATTCCTGGTTCACGTCAGCGAAAATCTTCTGCGCTTCAGGCGTGGTCATCCACTCCACCAGCGCTTTGGCCGCTTCTGGGTGTGGCGCGTGTTTGGTCAGGCCAATGCCCGACAGGTTGACGTGCACGCCACGGTCGCCCTGATTCGGCCAGAACAGCTTCACCGGCAGGTCCGGCTTCTGTTTGTGCAGACGGCCGTAGTAGTAAGTGTTGACGATGCCGACGTCGCACTGGCCGGCGTTGATCGCCTCCAGCACGGCAATGTCGTCGGAGAACACGTCGGTGGACAGGTTATTGACCCAGCCCTTGAGGATTTTCTCGGTTTTCTCGGCGCCATGGACTTCGATCATCGTGGCGGTCAGGGACTGGTTGTAGACCTTCTTCGCCGTGCGCAGGCACAGGCGGCCTTCCCACTGCTTGTCGGCCAGCGCCTCGTAGGTGGTCAGCTCACCGGGTTTCACCCGGTCGGTGGAGTAGGCGATGGTCCGTGCCCGCAGGCTGAGGCCGGTCCAGGCATGGGAGGAAGCGCGGTATTGCAGCGGGATGTTGGCGTCGATCACCTTGGAAGTGAACGGCTGGAGGATGCCCATCTGCTCGGCCTGCCAGAGGTTGCCGGCATCGACGGTCAGCAGCAGATCGGCAGTGGCGTTTTCGCCCTCGGCCTTGATCCGCTGCATCAGCGGCGCTTCCTTGTCGGTGATGAATTTCACCTGCACGCCGGTTTTCTGGGTGTAGACATCGAAGACTGGCTTGATCAACTCATCGATACGCGAGGAGTAAACCACCACCTCGTCGGCGGCCTGGGCGGCGGTGCAGCCAATCAGGGTCAGGGCCAGTGCGGTCAGTAGACGCTTGGGTGCCAACATGGAAGCGGTCTCTCGAAATGGGGAAAGTAGGGCCAAATGATAAGGACTCACATTTCGCTTCTCAATCGAACAGTGAGTGGAGGAGTTACCGGATGTTGCACGGTTTTGGAAGGTGCGTTGAATGTGCCGCCGCCTTCGCGAGCAAGCCCGCTCCCACATTTGAAATGCATTCCAGTGTGGGAGCGGGCTTGCTCGCGAAGAGTCCATCAGCCCCAACGAAGATCTCAGGCCTTGGCAAGTGCCGGCAAATCCCCAATCAACCCAAGCGCTTCACGCACGAACAACGCCTTGGCCTCGGGCATCTGATCGACCATCTTCAACCCGGTATTACGCAACCAGCGTACCGGCAACGGATCGGCCTGGAACAACCGCTCGAACCCTTCCATTGCCGCCATCAACGCCAGGTTGTGGGGCATGCGCCGACGCTCGTAGCGACTGAGCACTTTCACGTCCGCCAACCGCTCGCCACGCGCGGCCGCTTGCAGCAGCACTTCGGCCAGCACCGCGGCATCGAGGAAACCGAGGTTCACGCCCTGCCCGGCCAGCGGATGAATGGTGTGGGCCGCGTCGCCGATCAACGCCAGTCCTTCAGCCACATACCGTTTGGCATGACGCTGACGCAGCGGCACACACAAACGCGGGTCGACGCTGAGCACCGTGCCAAGGCAGCCTTCAAAGGCCCGTTCCAGCTCCTTGCAGAAGCCTTCGTCATCCAGCGCCATCAGGCGTTCGGCTTCACTCGGCGTGGTCGACCAGACGATCGAGCACCAATCCTGTTGACCGTCCCGCTCCAGCGGCAGAAACGCCAGCGGACCGTTGTCAGTGAATCGTTGCCACGCAGTCATTCGATGGGGTTTTGAGCTGCGCACGCTGGTAACGATCGCGTGGTGCATGTAATCCCATTCGCGAGTCGCAACACCGGTCAGGCGCCGAACGGCCGAGTTGGCGCCATCCGCCGCGATCACCAAAGGTGCCCGCAAGGTGCGGCCATCGGCCAGGGTCAGCAACCAGTCGTCACCGGAGCGACGCATCTGCTCCAGACGCGCATTGGCCAGCATCCCGAGATCGCAGTCGTGCAGTCGGTCGAGCAAAGCGTCCTGAACCACGCGGTTCTCGACGATATGCCCGAGCACTTCGGCATGCACGCTGGTCGCCGAGAAATGGATCTGCCCAGTGCCGCTGCCATCCCAGACATGCATGTCCGTATAGGGGCTGCTGCGCCGGCTGACGATGCCATCCCAAACGCCCAGACGTTCGAGTATTCGCTGGCTGGCCGCCGACAAAGCGCTCACCCGCGGTTCGAACGGAGCCTGCCCATCGAAGGGTTTGACGCTCAGGGGACTACCGTCCAGCAGCAGGACTTCAAGCCCACTGTTTTGTAACGCCAGCGCCAGGGCGCTGCCGACCATTCCGGCCCCGACAATCAGCAGATCTGCGCGCATTTCCATGCTTTAAGCCTGTCTCGCTTGCGGCTTGAGCCGCTTATAAAGTTTTTTTCCGACGCGCGTCACCCAAGTGCTCGCGCCGTCGTGAATATCGACTTGCAGGTGCACCCTGCCCGGCTTTCGCTTAGTCATCGGGACGCGTACCCAGGCCCATGGCCTGCCGGGCGAACCAGCGTTTGGCCGGCGGCAGCAGATCTAGGCCAAGCAGCCCAATGTTGCGGCCCAGGGAAACCAGCGGCTGAGTGCTGCCGAATAACCGGGTGACCTGATCGGAGAAGCCCACGGTCAGTTTCTGATCCATGCGCTGACGCTCGCGATAGGCTTGCAAGGTGGCGAAATCACCGGGCGATGTCTCGCTACCCAACAAACTGTCGGCCAGCGCCTGGGCGTCACGCAACGACAGGTTGAACCCTTGCCCGGCAATCGGATGCAGGCTGTGGGCGGCGTTGCCTAGGATCGCCAGATGCGGGCGGACTTGTTCCTCGGCTTCGATCAGCGACAGCGGATACAAATGCCGTGCGCCGACCTGTTTCAGCGTGCCGAGACGATAACCGAAGATGCCCTGTAGCTCAGTGAGAAAGCTGCGGTCATCAAGGGCTGCCAGTCGTTGCGCGTCCATGCCCAGACGGGTCCAGACCAAAGCGCAGCGGTTTTCCGGAAGCGGCAGCAAGGCCATCGGGCCGTCGTCGGTGAAGCGTTCGAAGGCCATGCCGTTGTGCGCTTCGCTGGGGGTGATGTTGGCGATCAGCGCGCTCTGGTTATACGGGCGTTTCTTGATGCCGATTCCCAGTTGCTCACGCAAGCCGGAACGGCCGCCATCGGCGAGCACCGCGAGGTCGCATTCCACCAGAGTTTCATCATTGAGCGTCAGGCGATAGCCGTCGGTCAGCGGTTCCATGCCGGTGACCTCCGCCGGGCAACGCCAACTGATCACGTCCTTGTCCAGACTGTGCCAGAGGCATTGGCCGAGCCAGGCGTTTTCCACCACATAACCCAACGCCGGAACGCCCTCTTCCATCGCCGACAGCCGTGCGGTGGAGAAACGTCCACGGTCGGAGACATGAATCTGCTTGATCGGCTCGGCGCGGCGGGAGATTTCCTGCCACACGCCCAACCGTTGATAAATCTGCCGGGCACCAAAGGACAGCGCCGAAGAGCGGGCGTCATAACTCGGTTGATAGCTGTCGCCGGGGGCAAACGGTTCGATCAGCACGATCTTCCAGCCGCGGGCCTTGGCCCCGGCCTGCAACGCCAATGCCAGACTGGCGCCGACCAGGCCACCGCCGATGATTGCCAGATTGACTCGACTCATGCCGCTTGTGTCCGTGCTGCGGCCATCAATGCCTCGATGTCGGCGACCGTTTTCGGCACGCCGTTCGTCAGGATTTCACAACCGGTTTTAGTGACCACCACGTCGTCCTCGATGCGCACGCCAATGCCGCGCCATTTCTTCGCCACGTTCTGGTTGTCCGGCGCAATGTAAATGCCCGGCTCGACCGTCAGCGCCATGCCGACTTCCAGCACGCGCCATTCGCCGCCGACCTTGTACTCGCCAACGTCGTGCACATCCATGCCCAGCCAGTGGCCGGCGCGGTGCATGTAAAACGCTTTATAGGCTTCGCTGGCGATCAACTCGTCGACGTCGCCCTGCAACAGGCCCAACGTCACCAGACCGGCGGTAATCACCCGGACCGTGGCTTCGTGTGCCTGATTCCAGTGTTTGTTCGGTGCGATTTCAGCAAACGCGGCTTCCTGGGAAGCCAGCACCAACTCGTAAATCGCCTTCTGCTCCGGTGAATACTTGCCATTGACCGGCCAGGTGCGAGTGATGTCGCTGGCGTAGCAGTCAATCTCGCAACCGGCGTCGATCAGCACCAGATCGCCGTCCTTGAGCACCGCGTCATTCTGCTGGTAATGCAGGATGCAGCTGTTGCGCCCGGCGGCGACGATCGAACCGTAAGCCGGCATCTTCGCCCCGCCCTTGCGAAACTCGTAATCGAGCTCGGCTTCGAGGCTGAACTCATGCAAACCGGCACGGCTGGCCTGCATCGCACGAATATGGGCCTGGGCGGAAATCCGTGCGGCTTCGCGCATTACCTTCACTTCTGCCGCCGATTTATACAGGCGCATGTCGTGAAGCAGATGATCCAGGGCAACGTATTCGTTCGGCGGCTGGGCGCCGAGGTGCGCTTTAGAGCGGATCACGTTGATCCAGTCCATCAGGTGCCGATCGAATTCCGGATTGCTGCCCATGGCCGAGTACACCCGGTCACGGCCTTCGATCAGGCCCGGCAGGATGTCGTCGATGTCGGTGATGGGGAATGCGTCGTCGGCGCCGAAGTCGCGGATCGCGCCTTCCTGGCCGGCGCGCAGTCCGTCCCACAATTCCCGTTCGGCATTACGTTCCCGGCAAAACAGCACGTATTCGCCGTGCTCACGGCCGGGCATCAAGACGATGACGGCTTGAGGCTCGGGAAAACCGCTGAGGTACTGGAAATCGCTGTCCTGACGGTAGACGTGCTCGACGTCACGGTTGCGGATGGCCACCGCGGCGGCGGGCAGGATGGCGATGCTGTTGGGTTCCATCTGCGCCATCAGCGCCTTGCGGCGACGGCTGTATTCCGATTTCGGGATATGAATCATGGGCAGACGGCTTTCCCTGGCACGCGATTAATGCAACGACGGTTTGGCAGCCGCTTCGTCGGTTTTCTTGGTTTCGGTGAACAGCAGCAACGGAGCGACGCGCAGGTACTCCATCACTTCCATGTAGTCGCTTTCGCCGTCGTCGGACTCTTCCAGCGCGTCCTGTACCTGGGCAATGGCGGCAAGATCCTGCAGCACTTCGGTGGCTTCAGTGCTCAAGGCATATTCGCGGCGGGTCAGACCGAAGCCGGTAAGAAAGCCCTGGCACCACTGGCCCAGTGCAGCCGCGCGCTCGGTGAGCGGCGCGTCGTCGGTCGGCAGCAGCAGAACAACGGTCATGTCGTCGCTGGTAAGCTCGCCCTTGACCATCTCTTGCAGGCCGATCAAGGCGTTGCGAACGTTGTCTTGCGGCTCGCCTTCGAGCAGCTCGGCGGCGTCGGCCAACCAGCTGTCGGCTTCGAAGCCGGCACCGGCGCAACTGCGACCGAGCAACAGGCCGTGCAGTTCGGCAGGCGAGACGGGATGGCCGCTGGTGCTCAGCAGGGTGGCAAAGGCTTGGTACGGAGAATTCTGAATGGGCATGGGCAGCTAGGCGCCAGACGGCGCTATGTCTAGAATGAAGGCCTTGTATCCTACATCGACAGACTCGCCAAGACTATTAAAGGCTGTCCGCCAGCTATCACGCATCAGACACAACCAGTGGACAAAATGGAAGACACCGACCTGCAAGCGCTGATGGCCAGACTCGAGCTGCTAATTACTCGAGTCGAGCAACTAAAGAGTCAGAATGGACTCCTATTAGCTCAGGAAAAGACCTGGCGCGAGGAACGCGCGCACCTCATTGAAAAAAATGAAATCGCCCGGCGTAAGGTCGAATCGATGATTTCGCGCCTCAAGGCCCTGGAGCAAGACTCATGAGTTCAAGCAATAGCGTTACCGTGCAGATCCTCGACAAAGAATATTCGATCATTTGCCCCCAGGAAGAGCGCAGCAACCTGGTGAGCGCTGCCCGTTACCTGGACGGCAAGATGCGCGAAATCCGCAGCAGTGGCAAAGTCATCGGCGCCGACCGCATCGCCGTGATGGCCGCCCTGAACATCACGCACGATCTTCTGCACAAGGATGAACGCCCGGATGTGCAGGCCAGCGGCTCGACCCGTGAGCAGGTTCGCGACCTGCTGGACCGCGTCGATCTGGCGCTGTCGACCGATCCGGATGTCACCAAGGGCTGAAACGCGAAACCGCTTGGGGTATACTCGCATCACTCCCTGGGGTGCTTGCCAGTTGACGACGTCCCTGAGCCGATTCGCACTACCTTGGAGGTTGCACGTTGGGCTGGTGTGCATGTCCGCTAGACGGAAAGCCTTAAAGCCTACTGCATCTTCCACCTTGAACTTTCGGGTTCAAGGGCTAAGTCGACAGCGGTTCATCCGGGGAGCCTTATTTCAGTCCGATGCCGGTTTTCATACCGGCATCGGCTTTTTTACGGGTACGCTTCAGTACCCGCACTTCTGAAGCCCTGATCCATGACCGAACCTGCGCTGCTGCCCCGCCCGCAACTTCGACGCATGCTGCGCAAGGCCCGCCGCGCACTGACACCCAGTCAGCAGCGCGAGGCCGCTCGCGGGCTGTATAAGCAATTGATCCAGCACCCGCTGTTCCGCCGCGCAAAACACATCTCCCTGTACTTGCCCAACGACGGTGAAATCGATCCGCGCCTGCTGATGCGTGCCGCGCAACGTCGGGGCAAGGTGACGTATCTGCCGGTGCTCAGTGCCTGGCCGCGAACCAAAATGGTGTTCCAGCGGATACGCCCCGGCGAAAAGCTCAAACCCAACCGTTTTCGCATCCCCGAACCACGGCACAACATCGCCCGACAACGCAAGGTCTGGGCGCTGGATCTGGTGTTGTTGCCGCTGGTGGGGTTTGACGATGTCGGCGGACGCCTGGGAATGGGCGGTGGTTTCTACGATCGAAGCCTGGCGTACCTGGCGCGCCGCAAAAACTGGCGCAAGCCGACACTGCTGGGCCTGGCCCATGAATGTCAGAAGGTTCAACGATTGGCTCAGGCGAGCTGGGATGTACCGCTGCAGGGAACGGTCACGGACAAGGCATGGTATTTCGCGGACTAGACGCCACTGATTTCAGCGGCGTCGAAAGACAGGTTCAGCGCTTGAAGGCCGACGGCTGTTGCTGCGAGATCTCGACCGGAGCATCGGGCTTGGCGTTCCACAGGCTTTGGGCATAGCCGGTGGTCACGACACCCAGGCCGAACAAAATAACCAAAATCCATAGTAAATCCGGTTTGCGTTTCATCGATTGCCCCCCCAAAGGCACATCAACACGATGACAGCAGCGGTTTCCGTTGTAGGTGTAGGCCGTGCAGCAGCGTCAAGCTTAGAAGGCCGGCATTTTGCGACAACGTGAACCGACACGCAAACGCTGGCGTCAACCGACTGTCGGTTTGTCATAAAATTGCCTGACCGCTTGCCCACTCACCTCGCAAGGAGCAAAACCATGGCCTATTGGCTGATGAAATCCGAGCCTGACGAACTCTCGATCAAAGACCTGGAGAAGCTTGGCCGAGCGCGCTGGGACGGGGTTCGCAACTACCAGGCGCGCAACTTTCTGCGGGCCATGGCGGTGGGCGACGAGTTTTTCTTCTATCACTCCAGCTGCCCGGAGCCGGGGATTGCCGGGATCGGCAAGATTGTCGAGGCCGCGTACCCGGACCCGACGGCACTGGAGCCGGAGAGTCATTACTTCGATCCGAAGGCCACCACCGAGAAAAACGCCTGGAGCGCGATTGATGTTGCTCACGTCGAGACGTTTCCCAAGGTGCTGAAGCTCGATTATCTGAAGCAGCAAACGGCGCTGGCTGAGATGCCACTGGTGCAGAAGGGTTCGCGGCTATCGGTGATGCCCGTCACCGCTGAGCAATGGGCGGCGGTGATTGCATTACGGGCATGAGCGATGCAGCGACAGCAAGAATGCCTTCGCGAGCAAGCCCGCTCCCACAGTTGACCGCGTACTTATCCAGCAACTCGGTTTAATGTGGGAGCGGGCTTGCTCGCGAAGGGGACAGCCCAGACAACAAACGTCTTACTGAATAATAAGGTTGTTGAACAACAAATCCTCAACCACCGGCTTGCCAGTCTCGTCGTTCATCACTTGCTGGGTCTGCTTCAAGGCTTCCTGACGCAGCTTTTCCTTGGCTTCAACGTTGTTCATGGCTTCAGTGGTCTGCTGTGCAAACAACGCCACCAGCTGATTACGGATCAATGGCTCATTGGCCTTTACCGCTTTGGTCGCCTCGTCACCGGTCACCCGCAACGCCACATCGGCCTTGTAGACCTTGAGCTTCGGCGTGCCGTCCAGCCCATAGTTGCCCACGAATGGCGGGCTCAGGGTGATGTAGTTGACCTTCGGAGCTTCACCTTCTTTGGCTTCTTCGGCCAGCGCTGCCACAGGCAGAGACAGGGCCAGCATCAACATGATCCACGCTTTCACAATTCGCTCCTTATCCGGTTTGCGGCCAAGCATAACGGCCCGCCGCTCAAGCACAAGCTTATGGCTGACTATCAGGGTCGGGCATGCTCGTTGACCCAATGACTCACACACCTACACTTATCGGCCATCACTCCCAAAGGAATAGCCCTGATGAAAGCCGTGCTGTGCAAAGCCTTCGGCCCTGCCGAATCGCTGGTGCTGGAAGACGTCGCCAGTCCTGTCGCGAAGAAGAATGAAATCCTGCTGGACGTGCATGCGGCTGGGGTGAATTTCCCGGACACGTTGATCATCGAGGGCAAATATCAGTTCAAGCCGCCCTTCCCGTTTTCTCCGGGTGGCGAAGCGGCCGGCGTGGTCAGCGCAGTGGGCGAGAAGGTCAGTCACCTCAAGGTCGGTGACCGGGTCATGGCCCTGACTGGCTGGGGCAGTTTTGCCGAGCAGGTCGCGGTGCCGGGCTACAACGTGCTGCCGATCCCGGCATCAATGGACTTCAACACCGCCGCCGCATTCAGCATGACCTACGGCACTTCGATGCACGCCCTCAAGCAACGGGGCAACCTGCAACCTGGCGAAACCTTGCTGGTGCTCGGCGCTTCCGGTGGTGTCGGTCTGGCCGCTGTAGAAATCGGCAAAGCCATGGGGGCTCGCGTTATAGCCGCCGCCAGCAGCGCAGAAAAACTCGCGGTGGCCAAGGCTGCCGGCGCCGATGAGTTGATCAACTACAGCGAAACCAGCCTCAAGGACGAGATCAAACGCCTGACCGACGGCCAGGGCGCCGACGTGATCTACGATCCAGTGGGCGGCGACCTGTTCGACCAGGCGATCCGCGCCATTGCCTGGAACGGCCGTCTACTGGTGGTCGGTTTCGCCAGTGGACGAATCCCGGAGCTGCCAGTGAACCTGGCACTGCTCAAAGGCGCCGCGGTAGTCGGCGTGTTCTGGGGCTCCTTTGCCCAGCGCCAACCACAGGACAACGCGACAAACTTCCAGCAGTTGTTTGGCTGGTTTGCAGAGGGCAAGTTGAAGCCGCTAGTGTCTCAGGTGTATCCCCTGAGCAACGCGGCCCAGGCGATCAATGATCTTGGCCAGCGCAAGGCGGTCGGGAAAGTGGTAGTTCAGGTTCGCTGATTGTTTACCTGACCTGCTTGACCCAAACCGGGTCGCAACCCTGCGACCCGATTCCGCCATCCCCATACCGCCCTTCATTTATACCTGAGCGACATGTTCATAAAAGAACATGCAATCTCCAACATTTCCACTGTTTGGCCGATGCGAACCGGTGCTATTTTCGGTAACGAAACTGTAACATTCGCATCCGCAGTCAAAACAAGAAATCTGGAGCTCTTGAATGTTTGCTTTCTTTCGTCCTGCCGCACATCAGGCTCCATTGCCTGAAGAAAAAATAGACAGCACCTACCGACGCCTTCGCTGGCAGATCTTCGCCGGGATTTTCATTGGCTATGCGGGTTACTACCTGCTGCGCAAGAACTTCACCCTGGCATTTCCGGATCTAATCGCTCAAGGCTATACAAAAGGCCAGCTCGGGGTGGCGATGTCGGCGATTGCGATCGCCTACGGCCTTTCCAAGTTTCTGATGGGCATCGTGTCCGACCGCTCCAACCCTCGTTACTTCCTGCCTTTTGGCCTGATAGTGTCCGCCGGGGTGATGTTCGTTTTCGGTTTCGCACCGTGGGCAACGTCCAGCGTGACCATGATGTTCATCCTGTTGTTCATCAACGGCTGGGCGCAAGGCATGGGCTGGCCACCGAGCGGGCGCACCATGGTGCACTGGTGGTCGCAGAAGGAACGCGGCGGTGTGGTTTCGGTCTGGAACACCGCGCATAACGTTGGCGGCGGCTTGATCGGCCCGCTGGCGATACTCGGCATGGGTTGGTTCAACGACTGGCACAGCAAGTTCTACGTACCGGCAGCGGTGGCGTTGCTGGTCGCTGTGTTTGCCTTCATTGTCATGCGCGATACCCCGCAATCGACGGGCTTGCCGCCTATCGAGAAGTACAAGAACGACTACCCGGAAGGCTACGACGCCAGCCACGAAGAAGAATTCAGCGCCAAGGACATCTTCGTCAAATACGTGCTGCGCAACAAAATGCTCTGGTTCATCGCGCTGGCCAACGTCTTCGTCTACTTGCTGCGCTACGGCATTCTGGATTGGGCGCCGACCTACCTCAAAGAGGTCAAGCACTTCGACTTCGACAAGACGTCCTGGGCTTACTTCCTGTACGAGTGGGCAGGCATTCCCGGCACACTGCTATGCGGCTGGATGTCGGACAAGATCTTCCGGGGCAACCGTGGCCTGACGGGCATGGTGTTCATGGCACTGGTGACCGTTGCGACGATCGTTTACTGGCTGAATCCGCCGGGCAATCCGATGGTCGACATGATCTCGCTGTTCGCCATCGGCTTCCTGATCTATGGCCCGGTGATGCTGGTCGGCCTGCAGGCGCTGGAGCTGGTTCCGAAGAAAGCTGCAGGAACGGCCGCGGGCTTTACCGGTTTGTTTGGTTACCTGGGTGGTTCAGTCGCGGCCAGTGCCCTGATGGGCTACACGGTGGACTATTTCGGCTGGGATGGCGGCTTCATCCTGCTGGTCGTCGCCTGCCTGCTGGCGATGGCGTTTCTGGCACCCACCTTGGGTCATAAGAACGTCGCCAGTCAGAGCCGCGAAGCGATCGCCTGATCGGCCTTTGATTTACAGCGCTTGAGCCGCGCCTCCAGATTCCGGTCTGGCATGGCGTGGCTACGCAGGGCGTGCGCGGTCTGCTCGACATATTCGCGCGTGGTGCCGTAACGCCCGCAAGCGCTTTCGAACACCTGGCTCAGCACATGATCCGGCAAGTTGCCGGCATAGCTGGGCAGGTGCCGCTCCAAAACGAATCCCAATGCCTGAACCTGGTTTCCGTCTTCAAGACGGCAGTTGAGCCAGTGTGGGCGATAGGACGGGAATGGCATTTCACGCTGCCAGAGCGCATAAAGCGAAGCTTCGAGTTGTTCTTCGGGCAAGCGATAGGCAAACCCGCTGCATGAGCCGCCACGATCCAGGCCAAACACCAGCCCGGGCACTTCCGGTGTACCGCGATGTTCGTGGGACCACAGGTACAAACCGCGATGGTAGCCATGCACGCGACCGCGCACTCGCTCAACCGCTGCACATTCAGGGCGCCAGATCAGCGAACCATAAGCGAATAGCCAGACCGGCCCACCCTTGTGGCGCGCCATGGTCGATTGCATCGAGCTGAGCAATTGTTCGTGCGTAAGCTGCGGCCCCAGATCGAGCCGCGGAGGGTAAGCCAGATTCAAAAAAGCAGATTCAATGGCGCTCATGGCGAATAGCGTTCAGCTCCCCGCGGGTAAAGAATTACTTAATAGAACGCACCGCTGTAACAATAAGGCACATATGGATCAAGGCAATTTAAGTGCCATGGCGGAGTTCGAAACGTATTGCCTGAATGAGATATAACCTACCGGCATTTATATAAATCTATAAATACCGATCGGCTATATGGGGAGTTATAACGAATTAAGATCGAGGATCAAGATCGGGGGGCGTAGGCGAACACATCCGCGCGCATCTGATGGGCATCCATCCCCGCGTCGACCAGGGCATCCAGCGTGCCATAGACCATGGCCGGAGAGCCGCTGGCGTAGACGTGCAGCGCTTTCAGGTCAGGGAAATCTTCACACACCGCCTCATGCAACATGCCGCAGCGCCCTCCCCAGCCGCATTGATCGCTGACGACTTTATGCAGGAACAGATTGGGCAGTTTTTCCCATTCATCCCAATGTTCGATGTCATAAAAGTCTTCAGGACGACGCACCCCCCAATACAGATGCACCGGATGCTTGAATCCCGTGGCCCGGCAATGTTCGATCAGGCTGTGGATCTGGCCCATGCCGGTACCAGCAGCAATCAGTACCAGTGGACCGTCCGGCAATTCCGCCAGATGGGTGTCGCCGAATGGCATCTCGATGCGCACCATCGAGTTGCGCTGAAGCTGTTCGATCAGGCTCAGCGCACTGCTTTCGCGCGCCAGTACGTGAATTTCCAGGTCGCGCCCGGAATGCGGTGCAGAGGCCAGGGAGAACGCGGATTTCTCGCCGCTCTCTCGCTCGATCATCAGGTACTGACCGGCGTGATAGCGCGGCGGCTTGCCCGCCGGTGCACGCAGACGCACGCGCCAGGTATCGCCGCCAACATCCCTGCATTCAATGACCTGACACGACACGCTGCGCACCGGCAATTCTCCCAGCGCGAGCACGCCATCCCACAGCACGATGCAGTCTTCCAGCGGCTCTGCAATGCAAGTGTAGAACTCGCCATGGTCACGCACATCGCCGGCTTGTTCGACCCGCCCTTCCACCAGCAACGCGCCGCACACATGGCAATTGCCGTTACGACAGCTTTGCGGGCATTCATAGCCCAGGCGCCGCGCGCCATCGAGAATCCGCTCGCCGGGCAGAATCTCTAGCACTGCTCCGGAGGGCTGCAAGGTTACACGCATCAATCTATTCCTAACTGATTCCAGATGGCATCGATCCGTTGGGTAACGGCTTCATCCTTGACGATGACCCGGCCCCACTCGCGGGTGGTTTCGCCTGGCCATTTATGCGTGGCATCGAGTCCCATCTTCGAGCCCAGGCCGGAAACCGGCGAGGCGAAGTCGAGGTAGTCGATCGGCGTGTTGTCGATCATCACCGTGTCGCGCTTGGGGTCCATGCGCGTGGTGATGGCCCAGATCACGTCGTTCCAGTCCCGTGCGTTGATATCGTCGTCAGTGACGATAACGAACTTGGTGTACATGAACTGTCGCAAAAACGACCAGACACCGAGCATTACCCGCTTGGCATGCCCAGGATACGACTTCTTCATGGTCACGATGGCCATGCGGTACGAACAGCCTTCGGGCGGCAGGTAGAAGTCGGTGATCTCCGGAAACTGCTTTTGCAGGATCGGCACGAACACTTCGTTCAGCGCCACACCGAGAATCGCCGGCTCATCCGGCGGACGACCGGTGTAGGTGCTGTGGTAGATCGGTTTGATCCGGTGAGTGATGCGCTCGACGGTGAACACCGGGAAGCTGTCGACTTCGTTGTAGTAGCCGGTGTGGTCGCCATACGGACCTTCATCGGCCATTTCGCCCGGATGGATCACGCCTTCAAGGATGATCTCGGCGGTGGCCGGCACTTGCAGGTCGTTGCCGCGGCACTTCACCAGTTCGGTGCGATTGCCGCGCAACAGACCGGCGAAAGCGTATTCGGAGAGGCTGTCCGGCACCGGCGTCACAGCGCCAAGAATGGTTGCCGGATCAGCACCCAGGGCCACAGACACCGGAAACGGCTGGCCGGGGTGTTTCTCGCACCACTCACGGTAATCCAGCGCGCCGCCACGGTGGCTCAACCAGCGCATGATCACCTTGTTGCGGCCGATCACTTGCTGACGATAGATGCCGAGGTTCTGGCGGTCCTTGTTCGGACCTTTGGTGACGGTCAGCCCCCAAGTAATCAGCGGACCGACGTCGCCCGGCCAGCAGGTCTGTACCGGCAACATTGCCAGATCGACATCGTCGCCTTCGATCACCACTTCCTGGCAGACGGCGTCTTTGACGACTTTCGGCGCCATGGCAATGATCTTGCGGAAGATCGGCAGCTTGGACCAGGCGTCCTTCAAGCCCTTCGGCGGCTCGGGCTCCTTGAGGAACGCCAACAGCTTGCCGATTTCGCGCAACTCGCTGACCGCTTCTGCGCCCATGCCCAGCGCCACGCGCTCGGGGGTGCCGAACAGGTTGCCGAGTACTGGAATGTCATAGCCGGTAGGGTTTTCGAAAAGCAGCGCCGGGCCCTTGGCGCGCAACGTGCGATCGCAGACCTCGGTCATTTCGAGCACTGGGGACACTGGAACCTGGATGCGCTTGAGTTCGCCGCGCTTTTCCAGGCCGCTGATAAAGTCGCGCAAGTCGCGATACTGCATGCGTGAGCCTCGTGTTGGCCGTGGCGTTCGGGGCAGGCAGTTTAGCGCCGAACCCCTCTATTCAGAACCACGAACTGCCGTTGATCAAAAATCAGATAGCAAAAAGCCGGGTTTCCCCGGCTTTTGCTGACTTTCTGCGACTTACTTGCGTTTCATCGACAGGAAGAACTCGTCGTTTGTCTTGGTCTGTTTCAGCTTGTCGACCAGGAACTCGATGGCAGAGACTTCGTCCATCGGGTGCAGCAGCTTGCGCAGGATCCACATACGCTGCAGTTCGTCGTCGGCCGTCAGCAACTCTTCGCGGCGAGTACCGGAACGGTTGATGTTGATGGCCGGGAACACACGCTTTTCGGCGATCTTGCGATCCAGAGGCAGTTCCATGTTGCCGGTGCCTTTGAACTCTTCGTAGATCACTTCGTCCATCTTCGAGCCGGTTTCAACCAGCGCGGTAGCGATGATGGTCAGCGAGCCGCCTTCTTCGATGTTCCGTGCAGCGCCGAAGAAACGTTTCGGTTTCTCCAGGGCGTGGGCATCGACACCACCGGTCAGCACCTTGCCGGAGCTCGGGATCACGGTGTTGTAGGCACGCGCCAGACGGGTGATGGAGTCGAGCAGGATCACCACGTCCTTCTTGTGTTCGACCAGGCGCTTGGCCTTCTCGATCACCATTTCGGCAACCTGCACGTGGCGGGTTGGCGGCTCGTCGAACGTCGAGGCAACCACTTCGCCGCGCACGGTGCGCTGCATTTCGGTCACTTCTTCCGGACGTTCGTCGATCAGCAACACGATCAGATGAACTTCAGGATTGTTACGTGCGATGTTCGCTGCGATGTTTTGCAGCATGATCGTTTTACCGGCTTTCGGCGGTGCAACGATCAGGCCGCGCTGGCCTTTGCCGATCGGGGCGCACAGGTCGATGACACGACCGGTCAAGTCTTCGGTGGAACCGTTGCCGGCTTCCATCTTCATGCGCACGGTCGGGAACAGCGGGGTCAGGTTCTCGAAGAGAATCTTGTTTTTCGCGTTCTCGGGACGATCGTAGTTGATCGTGTCGACCTTGAGCAGTGCGAAATAACGCTCGCCTTCCTTTGGAGGGCGGATCTTGCCAACGATGGTGTCACCGGTGCGCAAGTTGAAGCGGCGGATCTGGCTCGGCGAGACGTAGATGTCGTCTGGGCCGGCGAGATAGGAAGCGTCAGCGGAGCGCAGGAAGCCGAAGCCGTCCTGGAGAATCTCCAGCACGCCATCACCGGAGATTTCCTCGCCGCTTTTAGCGTGCTTTTTGAGCAGGGAGAAAATCACGTCCTGCTTGCGCGAACGGGCCATATTTTCTATGCCCATCTGTTCGGCCAATTCGAGCAGTTCGGTAATCGGCTTTTGCTTGAGTTCAGTCAGATTCATATAGGAATGACGTAATCATTTATGGAGGGGGGAAATTAAGCTTTTGGCTTAATGAGGCCGCGCCGCAGAGAAGGCGACAGGATCGCGTACTTATTCGAAAAGGAGTGCGTCGGCGACGGCTAGCAGGGGGCAGTGGAGAAACCAGTGCGGGGCCGAATGTACCACCTGAGTTTCGGAGCGTCTAGCCCTCAATAACGAAAAGGCCCCGCATTATGCGGGGCCTTTTCATGACGCTTTATAACAACGCTTAGATGTTGGCGTCGAGGAAAGCAGCCAGTTGCGACTTCGACAGCGCACCGACCTTGGTGGCTTCGACGTTGCCGTTCTTGAACAGCATCAGCGTCGGGATACCACGTACGCCGTGCTTGGCCGGGGTTTCCTGGTTTTCGTCGATGTTCAGCTTGGCTACGGTCAGCTTGCCTTTGTAGGTCTCAGCGATTTCGTCCAGAACAGGAGCGATCATTTTGCAAGGGCCGCACCATTCAGCCCAGTAGTCGACCAGTACAGCGCCTTCGGCCTTGAGTACGTCGGCCTCGAAGCTAGCGTCGCTAACGTGTTTGATAAGATCGCTGCTCATGGAAGTCTCCAGGTTGTAAGCAAAAAAACGTGGCCCATCATAGCCGCCCTTCCCGCGTTCAGGAAGCTGCAGATGATTGAGTCTCGCTATGGTGGCCCATGAGTTTGGGTATAGCTCAAGTCATGAGGTGACGGGAGCGACGAAAGCAATTCCGGTACGCAGGGCGGCGTTGCGCACATGCTCCTGCATGGCCTTCTGCGCGGCGCCAGAGGCTCGACGAGCCAGCGCACGGAGGATTTTACGGTGTTCCTGCCAGGTTTCCATCGCCCGTTCGGCCCGGATGAACGGTAGCTTCTGGCTCTCCAGGAAGATGTCGGCGCTGGCCGTCAGAATGCTCAGCATCGCCTGATTGCCGCTGGCCAGGAGGATGCGCCGGTGAAACTCGAAGTCCAGTCGTGCTGCCGCCTCGAAGTCGGCGGCACGCAATTCGGTGCGCATGGCGGCGACATTGTCCTCCAGGGCATCAAGATCGTCGGTGCTCAGGGTCACGGCCGCCAGCCCGGCGGCAAAGCCTTCCAGCGCATAGCGCAACTGGAAGATGTCCAGCGGCGATGCCTGGGCCGCGAACGGCCAGCCCGGCGCGGCATCGCCCCGGGGCAGATCAACCGGTGATTGCACAAACACGCCCTTGCCCGGCTGGATACTGATCACGCCCAGCGCACTCAGGGACGATAACGCCTCACGCAACGACGCCCGACTGACCCCCAATTGCACCGCCAGGTCCCGTTGCGAGGGCAAGGCATCCCCCGCCCCGAAACCTTGCTCGGTGATCAGTTTGCGGATGGCTTGCAGCGCCACTTCGGGTACGGCGCGGGAGATCGAGTTCATGGTTTTTTCAGACGAGCCAGGCCAATGAGCGGCTAGTTGTAAAGCTATTCGCGGCGTCCGGCAAGTCGTGCCCCATGGGGGTTCGGGGATTTTCACGGGTGCGCCATCAGGGTGCGAAATGCCACCCAACTGTTCAGACCAGTAAGACCGAACGACACCAGCAAAACCGTGGCCTGCGGCCCCCAAAACCGAATCTTGGCATGTCCTGTGCTCTGTCGATCCGCAGAAATCACTTCCCGCCGATCCGGAGATTTGCCATGACCATGCGTTACAGTGCCCTCCTCGCCGCTCTGTTTGCCAGCCTGATGCTGAGCCAGGCGCCCGCCCACGCCGACGGTCTGGAGGATGTGGTCAAGCGCGGCACCCTCAAAGTCGCGGTGCCCCAGGACTTCCCGCCGTTCGGTTCGGTCGGCCCGGACATGAAACCTCGCGGCCTGGACATCGACACCGCCCAACTGCTGGCCGACCAGCTCAAGGTCAAACTCGAACTGACCCCGGTCAACAGCACCAACCGCATTCCGTTTCTGACCACCGGCAAAGTCGACCTGGTGATTTCCAGCCTCGGCAAGAACCCTGAGCGCGAGAAAGTCATCGACTTCTCCCGTGCCTACGCGCCGTTCTACCTCGCCGTATTCGGCCCGCCAGACGCCGCCATCAAGGGCCTGGACGATCTCAAGGGCAAAACCATCAGCGTCACCCGTGGCGCCATCGAAGACATCGAGCTGACCAAAGTCGCTCCCGAAGGCGCGACCATCAAACGCTTCGAAGACAACAACTCGACCATCGCCGCTTACCTCGCAGGGCAAGTCGACCTGATCGCCAGTGGCAACGTGGTGATGGTGGCAATCAGTGAGAAAAACCCGAAACGCGTGCCGGCGCTGAAAGTGAAGCTCAAGGACTCACCGGTTTACGTTGGCGTGAACAAGAACGAGCCGGCGCTGCTGGGCAAGGTCAACGACATCCTCGCCACAGCCAAGGCTGACGGTGCGCTGGAAAAGAACTCGCAAACCTGGCTGAAAGAGCCGCTGCCGGCCGATCTCTGATCGTTCGCGGAGACGACTTATGGCTTATCAGTTCGATTTCTTGCCGGTGGTGGAAAACACCGACCTGCTGCTACGCGGTGCGCTGTTCACTCTTGAGCTGACAGCCATTGGCGCGGTGCTCGGGGTCGGTCTGGGTATCGTCGGGGCACTGGTGCGGGCGTGGAACATCCGCCCGTTCGCCGGCATTTTCGGGGTTTACGTCGAGTTGATCCGCAACACGCCATTCCTGGTGCAGTTGTTTTTCATCTTCTTCGGTTTACCGTCGCTGGGCCTGCAGATTTCCGAATGGCAGGCAGCGGTGCTGGCGATGGTGATCAACCTTGGCGCCTATTCGACCGAAATCATCCGCGCCGGCATTCAAGCGATCCCCCGCGGGCAGCTGGAAGCCGCAGCCGCCCTGGCAATGACCCGCTTCGAAGCCTTCCGCCACGTGGTTCTGTTGCCGGCGCTGGGCAAGGTCTGGCCGGCCCTGAGCAGCCAGATCATCATCGTCATGCTCGGCTCGGCGGTCTGTTCGCAGATCGCCACCGAAGAGCTGAGCTTCGCCGCCAACTTCATTCAATCGCGTAACTTCCGCGCCTTTGAAACCTATGCCCTGACCACACTGATCTACCTGTGCATGGCGCTGCTGATCCGCCAATTGCTGAACTGGATCGGCCGGCGCTACATAGCAAGGAGCAGCAGCCAATGAGCGATTTCACCTTCTGGGACATCCTGCGCAACCTGCTCACGGGCCTGCAATGGACCCTGGCATTGTCGCTGGTGGCGTTTATCGGCGGCGGGCTGATCGGCTTGCTGATCATGGTGATGCGGATTTCAAAAAAATCCCTGCCCAGCCACTTCGCCCGCACCTACATCGAACTGTTCCAGGGCACACCGCTATTGATGCAGCTGTTTCTGGTGTTCTTCGGTGTGGCGTTGGCCGGTGTGGAGATTTCGCCGTGGATGGCCGCGGCGATGGCCTTGACGCTGTTCACCAGCGCTTACCTGGCGGAGATCTGGCGCGGTTGTGTCGATTCGATCCCCAATGGCCAGTGGGAAGCCTCGTCGAGCCTGGCACTCAATCCGCTGGAGCAACTGCGTTACGTGATCCTGCCGCAAGCCTTGCGCATCGCCGTGGCGCCGACCGTGGGTTTCTCGGTGCAAGTGGTCAAAGGCACCGCCGTCACCTCGATCATCGGCTTCACCGAACTGACCAAGACCGGCGGCATGCTCGCCAACGCTACCTTCGAGCCCTTCATGGTCTATGGCCTGGTGGCGCTCGGTTACTTCCTGCTCTGCTACCCCTTGTCCCTCAGTGCGCGCTACCTGGAAAGGAGACTGCATGCCTCTGCTTAGAATTTCCGCCCTGCATAAATATTACGGCGACCACCATGTGCTCAAAGGCATCGACCTGAGTGTCGACGAAGGCCAGGTGGTGGCAATCATTGGCCGCAGCGGCTCGGGCAAATCCACCTTGCTGCGCACCCTCAATGGTCTGGAGTCGATCAATGATGGCGTGATCGAAGTCGACGGCGAATACCTCGACGCCGCCCGCGCCGACCTGCGCAGCCTGCGGCAGAAAGTCGGGATGGTGTTCCAGCAGTTCAATCTGTTCCCGCACCTCACTGTGGGCGAAAACGTCATGCTCGCGCCGCAAGTGGTGCAGAAAGTGCCGAAAGCCAAAGCCGCCGAACTGGCGCGGCAGATGCTGGAGCGGGTGGGGCTGGGGGAAAAATTCGACGCCTTCCCCGACCGACTGTCTGGCGGCCAGCAACAGCGGGTGGCGATTGCCCGGGCGCTGGCGATGTCGCCGAAGGTGCTGTTGTGCGATGAAATCACCTCGGCGCTGGACCCGGAACTGGTCAACGAAGTGCTGAGCGTGGTCCGGCAACTGGCCAAGGAGGGCATGACGCTGATCATGGTCACCCATGAAATGCGCTTTGCCCGCGAGGTTGGGGACAAATTGGTGTTCATGCACCATGGCAAGGTGCATGAGGTGGGGGATCCAAAGGTATTGTTTGCCAACCCGCAGACGGCGGAACTGGCGAATTTTATCGGGACGGTTGAGGCGGCAGGCTGAGAGATCTTAAGTGCCTGCAAGGCCGCCTTCGCGAGCAAGCCCGCTCCCACAAGGATTTTGTGTTGCCTACAATCCTGCGAACGACACCGAACCAATGTGGGAGCGGGCTTGCTCGCGAAGGGGCCATCCGCAACGCCGCAAGTGTCCCGCGGTAAAAGATCGCAGCCTTCGACAGCGCCTACGCGTTGGCGGCAGCGTTTGATCGTGGCAGGATGTCGAGGTTATCGACCGAGACCCCCTGACCATGCCGCAATCCCAAGCCAAGAATCTGTCCCTGATCGCCGCAATCGACCTGGGCTCCAACAGCTTTCACATGGTCGTGGCCAAGGCCCAGAACGGCGAAATCCGGATTCTCGAACGTCTCGGGGAGAAGGTTCAGCTGGCCGCCGGCATCGACGAAGAGCGTCAACTCAGCGAAGAATCCATGCAGCGCGGGCTCGATTGCCTGAAGCGTTTCGCCCAACTGATCAGCGGTATGCCGCCCGGCACCGTGCGGATCGTCGGCACCAACGCCCTGCGCGAAGCCCGTAACCGCGCCGAATTCATCCACCGCGCCGAAGAAATTCTTGGCCATCCGGTAGAAGTCATCTCTGGCCGTGAAGAAGCGCGCCTGATTTACCTCGGCGTCTCCCACACCCTCGCCGACACGCCGGGCAAGCGCCTGGTAGCCGACATCGGCGGCGGCAGTACCGAATTCATCATCGGCCAGCGCTTCGAACCGCTGCTGCGCGAAAGCCTGCAAATGGGCTGCGTCAGCTATACCCAGCGCTATTTCAAGGATGGCAAGATCACCCCGGCCCGCTATGCCCAGGCGTACACCGCGGCGCGACTGGAGATCATGAGCATCGAACACGCCCTGCACCGCCTGACCTGGGATGAAGCCATCGGCTCCTCGGGCACCATTCGCGCCATTGGCCTGGCGCTGAAGGCCGGCGGGCATGGCACTGGCGAAGTGAATGCCGAAGGCCTGGCCTGGCTCAAGCGCAAACTGTTCAAACTCGGCGATGTCGAGAAAATCGATTTCGAAGGCATCAAGCCCGACCGTCGGGCGATTTTCCCCGCCGGGTTGGCGATTCTCGAAGCGATCTTCGACGCCCTCGAATTGCAACGCATGGACCACTGTGAAGGCGCCCTGCGCGAAGGCGTGCTCTACGATCTGTTGGGCCGTCATCATCATGAAGACGTGCGTGAGCGCACACTCAGCTCGCTGATGGATCGTTATCATGTTGACCTGGAACAAGCCGCGCGGGTCGAACGCAAGGCGCTGCATGCTTTCGATCAGGTGGCCGAGGATTGGCAGCTGGATGACGGTGTCTGGCGCGAACTGCTGAGCTGGGCCGCCAAGGTCCATGAAGTGGGTCTGGACATCGCGCACTATCAGTACCACAAGCACGGCGCCTACCTGATCGAGCACTCGGACCTGGCCGGATTCTCCCGCGAAGACCAGCAAATGCTCGCGCTGCTGGTGCGGGGCCACCGACGCAACATTCCCAAGGACAAGTTCGCCGAATTCGGCGACGACGGCATCAAGCTGATTCGCCTGTGCGTGTTGCTGCGCTTTGCGATTCTGTTCCACCACATCCGCGGTACCCAGGAAATGCCACAAGTCGTGCTGCACGCCAATGGCGACAGCCTGGACGTGTTGTTCCCGGAACACTGGCTGGACGACAACCAGTTGACCCAGGCCGACTTCGCCCTGGAAGCGGAATGGCTGACCCGCGTCAGCTTCGTGCTGAACGTCCGCTGAAATTGAAAAAGGCCTTCTTCGGAAGGCCTTTTTTTGTGCCCGCGATTCAGCAGACGATGCAATCCCCATGTGGGAGCGGGCTTGCTCGCGAAGGCGGTGTGTCAGTCAACATTCATGCTGAATGTGCTGCCCCCTTCGCGAGCAAGCCCGCTCCCACAGGTTCTGCGCGTTAACGAACCGCCAGAATCGGGCTGCCCAAACGCTCAAGCAAGGTGGCCTGGGCACTGCGCGGGTTCTGGTTGCCGGTCGGCGTGTTGCGGATGTAGCGACCGTCCGCCTGCAGGCTCCAGCTGTGGGTGTTATCGGTCAGATAAAGCTCCAGCTCTTTCTTGACCCGCAAAATCAGCTTCTTGCCCTCGACCGGGAAGCAAGTCTCGACGCGCTTGTCGAGGTTGCGCTCCATCCAGTCGGCGCTGGACAGGAACATCTGCTCTTCGCCACCGTTGAGGAAGTAGAAAACCCGGGTGTGTTCCAGGAAACGACCGATGATCGAGCGCACATGGATGTTGTGGGAGACCCCGGCAATGCCCGGTCGCAGGCAGCACATGCCACGCACCACCAGATCGATACGCACCCCGGACTGACTGGCCTTGTACAACGCGCGGATGACCTTCGGGTCGGTCAGCGAGTTGAACTTGGCGATGATGTGCGCCGGTTTGCCGTCGAGGGCGAACTGCGTCTCCCGGGCAATCATGTCGAGCATGCCCTTCTTCAACGTGAACGGTGCGTGCAGCAGTTTCTTCATGCGCAGGGTCTTGCCCATACCGATCAACTGGCTGAACAGTTTGCCGACGTCTTCGCACAAGGCGTCGTCGGAGGTCAGCAGGCTGTAGTCGGTGTACAGACGGGCGTTGGCCGCGTGGTAGTTGCCGGTCCCCAAGTGGGCGTAACGGACAATTTCGCCCGCCTCGCGGCGTAAAATCAGCATCATCTTGGCGTGGGTCTTGAAACCGACCACGCCGTAAATCACCACCGCACCGGCCGCTTGCAGACGGCTGGCCAGTTGCAGGTTGGACTCTTCATCGAACCGCGCGCGCAATTCGATCACTGCCGTCACTTCCTTGCCGTTACGCGCAGCGTCTACCAGCGCATCGACGATCTCGGAGTTGGCGCCGCTTCGATACAACGTCTGGCGAACCGCCAACACATGCGGGTCTTTCGCTGCCTGACGCAGCAAGTCGACCACCGGGGTGAACGACTCGAACGGGTGCAGCAACAGAATGTCCTGCTTGCTGATCACGCTGAAAATGTTCTCGCTGTTTTGCAGCAGTTTCGGGATCTGCGGGGTGAACGGGTTGTATTGCAGCTCCGGATGACTGTCCAGGCCAGTGATGCTGAACAGCCGGGTCAGGTTGACCGGGCCGTTGACCTGATACAACTCGGTCTCATGCAGGTTGAACTGCTTGAGCAAGTAGTCGGACAAGTGTTTCGGGCAGGTATCGGCAACTTCCAGCCGCACCGCGTCACCGTAGCGACGGGAGAACAACTCGCCGCGCAGGGCGCGGGCCAGGTCTTCGACATCTTCGGTGTCGACCGCGAGGTCGGCGTTTCGGGTCAGGCGGAACTGGTAGCAGCCCTTGACCTTCATGCCCTGGAACAGGTCATCGGCGTGAGCGTGGATCATCGACGACAGGAACACATAGTTGTCGCCGGGACCGCCGACTTCTTCCGGCACCTTGATGATCCGCGGCAGCAGACGCGGTGCCGGGATAATCGCCAGACCGGAGTCGCGACCGAAGGCGTCGATGCCTTCGAGTTCGACGATGAAGTTCAGGCTCTTGTTCACCAGCAACGGAAACGGGTGCGTCGGGTCGAGGCCGATCGGGGTGATAATCGGGGCGATCTCGTCGCGGAAGTAACGACGAACCCAGGTCTTGAGCTTGGTGGTCCAGTAACGGCGACGGATGAAGCGGACCTGATGTTTTTCCAGTTCCGGCAACAGAATGTCATTGAGGATCGCGTATTGGCGATCGACGTGGCCATGCACCAGTTCACTGATGCGAGCCAGGGCCTGGTGCGGTTGCAGGCCATCGGCGCCAGCCTGTTCGCGAGCGAAGGTGATCTGCTTCTTCAGGCCGGCGACACGAATCTCGAAGAACTCGTCCAGGTTGCTGGAGAAAATCAGCAGAAACTTCAACCGCTCCAGCAATGGGTAGGACTCATCCAGCGCCTGTTCCAGCACGCGGATATTGAACTGCAGTTGCGAGAGCTCACGATGGATGTACAGGCTGCTGTCATCCAGGCCGGGAATGGCAATCGCTGGCGCCGCAACAACGGGCTCGGCCACCACCGCGGGAGGAGCAGGCTCCAGCTCCGGCGGGGTTTCGGCGATTGGCTCCACCACAGGTTGAGCGTCTTTTACGGCAACTTCAGTGAGTCCTTCGGTATTCATCGAATGTTCCTGGGAGGGCTATTTTTGCTCTCGTAACAATTGAGCAGCACGGACGGCAAAGTAAGTCAGGATGCCATCAGCGCCTGCACGTTTAAAAGCGGTCAGGGATTCAAGGATAACCCCTTCGCTCAACCAGCCATTCTGGATCGCTGCCATGTGCATGGCGTATTCACCGCTGACCTGATAGACAAAGGTCGGCACTTTAAATTCTTCTTTGACCCGATAAAGGATATCCAGATACGGCATGCCTGGCTTGACCATGACCATGTCCGCGCCTTCTGACAAGTCCGCCGCCACTTCGTGCAGGGCTTCGTTGCTGTTGGCCGGGTCCATCTGATAGGAGGCCTTGTTGGCCTTGCCCAGGTTCAGCGCCGAACCCACCGCATCGCGGAACGGGCCGTAATAGGCGCTGGCGTATTTGGCCGAGTAAGCCATGATCCGCACGTTGACGTGATCGGCCAGCTCCAGCGCTTCGCGGATCGCCTGAATGCGACCGTCCATCATGTCCGAAGGCGCCACCACCTGAGCGCCGGCTTCGGCGTGGGACAGGGCCTGTTTAACCAGTGCGTCGACGGTAATGTCGTTCTGCACGTAGCCTTCTTCATCGAGAATGCCGTCCTGGCCGTGGGTGGTAAACGGGTCCAGGGCGACGTCGGTGATAACACCCAGCTCCGGGAACCGGTCACGCAGGGCTCGGGTGGCGCGCTGGGCGATGCCGTCGGGATTCCAGGCTTCAGCGGCGTCCAGGGATTTGAGCTCCGGCGGCGTCACCGGGAACAATGCCAGGGCCGGAATCCCCAACTCAACCCACTTGGCCGCTTCTTCCAGCAACAGGTCGATGGTCAGACGCTCGACGCCCGGCATCGACGCCACCGCTTCGCGACGGTTTTCACCGTCCAGCACGAACACCGGCAGGATCAGGTCATCGACGGTCAGTACGTTTTCACGGACCAGTCGACGCGAGAAATCATCACGACGGTTGCGACGCAGGCGGGTTGCAGGAAACAAACGATTGGCGGGGGTAAAGCTCACGGCAGACTCCTGAGCCCGCGCTGGCGGGCGAGCGTGACAGTTATAAGCGGCCATTATGACGAACGGATGACAGTTGTGCTTCAGGAAGCCGCATTCCATTGTCCTTGTAGGAAATGTTCACGTCGAGACACATTTTGACACTTTCCTGAATGTGTCCGAGGGGTTAGGCTGCGCGTTCATTTCGCCAGCACCCAGACAATGCTCCAACAATTTCTTCAGGAATTCGGCTACTTCGCCCTCTTTCTCGGCACATTCTTCGAAGGCGAAACCATCCTGGTGCTCGCGGGCTTCCTTGCGTTCCGTGGATACATGGACATCAAGGTAGTGATGCTCGTGGCATTCCTCGGCAGTTATGCCGGCGATCAGCTGTGGTATTTCCTGGGACGCAAGCACGGGCGCAAACTGCTGGCGCGCAAACCGCGCTGGCAACTGATGGGCGATCGGGCGCTGGAACATATCCGCAAGCACCCGGACATCTGGGTGCTGAGCTTCCGCTTTGTCTATGGACTGCGCACCGTGATGCCAGTGGCGATCGGTCTGTCGGGCTATCCACCGGGACGTTACCTGCTGCTCAACGGGATTGGCGCAGCCATCTGGGCCGCCGCGCTGGCTTCCGCCGCCTATCATTTCGGCGCAGTGCTCGAAGGCATGCTGGGCAGCGTCAAGAAGTATGAGCTGTGGGTGCTGGGCGCCCTGCTGGTACTGGGCTTTTGCCTGTGGCTGCGGCGGCGCTTCAAGAATGCCCGTCTGGCGAAGAAGATCTACGCCGACGAGCAAGCGTTGAAAGCTGAACAGGCCAAGTCCAGCGAACCTACGACGCCCATCGAGTGAAGCGGTTTCTACAACAGTAGAGACCGATGCCGCTGAGCAGGCTGTAACTGAGCAGCCCCACCCAGCCCACCGCATTGCCCATTACACTGTCCGGCCATAACCCGACCATTGGCGCCAGCCACACCAGCGGCAGGTTCGACGCCAGCCGCAACAGCTCCAGCTTCAACGCCTGCGGGCGATTCTCCAGGGCCACGCCCAACACAAACAGCCCCAGTGCCACGGCGCCCCAGCCCAACACCAGGGCCGAAGTCGGCAGGCTCTGCTCCAGGTTCATCAGGTAACTGCCCAAGGCGATGTAGACGCAGAACTGCAGCGCCACATACCACTGCTGGCGTCCATCCAGCGGTACCTCGAATTTGCGGAACTGGCTCAGGTCCGGTTTGTTCATCGGGTACTTGGCCGCCACATCCGCTGGTCGCCAACCGGTGCGCATGAACCAGATCCGCAGCTTGTCCCACCAGCGTTCGGCGCGCCGTGCGTCATCCCATAGCTGCGCATAGAACTGCACGTTCGCCCACAACGGATTCCAGCTCGCCAGCGGTGTGGTCACGCCGAAAATCACCGGCTCGTTGTCGTCCTCTTCCTGGAACGAGCCAAATAGACGGTCCCAAATAATGAACACCCCGCCGTAGTTGCGATCCATGTAAAGAGCGTTCTGTGCATGGTGAGCCCGATGATTGGACGGCGTGACGAAGAACCATTCGAACCAGCCGAGCTTGGGAATGTGCCGGGTATGCACCCAGAATTGGTACAGCAGATTCAGCGCCGCAACGCTGACGAACACCACGAGTGGAACGCCGAGCACGGCCATGGGCAGGTAGAAAATCCAGCTCAACAGAAACCCGGTGCTGGTCTGGCGCAAGGCGGTGGAGAGGTTGTAGTCCTCGCTCTGGTGATGCACCGAGTGGGCAGCCCAGAGGATGTTGCGTTCGTGACCCATGCGGTGCAGCCAGTAATAGCAGAAGTCGTAGAAGACGAAGGCAAACACCCAGACCCAGACGCTGTCGGCCGACAGCTCAATCACGGCCAGGTGCTTCAGGGCGAAGGCATAAGTCACCAGGCCGACGCCTTTGGTCAACAGGCCCGTGGTAGTCGACAGCACGCCGGTGCTGAGGCTGTTGATCGCGTCTGCCACGCGGTAATTGCTCACCCCGCGCCAACGGTCGGCCAGCAACTCGACCGCAATCAGCACAAAGAAAAACGGCACCGCATACAGAATAAAGTCCATGACGCGCCCTGATCAGAATCGTTCCGCAGAGATTAGGTGTAGCCGCGTGTTAACCCTATGGCAACGAATGACAAATTAGTGGACATTTAACGCCATGAATCTGGAGAAAAGCCCATGAGCAAAAAAATTGCAGTGATCCTTTCCGGCTGCGGCGTGTACGACGGCGCCGAGATCCACGAAAGCGTGATCACCCTGCTGCGGCTGGACCAGCGCGGCGCCCAGGTGCAGTGTTTCGCACCCGATATCGCGCAGTTGCATGTCATCAACCACGTTACCGGCGAAGAAATGCCCGAGTCGCGCAATGTGCTGGTGGAATCGGCACGGATCGCCCGGGGCAACATCAAGGATATCCGTGAAGCCAGCGTCGAAGACTTCGATGCGCTGATCGTTCCTGGCGGATTCGGGTCGGCCAAAAATCTGTCGAACTTTGCCGTCGAAGGTGCCGGATGCAGCGTTCAGCCTGACGTCCTGGCGTTGACCGAAGCGTTCGCCGAGGCCGGCAAACCGGTAGGGCTGATCTGCATCTCGCCGGCCCTGGCGGCCAAGATCTACGGCCCGGGCGTGACCTGCACCATCGGCAACGATGCCGATACCGCCGCCGCGATGAACAAAATGGGCGCCACCCATGCCGAGTGCGCGGTGACCGACATCGTCGAAGACAAGGCGCGCAAGCTGGTGAGCACGCCGGCATACATGCTAGCGCAATCGATCAGCGAGGCTGCTTCCGGGATCAATAAACTGGTCGACCGCGTGCTCGAACTGACCCACGAAAACGACGAGTAACACGGTTTAATTGTGGGAGCGGGCTTGCTCGCGAAGAGGTCAACATTCAACTTTGATGTCGACTGTCAAACCGCCTTCGCGAGCAAGCCCGCTCCCACAAGGTTCAATGCATGGCTCAAGACTTGCGCGACAACCGCGTAAGTATCCGGTCCAGCGCATTGGCGAATGCCTGCTTCTCGCGCTCGCCAAACGGCGCCGGTCCGCCGCTCATCTGGCCCTGCTCACGCAGATCGGTGAACAGATTACGCACCGCCAGTCGATCGCCCATGTTCTGCGCATCGAACTCCTTGCCCCGTGGATCCAGCGCCGCGACGCCTTTCTTCACCAACCGGTCCGCCAGCGGTACATCGCTGCAAATCACCAGTTCACCTGGCACCGCGTGTTCCACCAGGTAATCGTCGGCGGCATCCGGGCCGCTGGGTACTACGATCAACTTCACCAGCGCGAGGCCCGGTTTAATCTGCGGCTGGCCGGCCACTAGCACCACTTCGAACTGGCGCTTGAGGGCGAACTTCACCACCAGATCCTTGGCTGCCCGAGGGCAAGCGTCGGCATCGATCCACACGCGCATAGTGTTTCCTCTATTGAAAAGCATCGCGGGCAAGCCCGCTCCCACAAGGTTAGCGCTGAACCTGTGGGAGCGGGCTTGCCCGCGATTATGAGCGTAGCGAATGCTTCAGGAAACCGACACCCGCCGCTTCTCGGCCATCCGGCTACGGCTATACAACACAATGATCGCAATGATCGCCACAGCCTGAGCACTCAGGGAATACGCATCAGCGTGGATCCCCAGCCAGTCGAAGTCAAAGAACGGCACCGGCCGCGTGCCGAAGATCCCGGCTTCCTGCAACGCCTTCACGCCATGGCCGGCAAACACCACCGACAATGCGCACAACAAACCGGCATTGATGCCGAAGAACAACGCCAGCGGCAGTTTCGCCGAGCCACGCAGAATCACCCAGGCCAGACCAATCAGCATTACCAGCGCTGTCGCTCCGCCCGCCATTACGGCGTTGTGTCCTGCTGGCCCGGCCTGCAACCACAGGGTTTCGTAAAACAGGATCACTTCGAACAGCTCGCGATAAACCGAGAAGAACGCCAGAATCGCAAAGCCGAAACGCCCGCCACCACTCACCAGGCTGCTCTTGATGTAATCCTGCCATGCCGCTGCGTGGCGACGGTCGTGCATCCACACGCCGAGCCAGAGCACCATGACACTGGCAAACAACGCCGTCGCGCCTTCCAGCAGTTCACGCTGGGCGCCGCTGACGTCGATCACATAAGCCGCAACCGCCCAGGTCGCCAGCCCGGCCAGCAGTGCCAGGCCCCAACCGATGTTGACGCTGCGTACCGCCGATTGCTGACCGGTATTGCGCAGGAATGCGAGGATCGCCGCGAGCACCAGAATCGCTTCCAGACCTTCACGCAGCAGAATCAACAGACCGGAAATGTAGCTCAGCGACCAGCTCAAGCCATCACTGCCCAGCAGGCCAGCGGACTGTTTCAACTTGGCTTTGGCCGCATCCAGGCGCTGCTCGGCCTGGGCCACCGGCAAGCCGTCCTGCAACGACTGACGGTACGCCATCAGGGATTTTTCGGTGTCTTTGCGCACGTTGGCGTCGACGTTGTCCAGCGAGCTTTCGACCAGCTCGAAGCCTTCCAGGTACGCCGCTACCGACAAGTCATAAGCCTGATCGTGATCGCCGGCGCGGTAGGCTGCGATGCTCTTGTCCAGGGTGGCCGCCGTGTAATCAAGCAACTGCCCCGGACCACGCTTGACCTGCGGCGGTTGCGCCCGTTGTGCACGGAAGGTAGCGGCCGCTTGCGGACCTTCAGCGGCCTGCACTTCGGCTGGCGTCTGACGTGCCAGGTCGGCGATGTTGTAGGTTTTCTCGGATTTGGCCGCAGCCGGATCGGCGCTGAAGCTGGCGATATAGGTCGCCAGGTCCCAACGTTGACGATCATCCAACTGATCGGCGAAAGCCGGCATGTCGGTGCCTTCAACGCCCATGCCCAGCGTGTTGTAGATCGCATAGAGGCTCAGACGGTCCAGTCGCACGGCATCACGCAGATTGGCCGGCGGTGGCGTCATGCCGACACCCGCCGGACCGTCACCGGCCCCCGCATCGCCATGGCACACCGAGCATTGCTGGGTATACAGCGGCGCGCCGCGAGTCGGGTCTGGAGTGATAACCGGGGCTTGGCTGACCTCATAGGTCACCGCCAGTTTTGCCCCCAGCTGCCGCGCCTGACGGGCAACATCCGCGCCGTCCTTGCGAGCGGCGATGGCAGCGCCAAGGCTGCCGACGCCCTGCTCCAGCTCTGCGCGTTCGGGTTTGGCCGGCAAATCGGCGATCAAACCTTGTAGCACCTTGAGGAATTCCTGCTGTTCGCGGTATTCAGACTCATCGATGACCTTGCCCGCCTCGACCGTCGCTGGGTAATCGGCGCCAATGTAATCGAGCAAATGCAGGGCCTTGGGCGCACCTTCCGCGGTTTCGGCCAGCGCATTGAAGCTGCAGAACGCGATCACCGGCAGCACGAGCCACGCCAGAAAACGAGAGGAGGCAATCATGAATAAATCTCAAATGGAAATACGAAGTAACACATTGTTCACTCCCAATGAGTTTCACTCAAGCTTTGTTGGTATTTCCTGCGTAGCTGCGTATAAATTCAGCGGCCAATTGCCATCTACGCCGGTTTCGTTCAGGGAAGAATCAACGTGTCCATGCGTTCAAACCTGTTTTTCTCACTGCTGTTAAGCCTTGCCCTGCAACTGACTGGTTGCGCCGCCTATCGCGACTACGACCTGGAACTGGAGCAAACGACCGCCCAGTTGAAAGCCGGAAATCCGCAGGGCGCTCTCCAACTGCTGGAGCTGCACAATCCGTCAGAAGAACGGGATCTGCTCTACTACTTCGAAAAAGGTGCAGTCCTGAGTGCCGGTGGTGCACTGCCGCAAAGCCAGGTTGCCTGGCGCAGTGCAGAGCAAATGGTGATCCAGCGCCAGGACACCGTCGAGTCTGCTGGCACACAGCTCTTGTCCGCGATGGGCGATCATTGGGGCAGCATCATCAATGACAAACTGCGGCGCTACGATGGCTACGACTACGAAAAAGTCATGCTGACCACGCAAATGGCCCTGAACCAGTTGGCCGTGAATGACTTCGACGGTGCTCGCGCCGACATCAAGAAAACCCACGAACGTGAAGCACTGATTGCCCGTCAGCGGGAAAAGGAATACGAGCGACTTGAAGAAGAAGCCAAGGCTCAGGGCGTTCGCGTGCACTACAAGGATCTCCAGGGCTATCCCGTGATGACCCTCGATGCGCCCGCCGTGATCGCGCTGAAAAACGGCTATCAGAGTGCATTCAGTCACTACCTGGCCGGGTTTACGTATGAAGCGCTGGGTGAGCGTGATCTTGCCGCCCCGGGTTATCGCCAGGCCATCGAGTTGCGACCCGACCTGCCCTTCTTCGAGCAGGCATTGCGCGAACTCGACAAACCCGCAGCCAAGGCAAATGAAAGTGATGTGCTAGTCATCGTGCAAAGCGGCCTGGCGCCGGCGCGCAGCTCGGTTCGTGTCCCCTACCCGGTGCGCCTGGAAGACAATCAGGTGATCGTCGCCAACGTGTCGTTTCCGGTGATGGTTCCCGACACGTCGACCCCGGCGTTCACGCAGATGACGATCGACGGTCGCAAACAGCAACTGACCCTTGTTAACAGCATCACCGACATGTCTTTGCGCACGCTGCGCGACGATATGCCGGGCATCATTCAGCGCACCGCGCATCGCGCCTACCTGGCTGCTTCTGTTCAGGCTACAGACAACCGACGCGACCCGAGCAAAGCCTCTTACGTGACGCAGCACGATGGCTTTGAGCACGCGGACACCCGAACCTGGCGCACGTTGTCCAACATCACTCTGGTGGCGCGCCTGCGCCTGAAAAAAGGCGAGCACCTGATCAGCCTGCCCAACACGCCGGGCGCCGCGCCCCTGAAAGTCCGCATCGAGCAGGACCATCAGGTCATAGGCCTGCGAGCGCTGGGCGAGCGGGTTTACAGCAACGGAGTGGCTTTCGAACCTGCCGTTGCGCCTGAAAGTAGTGTGGTATCCGGTCTGAAATAAGTAATGGCACATTTGTGAAAGCATGTAATTAAAAAGCCATTACATAGCCAGTATCCCTGTCTATAATGCCACGCCGTCGTTATTGCGATATGGCATTTAAGCTCCTCTTTTTATGAGGAATTGGCAGGAGGCCAACAGCCCTGCCGATAGGTCCCAACAGCCCGACCAGCACGCGGCTGCATATATTCAGGGAAGACGTACCCCTTATGGCATTCCGTGCCCCCGCCTTGATCGCGCTCAGCGCTGTCACATTGCTTTCCGGCTGCTCGGCCTTTCGTAACTACGATTCGGAACTTGCACAAACCAACCAGCAACTGGCCTCCGGCAACGTCGAAGCCGCCTTGACCCTGCTGGAAAAGAACAACACCGGCAAAGACAAAGACCTGCTCTATTACTTCGAGAAGGGCGAACTGCTGCGCGCCAAGGGCGACTTGTCCGGCAGCCAGAACGCCTGGACCAGCGCCGATCAGGTGGTGGGCAAGTGGGAAGACGCAGTCAAGCTCGACACCGACAAATACCTGGCTCAGTTCGGCAGCTTCCTGGTCAACGACAAGGTTCGTCGCTACGAAGGCTACGACTACGAAAAAGTCATGCTGACCACGCAGATGGCCCTCAACCTGCTGGCGGTGAACGACTTCGACGGCGCGCGCACCGCGATCAAGAAGACTCACGAACGTGAAGCGGTGATCGCCGACCTGCGTGACAAGGAATACCTCAAGAGCGAAGAGCAAGCCGAGAAAGAAGGCGTCAAAACCCAGTACAAGGATCTTCAGGGTTACCCGGTGGCGAGCCTCGACGCGCCGGAAGTGGTCAGCCTGAAAAACAGCTACCAGAGTGCGTTCAGCCATTACCTGGCAGGCTTCGTTTATGAAGCCCTGGGCGAGAAAGATCTGGCGGCGCCGGGTTATCGCAAGGCCGTCGAACTGCGCCCGAACACGCCGCTGCTGGAACAGGCACTGGTGAACCTCGACAAACCGGCCAAGAGCGATGACAGCGACATCCTGATCGTGGTGCAAAGCGGTCTCGCACCGTCCCGCGACTCGATCCGCATTCCGCTGCCGTTGCCGATCAGCAACAACGTGGTGATCACGCCGCTGTCGTTCCCGATCATCAAGCCCGATACCTCAACCGCCACCTTTGCCCAGATCGGCGTGGACGGTCAGCAGCTGAACCTGACCCAACTCAACAGCACCACTGCCATGTCCCGTCGCGCGCTGCGTGATGACATGCCGGGCATCATCCTGCGCACCACCGTGCGGGCGATCACCCGGGGTGTGGCACAGAAGCAAATCAACGAAACCAACCCGCTGGCGGGTCTTGCAGTCGGCATCACTTCAGCCGTGCTCGAAGGTGCCGATACTCGTACATGGCGTACGCTGCCGGACAACACTCAGGTGGTACGTCTGCGCTTAAAGAAAGGCGAGCACCACGTCACGTTGCCAAGCGCCGTGGGCGGCTCGGTGGTCAAGGTCATCGTTGATCAGCGCTTTCAGGTCATCACCCTGCGCGCCGTGGGCAATCAAGTATTCGCCAACGGCCTGGCCGCACACGTGATCCCGAGCGCCAACGCGACCGCCGTGGCCAGCCTCAAACAACCTTAAGAACGGAGTCTTTGCATGCGCTTCAAATTCATCGCTGTCGTCGCCCTCGCCTTGCTGGCCGGCTGCGCCACCCCGCCACCGCCGGAGCCAGGCAGCGCTGCCAGCAAGGTCGTGGCCATGGGCAAGCTCAAGAACATCGTGGTCGGCGCCATGCGCGTGGCCCGGGAAAACGGCTTCATGACGGTCAATGCGCAGCTGAGCAACACCAGCTACAACAACAAGACCTTCTACTACCGTTTTGCCTGGCTCGGCCCTGAAGGCTTCCCGGTTGCCGAAGAGGAAACCTGGAAAAGCCAGATGATGTACGGCGAGCAGACCAGTTTCATTCAGGCGATTGCGCCAACCGCCAAAGCCGTGGATTTCCGTCTCGAAATCAAAACGCCTTAAGCCCGACACCCTATTCGTTCAGTTTTAGAGAGCATTCCCATGTTTGCACGCTTTTCGTTCATCGCCGTCATTGCCCTCCTGGCCAGCGGTTGCGCCAACACTTCGCCAACGCTGGGCAGCAAAAACATCAGCTACGGTGACACCAAGGCCGTGGAAACCGTGACCAACGAGTTCGGTTCCACCGACCTTCAGATGATCGCCGAATCCATGACCCGCTCCCTGGCCCAGTCCGGCATCCTGCAAGGCCGTCCGGTGGTTCAGGTCTACGACGTGAAGAACAAGACCAGCGAGTACATCGATACCCGCGAAATCACCACCAGCATCAAGACCCAACTGATGAAGACCGGCGTCGCCCGCTTCGCCAGCGACAACACCGCCATGCAAAGCCAGGTTGACCAGCTCAAGCTGCAAAACCAGAGCGGTTTGTACAAGAAAAGCACCGTGGCCAAGACTGGCAACATGATCGCTGCCCAATATCGCATCGAAGGTTCGATCAGCTCGATCGTCAAGCGCAGCAGCGACTACAAGGACGTCTTCTACAAATTCAGCCTGCAATTGATCGACGTTGAAAGCGGTCTGGCCGAGTGGATGGACGAAAAAGAGATCCGCAAAACCACGGAGCGTTAATCGATGCGCGCATGGATTGGCATGATGGCCCTGGCTTGCGCGTTCAGCGTGCAAGCGGCCCCGAAAGTCGCGGTGACGGATCTGGCGTATCAGGAGCGAGTGGAGCAATACATCCACATCGTTTCGGCACAGAGCAACCACAGCCAGAGTTACTACGGCGCCAGCGGCTCTTCGAGTTACAACGAGATCGAAGCGACCAGCAGCTACATCGAGCAAGGCGAGCTGCGTAAATTCACCGGCGACATCAAGGGCGAGATTCTGCGCACCGGCATGTTCCAGCTGGTGCAGGGCACGCCTTACACAGCATCGTCCAAAGGTGACGTGTATGACGTGATCAAGCGGATCAAGGCCGGCAGCTTCAAAGGTGCCGACTACGTGCTGTTCGGCACCGTGTCAGACATCGACTTCACCCGCGACATGAACGAGCTGGCCAACACCGACAGCTATTCGGCGGTGCTGGGGCTGACGCTGGTGGCGGACTTCAGCCTGATAAACACCAAGACCTTTGAGATCACCTCGGCCTTCACGGCGATGGGCGAAGGTCAGGACACCAAACTGGTGAATGGTCGGGACATCAGGATTTCGCTGAACCGCCCACGGGTGGTACGTGATGTGTCCAAGGCGCTGGGTGAGGATGTGGCTGCGCAATTGAGCCAACAGCTCGGTGGCGGTGGTTACGAGCAGCCGGGGCAAGCGCCGCTGCGCAATAACCTGCCGCAGGATACGGCGCCGGTGATTCTGCACTGATATTCAGGTCAGCCACCCTGTGGCGAGGGGGCTTTGTGGCGAGGGAGCTTGCTCCCGTTGGGCCGCGAAGCGGCCCCCAGCAGTCAGGCAACCCGTATCAGCCGGTTTTACGACTGCTGCGCAGCCGAGCGGGAGCAAGCTCCCTCGCCACAAATGAAAAAGGCGACCTGCAAGGGTCGCATTTTTTTGTGCCTGAAGGTTTACACCGCCGCTTTGCGCAGGGTCGCCATGAACGCCGCCGCGCCGATGAACAGCCCGGCAAACGTGCGGTTCATGCGTTTTTGCTGCTTGGGTGTGCGCAACAAACGCAGCACCTTCGCCGCCAGCCCGGTGTAGCCGGCCATGACGATCAGGTCGACGCAGATCATGGTCACGCCGAGGATCAGGTACTGGGCCACCAGCGGCGCGTGGGGGTCGATGAATTGCGGCAGCACCGCGAGCATGAACACCAAGGCCTTGGGGTTGCTGACGTTCACCAGAAAGCCACGGAACACCAGCGCCATCGGCTTGCCGATCTGCCGGATGGCCGCATCGTCGCTCATGTCATTGGGCAGCGCGCGCCATTGCTTGACCGCGAGGTAGACCAGGTATGCCACGCCAAACCATTTGATCGCATAGAAAGCCGTGGCGGAGGCCGCGAGGATCGCACCCACACCGGCAGCGACAATCGCGATCTGCAAGGCCAGGCCCAGTTGCAGGCCCAGGGCGTTCCAGTAACCGCGCCAGAAACCGTAGCGCAGACCGCTGGACATCGACGCAATGGCGCCGGCACCGGGAGAAAGACTGATCACCCAGCAGGCGGCAAAAAACGCCAGCCATGTTTGAAGCAGCATCGCACACCTCGACTCAGACTCGTGACAGACGTCTAAGCTAATGCGCCTTTGGGCCGATGACTACCGATTTTTTGCAGGACATGGCGACTGCCGACCAGCGTTTGCGGCTTGAGGCCCCCTTCGCGAGCAAGCCCGCTCCCACATGGGATCTTCAGTGGACACAAAATTTGTGATTCACATCAATCTAGTGTGGGAGCGGGCTTGCTTGCGAAAGCGGTGTATCAGGCGACATCGATGCAGAAATTCAAAGCCTATTTTTCAAACCCATTGGACGGAAACACATCCGTCCCACGCCAGCGTCGAACCGAGCGCTGGAAGAACAGGCTATTGGGCACTTGCACCATGGCACTGCCGGTGCCGAGTTCTTCGGCTTCGATCAGCGTGGTGTAGAGCAGATTGATCGCCACCACCCGACCTTTGACGCCGGGCTTGTCGGTGGTATCCACCAATTCGACCACATCGCCGATGCGGAACGGGCCGACGGTGAAGATCAGAATTGCGCATAGCAGGTTGGACAGCACGCTCCACATGGCGAAAAACGCCACGGCGGCCACCGCAACGAAACCGGACAACGCCGTCCAGAGCACCGTGGCCGACACGCCAAGGCGTTCCAGCACAAAGATCAACGCACTGCCCATGATCAGCCAGCGCAAACCACCGCGCAGCGGCATGAAAAACTGCGGCGGAAACGGATAGCGTTCGCCCAGGCGAGTCAGGCATTTAGCGACGACGCGCTGGGCGATATAACCGGCCAGCAGGATCAGCAGAATTTGCACGACCAGCCAGAGCGGCTCCCCCCACCCAGCCGGCAACGGCAGCTTGAAGGCTTCCATCAGGACAGTGCCTCCAGCTCCGCCTGCATGCTTTCCAGCAGTTCCAGCGCTTCCATCCAGGCTTCTTCCAATTCGGCTTCACGCACCTTCAGCTTGGCTTGTTCAGCCAGCAGATCACGCAAATCGTTCTTGCGCATCGGCTCGTAAATGTCGCTGTCGCCAAGGCTGGTATCGATCTTTGCCAGCTTCTCGTGCAGCTTGCCCAGCTCGGCTTCAAGCTTGTCGGCCTCGCGCTTGTGTGGTGCCAACTGCTGACGCAATGCAGCAGCGGCCTGGCGCTGGGCCTTCTTGTCGGTCTTGTCCGGATTGACCGGGGTATTGCTGACCGGGGCATTGCGTTGACGGTATTCGACCAGCCAACGGGCGTAGTCTTCCAGGTCGCCGTCGAACTCCTCGACCTTGCCGTCGGCCACCAGATAGAAATTGTCAGTAGTGCTTTTGAGCAGATGGCGATCGTGTGAGACCACCAGTACCGCGCCACTGAATTCCTGCAGTGCCATGGTCAGCGCCAGACGCATTTCCAGGTCCAGGTGGTTGGTCGGTTCGTCGAGCAGCAACAGGTTCGGTCGATCCCAAGCGATCAATGCCAGGGCCAGACGCGCTTTCTCACCGCCGGAGAAATTCAGTACCGGCTCATCGATACGCGCGCCGCGGAAGTCGAACCCTCCGAGGAAGTCGCGCAGGGTCTGCTCACGCTCGGTCGGCGCCAGGCGCTGCAAGTGCAGCAACGGGCTGGCTTTGGAGTCGAGAGAATCCAGCTGATGCTGGGCGAAGTAGCCAACGACGGTGTTTTCACCGCGTGTCAGGCGACCGGCCAACGGCGAGAGTTCACCGGCGAGGTTTTTGATCAGGGTCGATTTACCCGCGCCGTTCGGGCCGAGCAAACCGATCCGCGCGCCGGGGGTCAGTTGCAGCTTGACCTTCTCCAGCACGGCTTTGTCGCCGTAACCCAGTCGAGCATCCGACAGGTCGATCAGCGGGCTGGAAATTTTCGTCGACTCGCGGAAGACGAAGTCGAACGGCGAATCGACGTGGGCGGCGGACAGCTCTTCCATCCGCTCCAGTGCCTTGATCCGGCTCTGGGCCTGACGGGCCTTGGTGGCCTGGGCCTTGAAGCGGGCGATGTAGCTTTCCATGTGCGCACGTTGCGCCTGTTGCTTCTCGTAGGCCTGTTGCTGCTGGGCCAGACGTTCGGCACGGGCGCGTTCGAAAGCGCTGTAACCACCGCGATACAGGGTGATCTTGCGTTGATCGACGTGGGCTACGTGATCGACCACGGCATCGAGGAAGTCCCGGTCGTGGGAAATCAGCAGCAAGGTGCCAGGGTAGCTTTTAAGCCACTCTTCGAGCCAGATGATGGCGTCGAGGTCCAAGTGGTTGGTCGGTTCGTCGAGTAGCAACAGGTCCGAAGGGCACATCAAAGCCTGCGCCAGATTCAGACGCATCCGCCAGCCACCGGAGAAGTCTCCTACTTGCCGATCCATCTGCTCATTGGTGAACCCAAGGCCGGCCAGCAGCTTTCGAGCCCGTGCGTCGGCGGTGTAGCCGTCGGCGCTGTCGAGTTCCGAGTGCAGGCGGGCCTGAGCGGCACCGTCATGGGCCGCTTCGGCTGCGGCGAGGTCGCGTTGCACCTCGCGCAGGCGCAGGTCGCCATCGAGCACGTAGTCGACCGCCAGGCGTTCGAGTGTCTCGATTTCCTGGCGCATGTGGGCGATGCGCCAGTCGGCCGGCAAGAAGCAGTCACCCGAGTCCGGGTGCAGTTCGCCACGAATCAAGGCGAACAGGCTCGATTTGCCGGCGCCGTTGGCACCGATGAGGCCGGCTTTGTGGCCGGCGTGCAGGGTCAGCTCGGCGTCTTCTAGCAGACGTTGCGGGCCACGCTGTAAAGTCAGGTTCTGAAGTCGAATCATAATGGCGGCGGAGTCTACCAGCTTCGCTCGCAACTGGCGCGAGTAGCACTATGTCCTCTGACCTGTGGAGCTTTTCCGTTATCACTTACTCCCGTCGCGGGGTAGAACGTGCGTGCCTGCAATTGCAGTCGGCAGGCGTGAATGTGTGCCTGCTGCTGTGCGGGTTGTGGCTGGAAGAACGTGGAGTTACCTGCAACAAACAACGCTTGCAGCTGCTTCGCGATGTAGCCGGGCCTTGGGACGCGGATGTCGTGCAACCGTTGCGCGCCTTGCGCCTGCAATGGAAAGCCGCCGCTAGCGAGGATGCCGGGCTGAATGATTTGCGCGAACAGGTAAAGTCACTGGAGATGGAAGCCGAACGACATCTGCTGTCACGGCTGGAACGATTGGCACAGAGTTGGCCGCAGTATGAGGAGACCGAACGAACGGCCTGGCTCGAAGGTGTGGCGGCGGGTGCCGCCAACCTGGACCGCGACGCGCTGCATCAGCTGCGCGTCGCGGCAACCGGCACTTAGGAAGCGCTGGTTGGGGTGGTTGCTGCGATCGATGCGGCGGCCGGCGTTGGCGCTGGCGTGGCTGTCGAGGTGGCTGCTGCTAAGGCAGACGTTGCTGCCGGAGCCGGGTTGGCTGGCTTGGCAACTGGCGCGGCGGCCGGCTTGGCGGCAACCGGTTTTTTCACCGCTGGTTTTGCAGCCGGTTTGGTAGCGGCAGGTTTGGCTGCTGGTTTCGCTGCGGCAGGTTTTGCAGCAGTAGCTGGCTTGGCTGCAGCAGGTTTTGCAGCAGTAGCTGGCTTGGCTGCAGCAGGTTTTGCAGCAGTAGCTGGCTTGGCTGCAGCAGGTTTTGCAGCAGCAGTTTTGGCAGCCGGTTTGGCTGCAGCTTTTGCAGCTGGCTTGGCAGCAGTTTTAGTCGCGACTGATTTCGCGGCTGGCTTGGCAGCAGGTTTCGCAGCGGCAGTTTTTGCAGCTGGTTTTGCGGCCGGTTTGGCAGCTGCTTTCGCCGCTGCAGTTTTCGCCACCGCGGGTTTAGCAGCAGCGGTTCTGGCAGCCGGTTTAGCGGCAGCTGTTTTGGCAGCGGCTGGCTTGGCGGCAGGTTTGGCAGCCGGTTTGGCAGCGCTTGCAGCGACTGTTTTTTTCGCCGCAGGTTTAGCGGCAGGTTTTGCTGCGGCTTTCACCGGTGCTTTGGCAGCCGGTTTGGCAGCAGGCTTGGCCGATGCTTTTGCAGCAGCCGGTTTGGCAGCGGCTTTCTTGGCAGGAGCCGCGGCAGGCTTGGCCGAACGCAGGGACAACGCCTTGCCGACAGCCTCTTGTACACGACCGACGCCCTGGGCCAGTTTCAGGCTTTCTTGAGCATCGCGCTTGAGTTGCAGAATGTAGCTGCGCGTTTCGGATTGACGATCCTTGAGGGCATCGAGCAAGTCCTCAAGTTCTTTCACCGCATCTTTGGCCTTGGCTTGTGCCTTGGCCTTGCCGGCCGCCGCAGCGTCCTGCAATTTGGTACGGGACTTGTGCAATTTCTCTTGCGCTTTTCCGCGCTGCTTCTCCAGTTTGGCGAGCAGTTTTTCAGCATCAGCCAAGGCTTGGGAACAAGCGTTTTCCAAATGCTCGAGCAGGCTGCCCGAGAGTTGTTGGAGTAAGTGCAACGGAGTATTTACTGGCTTCTTGGTGGCCGACATGGTTTACCTCCTGGCTGACGTGAATGCGGCTCATACTAGACCTCTGCTGCAACCGCCGCTAGGGCATGTTGACAGTATCGAAAGCACTACGTTGCAACGAAGTAAAAATGTTCTGTGCTTGCGCAAAACCAGTTCACCTTTGAACGCATTCACACTGGCATAATCCTGCGCATCTCAGGTCGGAGAGTGCCCATGTCGCGCTACCTTTTTTTATCGTTGTGCGTGGTTTTTTCTGTGGCGCAAGCCGCCGAAAAAACCGCCGCAAATGACACTCACGATCTCGCTTACAGCTTGGGCGCAAGCCTTGGCGAACGCTTGCGCCAGGAAGTTCCGGACCTGCAACTTCAGGCCCTGCTCGAAGGTTTGCAACAAGCCTATCAAGGCAAGCCGCTGGCACTGAAAGATGAGCGGATCGAACAGATTCTGGCTGAGCATGAAGCCCGGATTGCCATGCAGTCGCCTGTACCGCAAAGCGAATTGGCATTGGAAAACGAGCGACGCTTTCTAGCCGAGGAAAAAGCCAAGCCCGGCGTTCGCGAACTGGCCGATGGAATACTGCTGACAGAGTTGGCACCGGGCACCGGTGCCAAGGCCGGTCCGAATGGCAAGGTCCAGGTGCTGTATATCGGACGCCTGCCTGACGGTTCAGTGTTCGACCAGAACAGCCAACCGCAATGGTTCAGTCTTGATAGCGTAATCACAGGCTGGCGCAGTGCGCTGCAAAACATGCCGGTCGGCGCGACATGGCGCCTGGTGATTCCATCGGCCCAAGCCTATGGTGCCGACGGTGCCGGCGACCTGATTGCGCCATTCACGCCGCTGGTATTCGAGGTCGAATTGCGCGGTGCTAAAAGCTGAAAACCGGAAACGAAAAACGGCGCGCATTTGCGCACCGTTTTGAGGGTGTTGCCGGATAAGGTTCAGGCTTGAACCGAATCCTCTTCCTTGTGAGCAGTGTGCAGCACTTCGATCAGGCAATCTTCCAGTTCGAAGCGTTCGTGCAACAAGCCACCCAGCTCCTTGAATTTCTCCGCGACACACTTGCCGGCATCACACAGGTCGTTGAACGCCAGCAGCTTCTCGGTGATGACGTCAATGCGCGGGTAAATTGTCTCGGCCAACTCCAGACCACGAGTATCACCGAACGCCTTGGCTTCGCCCGTCAGCTGTTCGTAGATCTCGAAATGCCCGGCAGACACGTAGTCGACCAGCACACCGCAGAATTCCTGCAACGGTTTTCGGTTCTCGCCCAAAGCTTCGGGCTTGGCGCCGAGAGCGTCATAGGCCCGAACCAGTTCGTGACGCTCCTGCAACCAGCGATCGATCAGCAGATGCACTCCACCCCAACGTTCCTGAGCATTCTGACAACTTTCGAGCATGGTGATTCTCTCTTCCCTTGTGGGTCATGCTGCTCTACACCTGTCGCACACTTGAAGATCAAGAATCGACCAGGCAGAGCGTCATTCGAGCAACATAAATCCAATGACACGTGCGGGCCAGATTATGCCCGCGCGCCTATGGCTTCAAGGTACGCAGGAGATAAAGTTCATACAAGTGTTTAATCACCCGCCAATGCCCGGTGCGACGACTCGCCGCTGAGCGGTCGCTGACACGCGATCCAGACAAGGCGCAGCAACTGATACCCGCCCAGAATCATCATCGCAACGAAGAACAGCAAACTCCATTCCGGGATGCTCAGGTCGAACAGCGTCCAGGAAATTTCCGCGCAATCGGCGGTTCCTTTGAACATTCGCTGCACGACACAAAGCCAGGGCGTACTGGCGAACAGATCGGCCAGATCAGGCGAACATGTCGATAACTGATGCACCGGATCGCTCTGCAACACCACCTGCCGCCACGCTGTGATGGTGCCCGCCAGACTGCAGAACAGACCCAGCAACCAATACAGGAAGGATCCAAAGCGTCCCGGCCCCTGCACTGAAGCCGCCAGGCAGACACCCGTCAGCAGCGCCAGGCAAACCCGCTGCAACAGGCACAACCCGCACGGCTTGAGGCCGACCGCATATTCCAGGTGATAGGAAACGCCCAAGGCCAGGGCACCTGCAATGAAAACCATGAAAAACAAGGAGCGTGAGCAGGCCAAAGACATGGCTTTTCCGTAACAGTAGAGACAGGCGGTTACGGTAGAGGAAAGCGCAGCAGCCTTTCAAGGCAGGCCCCCACGGACACTTCACCAGAAGTGTAGGGAATTCCCGACAGCGTCGAGAGGATTTGATGTAGTCCTCTGTAGGACTTTGCCGGCGAAGGATTACAACGCTGAAACAGTGGCGGATTCGAAGCGATTACCGCCCTGTAGCAGCTGCCGAAGGCGGCGTTCGGCTGCGCAGCAGTCGTCATCCATCTAACGCGCCCCACCTGATCAAACCGTGGCGCCTGATTTACGACTGCTGCGCAGCCGAACGCAGGCTGCGCCAGCTGCTACAGGGGCAGGAATCAGGCGTGAGCCGGCACCGGTAGCGGTGCCGCCAGCAAGCGCTCGTCCAATAGACCCAAGCCCTCCTGGAACAGCTGATTACTGCGTTGGGTATCACCCAGTTGCGCCAGCAACCGCGCCAGCTCGGCGCAGGCTTCAGGGTTGCGCTGCACGCGCAGGCTGCTCTCCAGATAATCCCGGGCCTTGCCCCACAGACTGCTTTGCAGGCACAAACGGCCCAACGTCAGCAGCAGGCTCGGGTCGGCGGGATGATCCTTGAGCCAACCCTCGGCGGTGTGCAGTTGCCTGGCCGCATCGCTGCCGCGAACCAGCCCGTAAAGGCGTGCCAGATGGCTGTCGTATTTGCGCTTGAGGGCTGCACGCAGGACCTCCTCGGCCTCGACCTGTGCCCCTAGTTGCCGCAATTGCTCGGCATAGGCCAGCACCAGTTGCGGTTCCTGGCGCTGAGCGGCGGTGAGTTGCTGCCAGGCGCGATTGAGTGATTGCAAACCGACCGTTCCGTCCTCTTCCCGCTGCGCCGCCAACGAAAGATTTTCACCCCAGGCACGGCGCTCCAACTCAGCCAGTTCGGCCGGTGGCAATACCTTGTCCTTGCGTAACTCCGGCAACAAGCGAATCACTGCCGACCAGTCGCCCCGCTGCTGAAGCAGGCGCTGCAACTGGCGCAGGGTCTGGACGTTATGAGGATGACGCTCGTGCATGGCTTGCAGGGTTACCAGCGCGCCCTCAGTGTCGCCGCGGTCAGTCTGCAACTGGGCATGGTTCAAGGCAATCGCCAGCTCGGCCTGGGGCTGCCGCTCGAGGGCGCGCTCCAGCAGGTTGTCGCTTTCCTCGTAGTGACCTTGTTCGTTCGCGGCGCGGGCGGCACCGAGGTAGTAGAGCAGCGGCTGGCGCTCGGCTTCCGCTGCGCGATACAGATGACGCTGCGCACTGGCCCAGCGGCCCTCGGCCAAATCCAGCTGACCGTGTTCTATCGCCACTTGCACCCGCCGGCTGCGATTGCGCCGGGACCATGGATTGACCACTCCACCGGAAGTCGTCACCAGCTCGATCAGCGCCTTGATGCCCCAGAACACCAGCCACAGCACGGCCACCAGGGCGAGGGTTGCCCACAGGCTCGATTCGTAACGGAAAGTTTTGTAGGCGATCAGCACATAGCCAGAATGCTCGGCAATCGCCAACCCCAGCGCGGCAGCCGCCGCGATGACCACGAACACGATCACATAGAGGCGCTTCATGGCATGGCCTCCTGCGTCGTGCTCGCGGCAGGTTTGGCCAGAGGTTTCACCGACTCCTCGGCGTTGACGTTGCGCCGCTCAAGATAGGCCTGGACCGTACTCAACGTGCCCGTCAGATCTGGCGTGATCACCGTGACTGGCTGCTTACTCAACTCGGCCACCTGCTCCAGCATGACTTTGCTCTGAGGGTTGTCCGGGTTGAAGTTGCTCTTGAGCACGTCCCGCGCTTCGGCCAGCGCTTGGGTGTAAACCGCGGCCTGGCCGTTGAGCGCGGCCCATTGCGCCTGCTCCAGCGCCAGGCTCAGGGCCAGACGCACCTGGCTCAAGCTCTGCCCTGCCAGCAACGGCCGGACATTCTTGTCGGCGTTGAAATCGATGCGGATATAACGCGAGATCTGATCCCACCATTGCGCCCAGCGACTGGCGCCGTCTCCATCAGCGGTCAGGCCCAGCAGGGATTCGCCACGGTCCTTGTACTCAGGTGCCAACTCGGTGAGGTTGATCACCTGGTCGCGCAAGGCACCCAGTCGCAGGAACAACCCGGTGCGATCCGGCTGTTCGGTACTGCGCAGGGCCACCAGGGTTTTGGCCACTTGCTCGCGAGCGGCGAAAGCCCCGGGGTCGTTCTGTTCACGAAGAATTTCGTCGGCGCCTTGCACCAGAGCCTGGGCGCTGCTGATGTCCTGCAATGCCGACAGACGCAGGCTGGCCAGGCGCAGCAAGTGCTCGGCTTCGGCCAGACGCCAGTCCTTGCGGCTCGCGCCGAGGACGGTTTCCAGACGTTGATTCAGACGTTGCTGATCGCCTTGGAGTTGCGTGACCAGACGACTGCGTGCGTCGAGTTCCTCGGCGGCAGGCATTTGCTCGAGGCGAGCCGTCAGGCGTTGTTCGTTGAGCTTCAAGCTCTGGGCCTGATCGTTCAGCGCCTGAACCTGACTCAACTGTTGCTGGTTATTGGCTTGCAGGTGACGCACCTGCCAGACTCCCCAGCCGCCCACAGCAACACCTGCCGCGCCCAACAGCAGCGCGACGATTGCCAACCCATTGCCTCGGCGCTGCTCAACAGCAGGTGGCGCAGTTTCAACCGGTAGATCAGCCGGTGCATCAAGCACGGGCCGGACGTCATCTTTAGGCAAGGCTGTTTCGCTCACGTATCCATCCTTTGCATTAGAAAACGGGCACGGGGTGTTCCCGTAACGCCGCCAGCAAGGCCGCGGCACTGGCGCCACGACAATCCACAACTGTTTGGGCCCCGGCGGCGCGTGCCAGCTCGGCGACCCTGGGGCTTGGAACAAACAACGGCAGCCGCACCATGCTCGGCCAGGCATCGCCAGCCAATCGGTGCAGGTGCTCAAAACCCTGTCCACTGCTGACCACCAGCCCGTTCAAGCGTTCCGCCTTGATCCGGTCAGGCAGCGTTGCCGACGGGTACTGTGGCAAACCACGTCGGTACAACTCCAGATACTCGACACTAGCACCAAGCTCGCGTAAACGCTCAGCCAGCAACTCGCGCCCACCCTCCCCGCGCAGGATCAGCACTCGCGGATCGGGACCGGCGACAGCCTCGCGCAACAGCGCAAGCTCAAGCAAGGCTTCGCTGTCATCGCCGTCGACCGGGAAGCTCACATCCAGCCCGCTATCCTCGAGAATCTGCGCCGTCGCCGCGCCCACGCTGAACCACTTCAGGCCCGGCGGTTGCGGCCAGTACTGGTTGAGCAGGCTGACAGCGATTCTGGCGGCCGGTTTGCTGACCACGATCACCGCGCAATAGTTTTCCAGGTTCTGAATCACTTCGCGCATTGTGTCAGAGGCAGGAATCGGCTCGATATCCAAAAGCGGCAAGCTGCTGCTGAAAATCCCCGCGTCGGCCAGCACACGGGCAAGCGCCGCCGATTCATCCGCAGGGCGCGTCAGCAACAGGCGCCAGCCAGTCACTCGTGCCCTGCCTCGCCATAGACTGCTTTCAGAATGTCGGCGGCGCCCTGGCTCAGCAGGTCTTCAGCCACTTGCACACCCAATGCCTCGGCATCAGCCCGCGGCGCCCGGGCCTCGGCGCTGAGCAACAGGCCGCCGCCCGGATCACCCACCAACCCGCGCAACCAGATTTGCTCGCCTTCAAGCACGGCGTAGCAAGCGATTGGCACCTGGCAGCCGCCATTCAAATGTTTGTTGAGCGCACGTTCGGCGGTAACGCGAGTGGCCGTGTCCTGATGATGCAGCGGCGCCAGCAGCGCATGGATTTCAGTGTCGGCGCTACGGCATTCGATACCGACCGCGCCTTGGCCACCGGCCGGCAGACTGTCTTCGACACTGATGGCCGAAGTGATGCGGTCTTCGAAGCCCAAACGAATCAAACCCGCCGCAGCGAGGATGATGGCGTCGTATTCGCCGGCATCGAGCTTGGCCAGGCGAGTGTTGACGTTGCCGCGCAGGAAGCGGATTTCCAGGTCCGGGCGGCGGGTCAGCAACTGCGCCTGGCGACGCAAGCTGGAGGTGCCGACGATGCTGCCTGGCGGCAACTCATCAAGGCTGGTGTAGGTATTGGAGACAAAGGCATCGCGCGGGTCTTCGCGCTCGCAGATGCAGAACAGACCGAGGCCTTCGGGGAAGTCCATCGGCACGTCTTTCATAGAATGCACGGCGATGTCGGCTGCGTTTTCCAGCAGCGCGGTTTCCAGCTCCTTGACGAACAAGCCCTTGCCGCCAATTTTCGACAGCGGCGAATCGAGCAGCTTGTCGCCGCGACTGACCATAGGCACCAGCGTCACGAGCAGGCCCGGATGGGCCTCTTCCAGACGAGCCTTGACGTATTCGGCCTGCCACAGGGCGAGAGCACTTTTGCGGGTGGCGATGCGGATTTCGCGAGAGGACATGGATCAATCCGTACTGAATAGATACGGCAGATAATAACAGCTCAGCCAAATCCGCTTTGACTTGTATCAGAAACTGCATGGCCTCCCTGGCCCTCAATGTCCGGTAATAGGGTAGAAATCCGGCCCCTAAAGCTGTTGCATCATTTTTCGCACGCCGGCCACATGGCGTCGGCTGACGATCAGGGCATCGCCGTTCAGGCCTTTGAGAAACAGCTGGAAATGCCCCAAAGGCGTGCGTTGCAGCCGCTCGATGCGTTCGCGAGCCACCAGTGCGTTGCGGTGGATCCGCACGAAACGGTCGCCAAATTCGTCTTCGAGGGCCTTGAGTGGTTCGTCGAGCAGCACTTCACCGCCTTCATGACGCAAGGTGACGTACTTGTGGTCGGCAATGAAGTAGACCACCTGACCCAACGGAATCAGCTCGATGCCTTTTCGGGTGCGGGCGCTGATGTGGCTGCGCGGACCGCTGCCGGTTTCGGCCGCAGGGCGAGTCAAGGCCGCGAGCTGGACGCGATTGGGTCGCTCGGCTTTCTTTAATGCTTCGTGTAACTGTTCTGTGCGCACTGGCTTCACCAGATAGCCCACGGCGCTGGCCTGCAGGGCTTCCACGGCAAATTCATCGGGCCCGGTGCAAAACACCACGGCGGGCGGGGTTTCGCGTTCGCACAATCGTGCAGCCACTTGCAGGCCATCGAGGCCCGGCATGCGAATATCGAGCAGCACGATATCCGGTTTGTGACTGTCGATCAGTGCCAACGCCTCTTCGCCGTTCGTGGCGCTGGGCTCCAGGACATTGTATCCCTCGAGTTCGCCCACCATTCGGCTCAGGCGCTCGCGGGCCAGGGGTTCGTCATCAACGATCAGGACATTCATATTGCGCTGGATTCCTGCGTGAGTCTCGCACAAGGATAGCGTAGACAGGTGAAGTGACGTCCGTCACCGCGATCCACGCTAAGACTAGCGCGAGGGCCAAAAAGTGCCGCGAGACCGGCGGCTAAATTTTTATCTGCCGCGTGACTGGCGGCCCAGGCCCGCACTGGCGAGGCATCGCCGTAGGGTTTGCTGATACACAATATGAACACCCCTCTTCTCTCTATAGTCAGCTGCAGCATCGAGAAGTGCGCTGATCCTCTGTCCAACTGTAGACGGTTGCCGGGACGATATTGCTCAATTGAGAAATATCGTTGCGCAATTTCCGCATCGCTTGCTTCGAGCGGGGGTCGCACGATAAGAAAAAAACCTGTCGACCAGTGTCAGCGACAGGATTGGCAACCCTGTTATTATCCGCGTCAGCGTTTCACGCCATCTTTCTTCAAGCCGATACGAGCGAATTCATGAGCACTGACAAGACCAATCAGTCCTGGGGCGGCCGCTTCAGTGAACCCGTCGACGCCTTCGTCGCCCGCTTCACCGCCTCCGTCACCTTCGACCAGCGCCTGTATCGCCACGACATCATGGGCTCGATCGCCCACGCCAGCATGCTGGCCAAGGTCGGCGTGCTGACCGATGCCGAGCGCGACAGCATCATCGATGGCCTGAACACCATCCAGGGTGAAATCGAGGCCGGCCAGTTCGACTGGCGCATCGACCTTGAAGACGTACACATGAACATCGAGGCGCGTCTGACCGACCGCATCGGCGTGACCGGTAAAAAGCTGCACACCGGCCGCAGCCGTAACGACCAGGTCGCCACCGACATCCGTCTGTGGCTGCGTGACGAGATCGACCTGATCCTGGGCGAAATCACCCGCCTGCAACAAGGCTTGCTGGAGCAGGCCGAGCGCGAAGCCGCCAGCATCATGCCGGGCTTCACTCACCTGCAAACCGCGCAGCCGGTGACCTTCGGGCACCACATGCTGGCCTGGTTCGAAATGCTCAGCCGCGACTACGAGCGTCTGGTCGACTGCCGCAAGCGCACCAACCGCATGCCGCTGGGCAGCGCCGCGCTGGCGGGCACCACTTACCCGATCGACCGCGAGTACACCGCTCAACTGCTGGGCTTCGACGCAGTCGGCGGTAACTCCCTGGACAACGTGTCCGATCGCGACTTCGCTATCGAATTCTGCTCGGCCGCGAGCATCGCGATGATGCACTTGTCGCGTTTCTCCGAAGAACTGGTGCTGTGGACCAGCGCGCAATTCCAGTTCATCGATCTGCCGGACCGTTTCTGCACCGGCAGCTCGATCATGCCGCAAAAGAAAAACCCGGACGTACCGGAACTGGTTCGCGGCAAGACTGGCCGGGTATTCGGCGCATTGATGGGCTTGCTGACCCTGATGAAAGGCCAACCATTGGCCTACAACAAGGACAACCAGGAAGACAAGGAGCCGCTGTTCGACGCCGCCGACACCCTGCGCGATTCGCTGCGAGCCTTTGCCGACATGATCCCGGCGATCAAGCCGAAACACGCGATGATGCGCGAAGCGGCTCTGCGCGGTTTCTCCACCGCCACTGATCTGGCTGACTACCTGGTGCGCCGTGGCCTGCCGTTCCGTGATTGCCACGAGATCGTCGGCCATGCGGTGAAGTATGGCGTGGACACCGGCAAGGATCTGGCGGAAATGAGCCTGGAAGAACTGCGCAAGTTCAGCGACCAGATCGAACAGGACGTATTTGCCGTGCTGACCCTGGAAGGCTCGGTGAATGCCCGTGACCATATCGGCGGGACTGCGCCGGCGCAGGTCAAGAAGGCTGTTGCTCGCGGCCAGGCGCTGCTCGCCAGCCGTTAAAAGCATCGCGGGCAAGCCCGCTCCCACAAGGATCTCCGACGGGCCAAAATCTATGGCAGACAGAGAAACCTGTGGGAGCGGCGGTGCGACGATTCGACTTGCCCGCGATGACTGACTTCAGAGCACTACAAAACCTACTTTTTGGACGCGATCATCTCCAGGAACGCTGGCATCGCCGCGTCCTTGTCCTTTGCGATCCGCTGCACATGCGGATTCTGCTCCAGACGCTCCAGCAGCGCCCTGGCCGCCGGCATCTCGGCCAACAGATCGATATCAAACAGCTTCTGCGCCACGGCACGCGCCAACGGCACGCTGTAGAGGAAATACAGATCGGCCACGCTCAGGCTGTCACCCGCCACATAGGGGGCGAACTTGCCATGCCTGCTCAGGGCAGCAAAGCCCAGCAGCAACTCGGCCTTGGTTTTCTCTTTGATCGCGTCCGGCACGGCCATACCGAAGAACGCCTCGGCATAGCACGCGCGGCCCGGCAACTCGATGTACAGCTCGATCTCCTTGGCCAGCGCCAACACCTGCGCCCGTTCGAACGGATCACTGGGTAGCAGCGGCGTGCCTTTCTGGCTCTGCTCGAGGTACTCGAGAATCACGCTGGTTTCATTGATGAAACCTTGTTCGACGCCCAGCACTGGAACCTTTCCGCGTGGGCTGATGGCTAGCGTCTCGGGGGTAGTGCCCGGGTAAAACGGCACCTCTTCAAACGGCAGTCCCTTCTCCAGCAACGCCAGCTTGACCATGTTGTAGTAGTTGCTGACGCAAAATCCATAAAGCTTGAGCATTACATAGCCTCCAGGCCGTGCAAGGGGTTGGCAGCGCCAGTTATAGAACGCCCGGGCACTTCTTGCCAGCAGCATCACAGCGCTGAATGCAGGTAAACTGGCCGCCTTAACTTGAGGAGCCTGCCATGAGCGAGCCAACTGATATCGAGATCGACGAAGAAGAGTTCGCCGAAAACACCCTGATCGAAGCCATCGAGAACCAGATAGAAAGCGATAACCCGCCAGCGGCCAAGGCGACCTTCAACAAGCTGACCCTGGTGGGTTACGAGCGTGAGGAAATCCTCAACCTGATGGCCCACGTGCTGGCGGTGGAAATCGACGCAATCCTCGAAGAAGACCGCCCGTTCAACAGCGAATGGTACGAAACTGCGCTGCGCGCTCTGCCAGAGTTGCCACCGGAAAAGAAATAAGCCAACACCCCTCCCCTGTAGGAGCGAGGCTTGCCCGCGAAGGACTCACCGCGGTCTATCTGCAAAATCGCGTCACCGTTCTTCGCGGGCAAGCCTCGCTCCTACAGAAACCACCCCCGCTACCTGCACCACCCACCGGGGAATGCCCCCCAAGGCGAAAAAACCCTGTTACGAGCACTGGACATGCTGCGCGAGTGGGATCACCTTAGGAGCGCTATCGTCTAATTCCTAGAAAGTCTGGAGTCCCTATGTCGCTTACCCCTGAGTTGGTTGCCGAACTGGAAATCCTCGCCCTCTTCAACCTGGACAGTTCCCAGGAAGGTTTGAAAATTCATCAGACCGCTGCCCCGAAAGCCATTGCCGCTGCCCAAAGACTGTTCGATAAAGAATTGATCACCCAGCCCGATGGCGGTTATCTGACCAGCCTGGGGCGTGACGCTGCACAAAATGTGCAAACCGTTCTAACCATTCTGTCCGTGCGCGAAACAGCCTGAGCCTCACCGCATCGCCCACGGAAACCTCTGTCACGGGATTTCCGCGGGCACACTTTGGTGCCCGCTGTCGCTGTACGATAGAAACCTGACGCCAGAAATACAAAATCAGCTTAAAAGTCCCGGGGCCGAGGCGCTAAACTGCCCCTCATCCCGAGCCCACCACGTCCGAGCCCCGCGAGCCGGATTGAGCTGACATGACCCGCACCCATGAAATCCGCCCCGATCTGGACGAGGGAATCGACCGCAAGGTTCTCAGCCAGCTGCGCGCCCGTTTTCTGAAGCTCAACGAGGGCCGCATGGCCCGCGCCATGGAAGGGTTGTCGACCCGCCAGCAAACGGTGCTGACCCTGCTGCCGCTGTTTTTCCATGTCAATCATCCGTTGTTGCCAGGTTACGTTTCGGGTAGCACCCCGGCCGGGCTGTCGAATTTCGAACCTGACGCCAATACCCTCGCTGAAGCCCAGCGCCTGACCCGCTCGTTTTCCTACAAGCCACGCCACGGCAGCAACCCGCCGCGACCGATTCACGGCCTGTTCCTGATGGGCAGCCTCGGCACCCTGGCTCAAGCCGATCAGAGCGATATGGACGTCTGGGTCTGTCACGGGCCGGACTTGAGCGAAAGCGAGCTCACAGAGCTGCGCAAGAAATGCCAGTTGCTTGAGATATGGGCCGCCAGCCAGGGTGCCGAGGCACATTTCTTCCTGATCGACCCTGCTCGCTTCGTGCTCGGCGAGCGCGATACCCAACTGAGTTCGGAAGACTGCGGCACCACCCAGCACTACCTGCTGCTGGACGAGTTCTACCGCACCGCGATCTGGCTGGCTGGCCGCACACCCATCTGGTGGCTGGTGCCGGTTTACGAGGAGGCCGCGTACGACCGTTACACCCACACGCTGCTTTCCAAGCGATTCATCCGTGCCGACGAAACCCTGGACCTGGGACATCTGGCGTACATCCCGCCCGGGGAATTCATCGGTGCCGGGCTCTGGCAATTGTTCAAGGGCATCGAGTCACCGTACAAATCAGTGCTCAAACTGCTGCTGACCGAGGTGTACGCCAGCGAACACCCCAAGGTCCAGTGCCTGAGCCTGCGTTTCAAGCAGGCGGTGTTTGCCAATCGACTGGACCTCGACGAACTGGATCCATACGTCGTGGTTTACCGGCGCATCGAGGAATACCTCACGGCCCGGGGCGAACCGGAACGCCTGGAGCTGGTACGCCGCGCGCTGTACCTGAAGGTCAACCGCAAGCTCACCGGCAGCAGCGGGCGCACCCAGAGCTGGCAGCGTTCATTGCTCGAACGCCTGGCCAACGAATGGCAGTGGGATCAGCGTCAGCTCGCATTGCTCGACAGCCGCAGCCAGTGGAAAGTCCGCCAGGTCAGCGCCGAACGCCGAACCCTGGTTGGCGAACTGAACTACAGCTATCGCTTCCTGACGCAGTTTGCCCGCAACGAGCAGACCGTCAGCCTGATCAACAAGCGCGACCTCAATGTGTTGGGCCGGCGGTTGTACGCAGCCTTCGAGCGCAAGGCCGACAAGGTCGAATTCATCAACCCGGGCATCGCCCCTGATCTGGCCGAAGACACCTTGACGCTGGTGCAGGCGCCAAACAAGAAAGAACCGGGGCAAACCCAATGGGGTTTGTACAACGGCAGCCTGGCCGCCCACGAATGGGAGCATTTCGCGCCAATCAAGCGCAGCCGCCAGCTGCTGGAACTGCTCACCTGGTGCCACCGCAACGGCGTGATCGACAGCAGCACCCGCCTGGCCCTGCACCCCGGCACCAGCGACTTGAGCGAGTTCGAACTGTTCAACCTGCTTGGCAGCCTGCAACAAAGCATCGCCCTGCCCCTGACCACTGTCGCCGAAGAGCCTTTGCTGCGCGCCAGTGTGCCGAGCGAAGTACTGATTCTGGTGAACGTCGGCATCGACCCGCTCAAGCACCATCGCGACCTGAACATCCTGATGACCACCGAGCGCACCGACTCGCTGAGCTACGCCGGCGTGCGGGAAAACCTGGTGCTGACCCTGGATCAGGTCACACTCAATAGCTGGAACGAGGTGCTGGTCAGCCGTTTTGACGCCCCCCACGCCCTGCTCGACTGCCTGCGCGATTACCTCAACAATCTGCCGGACGGGCCACAACAGCCCAAGCTGCGGGTGCGTTGCTTCTGTCACAACCGCGCACAATTCATTGCCCGGCGGGTCGAAGAAATCCTCGACACCGCGCAGAACCTGCTGCTGAGCAAACTCAATCATCGTTACCTGATTCAGGTCCAGCAGCACTACCACGTGCTGGAGCTGGTGCCCGGCCAGGTCAATCACATTGCCCTCGCCACCCTGCCGGCGCTGTTCGATTACCTCGGCGAAGAACTAGCGAGCTACAGCCCGTTTCATCTCGACCCGATGGCACTGGAAGACCATGACCTGGCGCTGATCCTGCCCATGGGGCAACCCGACTGCGTTCAGGTGTTCTACCGGATTAACGAACACCAGGCCGATGTGTATGTACTGGATGAATTCAATGCCCTGTGGCAGCAACGCTTGCCCTATCACGACGAACAAAGCCTGCTGGTGCCGCTGCAACGCTTCCTGCAATCGATCCAGTACCGGCGCGATGCCTTGCTGCCGATGGACGCCGCCCAGCCACTGAGTCTGGAGACTTTGTATTACCAGTTGTTGCCTTCAGGCTCCGCGCGGGCGCGCCGGGTAGAAGCCCGGCCGGCACCGCAAACCCCGGTCAACAAACCGTACTATGACGTGCAGGCCATCGTCGGCAAAGCCGCACCAGGGCAGGTGCAGGTCACGTTGTATTGCAATCAGCGGGAATTTTCAGAGCTGGAACATGGCGACGAACTGTTCAGCGTAGTCGCCCGGGAAATCGTCGAGCAGCGCCGCGAGACTGAACGCTATCGCTGCTACATCACCGACCTGGACCTGTCGGGCCTGCTCGGTGATGGTCAGGGTTCAAGCCATCTGTATCTGCGCTACAAGGCCGACCTGGAGCGCGCACTGAACGAGGCGCTCGAGCAGGTCTGAAGGGATGTCACTCCGGGAAGGCGCCGCCATTGGCAGGTTGCGATTCGACTTCCAGCAAAGTCAGTTTGAGGGTCTTGCCGCCCGGTGCCGGCCAGTCGATGTGCTGACCGACTTTCAGGCCCAGCAAAGCACTGCCCACCGGCGCCAGAATGGAAATCCGGCCTTCGTCGGCGTTGGCATCCTTGGGGTAAACCAGGGTCAGGTGATAGTCCTTGCCGCTGCTCTCTTCACGGCAATGCACACGTGAATTCATGGTCACGACATCGGCGGGCACTTCATCGTGACCGACCAGGGTATCGGCGCGATCCAGTTCGGTTTGCAGCGCGATAACGCCCGGCAGCGTGTCATCCAGGCTGTCGATCAGGCGCTCCAGACGTTGCACGTCCAGACGGGTAAGGGTGATGGAAGGTGCGGTCATGATCAGGGCAGACTCCTTTCTTCTGCACGAAAAAAGCAAAACCCCGCCAGAAAAAGGCGGGGTTTTCACGAGCCTCGATGGGTTGAGGCGTCTCTGGACACTATCACAGCTCAATAAATATACAAGTCATGACCCGAAGGCCCCACGGCCGGCGTAGGAGCTGCCGAAGGCTGCGATCTTTTGATCTTCCGTCGGCGCGACTTATAAAGATCAACAGATCGCAGCCTTCGGCAGCTCCTACAGGGGCCTGGTTAGCCTTTAGTCTTGCGGTCGAGGGCCGATGCACAAATCACCCGCCGCCGCTCATCATCCGCTGAGCGCCATTCGCGAATGTCTTCGACATGGCGAAAACACCCCAGACAAACCTTCTGCTCATCCAGCCGACACACACCGCTGCACGGCGACGGCACCGCCGGGCTGACATTGCTGTAAAGCGGTTTGGGCGGACGAACGGGAGCGGGCTGGGTCACGATCTCACAGGCCTTCGAAATCGAGTTCGACGTCGGCTTGCTGCTTGACGATGCGCTCGAGCATTTCGCCCAGTTGCTCGTCGCTCTTGTCGCACATCCAGCGTTTGCTCTCTTCGTCGTAGTCGAAGTGGAAGCCGCCGGACACCGCCGCCAGCCACAGCTGCCGCAACGGTTCCTGGCGACTGAAGATCAGCGCGGTGCCGTTTTCGAACTTGACGGTGAGCACACCGGCCGAGCTCTCCAGATCGATATCCAGGTCAGACTCGTCAAAAATATCCTCCAGCGTCTGCTGGGTGGCATCGACCAGATCGTGGAAACGGGCTTCGGTCAAACTCATTGCGGGAACCTCAAAAAGTGTCTACTCACGCTCAAGCGCCGCAAGATACGGGCGAGCTCTGGTGATTGCAAAGGATAACGATCAAGCGTCGATATCGATATGGTAGCGCTGTACCTGTGGGAGCGGGCTTGCTCGCGAAGGGGCCAGCACATCCAACATGTTTGTTGACTGAACCACCGCATTCGCGAGCAAGCCCGCTCCCACAATGGACTGCACCTAACTTACCGGCATCCGGCGAAGGCCCGCCGGACGGGAGGCCCGTCGCATAGGCAAGCTGCCGGGTGGCCGGTATACTCCGGCGCAATTAACGCATTTTCAAGGATTTCGCCATGAAGCGCCTGATCTCTTCCCTTGCTGCGCTCGCTTCGCTCGTCGCTTTTGTCAGCTTATTATCGGCCTGTGGTCAAAAAGGCCCGCTGTACCTGCCCGATGAAAATCAAGACCCTGCAGAGCAAGCCAAATCGTCGCAGCAGACTCCGTCGAAAGCCCACAAGCACGACGTCTACCAATAAGGGAACGCCATGGACGCTTTTAACTACCGTGACGGTGAGCTGTTCGCGGAAGGTGTTGCCCTGTCCGCCATCGCCGAGCGCTTTGGTACACCGACCTACGTTTACTCCCGTGCCCACATCGAAGCCCAGTACCTGGCTTACGCCGATGCGCTGGCCGGCGTGCCACACCTGGTCTGCTTTGCGGTCAAGGCCAATTCCAACCTGGGTGTACTGAATGTCCTGGCGCGTTTGGGCGCCGGTTTCGACATCGTTTCCCGTGGCGAACTGGAACGCGTACTGGCCGCCGGCGGCACTGCTGACAAGATCGTGTTCTCCGGTGTCGGCAAGACCCGTGACGACATGCGTCGTGCGTTGGAAGTCGGCGTGCACTGCTTCAACGTCGAGTCCACCGATGAGCTCGAACGCCTGCAAGTAGTGGCCGCCGAGCTGGGCGTTCGCGCGCCGATCTCGCTGCGCGTGAACCCGGATGTCGACGCTGGCACCCACCCGTACATTTCCACTGGTCTTAAAGAGAACAAGTTCGGCATCGCCATCGCCGACGCAGAGGACGTGTACGTCCGCGCCGCACAACTGCCTAACCTGGAAGTGGTCGGCGTCGATTGCCACATCGGTTCGCAACTGACCACCCTGCCGCCGTTCATCGACGCCCTTGACCGCCTGCTGGGCCTGGTCGACCGTCTCGGCGATTGCGGCATCTACCTGCGCCACATCGATCTCGGCGGCGGTTTGGGCGTGCGTTATCGCGATGAAGAGCCGCCATTGGCTGCCGACTACATCAAAGCCGTGCGCGAGCGTCTAGACGGTCGTGACCTGGCGCTGGTATTCGAGCCGGGCCGTTTCATCGTCGCCAACGCCGGCGTGCTGCTGACCCAGGTCGAGTACCTCAAGCATACCGAGCACAAAGACTTCGCCATCGTCGACGCGGCCATGAACGACCTGATCCGCCCGGCGCTGTATCAAGCCTGGATGGACGTCACCGCCGTGCGCCCGCGCAACAGCGCCGCTCGCGCCTACGACATCGTCGGCCCGATCTGCGAAACCGGCGACTTCCTGGCCAAGGATCGTCAGCTGGCCCTGGAAGAAGGCGACCTGCTGGCCGTGCATTCGGCCGGTGCCTATGGGTTTGTCATGAGTTCCAACTACAACACCCGTGGCCGCGCCGCTGAAGTGTTGGTGGACGGTGATCAGGCATTTGAAGTGCGTCGCCGTGAGACGGTAGCCGAGTTGTTTGCTGGCGAAAGCCTGCTGCCGGAGTAAAACCATGCTGCTGCGTTTTACCAAGATGCACGGCCTGGGCAATGATTTCATGGTCCTCGACCTGGTCAGCCAGCACGCGCACATCCTGCCCAAGCACGCAAAGCTTTGGGGCGATCGGCACACCGGCATCGGCTTCGACCAGTTGCTCATCGTTGAGGCGCCGAGCAACCCGGACGTGGATTTCCGCTATCGGATCTTCAACGCCGACGGCTCCGAAGTGGAACAGTGCGGTAACGGTGCGCGCTGCTTCGCCCGCTTCGTGCTCGACAAGCGCCTGACCGCCAAGCGGCTGATTCGCGTCGAGACCAAAAGCGGCATCATCGAACTGGACATCCGCAACGATGGCCAGATCAGCGTCAACATGGGCGCCCCGCGCCTGGTGCCGGCCGAGATTCCGTTCGAAGCCCCGAACCAGGCCCTGAGCTATCAGGTCGACGTCGACGGCACCACGGTCGAACTGGCCGCGGTGTCCATGGGCAACCCCCATGCCGTGTTGCGGGTCAGCGACATCAACAACGCACCGGTGCATGAACTGGGGCCGAAAATCGAACATCACCCACGCTTCCCGGCACGGGTCAATGTCGGTTTTCTCCAGGTCATCGACCGGAGCCGTGCGCAGTTGCGCGTCTGGGAACGCGGGGCCGGGGAAACCCAGGCATGCGGAACCGGCGCCTGTGCTGCCGCAGTGGCCGCGATCAGCCAGGGGTGGATGGATTCGCCGCTATTGATCGACCTGCCCGGCGGGCGTCTGTCCATTGAATGGGCAGGCCCAGGCCAACCGGTCATGATGACCGGCCCGGCAGTGCGCGTATACGAAGGACAAGTGCGTCTTTGAGTGAGCCAAATCCATGACCGACAAGCCCCAGGTTCCCGCCCTACAGCCCGACGAATCCCCTTCCGAAAGCCTTGAGGCGGCGGCGATTGCCGCGTACCTGGAGGCTCATCCGGATTTCTTCATCGAGCACGAAGAACTACTCCCGGCCCTGCGAATTCCGCACCAGCGCGGCGACACCATTTCGCTGGTCGAACGCCAGATGACGATTCTGCGCGACCGCAATATCGAGTTGCGTCATCGCCTTTCGCACTTGATGGACGTGGCCCGGGACAACGATCGACTCTTCGACAAGACCCGCCGCCTGATTCTCGCGCTGATGGACGCCACCAGCCTGGAAGATGTGGTGATCAGCGTTGAAGACAGCCTGCGCCAGGACTTCCAGGTGCCCTTCGTCAGCCTGATCCTGCTGGGCGACAACCCGATGCCGGTGGGTCGCTGGGTGACGCATGCCGAAGCGCAAACGGCCATCGGCGGCTTGCTCTCGGAAGACAAAAGCGTCAGCGGCAGCCTGCGCGAGCATGAACTGGACTTCCTGTTCGGCGAAGAACAGCGCAAGCAGATCGGCTCCACCGCCGTCGTCGCCATCTGCCACCAGGGCATCCACGGCGTCCTGGCCATCGCCAGCCGTGATCCGCAGCACTACAAGAGTTCGGTGGGCACGCTGTTTTTGAGTTACATCGCCGAAGTCATGGGCCGCGTGCTGCCACGGGTCAACAGCTCCTTGCGCTCGGTACGCTGACCATGGAACGACAACTGGACGCTTACTGCGAACACCTGCGCAGTGAGCGGCAGGTGTCGCCTCACACGCTGTACGCCTACCGCCGCGACCTCGATAAAGTGCTGGGCTGGTGCGTCAAACAGAACATCGACAGCTGGGCCGCACTGGACATCCAGCGCTTGCGCAGCCTGATCGCTCGCCTGCATGCCCAAGGCCAATCGTCCCGCAGCCTGGCGCGACTGCTCTCGGCAGTACGCGGGCTCTATCACTATCTAAACCGCGAAGGTCTGTGCGATCACGACCCGGCCAATGGCCTGGCGCCGCCCAAGGGCGAGCGCCGCCTGCCGAAAACCCTCGACACCGACCGCGCGCTGCAACTGCTTGAGGGTGCGGTAGAGGATGATTTTCTGGCGCGTCGGGATCAGGCGATTCTGGAACTGTTCTATTCCTCCGGCTTGCGCCTTTCCGAACTGACCGGGCTCAACCTTGATCAGCTGGATCTGGCTGACGGCATGGTCCAGGTGCTCGGCAAGGGCAGCAAGACTCGACTGTTGCCAGTGGGCAAAAAGGCTCGCGAAGCGCTGGAGCTATGGTTGCCTTTGCGGGCAATGACCAACCCGGCGGACGACGCAGTGTTTGTCAGCCAGCAAGGCCGGCGTCTCGGTCCACGGGCGATTCAGGTACGGGTCAAGGCTGCCGGCGAGCGCGAACTGGGGCAGAATCTGCACCCGCACATGTTGCGGCACTCCTTCGCCAGTCATTTACTGGAGTCCTCTCAGGACTTGCGGGCGGTGCAGGAACTGCTTGGCCACTCGGACATCAAGACCACCCAGATTTACACCCACCTGGACTTCCAGCACCTGGCGACGGTCTACGACAGCGCCCATCCACGGGCCAAACGCATTAAAGGCGATGATTCATGACCATCCAATTGATCACCTTCGATCTCGACGACACCCTGTGGGACACCGCCCCGGTGATCGCCAGCGCCGAAGTCATTTTGCGTGAATGGCTGACCGAGCATGCACCGAACCTGGGCGCGGTACCGGTGGAACACCTGTGGTCGATTCGCGAGCGCGTGCTGAGCAGCGAACCGAACCTCAAGCACCGCATCAGTGCCCTGCGTCGGCGGGTGTTGTTCCATGCGCTAGAAGAAGCCGGTTATGGACATATCGAAGCATCCGACCTGGCCGATCAGGGTTTTGAAGTGTTTCTGCATGCGCGGCATCAGCTGGAGATCTTCCCGGAGGTGCAACCGACCCTGGAGGTTCTGGCCAATCACTATGCGCTTGGCGTGGTGACCAATGGCAATGCCGATGTGCGTCGGTTGGGGCTGGCGGATTACTTCAAGTTTGCCCTGTGCGCCGAAGACATCGGCATTGCCAAGCCGGATGCGCGACTGTTTCATGAAGCGCTGCAGCGTGGCGGGGCAACCGCCGAAACAGCGGTGCATATTGGCGACCATCCCGGCGATGACATTGCCGGCGCTCAGCAGGCGGGGTTGCGGGCAATCTGGTTTAACCCGGCGGGCAAGGTATGGGAAGCACAGACGGCACCGGATGCCGAGATTCGTAGCCTGAACGAATTGCCGGGGTTGTTGGCGCGGTGGAATGCCCAACACTAATCCTGTGTAAGTACACAAATCCAATGTGGGAGCGGGCTTGCTCGCGAAGGGGCTCCGTCAGCCACCCTTGATGTCGGCTGACACACCGCTTTCGCGAGCAAGCCCGCTCCCACATTGGATCGCGCCCCGCCCAAGATTTTTATTCCACCCATGAAAAAGCCCGCAGCGACGGCGGGCTTTTTCAGCAAGCAAGAAGCAGGCGCTTAGATAGGCCGGCTGCCGTACTTGTTATCAGGCTTCTTGGGAGGATCGGCGACCACATTGGCCTCCACTTCCTGCACCTTGCCGCCCCGTGCAAGAAACTCTTCCATGGCCTTGGCCAGGGCGTCGCGTTCCTTGTTCTTGGCTTCGACGCTCGGCAGCTCATCGACCGATACCGCAGCCTTGGCCTTGCCTTTGGCAGTCGGAACGGCCACATCACCGCTGTCGTCTTCAGCGACGTCTTCTGCCGCCGCTTCAAGGCCTTCTTCGGTTTCGTCTTCGTCGCCTACTTCGAGGTCGTCGTTTTCCAGATCATCGTCGCTCATGTTCTACCTCATGACTTGCGAAAAGCAGATTAGTTATAGCCCAGCTTTGCTGTCTGTCGACGGCTGCCGGAAAAAAATCAACCACCACTGGTGACCAGCGGTTTTCATGCCCCTTCACCATGCACGGTGGCGAGGACTTTACGGGCACCGCCATGATCACGGTGCTCGCCCAGATAAACACCTTGCCAGGTCCCCAACGCCAGTCGGCCTGCCGAGATCGGCAAACTGAGCTGACAGCCAAGTACGCTGGCCTTGAAGTGCGCCGGGAGGTCGTCCAGGCCTTCGTCGTTATGCTCATAGCCGTCTGTTCCTTGTGGGATCAGACGATTGAAAAATCGTTCGAAGTCGCGACGTACCGCCGGATCGGCGTTCTCGTTGATGGTCAACGACGCCGAGGTATGCTGTAGCCACAAATGCAACAGACCGACCCGACACGCCTTGAGTTCAGGCAAGCCAGCGAGTAATTCGTCCGTTACCAGATGAAAGCCTCGGGGCCGTGCTCGCAAGGTGATCAGAGTCTGTTGCCACATACAGTTCTCCGCACGTTCGGGGCGCATTCTAGCGCGCTCTGGAAAAAAACAAAGACCCTAATATTCCTTCAATCGTGTAAGCCATTGGCCGCAGAAAAACGCCCGTCGTAAACGGGACTGAACGTGTATGAAAAAACCTTTCAGCCCTTCCTTCACTGACAAATTCCAGACAAAAAAATGCCCGGCAAGCCGGGCAAATTTTTCATGCGCGTGCTTACAAGTTGTAGCCGCGTTCGTTGTGAAGCGCCAGATCAATGCCGACAGCTTCTTCCTCCTCGGTGATACGCAGCCCCATGACAGCGTCCAGGACCTTGAGGATGATAAAGGTGACGATCGCGGTGTAGATCACCGTGAAGCCCACGCCTTTGCATTGAATCCAGACTTGAGCAGCGATGTCGGTAACGGTGCCGAAGCCACCCAGCGATGGTGCTGCGAACACGCCGGTCAGGATTGCGCCGAGGATACCGCCGATACCATGCACGCCGAAGGCATCCAGGGAATCGTCATAACCGAGTTTGCGTTTCAGGGTGGTGGCGCAGAAGAAGCACACCACGCCCGCCGCCAGACCGATCACCAGAGCGCCCATCGGGCCCACGGTGCCTGCCGCCGGAGTGATTGCAACCAGACCGGCCACCACACCCGAGGCGATACCCAGTGCGCTCGGCTTGCCGTGAGTGATCCACTCGGCAAACATCCAGCCCAGCGCCGCAGCAGCGGTGGCGATCTGGGTGACCAGCATCGCCATGCCGGCAGTGCCGTTGGCGGCGGCAGCGGAACCGGCGTTGAAGCCGAACCAGCCGAACCACAGCATCGCGGCGCCCATCAGGGTGTAGCCGAGGTTGTGCGGGGCCATCGGGGTGGTCGGGAAACCTTTACGCTTGCCCAACACCAGGCAGGCAATCAGACCGGCCACACCGGCGTTGATGTGCACCACGGTGCCGCCGGCGAAGTCGAGAACGCCCCAGTCCCACATCAGGCCGCCGTTGCCGGACCAGACCATGTGCGCGATCGGTGCATAAACCAGAGTGAACCAGATGCCCATGAAGATCAGCATGGCGGAGAACTTCATCCGCTCGGCGAACGCACCGACGATCAACGCGGGGGTGATGATGGCGAAAGTCATCTGGAAGGTGATGAAGACCGCCTCGGGGAACAGTGCCGCGGGACCGGTCAGGCTCGAAGGCGTGACACCGGCGAGGAACGCCTTGCCCATGCCGCCAAAGAACGAGTTGAAGTTGACGACGCCCTGCTCCATGCCGGTGGTGTCGAACGCAATGCTGTAGCCATAAATGACCCACAGAATGCTGATCAGACCGGTAATGGCGAAGCACTGCATCATCACGGAAAGAATGTTTTTCGAGCGAACCATGCCGCCGTAGAACAGCGCGAGGCCGGGAATGGTCATGAACAGCACAAGGGCTGTCGAGGTCATCATCCAGGCGGTATCGCCGGAATTGAGGACTGGGGCCGCCACTTCGTCTGCCGCCATGGCCAGGCCGGGCATTACGAGGGACAACAGGGCTCCTAGCCCTGCGAATTTACGCAGAGTCATATTGTTTTCTCCTGGGGCGTTGGGTTTGTGGCGGCTTAGATTGCGTCGGTATCGGTTTCGCCGGTACGGATGCGAATCGCCTGTTCCAGATTGACCACGAAGATCTTGCCGTCACCGATCTTGCCGGTGTTGGCGGCCTTGGTTATCGCCTCGATAACCCGGTCCAGATCCTTGTCGTCAATGGCGACATCGATCTTCACCTTGGGCAGAAAATCGACCACGTACTCCGCGCCGCGATACAGCTCGGTGTGACCCTTCTGCCGACCGAAGCCTTTGACTTCAGTAACAGTAATGCCCTGCACGCCGATCTCGGACAGCGACTCGCGCACGTCGTCCAGTTTGAACGGCTTGATGATGGCAGTGACTAGCTTCATGAAAACTCTCTCCCGAATTGGTGGACTTGCCCCAGGAAAACAAACCCGACTCAAGTCTAAGCGCAGTGCCTGGCTTTGTAACGCATCGTTCGGCCTTACCTGCCCGTCCGACGCCAGCTAACCACTCCGCACGAAACTTCCCCCGTTCCGCTTGGCGCACTGCATTCGTCACAGCGACTGCATCAGTGCATGGGTCACCAGCGACTAAGCAGAAAGCTTGCCATCTATCCAAAATCCATTGATTTCAATACGTTGGCCGCTGCCGAAGAGCCTCTCGCCCGATTGACACAACCGTTACGCACAACAACAGTGCGCGGCCGCCCACTCGACTGCGCGAAAAGCGTGCATCGCTGCTGCCGAGATTGACTATAGACACTGCGTGATACACTGCCCGCCATTGTTGACAGGAACATTTCCCATGCTCGCGCCCAAAGACTTCCTCGACGCCCTGAGCGGCACCGCCTCCCGCCTCTTCAGCGGCGATACCCCACTGCCGAAAAGCGAAATCGAAAGCCAGTTCAAGGCTTTGTTGCAGAGCGGCTTCAGCAAGCTGGATCTGGTGAGCCGGGAAGAGTTCGACAGCCAGATGGTCGTACTGGCACGCACCCGCGCACGGTTGGAGAGCCTTGAGGCGAAAGTGGCGGAGCTGGAAGCGAAGCTCAATCCACCTGCCGAGTAACGCACCAACTCCTCTGTGAAATGCGATCCCCTGTGGGAGCGGGCTTGCCCGCGAATGGGGTCGCCTCGGTCTACCAGCCCTCCCACATGGGACAGACCACCCCTGTAGGAGCTGCCGAAGGCTGCGATCTTTTGATCTTTAAGCCCTCAAAAACCCCGGCAACGTCCTACAAGAAAACCACCGCCGTCCGATTGCGTCGCAAAGCCCCGGTTTCTAAGCTCACCTAATGCTGAATGTTCAGCACTGGGTTTGGCGACCTGGATTCCCCGATGCAGCACGACACATTCGGACAGGGAAATTTCCCGTCTCGATTTATGGCGGCTGTGCGTGGGAGACCTTCGGGTCTGCCGGAATTCGGGCGTCGCCGGTTCGCCAACCCACGCACAGCTGCCACCCTTTTCGTTTGGCGACGATCAGAGGCAGTTTTTCTCCACTCGACCCCGAGAACTGCACCATGGATGAAAACTATCTGACCCCACACATCTTCACCCGCCACAAACTTCACCTCCACGCCCTCCTCCTGGAAAACCAACCCTGGTTCAGCGCCCGCGACCTCGGCCGATTGCTCCGCCTCTTCCTCGACGAACGAGCGCTACGCAAACTCGATCCCGACCAACACCAGAATCTGCATATGCTCATCCACGGCACCGTCGAAAACACACTGCTCATCAGCGAATCCGGCGTTTACGCGTTACTGATCTACCACTACTGCCCCGAATACCGAGGCCTGCGCGAATGGCTTACCCACGACGTGGTCCCAGCGCTCAGAGACGCCCAGCAACCCACCTCAACCGAACGCCCGATCCTGAGCCTGCTGAATTGGCCGGAAATGTCATTGAGTTTGCTGCACTGGAATAACCAGCCGTGGATTCGGCTGCAGGATGTTCCATACGTGCTGCCTGATGGAGAGCAACCACGACGTGCAGTCAATGCTCCGTGGTGGAAGCGCGCTTCGCGAATACTTCAAACATTCTGAACAAAAAAAACCCACGCTTTAACGTGGGGTTCGTTCAAGTCTGAGGATCAGGCGCAATGTGAAAGACGTTCAACTTGATCCCGGATCGCGGCACCCCGTTCAATCTCAGCCTTGCGCAAATCGTAAGTCGATTGCAGATTCAGCCAAAACTCAGGAGTGGTGTCCAGGCAGATAGAAAGCCTGAGAGCCATATCAGCACTGACCCCACGACGCTGGAGCACAATGTCGTTCACCGTAGGTGTCGACACATTCAACGCTCTGGCCAAGGCTGCAGCCGTAAGGTTCAAAGGCTCCAGGTATTCCTCTTTGAGGATCTCGCCTGGGTGAACCGGGCGCATACCATTCTTAGTCATTACTCACCTCAGTGATAATCGACGATTTCGACATTCTCCGGTCCGTTAGGACCCCAGATAAAGCAAATTCGCCATTGGGCGTTGATACGGATGCTGTGCTGCCCTTTGCGACTACCCTCGAGCGCTTCCAGACGATTGCCCGGCGGTGATCGGAGATCTATCAACACAGCTGCGGCATCAAGCATCGTCAGCTTTCGTTCCGCGACATTCAAAATGGCTGACCACACACGGGTTCTTCCGCTGCGAAACAGGTACTCGGTCTCAGAACACTTAAAGCTAACGATCATAATTTAAAGCTTAACGTTATGCATTAATCTTGAGTGTATAACCTGAATTCACAAATGCAAACGTGCTGTTTTGACTTTTGGCCTCCCCTTTCAAAAATCTAGGAAAAGGACTACCTGCGCCCTTCAGAAGGTCTGAAAACCAAGCTGAGTCCTACAAAAAAAACCTCCAATTCCCATTGCCTCACAAGTAAGCACATCTCTTAAGCTGATTGACTCGAACACTCATCCAGGCACGCGAGGTGTCTATGAAACCCAAAAAGCAAAAAGCGAAGCCGTTAATGATCGCTGAGTATCATGCCGAGGCGCTCCGTTTAGCCGGAAACGTTTCTGCCAGCCAACATCGCTTTTTTAAAGTGGCAGCAACGTATGGCAAAGAACTTGAACCTGATGGCTTGCTTGCAGGTGCACGAGCCTGACCAGGCTCCCCGAAGAAACCGCCCGAGTGGCGGTTTTTTTGTGCCTCGCGATTGGCCTGCTTCGTACTTGCAACATCCAGTGAAAGTTTGTCGCCTAAACCACCCCACCAGAACTTCCTCCGCCAACTACCCTTCAAAAAACCGCAGGAAGCGGTCCTCGTCAGCTCAAGGAACGACCATGTCCCTCTCCATCGTCCACAGCCGCGCCCAGGTCGGCGTGGAAGCCCCCGCCGTCACCGTAGAAGTCCACCTGGCCAACGGGTTGCCGTCACTGACAATGGTCGGTTTGCCCGAAGCCGCCGTGAAGGAAAGCAAAGACCGGGTGCGCAGCGCGATCATCAATTCCGGCCTGCAATTTCCGGCACGGCGCATCACCTTGAATCTCGCTCCCGCCGATCTGCCAAAGGACGGCGGGCGATTCGATCTGGCGATTGCCTTGGGGATTCTGTCGGCCAGTGTGCAGGTGCCGACGTTGACGCTGGATGATGTGGAGTGCCTGGGAGAGCTGGCGTTATCGGGCGCAGTGCGGGCAGTTCGTGGGGTGTTGCCGGCAGCGCTGGCAGCGCGCAAGGCCGGGCGCACGTTGGTGGTGCCGCGGGCGAATGCCGAGGAGGCCTGCCTGGCTTCGGGATTGAAGGTGATTGCGGTGGATCATTTGCTGGAAGCGGTCGCGCATTTCAATGGCCACACGCCCATCGCCCCCTACGCTTCCAACGGTTTGCTCTACGCCAGCAAACCCTATCCAGACTTGAACGAAGTTCAGGGGCAACTTGCGGCCAAGCGAGCCTTGCTGATTGCGGCGGCGGGTGCTCATAACCTTTTGTTCAGCGGTCCGCCGGGAACGGGGAAAACATTGTTGGCGAGTCGTCTGCCGGGACTGTTACCGCCACTGGCCGAGAGCGAAGCACTGGAAGTCGCGGCGATTCAATCGGTCGCCAGTTGTGTGCCGTTGAGTCATTGGCCACAGCGCCCCTTCCGACAGCCGCACCACTCCGCGTCAGGCCCCGCACTGGTGGGCGGCGGCTCGAAACCGCAACCCGGCGAAATCACCCTCGCCCATCATGGCGTGTTGTTCCTCGACGAACTCCCGGAATTTGATCGCAAGGTATTGGAGGTATTGAGAGAACCATTGGAGTCCGGCCACATCGTGATTTCCCGCGCCAAGGACCGCGTACGCTTCCCGGCGCGCTTTCAACTGGTCGCGGCGATGAATCCTTGCCCCTGTGGATATCTTGGCGAGCCCAGTGGTAAATGCAGTTGTACACCGGACATGGTCCAGCGTTACCGCAACAAACTGTCGGGGCCGCTGCTGGACCGCATCGATCTGCACCTGACGGTTGCTCGAGAAGCCACGGCGCTGAATCCTGCGTTAAAACCCGGTGACGACACTGCCACCGCCGCCGAGTTGGTGGCCGATGCACGAGAACGCCAACAAAAACGCCAGGGTTGCGCCAATGCATTCCTCGATTTACCGGGCCTGCGCAGACACTGCAAGTTGTCCACAGTTGACGAGACCTGGCTGGAAACAGCGTGTGAACGGCTGACCTTGTCCCTTCGAGCGGCCCATCGACTGCTCAAGGTTGCTCGCACCTTGGCAGACCTTGAGCAAGTCGATGGCATCAGCCGTGAACACTTGGCCGAAGCGCTGCAGTATCGGCCGACAACACTCTAGCCGGCGTCAGCCCTTGGTCAGATCAACCAACGGCGTCTGCCGCACCTCAGTCTCCCGCCCACCCTGAATCTCGCTCACCCGCTTCAACGCCTTATCCACAGCCGCCTTATCCGCCAACAAGCTGTAGCTGATCCCGAACTGCTTCTGTTCCTTCGGCCCAATCGTCGGCACCAGGTTCAGTGGCCGCTGATACCGGCGGTTGTAGGAAAAACTCGTCCCCGGCTCCAGCCCCGTGACATAGCCCTGCCCTTGGGTATCAGTGTTTTTCCACAGGGAGAACACGGGCAGTGTTTGAGTATTGAAGCCGACCGAAACCCCCAGGCTGCCGGCCTTGTTATGCAGCACGGTCAGCGTATCGCCCTTGGCATCGGCATACGGCACCACGTTGTAGACCGTTTCGTCGTAGTCCTTGGTCGGTGCGCGGTAGGTTTGCCAGTCCGGCAAGTCGCCTTTGGCCTTGTCATTGAACGGCGATACCTGTTTCACCGGCGCGGCGAAGCGGGCGCCCTGCTCCAGGAATGGGGTGCTGAAGTTGCTGTGATACAGCGCCTGGTATTCCTTCGGATAGTCGCCGTTGTTGGTCAGGGTGTCGTTGAGGGCGAACGCTACGCTGCCGGGTTCGGTAACCAGCTCGGTCGCGACGGAGAAGTCGACTTTCTTGAACGCCTGTTCTTTCAGCTCACCGCGCAGGGTGATGGCGTACGGCGGTTTTTCATCGATGTGCAGGGTGACTTTGTTCGCGGGGATGTTGGCGGCGCGACCGTGCAGGGTCAGCAGTTCACCATTGTCGATGCCGGGGTGGCCGACCCATTCGTAGCCGCAGCGGGTGACCAGTTCGTTGAAACCTTCCAGCCAGCCCAAGCCACCTCGACCGTTGAGTTCGATGAAGGATGGATTGACCACTTCCTTGACCGGCGAATCCCAGCCCATGCGCACATCGCCGACCGAGGCCTGCAGGACGTTCATGCCACGAGTCGGTACCACCGAGAGTTTCATTGTGCCGTTATCAATGTCGACGATGCTGACACCCTCCTGCCGACCGCCATGCAAGGTGCGTAGGGTCACACTGAAGGGTTTGTCGGTTTTTACCCCGAGTTGCTGGCTGGTGATCTGCCAGTTCTGGGCGGCTTTGTCGGTGTCGAGCAGGACGTAGTCCCAAGCCATGGCTTGGGAAGCAGCGGACAGTGCGCTGAGAGCAACGAAGAGTTTGAGCGGGGTCATGGCAGCAGCCTTTCTTGGAGTTGTGCCAATTTTATAGACTTGAAGAAACGTTTCAGCAAGCATAAAAATCGAGACACTGGTGCTAAATGCCAAGGAAGACGACTAGAGAGGAATTGATCCGCAGATTTGGGACAAATCCTTGAATTGGGGTCGATCCCTTCGCGAGCAAGCCCGCTCCCACATTTGATCTCGGGTGTTCACACATACTGTGTTCACCGCAGATCTACTGTGGGAGCGGGCTTGCTCGCGAAGGGATTTCAGAGGCGACTCAACGAAACCGGTCAACCTCATGCCGCAAGTCCGCCGCCAGCTTCTCCAGCTCTTTGGCAGTCACAGCTAGGTTGGACACTACTTCGCGCTGTTCACTGTTCGCCAAAGCGATGCTTTGCAGATTGCTGCTGAGCAAGGTCGCGGTGCTGCTTTGTTCCTGGGTCGCGGTAGTGATGGCGGCGAATTGCTGACCGGCCGAGCGGCTTTGCTCATCGATCCGCGCCAGGGCAGAAGCGACGTTGGCGTTGCGCGACAGGCCTTCCTGCATCAACACGTTGCCCTGCTCCATGGTGCTGATGGCGTTGCCGGTTTCCTGCTGGATGCTTTGAATCATCCCGGAAATTTCGTCTGTGGCCTGGCGGGTGCGTGAGGCCAGGTTGCGCACCTCATCAGCCACCACCGCAAACCCACGGCCCTGCTCACCGGCGCGGGCGGCTTCAATGGCGGCGTTGAGCGCCAGCAAGTTAGTTTGCTCGGCGATCGCGGTAATCACCCCGACAATGCCGCCGATTTCCTGGGAGCGCTGCCCCAAGGTATTGATCACCGTCGCGGTGCTGTTCAGTGCACCGGCGATTTGCTCCAGGGATGAGGACGCTTCGTCCATCGACGTACGACCGATCTGGGTTTGCTGTGCGTTTTCCTGCGCCAGACGCTGGGTGTTGCCCATGTTGTCGGCGATGTTCAGCGAGGTGGCGCTGAATTCTTCTACGGCGCCGGCCATGCTGGTGATTTCGCCGGACTGCTGCTCCATCCCCTCATAGGCGCCACCGGACAAACCGGACAACGCCTGGGCACGGCTGTTGACCTCTCCCGAGGCCTTACGAATGTGCTCGACCATGGTCGACAAGGCCTGGCTCATCTGATTGAAGGCGCGGGCCAACTGACCGATTTCGTCGTTGCTCGACACGTTCAGGCGCACACTCAAATCACCGGCACCCAAGGCTTCGGCTTGACGCACCAGATCACCCAGTGGCGCCAGTTTGCTGCGCAGCAACCAGACCGCCGCACCGACCGCCAGCAACATCGCCAACAGACTGCCGATCGCCAATTGAATACCGACGCTCCAGGTCACGGCGCGGATTTCGGTTTTCGGCATGCTCGCCACCACCGACCACGGCCCGCCTTCGAACGGCACGGCAACACTGTAAAAGTCTTGCGACTTGTCGTTCCAGAAGTCGCCTTTGCCCGGTGTCTTGGCCAGACCGATGATGCTCGGGACCGCCTGATCCAGCGCCTGTACACCGGCAATCGGCACCAGCCATTTGCCTTGTTCATCCAACAACGCCAGGGAACCGGTCTGGCCGATGCGGAAGCGTTTGAGGTTGGCGAACTGCGCGTTCTGCGCGTCGGTGTAATCGAATCCTACGTACAGCACGGCAATGATCTTACCGTTGCTGTCGCGTACGGGGGTGTACTGCGACATGTAGAAGCGTTCGAACAGCAACGCTCGCCCCAAATAACTCTGCCCCGCCATCAAACGGGCGTAAGCCGGGTTCGCGTGGTCGAGCAGAGTGCCAATGGCACGGCTGCCGTCTTGTTTGGTGACATTCGTGCTGACCCGAATGAATTCTTCACCGCTGCGCACGAACACGGTCGCGACGCCGGCAGTCATCTGCTTGAACTCATCAACTATCTTGAAGTTGTTGTTCAGCACTTCACTCCCCAAACGCAGCCCAGGAGTCTGCGTGTCGTGTAGGGAAAGAGTGTAGATAGATCGGAAGAGCACACGTCTGAACTCCAGTCACTGACCAATCTCGTATGCCGTCTTCTGCTTGAAAAAAAAAA
>NZ_AKJE01000113.1 GCF_000282495.1 Pseudomonas sp. GM79
CCCCCCCCCCCCCCCCGGAGATGCCATGCGCCAAGCCCTCCTGATCATCGACATGCAGCCTAGCTTCGCCCCGCCCCAATGGCTCATCGACGGCATCCGGACACTCATCGGCACCCTGCCCAGCGTCGCCACCGTCGAACGCTACGACGAATCCAAAACGCCCTTCCAGAAACAACTAGGCTGGCACCCCGCTCCGGACGACGACAGCCTGATCCAGGCCGACCGTATTTTCATCAAGCACGGTTATGCGCCGTCGCCGGAAACCATCGAGTATTTGAAAAGCCTGAAGGTGGATCGGGTATTGGTCTGCGGCCTTCAGACGGAGACCTGCTGCCTGGCGGCTGGATTTGCGCTGTTTGATGCGGGGTTGCAGCCAACGTTGATTACGGATTTAACGGTGGGGTCATCGCTGGATCGGACAGGCGGGCTGGGAATTAGGCTTTGGCAGCATCACTTCAAGCACACGGTGGAGGTGAGTGAGGTGTGATGGGCGCTGCCGTAGCAGTGATCAGGAGTAGGACAGGATTGGATTGGATTGGATTGGATTGGATTGGATTGGATTGGATTGGATTGGATTGGATTGGATTGGATTGGATGATCATGCTGGTACTGAATTAATCGTGGTCTGTCCCCGTTTTACAATGATTGCTAGGGTCTACGGGCGATGGATGCCGACTGCTGACATCGGAGCGGGATCGAAGGCTGAAAGGCTCTGGCACAAACCAGACGGAGATCAATTGACTTCTTCCAAGTCAAGCGGATAATCGGCGACCGTTTAGCTTTCGCATGCTATACGTATGTATTCACAGGACTTTGACTTGGAGGTCATATGCCTAACTCTATCGACGCGGCGAAATTTTTCCTCGCTCAAGCGAATGAAGATGCAGGCGATCTTGTGTCTAACCTGAAGCTTCAAAAGCTCGTCTATTACGCACAGGGGTTTCACCTCGCAGTCTTTGGCAGCCCCCTTTTTGACGAACAAATCGAAGCATGGACTCATGGCCCAGTGGTGCCATCGGTTTATCATCACTATAAGCATCATGGAAGTGGAAGCATCCCCTTCCCTACCGACTTCGACGCAGAAGTTTTCTCCGCAGAGCAAATTGACCTACTGAATGAGGTTCAACAGATCTATGGTCAATATTCTGCGTGGCGACTACGAGAAATGACCCATGAAGAGGCTCCCTGGAAGAACAACTTCAAGGCTGGCGCTTTGAACCTCGAGATTCCAAAAGACGAGATGCAAGCTTTCTTCAAGGGCTTAGTCAAATAAAAAGGAAGCAGGCCCATGGGACGACTCAGGGACAGAGCACCAAAGCAAAGTCAGATGCTGAAGGAGCGTACCGAGCAGGTCGACAATCCCGACCTAAAGCCTCCGATTTTCTCGTTTGAATATTTGCAGCAAGGCTACTGCGTCAGTGACTGCTCAGCCGAAGAGCGTGGTGGTGTTCTGGGCAAACTTCGCAGCTTGAGCCAGCTCACTTGGCAGCAGCTTAGACAGGCTCCTAGGCACGGGTTGGGCTACGAAATCATCGACCGCACATCCCTCAAGGCGTCTGTTCCAGCAGTCGTCACAGAGGACGTACACCTGATAGCATTTCGGGCGATCGGAAAGGCTCCGATGGTCGGGTTTCGATTCGGCAGAATTTTCCACGTTCTTTGGGTAGATCGGGCATACACACTCTACGATCACGGTTAACCTGCCCGTAGAATGACAGGAATATGACAGCCTCGACGCTACAACCTTTAAAATCAAAGGGTTAGCCGGGGCGATTCCCCCCCCGGCCCAATCGAAGCCAACAAAGCCCGCCAAGTGCGTGGCCAGATGCCGGGCTTTTTATTTCCCGTATACGCTCGGTATCCTCTTTCAGGGCGATCTTCATTGCGGCTGGACGATAAAGCACGTTACTCACTTCGATGTCGCTCAATAGCGCCTGCGTCCGACTCTCCCGACTCTCCTTTCCAACCTAGGTCTTAATTGCAGCTTTTGCTGGAGGCGAACTGACCACGTCCTAGGAAATTTCCCTCAAGTTGTGGCGAACTCCATGAACTGGCGAGTAACGATCCGAGTAGATAACCTTCTGTCTTCGCTGCAACCCGGCGGACGGTTTTGACAGGCCGAAAAGCGTAGGGATCCCTAACTTTCGGAGTTCCTCCATGAAAAAGAACAACCCAAATTCCCTTGAAAACCCAGACCTTTCGGAATCTGAAACCCTCGACCTGACCCAACTCTCCAAAGCCACCCAACGCGCCGTCAGCGCCCGCTTGCGCGACCCGAAACAGCCCGATCCCGTGAGCCATATTTTCACCATTCTCCCCGACGTCGACACCCCAACCCTGCTCGGTCACGCCAGCGAAACCCTGGCCTCCATGAATGTCATGACCACCGATCTGGCCGACCAGCTTGAAGGCTCGCATCGCAACGTGGCATTGGCGATTCAGCAACTGGCCGTGCTGGCCGAGATGTTGATCAACCGAGCGCTGGATAACCTCGACTCGCCCACGCCGGCGGTCACGCCCGTCTGCCACTGAGTGATCACGCTCGTTGATTGAATGGAGGTTTTGTCATGGATCGATACATGCCGGTCACCGGTATCGACTGCACCATCGCGTCGCTGCTGATCGACACCGAAGCACCGCTGGACGTGTTGCATGAAACGGCGGCCTACCGCATCCGCACGGCGACTCAATTGCTGGAGAGTTTCGCTGTGAACTGTGAACGAAGGCGTTCACAGCGAGCTGGCGCGGGTGTTGGTGACTTCGCTGCGCGATGGTTGCGATTTGCTGGATGTGGTTGGGCGAAGGTTACAGATGCAGGTTTCGGCGCTGTAACGAACCCAGCATAGAAATCGTTGCCGCTACCCCAATACAAAAAGGCACCTGACGAGCCTATCGCAGGTGCCTTTTTGTCGATTTGAGCGGGTATTCCTCGGCCGCCTCCGCCACTTTTTCAACGCACCCGTTGCGATTCAGTGCGCTATCTGTACGTGACGGGTATCGTGTTTCTCAACAATGCCTTTTGCTACGGAACCGATGATGACCAAAAGCATTTTATACGCCTTGGGTGCTGCGGCTCTCTTTGGTGCCAGCACACCGCTTGCCAAGGTCCTGGGGCTGAACGTCTCACCATTCTTGCTCGCCGGCTTGCTTTACCTGGGAAGCGGCTTAGGTCTCACCGTCACCAGGTTAATACGTGATCGCGGTTGGCAGTCTGCCGGCTTAACAGCATCGGAATGGCCATGGCTCATTGGCGCTATCGCGTTCGGCGGAGTGCTGGGCCCGGTGTCTCTAATGTTCGGCCTTACCCTCACCTCAGGCACCACTGCTTCGCTGTTGCTTAACCTTGAGGCGGTGTTAACCGCTCTGCTTGCCTGGATGGTTTTCAAGGAGAACGCCGACCGGCGGATCGTCGTTGGAATGATCGCAATAGTTGCAGGTGGCGTTCTTTTGGGCTGGCCTCAAACTTCCGCGGGGCCCCATGGTTGGGTTGGCCCGATCGCAGTAGCGATTGCATGTTTTTGCTGGGCCATCGATAACAACCTTACCCGGAAGGTTTCCGCATCGGATGCATTGTTCATCGCCGGCATCAAAGGATTGGTCGCCGGGGTCGTCAACTGCGTTTTAGGGATTGCTCTTGGAATGCATCTCCCTGAATTGTCTCTGCTAGGGCCAACGCTGCTCGTGGGCTTTTTAGGATACGGCGTTAGCCTGGTGCTATTCGTTTTGGCTTTGCGGGGGCTTGGAACAGCACGCACAGGTGCGTACTTCTCTACTGCACCGTTCTTGGGGGCCGCTATTTCAATCCTGCTTCTAGGCGAAGCAGTGACGTGGGTGTTTTGGGTTGCTGCAGGCCTGATGGGGGTAGGCGTCTGGATACACCTTACCGAGAGCCATTCTCACGAACACCAACACGAACCACAAACACATGACCATCCGCATGTTCACGATGAGCACCATCAACATGAACATGCCTTTGAGTGGGATGGCACTCAACCTCATAGCCATTTACACGACCACGCTCCCATCCAACACAGTCATCCGCACTTTCCTGATATCCATCACAGACACCCACACTGAGCGACTGAGACGGAGGAGTATTCGGCACGGCGGTTGCTCAGGGCCAAAAATAGTGAAAAAGGATTTCTCTGACAGATTAGAACCACGCCATCCTGGGAAATTTCCCGCAACCCGTAGCGACTTCCATGAACTGGCGAACAACGTTTCCGGCAGATAGTCTTCACGCTTCGCTGCAAACCCTGCGAATGGTTTTGACAAGCCGAAGCAGCGTAAGGATCCCTAACCTCATGGAACGCCCTTATGAAAAAAATCACCCTGCATTTAGTTGAAAAACCGGCCACTTCAGAGCCTGAAACTCTCGACCCCACCCAACGTCCCCAAGCCACCGAACGCGCCGTCAGCGCCCGCCGTCGCAACCTGAACAGAAACATCTTCAGCGTCCGCCCCGACGTTGACACGCTCACCCTGCTCTCTCATGCCAGCGAAACCCTGGCGTCCCTCAACGTCATGACTCTGGACTTTGCCAACCGACTCGATGGGCCACAGCGCAATGTAGCGCTGGCGCTTCAGCAATTGACGATGCTGACCGAGCTTTTGGTCAACCGAGCGCGGGATAACCTTGATCCGAACGCGTCGGTGGCTGTAGACAAGCCTCCTGTCTTTCACTGATGGATCGCGCTCGTTGATCAAATGAAGGTTTTGTCATGGATCGATACACGCGACGGTTACAGACGCAGATTTCTGCGTAGAAAAGCAAAATGGGCGACCTCATTGAGGTCGCCCATTTTTGCTCAGCCCGTGAAAAATGGATTTCTACCCGAAAGTCAGTACAAATGGCGCCGCCGCTTTTTGGATGGCTCTGACCACATGAGGTGCCTGCTCTCGATGCTGGGGATAGCGCTCCAACACCACCTCCAACGCAGCCAGCAGTGTCTGGATACGCTCCTTCGGATGGGTGACTTCACATGTCTGCGCAAACTCCAGCAATCCTTCTCGCGAGGCAAACATTGACTTGTTGCCCGCCAGATCCAGCGCCAATACATCCTCCGGTATATAAGCCGTGGTGTTGACGATGTCATAAGCTGGCGCCAGGTGCGCATCACGTTGCGTAGGCTCCGAGTAAAGCAAGCCAAAATTCTTCAGGTGAGCGTCGCCATTTCCGACGATGCAGCTCAGCGCCACGCTATCGAAGAGTTGATCAAGGGAGGATCGCAGATGCTGCGCGGGGCAGAACAGGCGAATCGCCTTGACGATTGCTGCATAGCTTTTGCTGTACTTCTGATCGGCTGAAAGCCCCATCAACGCGGCCATGTCCTCGAAACCAAGTGGATCAAGTTGGTCGTCTCGATCAAAACGACGCATCACAAACAACTTGGAATTGTCGGAGAGGAAAAACTCCGGGACGGGGATGCCCGCCTCCTTGGCAATGGACATGCAAAGGAACTCGTTGATCGCCAGACCTGGAAACTCGTCTCGGCCACTTTTGATGATCAAATCGGAAGTTTTCGAGGTGATTCGTGGTCGCGACTCCTGCTGCTCCGGCACCAGGACTTTCGGTTGAACACCTGAAATACCTGCACGCAGGATGTAGCGATCAAGCAGGTCTGCAAAGATATCTTCCGTGCCGTCCCACGTCAGAATCTCTTCAAGTTTTTCTCCCGCAAATGTCTGCGCCCCCAACAGGGCATCGACCGCCTCCGAGCGCACATGAACCCTGCCGATGGGTGAACTGCTACCGGACAGAGCGAGTAACAGCATTGGGTCAACGTTCACGGTTTTGGCCAAGCGATTGCGTAGCTGCTCCAGCACATAGCCTTCCGGCAGGTTCATCTGGAAGATAGGGTGCAGGTCTCGTCGACGAAACTCGTCGGGGCGAACGGGCATCGTCAAGCTGATTGCCATGTTGGGCAATGCATCTTCGTCGTAGCGGAAAATGAAATCCTCCGCGCTAGTGAGGATTCGGCCGCTGCCCCCTTCGGGGGTACTGACTTTGAGCGAGGTCATTTTCATTAAAACAGCTCACCAAGTTCTTCCAGGGTCGGCATGGCTGCCGGAATGACAGCAAATTCGCAATCCAGAGCACCTAACACCCGCGCATAAGCACTCATGCTCACAGAAAGAGTGCCCTTCTCTACTGCGATGACTTTCTGCCGAGTCAGCCCGGCGAGTTCGGCCAGATTTGCTTGCGTCAGGCCACGATTCATACGCTTTTCGCGTATTTGCTTACCTAAGCGGGAGATCAACAGAGAATAATCCATGTTCATTTACCGTGACATTTATATTTAAATGTACCGTATACATAACATTATTGCGACTACCGGGTATTTCGCTCACTCAGAGGGACACGCCGGAGGCCTTCCATCCACATGAATTTTTCTTCACCCCACCACCTCCCCCCAACCTGTACATTGCCCTCGCTCATTCAAGAAACTACGGTTTGCCCGCGCTCCCGCGGGCTTTTTTTTGTCTGCGGTTTTGTTGGCGGTCAGTTCAAATAGCCCGCGCAGGGGAAACCTTCGGCAGTTCCTGCAGGCATTTCAATCGATACAAATATTCCTGCTCCCCATGCTGCTGCGCACACCGCGCCTGATAACACTTCCTGATCAAACCAAAACCGGCCGATTCAGCCAGCCGCTGGCTCGCCACGTTGGCCGAGTCCGTGGTCAGGTACAACGTGAAACCGGGCAGGCTTTTGATCAATTCTTCGAGCGCTGTGCGCATATAACCTTTGCCCGAATACTCGGTATTGGCCCAGTAGCCGAGGACGTAGCGGTTGCGGCGCCGGGGCTTCAAACCGATGCAGCCGATGATCGTGTGCGCCGCATCGTCGACGATAAACAGCCGCCGCTCACCTGTTTCGCTTTTGAATTCTTCGACTGCCCGCGCGAGGAACGATCTGGCCTCGTCCTCGGTGGTGTAGGGTTTGGCCCAGGGCAGAAATTCGGAATGGGTGGTAAAACTGGCGTTAAGCGCATGCTGCAACGCTTTACACCATTCGGGGTCGGGGGCACTCAATCTCAATGTATGAGTGCCCACCGTCAGCGAAAGCTCCATTGCATCTTCCTTGAATTCAAACTCCGTAGCGTCAAACAGTAGCAGTGCCAGGAAGGACACTGCTACTCAGGAATTCAACGGCCCCCGGCCTAAATCTCCGCGCTGGCGGGTGAACTTGTAAACGGCTCAACGACAGGTCGCTCAGCCTGCTGTCGCACCGGCAGCTCCAGCCGCGCCCGCCCATAGAACGCCAACGCCGTCAGCAAACATGCCAGCCATACAAAGATTCCCGCCCAGAAGGTGTGGGACATGTAGTGCCAACCCTGTAGAACCCGCGTCGTGCCGTAGACGAAACCGAGCAGCAGCGAGCCGTGCATCAGCGCTTTGGAATACCGCCAGCGGTAGCGACGCGCCACGAAGTACAGCGCGAGCATGGTGAAGCCGCCCGACGCATGTCCACCCGGCCAGCAGCGACCATTGCCTGCGACTTTCAGCAGGTCGAAATTCTGGTACCACTCCTTGTGTTCGATGTTCCCGGCGTACTGGGTCGTTTCGACCGGGCAATACACACTGGTGTGGCCTTTGAGGTAGTGGATAACGCCAGTGCTGATGGAAAACGCGAACACCACATAGAGGAAGTCCCGACGGTGTTTACTGGCGAACCGAAGCACCGGCGCGACTTTGATTTTTTCCAGGAGCGTGATGATCTTCGAATGTTTTTCAGCCTTCAGTCGCGGCCAGAGAAACGACAGCAAAGCGCCGATGATCGCGACCTCGCCGGTCCAGTTCGGGATGATCCGCGCCCATTTATGAGTGATTTTTTCGAACAGATGGACATGCTGTAACGGAAACAACCGTGTGGCCGGATCATAAAAAAGATCGCTGAAGGCGATATCAATTCTGGTGAGATCAAACAGCAGGAACACCACGACCGCGCAGGCCAGCGGAATACCAAAGTTCACCCAGTAAAAGCGGTAAGGGGAAGAAGTCAGCATCGTATGTCCTGATCCAGAGGAATGATGGTGAAACTCATTCGGTGGTTACCGAACGCCAGTCGGAGGCTTCGATGAAACCGAGCATGCGCGGCGGCTGAGACTTTTTGGCGGAGATAAACAGAGAAGCGCCATAACCCAAGGTCTCGGTCGATAACTTGAGATCTTTTTCGAGTTGCGCCATGCATTCGCTGTGGGTCACCAGAATCAGGTTGCGTCCGGCCACCTTGTGCGCCAAGGCATCGCGCAGCATGTTGTCTCTGCAGTGGACCAACCAGTCTTCGCCGACGCCGACCTTGTTGAACATGTAACCGGCGGTTTGCGCCGTGCGCATCACCGGGCTGTTGTAGATGTCGGCCCGATCCAGCCCCAGATGCTCGAACTGCGCGCCGACACTCACCGCCACGCTTCGGGAGCGATCGGTGATGCCGTCATTGCCGCTCAGGCAGGCAGCCGTGGAGTGATCACAACGCTCGACGTGGCGCACCAGCACGATCATGTCGCCTTTGGCCCACCCGGTCGCCAACGCCCGGGCACCCGCCACATTGCCATGGGCCAGGTCAGGGACGGCGGCGGGTCGCAACAGCCACACGGTCAGCGGAATAACCAACAAGGCAGATGCCAGCACGACTGCGGCGTTTCGATAACGGGCCAAACGGCTCAGATCGATCGAGCGTTTTATCCCGAACAGACTCAGTCTCAATTCCACATCAAGCCACCTCGCCGGCATGCACCACTGTCATTCGTTGCCGCGAGGGTAAAGAGGCGCGCGTCGGCAGCCGGTGAAACCCGTGTGAAAACCTTGTTACAAACTTTGCCTAACAAAAACCTTTCAGCTCCCGGGATTGCTGCCGATACAGACCTGCTAACCCCCCCTTGCTGGCTCTTAAAACAACAATCTTCCAGCCAACCGACGATCAAGAAGCACAACGTTCCTGGAGGAATATTGATGAATAGCTGGTTCGGTAATATCAGCGTGAACCTGAAACTGGGCCTGGGATTCGGCCTGGTCCTGGCACTGACCTGCATCCTCGCCCTGACCGGCTGGACGAGCCTGGGCGGGTTGATTGACCGCAGCAACTGGATGAGCGACATCACTCAGCTCAACGCTGGGCTGACCAAGCTGCGTGTGGTTCGCCTGCAATACATGCTGACCAACGGCGACGAAACCGCCGCACAGAATGTGCAGACCACCCTCGACGGCTTCATCGCTCAGCAACAAGCGTTGCTGTCGAGTTTCAAGAGCCCGGAAAACGTCAAGTTGCTCAAAGAGCAGAGCGCTACCATCAGCGCTTACCAGATCTCCCTGAACAAAATGCGCAGCGCCTACCGCACCGGTAACAGCGCCCGCGACGCCATGGGCGCCAATGCTGATACCGCCAGCAAGTTGATCGAAGCAATCAGCACCCGCGTGCAGCAAATGCCCCTGAGCGACCAACGCTTCGAACAGTTCCAGGCCATCACCGCGGCCAAGGAAGCGTTCATCCTGGCTCGCTACGAAGTGCGTGGTTACACGGCCAGCACCAACGCCGAGACTGAGCAAAAAGCCGTCGCCCAACTGGACACAGCCATCGCCAGCCTGAACCAGCTCAACGTACATTTCGCCGAGACCCAGCAAGATGCGCTGCGCCAGCTGGAAACCGCGCTAAGCAACTACCGCAGTGCCTTGCAAGCGTATAAAGCCGCCAACACCGAGGCGGTGCAGGCGCGCAAGGAAATGACTGACCAGGGCGCCACCATCGTGACCCTGAGTGACCAGCTGTATCAGATCCAGCTCGACCGCCGCGACGCCGAAAGCGCCCAGGCCCGCACGCTGCAACTGATCAGCACCTTGCTGGCCTTGCTGGTGGGGGTCATTGCCGCCGTGATCATCACCCGTCAGATCACCGGCCCGTTGCGCGATACCCTGGCCGTGGTCGAGCGCATCGCCAGCGGCGACCTGTCCCAGGACGTCAAAGTGACCCGCCGCGACGAACTCGGCGTGCTGCAGCAAGGCATCGCACGCATGGGCGTAACCTTGCGCGATTTGATCAGCGGTATCCGCGATGGCGTCACTCAGATCGCCAGCGCCGCCGAAGAACTGTCAGCCGTGACCGAGCAAACCAGCGCCGGGGTCAACAGCCAGAAAATCGAGACCGATCAAGTGGCCACCGCCATGCACGAGATGACTGCCACGGTGCAGGAAGTCGCGCGTAACGCTGAAGAAGCGTCCCAGGCCGCAGCGGCCGCTGATGGCGAAGCGCGCGAAGGCGATAAAGTCGTCAACGAAGCCATCGCCCAGATCGAACGCCTGGCCAGCGAAGTGGCGCGCTCCACCGAAGCCATGAGCGTGCTGCAGCAGGAAAGCGACAAGATCGGCAGCGTCATGGACGTAATCAAGGCCGTGGCCGAACAGACCAACCTGCTGGCCCTCAACGCCGCCATCGAAGCGGCCCGTGCCGGTGAAGCCGGTCGTGGTTTTGCCGTGGTGGCCGACGAAGTTCGTGGCCTGGCCCAGCGCACGCAGAAATCCACTGAGGAAATCGAAGGCCTGGTGGCCGGCTTGCAGAACGGCACTCAACAAGTGTCGGTGGTGATGAACAACAGCCGCGCCCTGACCGACAGCAGCGTGGCGCTGACGCGCAAGGCCGGCGTATCACTGGAAAACATCACCCGCACGGTGTCCAACATCCAGTCGATGAACCAGCAGATCGCTGCCGCTGCCGAGCAGCAAAGCGCCGTGGCCGAAGAGATCAGCCGCAGCATCATCAACGTACGCGACGTGTCTGAACAGACCGCCGCCGCCAGCGACGAAACGGCCGCCTCCAGTGTTGAACTGGCGCGGTTGGGTAATCAGTTGCAGATGATGGTGAGTCACTTCCGGGTGTAACGCCTGCGCCTCAGGCCCGTCAGTATCGTTACTGGTGGGCCTGGGGCTTACTGGCGAATGTCACGACTATTCTCCGTTCAAAATCCTACAACCTTCCCGCCTCATTCCTCCTGCCAAGTGGCGAAGTTTCCAGCTCCCATTGAACGAAGAAGCTGACAGCGCTTCCGCCTGCCACACCGTAATGTCGATCTCTCCACCTCAGAGACGCATCGGCATGGACGACACCCCCTCAACCGAGAACAACACTAAATCCTTACTCGATACATTGATCAAGGCCTACGCCCCCGAAGGCAAAGCAGCAGAATTTGAAAAGCTCGTTAAAGAAAAGCTCGGGCTTACCTCGGTGTTCGATATCACCGGGATGACCGAAGCCGACTTCAAGGACCGTCTAGCTACCGAGATCAATAACGACAAAACCCATGCTGGCAACATCGACGCCAAGTCACTCTATAACGACGCAAGATGTTACGCCGCTCAGATCAGCCATCTCTATCGTGAGCAGCGCACGTCAGACGGAACGGCACAGCATCAATGGCATCCCCTAGGCATTCGTGCGGTCGAGAAACAGGGCCCCACCTATACCCATCTGTTCAAAGAGAACTGGGACGACGCCTGTAAGAATGATTCGATCGCCGCCATCGATTCACCGGTCGCCTACCTTAGAGCGCTGTACCGGTTTGCCCTGCAACTGGAATCCAGCACCTCGCAATCACCGGATGAAAGAAACATCCGAATTCCGTTGGCAAGACGCCGTCCGGATCTCGCCGATCTGTCGATTGATCAGCAAAGCGCCTTCACTGCGCAACCGATGCTCGGAATCGTCAATGCGATTCTGGACAAAAACATTCAGAAGGCGCTGCAGACCACCGATGACAAAGGCAAGTCGACCTATGAGGTTTTAGCGCATAGGTATTACCCCTTTGCCCTTCCTTATGAGTTTTTCCATCATCAGTGCCTGCTGGGGTTGAGCGCGAACAAACCGACGCTCGGAGAACTGAACTATCTCATCAGCGATTCCCTTCCTCTCACGCCTTCCAGAAGTTCTCCGTACGGCAAGGTGCTGGAGACTGCGTCTCATGAAGCTCAGATGCTGATGTCCGGGCTGGGTCCGAAACAGCAAGCGTTGCTGACAGCCTGGGCCGAAAAAACCCTGACACATGAGGTACACACACGACTCACCCCCGAGGAACAGAGCGAGCGCAAAGGCAACTACTGGGAAAAAATCTTTGGCAGCGCGTCGATTTCCGACCTGAAAAAAATACCGACCTTTCTGGAACGAACCGAACTTAAGGCCGAGCAAATGGAAGCATTGCTGGCACAAGGTAAATTCGCGCCTCGCACATCCCCTCATTACTCCTTGGGGGTGCCTTTTTCCCGGCCCTATGGTGCCCGTTATGTAAATGGCCCTGTCGTTGCCGATGATAAAAGCATGACATTGGACAACGAAAATAAGCCCGGCGAAATCACCAATGCGACCGAGGACAAACTCGAACGCCTGCATCGAATGATCCGCCTCCAGCGCTGGCTCGCAATTCCGTTCAACGAACTGGACATCCTGATATGCAGCGCATTGGAGTCGCAGTTGCGAGTCAATGCAAAGATGCAACTCGACAGCTATGTCATTCGAACTCTCGGTGTTTATCGTTTTTTGAACCGGCGGTACTCGATCACAGCTGAAGACTTTGCGGCACTGCTACACCAGATATCCCCATGCGCTATCGGCGATAATACTTCCCTATTCGATAAGGTATTCAATAAAGCCCGGCTGTTCGAAAAGCCACTGAAGCTCGATGGTCGAGCCTTCCTGGCGAACGATTCGGACCCGGTCTCTCATACCATTCTCCAGCACTTGAGCGTCAGCCTGGGCCTGCCTCTGACAGAGGACTCGCTATTGATAGTGGTCAAAAACACGCAGAAATACCTGGGTCCGCTCAAGTGTGACTTGCCCACGCTGTCATCAATTTATCGCCAGGCCCGGATAGCGCGAATGTTCGGTCTATCGATTGCCGAACTGTCGACGCTGGCAAATGTGCTGGGCGGGGAAAGTATGTCCAGGTGTCTGGTAACCGGTAACACCCTGTCTGGCGAGATTGATGAAGTCGCTCTGAGTGCCCCCCCTCAGGAAGCTTCTGTACTCGACATTCTCGATATCCTGATGCAGTTGGACTGGATAACCCGCTGGATTAAGGAGTCCGCCTACGACATCCCGATGCTGCAACGTCTTCTTGAACTGCATCCCAATGACGACTATCTCTTGGGGGACTTGCAGCATCACCTCACCAAACTTGTCGCCGATACGCGCCAGTGCGCGGTAACAGCACAAGAACTGGCGACATTGGCACTGCCGGAAAAGTTTGATTGGGGAGCGAAGCTGGCGGATACCCTGCTCGATGATAAAGGTCTGGTAAAAAATTTCGCCCCTTCGATCAAAGACGATGTACCGCAGAAGCTGACAGATGCGCTGGATAAAATCTTTGTTGAATTGACGCTGGATGCGGATCCCGACAAAGACCTCAGGCTCAAGACCAACTGCAAGCAAAAACTTAAAAACCTTCTCCTGCTCGCCCATGATCGTCAGCAGCACCTGATCGAAGCGTTTCTGCAGGAAACCTTTTTGCTGCCCATGAACTGTGCAAGCGATGTAGTGGTGTGGGCGAAAACCTCCGTCCATCAAATTCTCACCGCAACGCTGGACTCAAAAAACGCCTACGAACTTGCGCGCGAACTGCATCCGCTTCTGCGCCATACCGAGGCCGCTGTCCGGCTGCAGTTAAGCAACAAGGCTTTGCGCGCGCTCCTGAACACTGCCCGCTGGCTGGACACACCGGATGGACAGCTGAGGCTGTCGTTCAAAACCTTGTATCTGTTCGATCGCTTCAACCACTTCATGAGTACTTACCAGCAGCCGGAAGAAAGCTTGCTGAGTTACCTGGAGTTCGCGAACTTCTTCGGTCGCGAGACAAGTGTCGTCAACCTTCGCCTGGCCCAATTACTGAAATGGACCACGGCTGAAGTCACCGTGCTCACCTCGAAGCTGATGTTCAAGCAGGCCACAACAATGAGAGACATCGATTGGGTCATGCGCTGCCACAACGCTTGCAAAGCTAGCGGGCTTAACGCGACCGCTCTGCTAAATGCAGCATCCCTCGACAACAACAGTCCAGTCGCGCAATGGAAAACAGTCGGTGAAGCCGTCATGGCGGCCAGTCACTAATCCCACTACATGCTCAAGGAATGAACATGTCTGTCGCTATTGAAAAACAGCTGAATGAAAGCCTGCGTGATGCGCAGCTCGGGCTCTATCTGTCAGCGATTGTCCCGAAAGACGAAACCCTGAAAGCCCTGAAAATCGCAGAGCACCTCAAAACGGCCAATGACCTTTACCAGTATTGGTTACTTGATGTGCTGGTCAGTCAAGACGTGCCAACCACCCCGGTTGCCTGTGCCATTGCCAGTCTTCAGCAATACATCAACAGTATTCTGGCCAACATGGAACCGGGGTATCACACCGCGCAGTTTCCAACCGATCAAGTCGATACCTGGCGCACCGTCATACATCACTACCAGGCCTGGGCGACCAATCAGCGCCTGTACTATTTCCCTGCGGCCTACCTTGATCCGACGCTTCGCAAAACCAGAACCGAAAGCTTCGAACAACTGGAAAACGACCTCAACCGCAACCAGCTCACTGTCGAGTCAGTACAAACGGCTGTGCTGGCCTATCTGACCAGGCTGGAAGAAGTGGCCAACCTGGAAATCGTCAACGGTTACATCGACGGAAGCGATTTCGCCAACAGCACTTATTACTTCATTGCCAAATCCCGTGCAGCCAATACCTGGTACTGGCGTTCGCTGGACATGGCTTGCCGCCCCTTTGTGCCCGGCTCCCGGTCAGCCAAATATGATGCACCGGAACCCCAGGCATGGTCCGACTGGCACCGCATCAATCTACCTGTTTCCGACAGTACTCTCGAACACACTATCCGTCCGGTCATGTTCAACAATCGCTTATATGTGATCTGGGCTGAATGCATCTTTCAGGATCAGGCGGCAAACGAAGAAAAAAAGGGCAACACCAAGCCTTTGTTTCGTTTGAACATGTGTTTCAAGAAATATGACGGAAGCTGGAGTACGCCGCAGACATGCGTGCAAGGTTACGCTTCCAAGGAAGTTCTTAATGAACGGGATCTGGCAATGTTGCTGGAAAGCACACAGACCATTGCCATCCATCAATCATCTGATGCGGCATCATTGCTTCTTGCCCTGTTTATCAATAGTCCCGCACACATTCAGACAGGGGTTTCTCACCCGCTCTGGATTTCGGTCAGCATTGACAAGGATTGCGTTTTCGCCCCAACCCTTAAACTCAATGGATTAGATAACAATAACGACAAATCGCTAACAGCGATTGCCGAAATGTGGCCACCGACCAGTAAACGATTTCTCCAATTCAACATGTCTTCCAATGAGTCGTTTGAGGACGTCGCCCCCCGGATCGACTCCTATCGGGACGATAAATCAGGTACGGCAGAGTTCATCGACTTCAAAGACTCTGAAATACAAAACAGCGAGGCCCAGACAGGCCAGCCTCGCAGCCCCATCCGAATGAACATCACCTTCGCCAGGCATCTGATCGAGCGCGCAGAAGAAAGTATGGACACATTGCTGAGCTGGTCCTCTCAGCATCTGCAAGAACCACCATTCAAGAGCGGCAAACCGTCTGAGACACTGGATTTCTACGGCGCCTACGGCCGCTACTTTGTCGAGCTGTTTCTCTACCTTCCCTGGCTGGTGGCACACCGCTTTAACCAGGAGCGTCAATACGGCGAAGCCGAGCGCTGGTTGCAGTACTTGTTCAATCCCGCCCGAAAAGCGGTCAGTGGCAGTAACCCTGACTACTGGAACGCGGTGCCACTGATTACTGGCACTACTCCCAAGCCCGGTCAATCCAGCTACGCCATCCAGGGGCCACAGGATCCGCACCAGATTGCACTGAGTCATCCCGTACACTTTCGCAAAGCCTTGTACATGCTCTATATCGATATTCTGCTCAACCGCGGCGACGCTGCTTACCGCGAATTGAGCCCCGACAGCTTGACCGACGCGAAGCTCTGGTACTTGCGCGCACAGAACCTTTTGGGCCCACGACCGGATATCAGGCAAACCGATCTTTGGGCAGCGCTCACGTTGAAAGAATTCAGCGAGGAGCCCAATAGAAAGCTGCATGAATTTGAGCAACAGCTGGGTAAAGACCGCAAGCACCTACCGACCACCGACACCTCGGCGTTGATCCCTGAAGTGTGTATTCGCCCGTACGTCCATGCCCATTCCGCGCATGCGATTGACGCCCCGCATTCGCGCTTGCCCTTCAATCCCGTACTGTTCCCTCGCTGGGAGAAGCTCGAAAGCCGCCTGCACAACCTGCGGCATAATCTCGACATTGTGGGTCGCCCATTGAGGCTTGCGCTCTTCGCAGCTCCAGTCGCTTCAGACCATCGGCTCGGCACCAATACCCCACGCGCTGCGGAGCCCGGTATGGCCCCGCGTCTTGGCACAGAGATCCCGCCTTACCGTTTCGATGCCCTGCACGCCCAAGCCATGAGTGCCGTAGACGCGGTGATTCAGTTCGGCACAACACTACTGTCGTTCATCGAACGCAGCGAACAGGCCAGTTATCAAGAGCTTCAGCAACAACACATCTGGGATATGGCCAACTATGCGGTAGACCTGCAGACCCAGGCCCTGAAAATCGACCAGAAATCCCGGGAAGCATTACTGGCCAGTAAAGCCATCGTCGAATGCCGCCAGGATTACTACAGTCAGCTGGTCAACGAGATCGTCAATCAAGAAGAAGTAACGGCTGCGGCATTCCATCTGTCGGGGCGTATCGCTGAAGCGGGTGCTCATGCGGCGAATGCAATCGGCCAGGGTCTGAAGGTGCTGCCCAACATCTTTGGTCTGGCAGACGGCGGGACCCGCCTGGAGGGTGGCCCGCACGCCATGATGGCCATGGCTCAAGGCGTGGCGACCGCAGCTTATGGCACTGGAGAGGCCCTGGAACGCGCCGCGCAGTATCGACGCCGCCATCAGGATTGGACGCTCGCCCGCGACCTGGCAACGCTCGAAATCGCCCAGATCGATGCACAGCTGGCGCTGGAAACCGAACGAGAGACCGCCTCACAACTGCTGTTACGACAAACTCAAACCTCTTTGGCTCAAGCCCGCAGCTCCTATGACTTTCTCAGTCAGCGTTTTACCAACTCTCAGCTTTACCAGTGGTTCACCCACCAACTCTCCAGCTTTTACTTTCAGGTGTATGACTCAACGTTCTCTCTGTGCCAATTCACCGAACGGAGTTGGCGCTACGAGACTGCCGACAACACCACTCAAACGTTCTTCCAGCACCAGACATGGAACAGCACCTACCGTGGGCTCGGCCCTGGCGAGCGTTTGAAGCTGGGCTTGGTGAAGATGAAGAACGCTTATCTGCTGGGCAACGAGCGCGAGCTGGAAATTCGCAAGACCGTGTCGTTACGCCAACTTCATGCGAAGGAAAAGACCGGAGACAAGACTGCGCCATCGATCAACAACCCCTGGGACGATACGCTTTCGGCAGACAACACGTCGATCAAAGGCATTAAATCCACACTGGTCGATACTGGCTCGTGCGAGTTCGAATTGATGGAGTCCCTGTTTGAAAACGACTACCCGGGGCACCGTTTGCGCCGGATCAAAAGCATCAGTATTTCCCTGCCGGTTGTCCTTGGCCCTTATGAAGATATCCGGGCCACCCTGACCCAGACGAGCACCGAAGTCGTCATGCCCGACACCGACAAGACGGTGATGAAAGGTCTGCGGGCCAATCAACAAATCGCCCTGTCGACAGGTATCGACGATAACGGGCTTTTCACCCTGAGTTTTCAAGACGAACGCTACCTGCCGTTTGAATACACCGGCGCGATTTCTAAATGGAAGCTGTCGTTTCCCAACCATACCGCCCAGAAAACCATGCTCGAATCGCTCACCGATATCATCGTGCACGTTTGCTATACGGCCCGGGCAGGCGGGGGTGCGCAATGAGTGAGCAGACTGCATTACCTGTCAACTCCCCGTCACTGCCCAAAGGAGGGGGGGCTATTCAGAGCATTGGCAAAGGATTGGGCACCGTCGGTGCCCATGGCGCAGCGTCCTATGAGATTGCCTTGCCGATTTCACCGGGACGCGGCTTCGCCCCGTCCCTCTCACTCAGCTATTCAAGCTCTGCGGGCAACGGCGTATTTGGCATTGGCTGGGCAATCTCATTGCCGGTTGTGGCACGACGCACGAGCATGGGGGTGCCGGCCTATACCGAAGAGGATGAGATTATCGGTCCGAGCGGGGTGGTGTGGATGCCGGAACGCGATGCAGACGGCACCATCATTCAATCGCGCATCAACACATATAACGACCTGAAACTGGATACGATCTACGCGGTAGTTCGTCACTTTCCCCGAGTCGAAAGCGCTTTCGAGCGCATTGAACATTGGTCCTCGGAGAGCGACAAGCCGGGTTTCTGGCTGGTGCATGGTGCGGATGGCAGCCTTCATTTGTACGGAAAAAGTCAGCTATCGCGTCGCGTCGATCCACTCAATGCGAGCCGGGTCGGGGAGTGGTTGCTGGAGGAGAGCATGAACGCACACGGCGAACACATCCTCTACCGGTACAAAGCCGAAACCAACGAACAGGGCATCACGGCCCAACGCTATTTGAGTCATGTCTGCTACGGTAATTTCGCGGCGGATGCTCATCTTTACTTATGGACAGCAGACCGCCTCGCCACGGTGAAATGGCACTTCGAATTGCTGTTTGACTACGGCGAGCGCAGTGCCGGCTACGCTCAGAAACCGTCCTATACGGGGCAACAATGGTTAACCCGCGACGACCTCTTTTCCAGTTTCGCTTATGGCTTTGAACTACGTACCGAACGCCTGTGCCGCCAGGTTCTGATGTTTCACCGTTTCCCTGACGAGTTGAGTGCCGACCCGATTCTGGTTCGTCGCCTTTTGCTGGATTACCGCCAAACGCCTTTGGGGTACTGCCACTTGAGCGCAGCTCATGATCAGGCGTTTACCGATTTGGCATCCGCCGAAAACCGTCCCCCACTCGAATTCAACTACAGCGAATTCAATCTACCTTCCGTCAGCCAATGGAAGCGGTTTGAAAACATGCCTGGCCTCAATGACGGGCAGCATTACCAGCTCGTTGACCTGTACGGCGAAGGACTGCCGGGGGTGCTTTATTCCAGTGAAAATGCCTGGTACTACCGCGAGCCCATGCGAGCCGAGGGCAAAAAAGATAGTGTGGCTTATGACCAGTGGAGCGCATTGCCCGCTATCCCCGTTGCCAATGCTGTAAAACCGATGCATCAGTCACTGAGCGATCTTACCGGCAATGGACGTCTGGACTGGGTGATTGCTCGACCCGGATTGTACGGTTTCTTTTCCCTCAAGCCTGATCGCAACTGGTCGGATTTCGCCACGTTCAGCCAATTCCCCCTGGAGTTTTTCAACCCTGAAGGGAAACTGGCCGATCTGATGGGCCAGGGGCTCAGCGATCTGACGCTAATCGGCCCTCGCAGCGTGCGCCTGTACGCCAATCAACGAGAACAAGGTTTTACGGCGGCTCGCGAAGAGCCCCATGACATGCATGACGACTCCCTGCCAGTGCTCAGGCCGTCATCCACCGAGCTGGTAGCTTTCAGTGATGTTTTGGGCAGTGGCCAACAGCATCTGGTGCGCATTCGTCACGACGAAGTGAAGTGCTGGCCAAACCTGGGTCGTGGACACTTCGGCAAAGGAGTCGTGTTGGGCTCGCCGAATATTGCCTACGAGGCATTCGACGCTTCATGTATTCGCCTGGCAGATCTGGACGGTTCCGGGGCAACCGATCTGATCTATCTGAACGCGGACCATGCACTGATCTTCATGAACCGTGGCGGCAATAGCTTCGACGCGCCCGTTACCCTCCCTTGGCCGGAGGGTGTGAGCTATGACCGTTTATGTCAGGTCAGCATCGCTGATCTACAGGGGCTCGGCTGTTCCAGCCTGATTCTGACCGTGCCGCACAGGACACCCCGGCATTGGCGTTACGACTTCGTCAGTGCAAAACCCTATTTGCTCACCGGCACCAACAACAATATGGGGGCTGCCGGCAGCATCAACTACCGCAGCTCAGCGCAGGAGTGGCTGGATGAAAAAAAGAACGAGGTGAACGCCGACCGCGCCCCCATCTGCCACGTGCCATTTGCCCTGCATCTGGTCTCGAAGCTGACTCAGATCGATGAGATTACCGGCAACCGGCAGAGCCAGAGTTTTTCCTATAGCAGAGGCTATTACGATGGCAGCGAACGCGAGTTTCGCGGCTTCGGTCTGCTCCTGCAAACCACCGGGGGCGATACCGAGTCCCAAGGTTTCACCCTGCCATGCCTGCAAAAGCGCTGGTTCCATACCGGGCAAGCCGTTGACGCGTCACGTGGCCGTTATCACCGCGCAGACAAGCAAGCAGTAAAACCGGGTAAGACGTTGCTGTGTCAGTACTCCCCTGACACGGGCAATGACACGCTCATCCTGCCACCGGATGAACTGACTAGCCGTGAAATGGCCCGCGCCCTTTGCGGACGCCTACTACGTACCGAGCTCTTCGGAGTCGATAAGCACACCAGAATGCTGTATTCGATTCAGGAGAACCGCTTCCTGGTTCGGCAACTACAGCCTCCCGGGAAAAATCAGCGCTACGCAAGGATGTTGCCACTGCCATTGGAGTCCATCAGCTACCAGTACGAAAACATCACTGATGATCCTCAATGCCAGCACACATTGAATTTGCAGCACGATGCCTATGGCACCCTTACTCATAGCGTGAACGTCCATTACGCCCGACGCAAAACCGTCAGTGACGCAGCACCGTTCAGTGATACTGACCAACAACAATGGTGGCGCGACGCTCATGATCCGGCGCAACAGTTCTACTACCTGAACGAAACCCGTGCCGAGTTCATCCATCTTGACCACGATCAGGAATGGCGATTGGGGCTGCCCTACCGTCAGCGCGTCAATGCCTTGAGACTTCCCAAAGCCCCCGAAGCCGGGGGCTTGACCATAAAGGACATTACTTACGAAAAATTCGTCGAGTTCGTCAAGGGAACCGTGTGGGCGACGCAAAGCCTTCTGACCGCATTGAGCGTGCAACGCTACAGGCACCCTACAGATGCCCGTACCCTGCCAGACGGAGTCGCTCACTTCGAGGCGCTGTCCGATCATGTGGAAACCGCCGAACTGGACGAAATGGCCTTAAAGGCTTTCGATGTTTTACCAAAAGCCTCTCGGCCAAAAGGAAAACTGCTCGAACGCAGCGGCTATCAGCGCATGACCGAATTTCTCCCGCTTTCTACCGCTGCCGCAAAACTCTGGTCCGTCAAACACGGGTTCGTGACTTATGCCAGGCTGGAAGGTTTCTACCGGCCACTGAACTTGCAAGCGAGCCAGAGTTCTGGTGTGACCAAGGTCCGCTACGACAACTATTACTGCCTCATCACCGAGCTCGAACAACCCGATGGCTGCATCACCAAGGCCACCCATGATTACCGATCATTCCAGCCCCTGAGCATCAGTGATCCCAACGGCAATGTACAAGAGGGCCTCTACAACGGGTTCGGACAAATGTTGGTCACCAGCTTCCATCGCAATTCCGGCAACGAACTCGTCGGTTTCAAACCTGTCGCCGAATACAAACGGCCAGCATTCGACAATCCGACAGACGCAATCAAGCGGGAAAAAGACGCGCTACAGGACACTGCCAGCACCATCTTTTACGCGCCATTCAGCTGGATGGGACGCATATCGGACGTAGCGTTGGCGGACAAAAACTGGCTGAAACGTTGCGTGACCCATCATGATTTGCTGCCGACCGGACATATCCGTGCGTCTGCTCGAACCAGGTTGTCGGACCTTACCCCCCTTTCTGTCGATGAAGTGAAACTGAAAAGCGAACTGACCGCCTCGATACGTGAACCAGTGCACATGGCCGTCCTGATTGCCGATCGTTTTCCAGGTGACGATCAAAAACAAATTCGCATCACCATCACTGACCTCGACGGTTTCGGTCGCACGCTCCAACACAAACAAAAGGTCGCCGAACAGAGCTGGCGTGTCAGTGAACGGGTCGAATACAACAACAAGGGATTGCCGATCCGCATTTACCGCCCCTGGTTCTGCGACAAGCACCGTTACATCGAAGATGCGTTCCTGCGCAATTCCAGCCACCACGACAAACAATTTTACGATCCGTTAGGCCGCCTTGCTTATACGCGTCAAGCTGAACAAAACGGTGTTTCCTGCATGCGACGGTATACCCGCCACCCGTGGTACACCGTGTACGAAGACGAAAACGACACGCTGGAAGAGATCTTGCCGAAACCCACCTCCATTACCGGAGGTGAAGCATGAATGCACATCTGCACAACAAGACACCGACGATCAACGCCCTCGACAGCCGCGGGCTACCTGTACGGCAAGTCACTTACTGGCGAGCCAACGCAGATGACAGCGCCCAGGCACGCGTTACCAGCCAGGACCATGACCTTGCCGGACGCGTAATAGCACAGCGGGATCCGCGACTGTTTGGAAAATTTACGAAGGCCAATCTGACGACCCTCTACAGCCTGTCCGGCAAACCACTGCGGGTAGACAGCGTTGACGCCGGGTGGCGACTGAACCTGCCGGGGGACGCCGGACAGACACTTCGCAACTGGGACCAGCGAGGCAATCATTGGCGAACGACCTTCGATAATCAACTACGGCCAATCACGATCCAGGAAAAATCGCCGGGACAGCCGGCACGCATCATCGAACGCTTCAGTTACGGCGACAACTCGAAAGATTCAGCCGCACTCAATCGATGTGGCTTGTTGATTCGCCACGACGACGAAGCAGGCACCCTGCTTATCGACGAATACTCGCTTGGCGGAAAACCTTCGTGTCAGACACGCCACTTTTTGTTGAGTGCCGAAGCTTTAGACTGGCCAGCAGAGGAACACAGCCGAAACCTCTTACGAGAAACAGGTGATGGCTACAAAACGCAATGGCACTACGGCGCAACGGGCGAGGTCATCCAGCAGGTGGATGCCGGTCAACACCAGCAGCGCTTTTCCTTTGATGTTGCAGGCCGACTCAAAACCGTGAGCCTGAAACTCAAAGATACCGAAATCGAAAATACCCTGGTGAAGGATCTCGTTTACAACGCCTTCGGCCAGGTTGAATCGCAAACCACAGGCAACAACGTCATCAGCCGCGCGGTGTTCGATCCCGCCAGCGGTCGATTGACCTCGATGACTGCCTCCCTATCGGACCGCACCTTGCAGTCGCTGCACTACAGCTATGACGCGGTGGGTAATGTGACGCAAATCGAGGACAAAGCTCAGCCCGTGCAGTTTGGCAGCAACCAGAGAGTCGAAGCCGTCAGCACATTCACCTATGACAGCCTCTACCAATTGACCAGTGCAACTGGAAGAGAAGCAGCAGGAACAACCACTGCCCCCTATATTCCTGCGCTCGGCATTACACCCATCGATACCCGGCAACTGTTCAATTTCACCCAACACTACACATACGACGCTGGCGGTAACCTGACCGAACTGCGCCATGTGCGGGATCGCAACAATTACACCCGAACTTTTAACGTGGCAAATCTCAGTAATCGTCTGGCGTCTTGGCGCCAGGGCTCTGAATTGCCCGGCACTGCTACAACCTTCGATGACAACGGCAATCTGCAAGACTTGCAATCGGGCCAGTTGCTGCAATGGAATGCACGCAATCAACTTACCAGCGTGGTGTTGGTCAAGCGTGAGGATGGTCCTGATGACCATGAACGTTACGACTATGACGGCAGTGGTCAGCGTCTTCGCAAGACTACCACCACCCAGGGTGCATCGATCACTCACACCCGAGAGGTCCGTTATTTACCGGGCATCGAAATCCGTACCCGAGGGAAAGAGCGGCTGGAAGTCATAACGGTGCAAGCCGGACGTGGCAGCGTTCGTTGCCTGCACTGGACCGAAGGCCAGCCCTCAGGTATTCCTGCAGATCAACTGCGCTATAGCCTTGACGACCATTTGAGTTCCAGCTCACTGGAACTTGATGGCAATGCTGACTTGATCAGTCAGGAGAGCTACTTCCCATTTGGCGGAACGGCATGGACAGCGTCTCGCTCGAAGGTGGAAGCCGATTACCGGACCATTCGGTACTCGGGCAAGGAGCGCGATGCCAGCGGCCTCTATTACTATGGAGCACGATATTACGCGCCATGGTTGCAACGCTGGATCAGCCCAGATCCGACCGGGGCGGTTGACGGGCTGAACCTGTATTGCATGGTTGGGAATAATCCGCTGCGTTACATCGATCATCACGGCACTCAAAAAGACGAAGCCGCCATCAAGGAAGAATTAGGGGCCTATTCCGGCATTTTGAGCGAAGTGAACAAAAGGGTTGGCACGCTGAACCACCAGCTCTACAACAGCATGAGAAAAAGAGACATCGTAAAAAGACTGTTTCAAAGTTACGGCTATAACGCAGTGAGGCATGTGATGGCATTGGGGGCGGGCCTGCTGGCCGCTCCAACCGGACCAATTGGCATTGTGGGGGCGGCAGTCGCCACTTCTTTAACGACTGACTCGCTTGCCGGGAAACTCAATGCAACACGGCATCTACCCGTCGCCATGTATCCCCAGACCAGGCGACTAGAGCCTGACGATATAGAATACACAGCACGGACGGCGTTCTATGACGCGAACGCAAAGTTACAGCACGCAAAAGAGAAGGACCTGAATCCGCGGAACACGATCGGACAGAAAAATCTGTCGGTGATGGCAACCGGCTTCGTTCTGACAAAGGTGCTTGAGGTCAAAGGAGCGTGGATTCCAAACTTTGAATCGTCGACCCAAGCGACCAAAGTCCTCGACGGCCTGCCGGGACAGAAAATCGAACGTTTGAACAATGCCCTGATAGAACTCGACAACTTTCTGGAGCACGATGCTCACGCCATCAACGCAGCATTTGACGAACTGGGTGTGGATGAATTTTATGCCACGGGAGTGAAAGGCAGGCTGGGTCGAGTTACCGATCGAGTGGCCGATCGTATAGGCGTAGAAAGCTCAAACCTCATAAGCCGCAGCTCAATGCAAAGTGAGATTGCCATCTCACGCGCAACGATACAAAGAGGACGGGAGTTGCTGTTCAGGCTTAATGAACACAACAAATCGCAAGGCAAGTTTTTTGTTTGAAACTGGCCAGGCGAGGTCTCTCGGGAAATCGACAGGCCTCGCTTAACCTCGCTCAATCAAACACTGATCGCATTGGTAAACACCAACCGATTCCCAAACGGATCACTGATGGTCATGTCCTGGCTCCCCCAGGGCATGGCCTGAATCTGTGGCCGAGCGAAAGCATACTCCTTGGCCAGCAATTGCTGCTGGAACGCCTCCAGTTCATCGGTCTCAATGCGCAACGCCGAGCCCGGTGTGCTGTCACCATGATGTTCGGACAGGTGCAGCACACATTCGCCACGGGAGATTTGCAGGTACAGCGGGAAATTTTTTTCGAAGCGATGCTGCCAGTCGATCTTGAACCCCAGGAAGTCGACGTAGAACTCCAATGCCTTGGTTTCATCGAAAATCCGCAGGATCGGGGTAGTTTTGCCCAAGCTCATGGAGTTGCTCCCAGATTGAGAAGGCCCAGAGTGTAGCTGGGCTGGATGTCAGCGCTTCGGCTTGGGAGCGGCTTTCTTTAATCGCAATGTGCCACTACTAGGCATGGATCAATGAAAGTAATTTTCGTGGAGGGATATGGGATGTCGTGCGGAGGTGTGGCAGGACATGAGTTATGAAAATCGGATGGGGGAACTTTCATTCCCCCGTCAGTGATCGTTCCCACACGAGCATGGGAACGATCACTGATCGATTTCAGTCGTGATGCTCGCTGGCGCGTTTGAGCAGTTTCCTGCAGCGTTCGGATAAATGCAGCACGCGTAGCTGCTTGCCAGCCTTGGTGTAGCGCTCGCGTAATGTCCTCAGCGCAGCGATGGCCGAGTAGTCAACGAAGCTCAGGTGGCGACAATCAAGGGTCACCTGCGCTGGGTCATTGGCGGGGTCGAACTGATTGAGGAATGGCGTGGTAGAGGCGAAAAACAGTGTGCCGTGCAGGCGGTAGAGTTTGCTGCCGTCGCTTTCCTGATAGCTGTCGGCATACAGTTCGCGAGCCTGTTGCCAGGCGAAGTTGAGCGCCGCAATGATGATCCCGCACAACACGGCGATGGCCAGATCGGTGAACACCGTAATCACCGTGACCGCGATGATCACCAGGACATCGTTCAGCGGCACCTTGTTGATCACACGCAATGAGGCCCAGGCGAAGGTTTGCTGCGACACCACGAACATCACCCCGACCAGTGCGGCCAGCGGAATGCGCTCGATCAGCGGCGAAAGGAACAGCACGAACAGCAGAATCATTATCCCGGCCACTGCACCGGACAGCCGACCGCGACCGCCCGAGCTGAGGTTGATCATGGTTTGCCCGATCATGGCGCAGCCGCCCATGCCACCGAACATGCCAGAAACCATGTTGGCAGCACCCAATGCCACGCACTCACGATCCGGGTAGCCACGGCTCTCGGTGATCTCGTCGGTCAGGTTCAGGGTCAGCAGGGTTTCCAGCAGACCGACCAACGCCATCAATATCGCGTAAGGGGCGATGATGCGCAGGGTTTCCAGGCTCCAGGGGATGTCTGGCAGTGCGAAGCCCGGCAAACTGCCGGCAATGTGCGCCATGTCGCCCAAGGTTCGGGTCGGCAGGCCGAGCAGGTAAACCGCCAGCCCAACGCCCAGAATCGCCACCAGCGCCGGTGGCACGGCACGCGTCAGGCGCGGCATCAAATAAACGATGGCCATCGTCAGCGCCACCAGCCCGACCATCATGTACAGCGGCGCACCACTCAACCAGCCGTCACCGCTCTTGAAGTGCTCCAACTGGGCCAGGGCAATGACAATCGCCAGGCCGTTGACGAAGCCGAGCATTACCGGGTGAGGCACCATGCGCACCAGTTTGCCCAGCCTCAACAAACCGAACACCAGCATGATCAACCCGCCCAGCAGCACAGTCGCCAGCAAGTACTGCACGCCGTGCTGCACCACCAGCGCGACGATCACCACGGCCATCGATCCGGCGGCACCGGACACCATCCCCGGCCGCCCGCCAAACAGCGCAGTCAGGGTGCAGATGATGAAAGCGCCATACAGCCCCATCAATGGATTGAGGTGGGCCACCAGCGCGAAGGCGATGCATTCGGGCATCAGTGCGAAAGAGGTCGTGAGTCCGGCCAGGACATCGGCGCGCAGACGTTTGGGTTTCATGGCTTACCTAAAAAGACAGGCGGGAGAAGAGAGGGCGGATGTTACGGAATTGAGGGCGGGCCGACCAGTGAATGGGGCGCCGGAAACGCTTTCGCGAGCAAGCCCGCTCCCACATGGGCCCTGTGCCGCTCCATTATCGTGAATTGACGCAAGTCCACTGTGGGAGCGGGCTCGCTCGCGAAGAACGATGACGCGATCTCCGAATCAGCCCTTGAAATCCGCAATCGCGTAAGCCGCCAATTTGCTCTGGATGAAGTCCAGGAAGCACTGAATCCGCAGGGCGAGTTGCGAGTTGCGGTAGTACACCGCGTTGATCGGTTGGCGATATCCGCTGTTGAATTCCGCCAGCAGCACCTGCAAGCGACCGGCGCGGATGTCGTCGATGGTCATGAAGTGCGACAGGCAGGCGATGCCCTGCCCTGCCAGCGCCAGGTGCCGGATCGTCTCGCCGCTGGACGCATTGATCGACGCCTGGATCGGCCAGCGATCACCGTGGACATAGCGCAATGGCCATTGGTTGAGGCCTTCATTGTGGGTAAAGCCCAGCAACTTGTGCTCGGTCAAATCCGCGACAGCGCTCGGTACGCCATGTTGTTCCAGATACGCCGGGCTGGCGACGATGTGCAGCGGGCTGCAACCCAGGGAGCGGGCGTGCAGGGTCGAATCGGCCAGCGTGCCGATGCGGATGGCGATGTCGGTGCTTTGTTCGAGCAGGTCGATGATCAGGTCGTTGCTGTTGAGTTCGAGCTGGATGTCCGGGTAGAGACGGCGGAACTCATCGATGTACGGCACGATGGCGTGCAGCATGAATGGCGAGGCAGCATTGATTCGCAGACGTCCGGAGGGGGTTTGCTGGCGTGAGGACAGGCGCTCTTCGAGTTCGTCCATTTGATCGAGAATCAGCTTGGCGTGCTCGAAGAAGTATTTGCCCTCCTCGGTCAGGTCCATGCGTCGCGTGGTGCGGTTGATCAGCGTGGTGTCGAGCTTGGCCTCCAGTCGCGACAGCGTGCGGCTGACCGCCGACGGCGTTTGCCCGACCTGTTCGGCCGCAGCTGAAATCGACCCGCACTCAATCACGCAGACGAAAATCTGCAACTCATCGGATCTGGCTTTCACGTGTGTCCCTTATCGATTGTCCTGCACCGTTCTACTGTGGCGAGGGGGCTTACCCTAATGCCAGCCAATGTGCGGAACCTGTGGGAGCGGCCTTGCTCGCGAAAGCGGTGTGTCAGTCGACATTAATGTTGAATGATAAATCGCCTTCGCGAGCAAGC
>NZ_AKJE01000114.1 GCF_000282495.1 Pseudomonas sp. GM79
AAGGCTGCGATCTTTTTGTATCAAAAATGGCTTCAGAACGTAGCCCTGAAGCCCTCGGTCTTGCTGTTTAGTCTGTGCTGCGAAGCTCTAATTCCTCTGTATCAGGAACTTACCCGCGCTTTACGTACGCCGTCAGACAAGGCTGCGCACAAGCTGAGTACACCCTCCACAGCCTGATCCGGCGTCGAGGCATTGGCGATGTGATCGATCAATGCCGACCCCACCACCACACCGTCGGCCAGACGCGCGATGGACGCCGCTTGCTCCGGTGTGCGGATACCAAAACCGATGCTGATCGGCAGATCGGTATGGCGACGCAGACGGGTGACGGCTTCTTCGACATGTTCCAGAGTCGCCGCGCCCGCACCGGTCACACCCGCCACCGATACGTAGTAAACAAAGCCGGAACTGCCGTTCAATACAGTCGGCAAGCGCACGTCATCAGTCGTCGGAGTGGTCAGACGGATGAAGTCCAGGCCCGCCGCCTGTGCCGGGTCGCACAGCTCGGCGTTATGCTCCGGCGGCATGTCGACCACGATCAGGCCATCGACACCGGCCTCTTTGGCTTCAGCGATGAAACGCGGCACGCCGTACATGTGAATCGGGTTGAAGTAACCCATCAGCACCAGCGGCGTATCGGTATTGCCTTCGCGGAACTCGCGAACCATTTGCAGGGTTTTCGCCAGGTTCTGTTTGGCGCCCAAAGCACGAATGTTGGCCAATTGAATCGCCGGGCCATCGGCCATTGGATCGGTGAAAGGCATGCCCAACTCGATTACGTCGGCACCCGCTCCCGGCAAGCCTTTGAGGATCGCCAGCGACGTGTCGTAGCTCGGATCGCCAGCGGTCACGAAGGTCACCAGGGCGGCGCGGTTCTGTTCCTTGAGTTCGGCAAAACGCGTTTGCAGGCGGCTCATCAGTGTTTCTCCTGCTTGGATTGCTGAGAGTGTTCCATGTGGTGCATCACGGTCTGCATGTCTTTGTCGCCACGACCGGACAAGTTGACCACCATCAGGTGATCTTTCGGCAGGGTCGGTGCGCGTTTGAACACTTCCGCCAGGGCATGGGCGCTTTCCAGTGCAGGAATAATCCCTTCCAGACGACAGCATTTGTGGAACGCATCGAGGGCTTCGTCGTCGGTCACCGAGGTGTACTGGACGCGGCCGATGTCATGCAACCAGGCGTGTTCCGGGCCAATGCCTGGATAGTCGAGGCCGGCAGAGATCGAGTGAGCGTCGATGATCTGACCATCTTCGTCCTGCAACAGGAAAGTTCGGTTGCCGTGCAGCACACCCGGTACGCCGCCGTTCAGGCTGGCCGCGTGCTTGCCGGTTTCGATGCCGTAACCGGCGGCTTCGACGCCGATGATCTCGACGCTCTTGTCATCGAGGAACGGGTGGAACAGACCCATGGCGTTGGAACCACCACCGATGCACGCCACCAGACTGTCTGGCAGACGGCCTTCCTGGGCTTGCAACTGCTCGCGGGTTTCCTTGCCGATCACAGCCTGGAAGTCACGAACCATGGCCGGGTACGGGTGCGGACCGGCCACGGTGCCGATCAGATAGAAAGTGCTGTCGACGTTGGTCACCCAGTCACGCAGAGCTTCGTTCATCGCATCTTTAAGGGTGCCGGTGCCGGCGACCACCGGAATCACTTCGGCGCCCAACAACTTCATGCGAAACACGTTGGCTTGCTGACGTTCGATGTCAGTGGTGCCCATGTAGATCACGCAATCGAGGCCGAAACGCGCGGCCACGGTGGCGGTCGCCACGCCGTGCATGCCGGCGCCGGTCTCGGCAATGATGCGTTTCTTGCCCATGCGCCGCGCCAGCAGGATCTGGCCGATGCAGTTGTTGATCTTGTGCGCGCCGGTGTGGTTCAGCTCTTCGCGCTTGAGGTAAATCTTCGCGCCGCCACAGAACTCTGTCAGACGCTCGGCGAAATACAGTGGGCTTGGGCGTCCGACGTAATCTCGCTGGAAGTAGGCCAATTCTTCTTTGAACGCCGGATCTTCCTTGGCCGCTTCGTATTCGCGGGCCAGATCGAGGATCAACGGCATCAGGGTTTCGGCGACGTAACGGCCACCGAACGCGCCGAACAGGCCGTTGGCGTCGGGGCCGTTGCGCAGATTAGTCTGGGTCATGGGTCGCTCCAGTTGTAGTCGAGAGGTGACGATGGGGTTCACTTTACCCCTGACGTCCCGCACTGAAAACCGATAAGATCGCCACAACCTGTCAGGAAAACTCACAGATCCCATGAGCCATGACCTTCCTCCGCTGAACGCCCTTCGCGCCTTCGAAGCCACTGCCCGCCTGAATAGCGTCAGTCAGGCCGCCGAACAGTTGCACGTCACTCATGGTGCGGTCAGCCGACAACTCAAGGCGCTGGAAGAACACCTCGGCGTGAGTCTGTTCATCAAGGATGGGCGCGGCCTGAAACTCACAGATGCCGGTGTCCGTTTGCGCGATGTCAGCGGTGAGGCCTTCGAGCGATTGCGCAGCGTTTGCGCCGAATTGACCCAAAGCACCGCCGATGCGCCGTTCGTGCTCGGCTGTTCGGGCAGCCTGCTGGCGCGCTGGTTCATTCCGCGCTTGGGGCGACTCAATGCGGACCTGCCGGATCTGCGCTTGCATCTGTCGGCTGGCGAAGGCGATCTAGACCCTCGGCGGCCCGGCCTGGATGCTCTGTTGGTATTTGCTGAGCCGCCATGGCCGGCGGACATGCAGGTCTACGAATTGGCCAGCGAACGCATCGGCCCGGTCATGAGCCCACGATTCGTCGGTTACGAAGCACTGCAGAGTGCACCGGCAAACGCCCTGCTGACCGAACCCTTGCTGCATACCACCTCACGTCCGCAAGCCTGGCCGAGTTGGGCACAGCAAAGCGGCCTCGACGGCAAGGCGCTGAAGTATGGTCAGGGGTTCGAGCATTTGTATTATTTGCTGGAGGCGGCAGTGGCCGGGCTGGGTGTGGCCATCGCGCCCGAGCCGCTGGTGGCCGAGGATTTGAAAGCCGGTCGCCTGGTTGCGCCATGGGGTTTCTGTGAAACCCCGGCGCAACTGGCGTTGTGGCTACCCAAGCGCGCCGCGGACGGCCGCGCTCGGCAATTGGCGCAGTGGCTTAAAAACGAACTGCGTCAGGCACCTTAATTTCCGCGCTTGCACAGCAGATAGGCCGCCAGAAGACCCAGCGCACCGACTGCGACACCGGCTGTAGTCCAAGGGTGTTCCTGGGCGTAGTCACGTGTCGCGATCCCGGTTTCACGGGTTTTGACCTTGACCTCTTCATAGGCATCGGAGAGCAGATGACGCGAATGCTTCAGCGCGTTTTCGGCGTTGATTTTCAGCATTTTAAGGGTTTTACGCGATTCGTCCGAGGCGTCGTCCTTCAGGCTTTCCAACGATTTCAGCAGACTCTCGATCTCGGCTTCCATGCTTTGCAATGAGGCTTTACGTAACGAGGTGTTGGCCATGGTGAATCTCCTGCATTGTTTGAGTTGCGTGTGTTGGTTGGGACTTCAGGGGTTTGAGAAAGTGCAGTAAATCTGAACTTCCATCCGGATTGGTCGACAGAAGAAATAAGAAAAATCACTGCTAGGCTGTAATTCACACCCTTAGGAGAACGCCATGACTGACCATCACACCTACAAGAAAGTCGAGCTGGTCGGCTCATCCACCACCAGCATTGAAGACGCCATCAACAATGCCCTGGCCGAAGCCAACAAAAGCCTGAAGTACATGGAATGGTTTGAAGTGACCGAAACCCGCGGGCACATCAAGGACGGCAAAGCAGCACACTTCCAGGTGACGCTCAAAGTCGGATTCCGGATTGCCAGTAGCTGAGTTTGAGCTAGTCTTCTGAACTTGCGCGCTGGCCGAATGCCATAGGGAATGGCAGAGCGCTACGCGGTGAGCGCATCCAGCCGATAGCTGGATGCTCTCCCCTATTGATCCGACCAGAGAGTGCAACCCATGAAGAAGTTTATTTTGGCAGTAGGCTTGTTGAGCCTTGCGGGAACAGCCTTTGCCCAAGGCAAGTCGTGCGACGAGCTGAAAGCCGAAATCACCGCGAAACTGGATGCCAAGGGCATTTCCAATTACACACTGGAGATCATCGACAAAGGCGCTGTTGCTGACGGAAAAGTCGTCGGCACCTGTGAAAAAGGCTCCAGGCAAATCGTCTACAAACAGGGCTGACCGCCCTCGAAAATGAAAAAGCCGACGCAATGGCGTCGGCTTTTTTGTAGGCGCTGTTTGCGCCTCAGCCCTTCATGACCTGCGCCAGCAACTCATAGGAGTGAATACGATCAGCATGTTCGTACAGGTCGCAGGTGAAAATCAGCTCATCCGCCTGAGTTTGCTCGATCAGCACTTCCAGCTTGGCGCGAATTTTCTGCGGGCTGCCGACCATGGCAAGGCCAAGGAAATCACCGACCGCTTCTTTCTCATGAGGCAGCCACAGACCGTCCATAGTCTTCACTGGCGGACGTTGCACCAGGCTCTGGCCACGCATCAACGCGAGAATCCGCTGGTAGACCGAAGTGGCCAGGTAATCGGCCTGCTCATCAGTGTCTGCAGCCACCAGTGGCACGCCGAGCATCACGTAAGGCTTATCCAAAACCGCTGAAGGCTTGAAGTGGTTGCGGTAGACGCGAATCGCCTCATGCATGAAGCGCGGTGCGAAATGTGAGGCGAAGGCGTAGGGCAAACCGCGTTCACCGGCCAGCTGAGCACTGAACAAGCTCGAACCCAGCAACCAGACCGGGACATTGGTGCCGGTACCCGGCATGGCAATGATCCGCTGATCCGGCGTGCGTGGGCCGAGGTAGCGCATCAGTTCAGTCACGTCTTGCGGGAAGTCGTCGGCACTGCCCGAGCGCTCACGACGCAAGGCACGGGCGGTCATCTGATCGGAGCCGGGGGCGCGCCCCAGGCCCAGATCGATCCGTCCCGGGTATAGACTTTCAAGGGTACCGAACTGCTCGGCGATCACCAGTGGCGCGTGGTTGGGCAGCATCACACCACCCGAACCGACACGAATGCTCGAAGTGCCGCCAGCCAAGTAGCCCAGCAGGACCGAGGTCGCCGAACTGGCAATCCCGTCCATGTTGTGGTGTTCGGCAACCCAGAAGCGGTTGTAGCCGAATTTTTCGACGTGCTGCGCCAGGTCCAGGGAATTGTGCAGGGACTGGGCCGCACTGCCGTTCTCCCGCACGGGCACCAGATCGAGGGTCGAGAACTTGATATCGGATAGTCGTTTCATAAACCTGCTTCTCCAATGGGTAAGCAGGTTTTTTCACGAACGAAAACCTGCCGAGTCTATAAGCGTGTTCTATGCAATGAGGGCATATACCCGAGTTTCAATAGGAGAGACAAAATTCCTACACGATTAGAGGACCGATCAGATGAGGTGAACTTTGCCGGACGGTCTATCCTCAGAACCCTGGTAACCGAAAACCACGAAGGCGCGACGTCCCGCGCCGGATCTTGAGGAGGCAGACATGGCTATCACAAAGAAAGCATCGGCTCATTGGGAAGGTGATCTGAAAACCGGCATCGGCTCGATTTCCACGGAAACCGGTGTCCTCAGAGACGCGCCCTACGGCTTCAAGGCCCGTTTCGAAGGGGGTAAAGGCACCAATCCGGAAGAGCTGATCGGCGCGGCTCACGCGGGCTGTTTCTCCATGGCGTTTTCAATGATTCTTGGCGAGGCCAACCTTAAGGCCGACAGTATCGACACCAATGTCGAGGTTACCCTGGACCAGGTAGACGGTGGCTTTTCAATCACAGCGGTAAAACTGATTCTCAAGGCGAAAATCCCCGGAGCGACCCAAGCGCAATTCGAGGAACTGAGCAACAAGGCCAAAGAAGGCTGCCCGGTGTCCAAAGTGTTGAATGCGAAAATCAGCCTGGATGCGACGTTGGTCAGCTGATAATGGGTTGATACGCTAGCTGATAAGAGATCGCAGCCTTCGCGGGCTCCCTTGCGCAGGTTGCGGTCTTTTTTTGTCCTGAAACATAACCAGACTGACAAAACTGTGGTCGAATAAATGACAGCAGCTTCAGCGCATCACCATGCGCGCTGCCTCAAGGGAGCTTCAACCATGAAACGTTTTGCCTTGGCGGTTATCTGTTGCACGCTGGCCACATCGGCCCTCGCGGCACCGAAATCCTGTGAGGAACTCAAGGCCGAGATCGAAGCCAAGATCCAGGCCAATAACGTCTCGTCCTACACCCTGGAAATCGTCACCAACGACGAAGTCCACGATCAGAACATGGTGGTCGGCACGTGCGAAAACGGCACCAAAAAAATCATCTACCAAAAAAATGATCGCTGATTCGTCTCACATGACGCAGTTGGCCAGCCGATCTTCGGCGACAATTTCCCGCTTGGCATTGTAGAGCCGGGCGCTAGGGGTGAACGCTATAGAACGCGCTTCCAGCAGGTAACGCTGGCCGGCCTCGAAATGGTCGTAGTTGATGGTCAGGTAGCACAGCCGCTCCAGCGGAGCATTCATCAAGCCCGAGCCGCCACCAAACACTTCAAAATCGAAACGTACCCTTAGTTCATGGCTACCCGGGGTGACCTGGAAGTAACGCCCGTCGCTCAGCCGCTGATTGTCCAGCCGGTCGGCCATCAGCAGTTTCCCGCCGGGGCTCGGCGTAGCGAAGTCGACCCAGGCCATCTGCGGATTGACCGCCGGTAACGGACTCGTGCAACCGACAAAGGCGCCTGCAGCGAGCAACAGCAACAACCTGCGCATGATGAATTTCCCAAGGACTGATAATTCAGCATAGCGTCGATCAAGTACGTTGGCAGCCTGCCGGTTTGCCCTGTCCAATCACTTTTCGCTGTTGATCATAGAGCTTCGCCCACGGCCGAAAGCCTATATACCCTGCTTGCAGCTGATATCGCTGACCGGCGTTGAAGTCCTTGAATTTCACATTCAACTGGCAGTCGCGCCACAGCGGCTCGGCGTCAGGGCCAATGTTGGTCGGCTGGACTGCGAACAAGTAGCGAACCGTCAGCTCATGGCTACCCGGCTGCACCTCGAAGTAGCGCTTATCGATGGAAGCCTTGTCATCGACTTCCACCGCTTGCAGCGCGGTGTCTTCCTGCCGTGAATCCAGATCGATCCATGCCTGCGAAGGATCAGGGGTGGGCAGTCCAGCACAACCGGCCAGCATCAGCAGGCCTCCCGTCAGCATCAACTTGCGCATAGCGGAGCTCCAATAGGCGGGATAGTCTTGCGGGCAGACTTTCCAGGGATGATTCATTTTGATCAGGCCGCGTCCAAGCCTTGGGTTACTTGATCGCGTTTTACGCATTTTGTTTCCGGGGATGTTTCTTTTGTTATTGAACGGCTGCACCAGCATCAGCTATTACGGCCAATTGGCCAGTGGTCAGCTGCACTTGCTGCGGGCACGGGAGCCGGTTTCCAGTGTGATTGCCGATCCGGACCGCGATCAGCAATTGCGCGCGCATCTGGCCCAATCACAAAAGGCCCGGACATTTGCCAGCCAACACCTGCACCTGCCGGACAACCAGAGCTACCGCCTGTACGCCGACATTGGCCGACCGTTTGTAGTCTGGAACGTCTTTGCCACGCCGGAATTTTCGTTGAAGCCGCACAACCATTGCTTCCCCATCGCTGGCTGCGTCGCCTATCGCGGTTATTACAGCCAGAGTGCTGCCCGCGGAGAGGCCGCGTTGCAGCGTCTGCAAGGTATGGACGTGTCGATTGGCGGCGTCGAGGCCTATTCGACGCTCGGTTGGTTCAACGACCCGATCATGAGCTCGATGATGGGTTGGGGCGACGAACGGTTAGCCACGCTGATTTTTCACGAACTCGCCCATCAACGTGTCTATGTGAAAGACGACACCGAGTTCAACGAGTCCTTCGCCACGTTCGTCGAGCAGGAGGGCACTCGCCAATGGCGCGCATTCCGAGGCCTGCCACCGGATAACCGAGCGTTGGCACAGCAACGCGACCAGTTCATCCAATTGGTTTTGGACGCACGCAAGAGACTGGAGCAACTTTACGCCTTGCCACTGCCTGCCGAGCAAATGCGCGAGCGAAAAGCAGCAGAGTTCGAACAATTGCGCCGTGATTACCAGACGCTACGCGACAGCCAATGGGCGGGGAACAAACGCTACGATGCCTGGATCAACACCCCGATGAACAATGCTCGACTGTTGCCGTTTGGTTTGTATGACCAATGGGTGCCGGCGTTTGCCGCGCTATTCAGACAGGTCGAGGGGGATTGGGTGAGGTTTTATGCGGCGGTGGAGAAATTGGGCGCGTTACCGGTTGGGGAGCGTAAGGCGGCGTTGAAAGTGTTGGCCGGATCAGCGAGCTCCGGTGGCTGAGCGGGCCTCTTCGCGGGCAAGCCCGCTCCCACATTAGATCGGTGTATGCCAATGCCCTTTGGCCAGACATAAAACCCTGTGGGAGCGAGGCTTGCCCGCGAAGGCAATTCAACTAACGCTGCAAAAACGCCTGATGCATCTCCTCTAGCGTCTCGAAGTGATACGCCGGGGCTTCTGCGCTCAATTCTTCCCGACTGCCAAATCCATAACCCACCGCCGCTGCGTCCAGTCCATTGCTGCGAGCGCCGATCAGATCGTGTTTACGGTCGCCAATCATCAGAGTATTGGCCGGGTCCAGGCCTTCTTCGTTCATCAAGTGCGCAATCAGCTCGACCTTATTGGTTCGCGTGCCGTCCAGCTCACTGCCGTAAATCACTTTGAAATGCCTGGCGAAGTCGAAGTGCCGGGCGATTTCCCGGGCGAAAACCCATGGCTTGGAAGTTGCGATGTACAGCTGTCGTCCTTGCCCACCGAGGGTTTCCAGCAGCGGCGTGACGCCTTCGAACACACGGTTTTCATACAGACCGGTGACTTTGAAGCGCTCGCGATAGAAATTCACCGCTTCCCAGGCTTTGGGCTCGTCGAAGTCGTAGAACTGCATGAACGCCTGCAACAACGGCGGGCCTATGAAATGTTCAAGCCTTGTCAGGTCCGGTTCATCGATCCCCAGTTTGCTCAGGGCGAACTGGATGGAGCGGGTAATGCCTTCACGCGGGTCGGTCAGCGTGCCATCGAGGTCGAACAGTACGGTTTGGTAATGCATGAAAATTCCTGGGCAATAGGGAGGCACTTTCCATTATCAAGCGGCTTAGAGTTGGTCGTAACCTTCGGCCAGATGCAGATCCTTGAGCTTCACGTAGTTCGCCGCGCTGTAGGTGAAAAAGGCTTTTTCCTTGTCAGTCAGCGGTCGGATCTGTTTCACCGGGCTACCGACATAGAGAAACCCGCTTTCCAGGCGCTTGCCCGGGGGGACCAGGCTGCCGGCGCCGATGATCACATCGTCCTCGACCACCGCACCGTCCATGACGATGCTGCCCATGCCGATCAGAATCCGGTTACCCACGGCGCAGCCATGAAGCATGACTTTATGCGCGATGGTCACATCGTCACCGATCAGCAGCGGGAAGCCATCGGGGTTGAAGGGTCCGGCGTGGGTAATGTGCAACACGCAGCCGTCCTGCACGCTGGTGCGCGCACCGATACGGATGCGGTGCATGTCGCCGCGGATCACTGTCAGCGGCCAGACGGAGCTGTCTTCGCCGATTTCGACGTCGCCGATCACCACTGCCGAGCCGTCGACAAAGGCGCCTTTGCCCAGCAGCGGCGTGTGGTTCTGATACTTGCGAAGGGTCACGATAGGCTCTCTCTCTTTTGCTGATAGCTGCGGTGAGCGTCGATTGTAATTAAGATGGGGCCATGTTTCTTCCCGCATGTTTTCCAGCCAAGGTGCCAACCGTGAGCGTGAACAACCCTCTTCTGCAGTCCTACGACCTGCCACCGTTCTCGGCGATCCGTGCCGAACACGTACAACCGGCCATTGAAAAGATCCTGGCTGACAACCGCGCCGCCATCGTCGATATCCTCCAAACCCAAGGCACACAACCGACCTGGGCCGGCCTGGTGCTGGCGATGGATGAACTCAACGATCGTCTGGGCGCCGCCTGGAGCCCGGTCAGCCATCTCAACGCCGTGTGCAACAGCGCCGAGTTGCGCGAAGCCTATGAGTCCTGCCTGCCGGCCCTGAGCGCCTACGCCACCGAGCTGGGCCAGAACCGTGAACTGTTTCAGGCCTATGAAGCGCTGGCCAACAGCCCGGAGGCCGCCGGTTTCGACGTGGCACAGAAAACCATCCTGGAACACGCCCTGCGTGACTTCCGTCTGTCGGGTATCGACCTGCCTGAAGCCGAACAAAAGCGTTACGCCGACGTGCAGAGCAAACTGTCGGAGCTGGGCAGCCGCTTCTCCAACCAGTTGCTCGACGCCACCCAGGCCTGGACCAAGCACGTCATCGACGAAGCCGCCCTCGCCGGCCTGACCGAGTCGGCCAAGGCGCAAATGGCCGCTGCCGCACAAGCCAAAGAGCTGGATGGCTGGTTGATCACCCTGGAATTCCCGAGTTACTACGCGGTGATGACCTACGCCCAGGACCGCGCCCTGCGTGAAGAAGTCTATGCCGCCTACTGCACCCGTGCGTCGGACCAAGGCCCGAATGCCGGTCAGAATGACAACGGCCCGGTCATGGAAGAAATTCTCGACCTGCGTCAGGAACTGGCAAAACTATTGGGCTTCACCAGCTTCTCGGAGCTGAGCCTGGCCACCAAAATGGCCGAGTCCAACGATCAGGTGCTGAGTTTCCTGCGTGACCTGGCCAAGCGCAGCAAACCGTTCGCCGTCCAGGATCTGCAACAGCTCAAGGCCTACGCCGCCGAACAAGGTTGCCCGGACCTGCAAAGCTGGGACAGCGGTTTCTACGGGGAAAAACTTCGCGAACAGCGCTACAGCGTCGCCCAGGAAACCCTTCGCGCGTACTTCCCGATCGACAAGGTGCTGGGTGGGCTGTTCAGCATCGTCCAGCGCCTGTACGGCATCGAGATCGCCGAGCTGAAGGGCTTCGACACCTGGCATCCGGACGTTCGCCTGTTCGAAATCAAGGAAAACGGCCAGCACGTCGGTCGTTTCTTCTTCGACCTGTACGCCCGCGCCAACAAACGCGGCGGGGCCTGGATGGACGGCGCCCGCGATCATCGCCGTACGATCAACGGCGTGCTGCAAAGCCCGGTGGCGAATCTGGTGTGCAACTTCACCCCGGCCGACAGCGGTAAACCGGCCCTGCTGACCCACGATGAAGTGACCACCCTGTTCCACGAATTCGGTCACGGCCTGCATCACCTGCTGACCCGCGTCGAGCATGCTGGTGTGTCCGGCATCAATGGCGTGGCTTGGGATGCGGTCGAGCTGCCAAGCCAGTTCATGGAAAACTGGTGCTGGGAGCCGGAAGGTCTGGCGCTGATTTCCGGTCACTACGAAACTGGCGAGCCGTTGCCTCAGGATCTGCTGGAGAAAATGCTCGCGGCGAAGAACTTCCAGTCCGGCCTGATGATGGTCCGCCAACTGGAGTTCTCGCTGTTCGACTTCGAATTGCACGCCACCCACGGCGACGGCCGCAGCGTGCTGCAAGTGCTCGAAGGCGTGCGTGACGAGGTCTCGGTCATGCGTCCGCCGGCCTACAACCGCTTCCCCAACAGCTTCGCCCACATCTTTGCCGGTGGTTACGCGGCGGGTTACTACAGTTATAAGTGGGCTGAAGTATTGTCGGCCGATGCCTTCTCGAAATTCGAAGAAGACGGCGTGCTCAATGCAGAGACCGGTCGCGCCTTCCGCGAAGCGATCCTGGCACGGGGCGGTTCTCAGGAACCAATGGTGCTGTTCGTCGACTTCCGTGGTCGTGCGCCATCGATTGACGCACTCTTGCGCCATAGCGGCCTGAGTGAGGACGCAGCAGCATGAGTGAGGGATCTGTGATCACCAAAAAGCGCTTTATCGCCGGGGCGGTCTGCCCGGCCTGCAGCGAGCCGGACAAGTTGATGATGTGGAGCGAGGACACAGTTCCGCATCGCGAGTGCGTGGCCTGCGGTTATTCCGATACGCTGAATGAACAAGGTCTGTCGGTGCCCAAGGAATTGGGCACGCGGGTCAATACTTCGGCATTGAAAGTGCCAGATGCAAAGGTTCAGGCGGTGCAATTCTTCCCGAACCCGAAGCTGAAAAAAAAGCCAGACGAGCAACACTGAATTCTGGAAATCACCTTCCACTGCGCAATGCAGTGGGAGGCCTTACTCGACATGGGCCGATTTGAACCAGTTCTTCATCGAACAACTGGCAAACGGACTGGTGCTGCAATCACCATTGGCCAGCGCCGTACGAAGTTTGTCGATATCGGCCTGCATCATGTAACGCACACCATCCTTGAAATGCGTGCTGTCACCAAAGCCGCCTTGGGTCATTTCGCTCAGGGCATCTTCCTTGCTCCAGCCTTGCACCACCACCCGGTACATCGCGGCCATCAGGCCAGTGCGGTCCGAGCCGTGTTTGCAGTGCATAAGCACCGGCCCTTTTGATTCGGCAGTTTGAATCGCACGCAGCACCTTGAGTACATCCGCATCATCCACATGATTGGTGCGATAAGGCAGGTGTACTTGAGTGATACCGGGTGCGGACAACCAGCTTGAGTCCGGTTCGGGCAGGAAGTTGATTACAGTCCCGACGTTGAGTTTTTCCAGCAATTGCACCGAGCCAGCGTCAGGCAATGCGCTGCGATAGAGCATCGGGGACATCTCAAAGAGATTGTGTTGCCTCTCCACTGGTTGAGCCCACTCCGCCGGACGGGGCGAGGAGCTGTCGTCAGCGAGGGCCAACGTCAGGTTGAACAATGAGACCAGCGACAAACACATCGCAGATATATAACGCGCTAGAGGCATGTTTGGATAACTGTTCAGGAAGAGGTGGGAAGATGGCACCCAGCTTCAGTCCTGAACGGTCAAAGGTCTGTGAGCTGACCGTCAAAGAAATGTGAATCAGTCTTTTGAAGCTGCATTGGCGGGAAATCCAGGTTTTATCCGTCAACTCGGTTTATCTTCAGCACTTAACCAACTGCACCTTGCAATCACGCCTCTAAGCGTTAAATAAAACAAACCAATCCTGCATGAACTTTCATGCAGGCCTGGCACTATAAAGTCAAGGATTTACAATACTGGAATAAGCCTTGGCCAAAGCCAACAGTTTTGCCTTGTCGTCGCTGTCGATATCACCATCGCCGTCCACATCGCTGTTGACCGACTTTATGCTGAACGACCCGCCGCCATCGCTGGAGACGGCCTCTACGTAGACGGAATCGACCAGGGCCTCTGTCTGTACCTCGTTGACCTCATCCCAACCCAACTCTTTACGGGCAAGTTGCATCGATACTCGCGCTTCATTTGGATTGACAACACTGGGGGCCAGCAATTGCAAAAAGATACCACGCTGATTAAAAAACGACATAGATTAATTCCTTTTAATAAGTATCCACGATGACTTCGTGTGCAGTCGATAATACTGAGCTTATTAATTTCAGACTATCCGTTATATATTTCATCGAGTTGCAGCAAGATGCATTATTGAACAGTTAATACAGGCGCTCGACGCTGATCAAATGCTCAGGTGCCGAACGGCACTGGCCGCTTTTCCCCGCCTCGTTTACTGTATGCACATACAGTTAAGAGCATTAATCGATGAACACTCCCTTGCCACCCCGCAGTCGCGGCACCGCCACCAATCCGCACAACCGCTTCGCGCCTAACCGTTCCGTGGCCGAGGATGACGGCTGGTATCAGGAAGCGCCAATCACCCAAGGCACCGAGGTGCGCATCGAGACGGCAAAAACCATCATCACCCGCAATAACTCGCCAGACCTGCCGTTCGATCGCTCGATCAACCCCTATCGAGGCTGCGAGCATGGCTGCATCTATTGCTACGCACGACCCAGCCACGCCTATTGGGATCTGTCCCCGGGGCTGGATTTCGAAACCAGACTGATCGCCAAGACTAACGCCGCCGATGTGCTGGAAGAACAACTGTCCAAGCGTGGCTATCAATGCGCGCCGATCAACCTGGGCTCCAACACTGACCCTTATCAGCCGATCGAGCGCGAACACAAAATCACCCGTAAAACCCTGGAAGTGCTGCTGCGTTACCGCCACCCGGTGACCATCATCACTAAAGGCTCGCTGATTCTTCGCGATCTGGACCTGCTGGCTGAACTCGCCGAGCAAAGGCTGGTGGCGGTAATGATCAGCCTGACCACGCTGGATGATGAACTCAAACGTATCCTCGAACCGCGCGCCGCGGCACCCAAGGCACGGCTGCGGGCGATCCGGGTGATGCGCGAAGCCGGAATTCCGGTGGGTGTCTTGTGTTCACCCATGATTCCGATGATCAACGACAGCGAACTCGAAAGCCTGCTGGCCGAAGCTCATGCTGCGGGTGCCCAGAGTGCGGCCTACATGATGTTGCGCCTGCCGCTGGAAGTGGCGCCGCTGTTCGAAGAGTGGCTGGCCGCCCACTATCCTCAGCGTGCAGCTCATGTGTTGAGCCTGATCCGTCAAAGCCGTGGTGGCGAGCTTTACGACAGTCGGTTTGGTGCCAGAATGCGCGGTGAAGGTCCGTTTGCCGACCTGTTGGCACAACGCTTTGCCAAAACCATCAAGCGTCTGGGGCTCAATCGTCGGGAAGGTTTCAATCTGGATTGCGAATCCTTTTGTCCGCCGGGCCGCCAAATGTCGTTGATTTAAGGACAATTGGCCCTATGGTTGAGTAGTGAACACGACACCGCGTTTCGCGCCGGTCACGTTTTTTGTTACTTGGAATACTCGTTCTAGAGCGTTTTTATTCAGTTTGAGTTAAGTTTCAACGGCTACCTTGTTCATCGAGTGACTGACGGGTCTGGCTCTTCGACCTGGATGTTTTTTAAACAGCCACTGGCTTCAACCGGACAAAACGGGAAAATTCCCTGACTCCGCCAAAGAGGATGAATCATGAGTGACAAGGATAAACAGCCGTTGGCTGCGTCGGCTTCAGCCCAACCCGAGGCGGAAACCGCCGATGCAGCGCTGCAGCATATCGTTGACGGCTTTTTGCACTTTCATCACGAGATCTTTCCGCAGCAGGAAGAACTCTTCAAAAAACTCGCCACGGCCCAGCGGCCTCGGGCGATGTTCATCGCGTGTGCCGATTCACGCATCGTTCCCGAACTGATTACCCAAAGCGCTCCCGGCGACTTGTTCGTGACCCGCAACGTCGGAAACGTCGTGCCGCCCTATGGGCAAATGAACGGCGGTGTTTCCACGGCCATCGAATACGCGGTGCTGGCTCTCGGCGTACAGCACATCATCATCTGTGGGCACTCCGACTGTGGCGCCATGCGCGCGGTGCTCAACCCGCAGAGTCTGGAAAAGATGCCGACGGTAAAGGCCTGGCTGCGTCATGCCGAAGTGGCAAAAACCATGGTCCAGGACAACTGCCATTGCACGGATGAAAACGAGAGCATGCACATCCTCACCGAAGAGAATGTGATTGCTCAGTTGCAACATTTGCGAACGCACCCATCAGTGGCCTCGCGCATGGCAAACGGTCAGCTGTTTATCCATGGTTGGGTCTACAACATCGAAACCAGCGAAATCCAGGCTTACGATGCGGATCAGGGTTGTTTCCTGCCGCTCGATGGCAGCCATCCCATTCCGGTGGCGACGCCCAAAGCGCGCTTCTAAATCCTCCTAAGTATGGTTTAGCCGAGGCTGCCGATCTGGCGGCACGGCTTTGCCACGCCTGAAAAAAACTCCGGGAGAGCCACAATGCGTGCCGCTCAACTAAAAGCTGTTCTGCCACGGGAGCTGTTGGCTTCGGTGGTTGTATTTCTGGTCGCCCTGCCCTTGTGCATGGGCATCGCCATCGCCTCGGGGCTGCCGCCGTCCAAAGGCTTGATCACCGGCATTATCGGTGGCCTGGTGGTCGGCTGGCTTGCCGGTTCGCCGCTGCAAGTCAGCGGCCCGGCAGCGGGTCTGGCGGTGTTGGTGTTCGAACTGGTGCGCCAGCATGGTATCGCGATGCTCGGGCCGATCCTGCTACTGGCGGGTTTTCTGCAACTGGTGGCCGGGCGTTTGAAACTGGGTTGCTGGTTTCGGGTCACCGCTCCAGCGGTGGTGTACGGCATGCTCGCCGGGATTGGAGTGCTGATCGTGCTGTCACAGGTGCATGTGATGCTCGACGCTGTGCCCAAGCCTTCTGGGCTCGATAACCTGGCGGCCTTCCCCGCTGCAGTGATTCAGGCTTTGCCGTCGTTTGGCTGGCAGGCGGGTTTGCTCGGGTTGTCCACCATCGCCGTGATGTGGCTGTGGGAAAAATTTCGCCCGCACTCTCTGCGTTTCATTCCGGGAGCATTACTGGGGGTCGGTCTGGCAACGGTCGCCAGTCTGATGCTCGCATTGCAGGTCAAACGCGTGGAAGTCCCCGCCAACCTGGCGCAAGCCATCGACTGGCTACGCCCGGCAGACTTGCTCAATCTCGCAGACCCGGCCTTGCTGATCGCTGCCTTCGCCGTGGCCTTTATCGCCAGCGCCGAAACCCTGCTCTCGGCCGCTGCCGTGGACCGTATGCACAGCGGCCAGCGCTCGGACTTTGACCGCGAATTGTCGGCGCAAGGTGTAGGTAACATGCTCTGCGGGTTGCTCGGTGCGCTTCCGATGACCGGGGTGATCGTGCGCAGTTCGGCCAACGTCCAGGCCGGCGCCACCACCCGACTGTCGACGGTGTTTCATGGTCTGTGGTTGTTGGCTTTCGTGTTGCTGCTGTCGAGCGTGCTGCAAAGCATTCCGGTGGCAAGCCTGGCAGGCGTGCTGGTTTACACCGGCTTCAAACTGGTGGACCTCAAGGCCTTTCGCGGTCTGGGCCGTTATGGCCGGATGCCGATGTTCACCTATGCGGCAACCGCTTTGGCAATCATCTTCACCGACCTGCTGACCGGCGTGCTGATAGGCTTCGGCCTGACACTGGCCAAACTGGCCTGGAAGGCTTCGCGCCTGAAAATCAGCCTGATCGATCTGCCGGCGGACGGCGAGATGGAGCTGCGACTGGTGGGGGCGGCGACCTTCCTCAAGGTACCGGCGCTGACCCAAGTGCTGGGGAGCATTCCGGCAGGTGCAACGGTGCATGTGCCGCTCAATAACCTGAGCTACATCGATCACTCGTGTCTGGAGTTGCTTGAGGAGTGGGGCCGGGCAAATGCGGCCAAGGGTTCGAAGCTGTTGATCGAAGCGCGGGGGTTGAAGCGCAGGCTTGAAGGACGGTTACGGACCACAACCGGAGTAGGCTCAGCCGCTTAAAAACAATGTGGGAGCGGGCTTGCTCGCGAATGCGGTCAATCATTCAACATTAATGTCGACTGATCCGCCGCTTTCGCGACCAAGCCCGCTCCCACAGGTGTTCAATTGCTACCGTTAAATCAAGCCGCTGGCTGATCCAGCTCAAGGCCCACGCCCAATTGGCGCGACAGGCACGGCCAGCGCTTCCACGCAGCGCCGGTGTCCGGGCTGTTGAGTTTCTCGCGGTAGGCCTCTACTGACTCCAGCGCAAAACTTTCATCGTTAAGCATCTCGTCCACAGCGTGATGCACCGCCTCATCCAGTTGATTGGCAAATTCTTCGCCGATCAGTTGATGGGCAATCAAGTTGGCAACAGTCATGTCCAAGGGGATCAATGGCTGTTCAAAATGCTTGATGTACAGATCGTTGACCTCTTCGACCAACCGATGCGCCAGATAGGCTTCGTCCAGCAGGCTGTCCAGGCCGACGTGACCGGCCATGATTGCCGGTGGCTGGAGGAAGAACTGCTCGGCGATTTTCAGCACCGGTTTGATCTGTGACTCAATGCCCGCTTCCCTGGCGACTTCATTGGCTGCGTCCAGCAGGTCCGGCACTTGTTCTATATACGCGGCCACAAAACGCGTCATTACGCCATTGGCATCGACATCCGGCAATTGGATGGCGGAGTGAAGGTGCGGCAGTTGGGTTTCCAGTTGTCGAGTTAACAGGCCGGTCTCGGCCTCGTGTTGTTGGGCTTTTTGGATCTGCTCGCGCAATGCGGCGGTGTTCATGAAAACTCCAGGAAACAAGGCAATGAAATAGGGAAGACATAACTTAGCTGGCTTATGAAAAAGCCTAAGACGCATTTGTCATAATTATTTCATCCTTGAGACGTCTACGTTATATCGATTTGCCACCACTCGTCTGCATCCTTCTCCATTCGTGACATGGAACGCAAGTCCAACCTGTTTCAGTCGATTTACGTCATCGCATTGCGAGGTGGCAGTCGCTGTCTATACTCGCATCTGAATGGAGTTAGCTGATGACGCCCGACTGCATATGCAGCAAGGCTCGGCGATTCAAGTTCGTAGTCTGAAAATGCCGCTCCCTTGCCGCAGGTGAAAGCCGGCGGGATAAAAAGAACTATAAGGGGAACCCGCAATGATGCGACATCCACATGTCTGGATGGGCCTCCTGTTGTGGTCGATTTTCAGTCAGGCACAAGCGGCCTGGACTGTGAATATGGCGCCTGGAGCGACTGAAATCAGTCACGCAGTATTCGACCTGCACATGACCATTTTCTGGATCTGTGTAGTGATCGGCATCATCGTCTTCGGCGCCATGTTCTGGTCGATGATGGTCCACCGCCGCTCTACGGGGCAGGTGGCCGCAAAATTTCATGAAAGCACCACCGTCGAAATTCTCTGGACCATCGTGCCCCTGCTCATTCTGGTGGCCATGGCGGTCCCCGCAACCGCCACCCTGATCCAGATGTACGACAACACTGAGCCGGATATCGATATCCAGGTCACCGGTTACCAGTGGAAGTGGCACTACAAATACCTGGGTCAGGACGTCGAATTCTTCAGCAACCTGAACACCCCCGCCGATCAGATCCACAACAAGGAAACCAAGGGCGAGCATTACCTGCTGGAGGTCGACAAGCCGCTGGTGCTGCCGATCGGTGCCAAGGTGCGCTTCCTGGTGACTTCCGCCGACGTCATCCACTCCTGGTGGGTGCCGGCCTTCGCGGTCAAGCGCGATGCGATCCCGGGCTTCGTCAATGAATCCTGGACCCGTGTCGAAAAGCCCGGCATCTACCGTGGCCAATGCGCCGAACTGTGCGGCAAGGATCACGGCTTCATGCCGATCGTGGTCGAGGTCAAGGAAAAGGCCGATTACGAAACCTGGCTGGGCGAGCGCAAGGCGGAAGCTGCGCAGCTCAAAGAGCTGACCAGCAAGGAATGGACCCTCGAGGAGCTCAAGGAGCGCGGTGACAAGGTCTATCACACCACCTGTGTGGCCTGTCACCAGGCTGAAGGCCAGGGCCTGCCGCCGATGTTCCCGGCACTCAAGGGCTCGAAAATTGCCACCGGACCGATCAAGGATCACCTGAGCATTGTCTTCCACGGCAAGCCCGGTACCGCCATGGCGGCCTTCGGCAAGCAACTCTCGGAAGTCGATATCGCAGCGGTCGTGACCTACGAACGTAACGCCTGGGGCAACAACAAAGGCGACATGGTCACCCCTAAAGAAGTGCTGGAGCTGAAACAGGCGGAAAGCAAATGACCCGGTTAATTGCGCATGTAAGGAACCGCTCGGGGCATGACGCCCCGGCCCGCCCAGCCCATCCGTTTGCAGGAGACAGGACATGACTGCTGTAGTCGATGACCATGTTCATACCGGCACCGCCCACGCCCACGGCCCCGCCAAAGGCCTGATGCGCTGGGTGCTGACCACCAACCACAAGGATATCGGCACGCTGTACCTGTGGTTTGCGTTCTCCATGTTCCTGCTGGGTGGCTCGTTCGCCATGGTCATCCGTGCCGAATTGTTCCAGCCGGGACTGCAAATCGTCCAGCCGGAATTCTTTAACCAGATGACCACTATGCACGGTCTGGTGATGGTGTTCGGTGCGGTTATGCCGGCTTTCGTAGGCCTCGCCAACTGGATGATCCCGTTGATGATCGGCGCGCCGGACATGGCCTTGCCGAGGATGAACAACTTCAGCTTCTGGCTGTTGCCGGCAGCATTCCTGCTACTGGTATCGACCCTCTTCACCCCTGGCGGCGGGCCGAATTTCGGCTGGACCTTCTATGCCCCGCTGTCGACGACCTACGCGCCGGAAAGCGTGACGTTCTTCATTTTCGCCATCCACTTGATGGGGATCAGTTCGATCATGGGGGCGATCAACGTGATCGCGACCATCCTCAACCTGCGTGCCCCCGGCATGACGTTGATGAAAATGCCGCTGTTCGTCTGGACCTGGCTGATCACCGCGTTCCTGCTGATCGCGGTGATGCCGGTATTGGCCGGCTGCGTGACCATGATGCTGATGGACATCCACTTCGGCACCAGCTTCTTCAGTGCCGCCGGTGGCGGTGACCCGGTGTTGTTCCAGCATGTGTTCTGGTTCTTCGGTCACCCCGAGGTGTACATCATGATCCTGCCGGCCTTCGGTGCCGTCAGCTCGATCATTCCGGCCTTTTCGCGCAAGCCGCTGTTTGGCTACACCTCGATGGTCTACGCCACGGCGAGTATTGCGTTCCTGTCGTTCATCGTCTGGGCGCACCACATGTTTGTGGTCGGCATTCCGTTGGTGGGCGAGTTGTTCTTCATGTACGCCACGCTGCTGATCGCGGTGCCCACCGGGGTCAAGGTGTTCAACTGGGCCAGCACTATGTGGCAAGGCTCGCTGACCTTCGAGACGCCGATGCTGTTCGCCGTGGCGTTCGTCATTCTGTTCTCCATTGGCGGGTTCTCCGGGTTGATGCTGGCCATTGCCCCGGCGGACTTCCAGTACCAGGACACCTACTTCGTGGTCGCGCATTTCCACTACGTGCTGGTGCCGGGGGCGATCTTCGGGATCTTCGCCTCGGCCTACTACTGGATGCCGAAATGGACCGGCCACATGTACGACGAAACCCTCGGCAAGCTGCACTTCTGGCTGTCATTCATCGGCATGAACCTGGCGTTCTTCCCGATGCACTTCGTGGGCCTGGCGGGCATGCCGCGGCGGATTCCGGACTACAACCTGCAATTCGCCGACTTCAATATGGTGTCGTCGATCGGCGCGTTCATGTTTGGCGCCACACAGATCTTCTTCCTGTTCATCGTGATCAAGACCATTCGTGGCGGCGAGCCGGCACCGGCCAAACCGTGGGATGGGGCCGAAGGCCTGGAGTGGAGCATTCCGTCGCCGGCGCCGTATCACACCTTCACCACACCGCCGGAAGTGAAATGAACGCTCTAGCCTTTGTGGGAGCGGGCTTGCTCGCGAAGAACGATGACGCGGTGTTTCTGTTAAACCGCAGCGCCTGCTTCGCGAGCAAGCCCGCTCCCACAGGGTTCTCGGTGGAGGTTGAGCACCATGGCTGATTCAATCTCGATGAAGAAACTGGTCACCCGCCTGTTGCTGGTGGTGGTGGCGATGTTTGTCTTCGGCTTTGCCCTGGTGCCGATCTACGACGTGATGTGCAAGGCGTTCGGCATCAATGGCAAAACCTCCGGGCAGTATGAAGGCGAGCAAACGGTCGACGTTTCGCGGCAGGTTCGCGTGCAGTTTCTGTCGACCAACGCCGCCGACATGGCCTGGGATTTCTATCCCAAGGGCGATGAACTGGTCGCGCACCCCGGGGCGGTGAACGAGATGATTTTTATCGCCCATAACCCGACTGATCGCCCGATGAGCGCCCAGGCAGTACCGAGCATCGCGCCCAGCAACGCAGCCGCGTACTTCCACAAGACCGAATGTTTCTGCTTTACCCAGCAAGTGCTGCAGCCCGGTCAGCGAATCGAGATGCCGGTTCGGTTCATTGTTGACCGCGACATGCCCAAGGAAGTGAAGCACCTGACGCTGTCCTACACGCTGTTCGATATCACCGCACGTCATCCGCCCGTGGCTGTTGCAGCAAGCACCGGCGGCTAGACGTTAAAGCGTGCCCGATAAGGAGAACAATAAATGGCAACTCATGAACATTATTACGTTCCGGCCCAGAGCAAATGGCCGATTATCGCCACGGTCGGCATGTTCGTCACGGTGTTCGGCCTGGCCACCTGGTTCAACGACCTGAAGGCTGCGCGGCCGGAATCCCACGGCCCGCTGATCTTTTTTGTCGGCGGACTGCTGTTGGCCTACATGCTGTTCGGCTGGTTCGGTACGGTGATCAAGGAAAGTCGCGCAGGGTTGTACAGTGCACAGATGGACCGCTCGTTCCGCTGGGGCATGAGCTGGTTCATTTTCTCGGAGGTGATGTTTTTCATCGCCTTTTTCGGTGCGCTGTTTTATGTGCGCAACATCACGGGCCCGGCGCTGGGCGGTGAAGGCACCAAAGGCCTCGCTCACATGCTGTGGCCGACGTTTGAATTCACCTGGCCGCTGTTGAACAACCCGGACCCGAAACTCTTTCCTCCACCCAAGGAAGTCATCAGCCCCTGGGGCCTGCCGCTGCTCAATACCGTGCTGCTGGTGAGTTCCAGCGTCACCGTGACCATTGCTCACCACGCCTTGAAAAAAGGCCATCGCGGCGCACTGAAAATCTGGCTGGCGCTGACCGTGTTGCTCGGCTGCGCGTTCCTCGGTTTCCAGGCCGAAGAATACCTGCACGCCTACCACGAACTGGGCCTGACCCTGGGTTCAGGCATCTATGGCGCAACGTTCTTCATGCTCACCGGTTTCCACGGCGCCCACGTGACCATCGGCACCATCATTCTGTTCGTCATGCTGATGCGGATCATGCGCGGGCACTTCGATGCCGACCATCAATTCGCCTTCGAGGCGGCGAGCTGGTACTGGCACTTCGTGGACGTGGTGTGGATCGGTCTGTTCGTTTTCGTCTACGTGCTCTGAACCTTGGCTTTCATGACTACCAAGGCACGTGAGACACCAACTGGCCGCTGAAAAAACCCCAGGCGATCAAACCGACAGTGGTGGCGGCCAGCGCAACACGAATACTCAAGGCGATGACCAGGCGATTCGAGTGGCTGTCGTCCTTGACCAGAAAAAACAGGCCGCTGAACAGGCTGACAACCGTGGCAATCAGCATCAGGACGATGGCTGCTTTGAGCATGGTGACACTCCGGGGGACAGGCGATGCATTTGAGTATAGCTATCGCGATTACCGACTTTCTGGCAATGCCATGAAACGCTTCCGGCCGGGCCTCGTGCCGACCCTGGTGGTCGCGATGCTGCTGCCTTTGCTGGTATCACTCGGGTTTTGGCAGTTGAGCCGGGGCGCGGAGAAAAGCGCGCTGCTGCAAAGCTACGCCGAGCGCCGGGTGGCCGAACCGATGGCCAGCACTGAACTGCAACACACCGAAGATCCGGCCTTCCGTCGGGTTCGCCTGCACGGCCAGTTCGATGCCGAACACAGCCTGCTGCTGGACAACCGTCAACGCGACGGCAAGGTCGGGGTCGAGCTGCTGCAACCGTTTCAGGACCGGGCAACCGGACTCTGGCTGCTGGTCAATCGCGGCTGGTTGCCGTGGCCGGATCGGCGCACACCGCCGTCATTCACCACACCGACTCAGGCATTGAACCTCGACGCCTGGGTCTACGTTTCCCCCGGCGCAACGTTCCAGTTGCATACCGACCCAGACGCCACGACCTGGCCACAACTGGTCACCGCCATTGAACCGGCCAGGCTCTGGGCGGCGCTTGACCGTGAGGGTTTCGCCTACGAATTACGCGCACAAAGCGGTCCCGCGACCTACCAGGCCGATTGGCCGGTGGTTGCTACGGGGCCGGAAAAACACTTGGCTTATGCCGTGCAGTGGTTCGCCCTGTCGATAGCCCTGCTCGGCCTTTACCTCTATCTCGGTTGGCACAACGCAAAGGAGAACAATAATGGGAGCGGCCATGAATCCACCCGGCATGTCTGAGGCGAAAACGCCGGTAAATCGTCGGCGCGGGCGCTTGCAGTTGTTGCTGATCCTGTTGGGGGTGGTGGGTCCGATGATCCTCGCCACCGGCATGTACAAATTGCAGTTCTGGGTGCCGGAGGGCCGCAGTTATCACGGCGAACTGATCGGCAACGGCCAGACCCGCGCCGACATCGGCGTACCAGCGCAAGAGGACCGCTGGCAGTTACTGGTGACAGCGCCCAAGGACTGTTCAGTGGACTGCCAGCAGCTGGTGTATCTGGCGCGCCAGATCCAGATCGGCCTCGGTCGCGATGCCTCCCGCGCCAGCCATGCGCTGGCCGTCGCACAGCCGCTGAACAGCGATTACGAGACTAAACTTCAACGTGAGTACCCGCAGCTACAACGTTATTCCCTGGACCCGCCGACCTACAGCAAAGGCGCTCAGAGCAATGACACGCCGCACCTGTGGATCATCGACCCTCACGGCAACCTGGTGCTGCGCTACGACCCGACGGTGAAGGGCAAGGACCTGCTCAACGACCTGCGCCATTTGCTGAAACTGTCGAACATCGGATAAGGGCATCGTCATGGCCAAACCTGGATTTCGCCTCGCGCTGTTTGCCACCTTGCTGGCACTGATTGTGGTGTTGCTCGGCGCCTACACACGCCTGACTCACGCTGGCCTTGGCTGTCCGGACTGGCCCGGCTGCTACAGCTTTATCAGCGTGCCGAACAGCGAAGCCCAATTGGCCCATGCCGAACTGCATTTTCCCGACGCACCGGTGGAAGCCAACAAAGGCTGGAACGAGATGCTTCATCGCTACTTCGCCGGCACATTGGGGCTGCTGATCGCAGTGTTGGCGGGACGCGCCTGGACCCATCGTCATCACCCGGGGCAGCCAGTGAAATTACCGTTGTTTGTGCTGGCGGTGGTGTTCGCCCAAGCGGCGTTCGGCATGTGGACGGTGACGCTCAAGCTCTGGCCGCAAGTGGTCACCGGGCATTTACTTGGCGGCTTTGCGACCTTGAGCCTATTGTTTCTGCTGACCTTGCGACTGTCCGGCGTGTTGCCGGCGCTAACCGTGCCACGGCGTTTGCAGCACTGGGCGACCGCCGGCTTGTTGCTGGTGATCCTGCAAATTGCCCTTGGTGGCTGGGTCAGCTCCAATTACGCGGCGGTGGCCTGCATCGACTTTCCAACCTGCCACGGGCAATGGCTGCCACCGACTGATTTCGCCAACGGCTTTCACCTGACCCAACACATCGGCCCCAATTACCTGGGCGGGCAGCTGGACAGCGATGCCCGCACCGCGATTCACCTGACTCATCGCATCGGCGCATTGCTGGTCACCCTCGTGCTGCTCGGCCTGGCCTGGCAATTGAAGGTCGTCGGCATGACGCGCCTGGCCGCCATGGTGCTGATCGTCCTTGCCGCACAAATCACCCTGGGTATCAGCAACGTGGTGTTTCACTTACCGCTGCCGGTGGCCGTCGCCCACAACGCCGGGGGCGCAGCGCTGCTGCTGACGATGGTGCTGGTCAATTATCACGCGCGAACCAGCCTGGTTCGGGTCAAGCATCAGCCCCCGGTACGCTGGCGCCTCAGCCTGCGTAAACACTCGGCCGGGCCCATAACAATAAAAGGAGAAATGCCATGGCGACCCTGATCGGCGAACGTCACAGTCAGGCCATCTGGCGCGATTACCTGGAGCTGACCAAGCCGAAAGTGGTGGTGCTGATGCTCATCACCTCGCTGGTCGGCATGTTTCTCGCGACCCGCGCCGGGGTGCCGTGGACGGTGCTGGTGTTCGGCAATCTGGGGATCGCCTTGTGTGCCGGCGGTGCGGCGGCGGTCAACCATGTGGTGGACCGGCGCATAGACGCCGTCATGGCCCGGACCCACAAACGGCCCTTGGCCGAAGGCCGGGTTTCTCCAACCGCTGCGCTGACTTTCGCGCTGGTGCTGGCGGTGCTCGGCCAAGCTCTGCTGCTAGCCTTCACCAACCCGTTGACGGCATGGCTGACCCTCGCCTCCTTGCTCGGTTATGCCGTGGTTTACACCGGCTTCCTGAAACGCGCGACGCCGCAGAACATCGTCATCGGCGGCCTTGCCGGTGCGGCCCCGCCGCTGCTCGGCTGGACCGCCGCCACCGGCCATGTCAGCGCCGAACCATTGCTGTTGGTGCTGATTATCTTCGCCTGGACTCCACCGCATTTCTGGGCGCTGGCGATTCACCGCAAAGAGGAATACGCCAAGGCTGACATTCCGATGCTGCCGGTGACCCATGGCGAGCACTACACCAAAGTTCACATCCTGCTTTATACCTTTGCGCTACTGGCCGTCAGCCTGATGCCCTACGTGATCCACATGAGCGGCGTGCTCTACCTGATTTGTGCCCTCGCACTGGGCGCGAGGTTTCTGCAATGGGCCGTGGTGCTGTACCGTGGCACTCGGCCGCACGCGGCGATCAACACGTTCAAGTACTCTATTTACTACTTGTTCCTGCTGTTTATCGCGCTGCTCGTAGACCACTACTTACTGTTGAACCTATGACTCGAACCCAGAAAACCGTCTTCATTCTCGTCGCCTTGATCGCGCTGATCCTGGGCCTGACCATCAACAAAGTACTGACCGGAAAAAGCCAGGGCGACCCGACGGCACTGATCGATGCGGGGATCATCCTGTTGCCCCAAAGCCGTAACCTGCCGGACGTGAAGATGACCGATCAGGACGGCAAGCCGGTGGCGATCAACGAGCTGAAAGGCAAATGGAGTGTGTTGTTCTTCGGCTACACCTTCTGCCCGGACATCTGCCCAACCACCCTCGCCCAACTGCGGCAGATCAAGAGTGAACTGCCGGCGGATGCTGTGGACAAGTTGCAGGTCGTTTTGGTCAGCGTCGACCCGAATCGCGATACGCCCAAGCAACTCAAGCAATACCTGGGCTATTTCGATCCGCAATTCATCGGGCTGACGGCATCCTCGGTCGAAGACCTTCAGAAGCTGGCCAACGCGGTGAGCATTCCGTTTATTCCGGCGGACACCAGCAAGCCTAACTACACCGTTGATCACAGCGGTAATCTGGCGGTGATCGGGCCGGACGGGACGCAGCGTGGGTTCATTCGTGCACCGTTGAACAACCAGAAACTGGTGGCGCAGTTGCCGGTAATGCTCAAGCGCGAATAACCAACACAATACCCTGTGGGAGCGGGCTTGCTCGCGAAAGCGGTGTAACAGTCAACATTGATGTTGGATGTTATGGCCTCTTCGCGAGCAAGCCCGCTCCCACAGGTACGGTGTTTCAGGCACAAAAAAGGGGCGCAGTGATTGATTGCGCCCCTTTTTTCATTTAGCTGATCAGAACGCCGGCAATACCGCACCTTTGTACTTCTCGAGAATGAAAGCTTTCACTTCCGGGCTGTGCAGGGCAGCAACCAGTTTCTGCATCGCAGCGCTGTCCTTGTCGTCCGGACGGGCAACGAGGATGTTCACGTACGGCGAGTCGCTGCCTTCGATAACCAGCGCATCCTTGGATGGGTCAAGCTTGGCTTCCAGCGCGTAGTTGGTGTTGATCAGCGCCAGGTCGACCTGAGTCAGCACGCGCGGGATGGTCGCGGCTTCCAGTTCACGGAATTTCAGGTCCTTGGTGTTCTCGGTGATGTCCTTGACGGTCGACAGGATGTTGTTCGAATCCTTCAACTTGATCAGGCCAGCCTTCGCCAGCAGCAACAGCGCACGACCACCGTTGGTGGCGTCGTTCGGGATCACCACGTTGGCGCCGCCCGGCAGCTCGGTCAGCGCTTTGTACTTGCTGGAGTAAGCGCCCAGCGGCTCCAGGTGCACGCCGGCAACGCTGACAAGGTTGGTGCCCTTGGCCTTGTTGAACTCATCCAGGTACGGCTGGTGCTGGAAGAAGTTGGCGTCCAGACGCTTCTCGGCCACCTGCACGTTCGGCTGGATGTAGTCGGTGAAGACTTTGACCTTCAGGTCCACGCCTTCTTTGGCCAGGGCCGGTTTAACGAACTCGAGGATTTCCGCGTGAGGTACCGGGGTAGCCGCGACGGTCAGGGTGTCGGCAGCGTGTGCGGAAAAGGCTGCAACGGCAGCGAACGCGACGAGTAGTTTTTTCATTCAGCTAACTCCTTGTGAGACGCCCGTATGGCGCCTGCCAGCGAATGGCCGGCTCATGACTTATTTACGTGAGAAGTGGACAACCAATTTGTCGCCAACCGTTTGCAGCACTTGAACCAGCATCAGCAGCAACACCACCGTCACAACCATCACATCCGTCTGGAAGCGCTGGTAACCGAAACGGATCGCCAGGTCGCCCAGACCGCCAGCGCCGACCACACCGGCCATTGCCGTGTAGGACACCAGTGTAATCGCTGTCACCGTAATCGCCGCGAAGATGCCGGGACGGGCTTCCGGCAACAAGGCGTTGGTGATGATCTGACGTGTCGTCGCGCCCATGGCCTGGGTTGCCTCGATGATGCCGCGATCCACTTCACGCAGGGCGGTTTCCACCAGTCGTGCGAAAAACGGAGTCGCGCCCACCACCAGCGGTGGAATCGCACCGGCGACACCCAGGGAGGTGCCAGTGATCAACACGGTGAACGGAATCATCACGATCAGCAAAATGATGAACGGCAGCGAACGCAGAATGTTCACCACCAACGACAGCATCGCGTAGACACCTTTGGCTTCCAGCAACTGGCGCGGGCTGCACAGAAACAACAACACGCCCAGCGGCAGGCCCAACAGTACGGTGAACAACAGCGAACCGCCGAGCATCAGCAGGGTGTCGCCGGTGGCCAGCCAGATTTCGTACCAATCGATATTGGAGAAGAAACTCATCAGCACTTCCATCAGCGCAGCACCTCCATGTGGACGTCAGCTGCGGTGAAGCGGGCAAACGCCGCTTCCATGTCGCCACCGGTGACGGCCAGGGTCAATTGCCCGTAAGGGACGTCTTTGATGCGATCGATGCGACCGGCCAGGATGCTGTAGTCCACGCCCGTTTCCCGAGCAACGGTTCCCAGCAACGGCGCGTAGGTCGCTTCGCCCTGGAAGGTCAGACGCACGATGCGCCCCGGTACGTGAGCGAAGTCGTCGCGCTGTTCGCTTTCGTCGATTTGCTCGTCTTCCTGCACGAAGCGCTTGGTGGTCGGATGCTTGGGATGCAGGAACACCTCGGCCACCGGGCCCTGTTCGACGATCTTGCCGGCGTCCATCACCGCCACCTGATCGCAGACCCGACGGATCACATCCATTTCGTGGGTGATCAGGACGATGGTCAGTTTCAGCTCGCGGTTGATCTCGGCCAGCAGTTGCAGGACCGACGCCGTGGTTTGCGGGTCCAGGGCACTGGTGGCTTCATCGCACAACAGGATTTTCGGTTTGGTTGCCAGGGCGCGGGCGATGCCGACACGCTGTTTCTGACCACCGGACAATTGCGCCGGGTACTTTTTCGCATGGTCAGCCAGGCCGACCCGCGCCAGCAACTCCGCCACACGCCGGTCGATTTCGCTACGGGACAGTTCACCGGCGAGGGTCAGCGGCAGCGCGACATTGTCGGCCACGGTTTTGGACGCCAGCAGGTTGAAGTGCTGGAAAATCATCCCGACCTGCTGACGGAAACGCCGCAGGCTATTGGCGTCCAGCGCGGTGACTTCTTCACCATCGACGATGATCTTGCCCCCACTGGAGTTTTCCAGGCGGTTGATCAGACGCAGCAGGGTACTTTTTCCCGCGCCGGAATGGCCGATCAGGCCAAAGACCTGACCATTCTCAATCGTCAGACTGGTCGGATGCAGGGCGGGAATATCCTTACCGGCGACGCGGTAAGTTTTGTGGACGTTTTGAAACTCGATCACGTAGCGAACCTTGTGGGGCGCGTTAGAAAAGGATCAGCGGTTAGCCGGGCGGGCATTTTAGCCTGTCCGTATAGAGGTTATTAGCATTTATTCCGCATTCAACCAGCGATTTGGCAATAACGCGATCAAAGGTCAGAAAAAGGGAACGGCGCCAACGCGCCATCGGTCACTGATTAAGCAACTCGAGAATGCCTGGATGCCGTGTCTGCCCAATGGCTCATAAGCCTTGGCCACGACGGGAATCGCAACGAGGAGTTTATGTCTGATGAGTACTAAAAAGCCTGCCGCCCCCAAAAGCGCACTGGCCGGGACCGCTACCCTGGACCGCAGCAACACCAATGCCAAGCTCGAAAGCCTGGAAAAATTTCGCTCCGATGCCACCGAACAGGCCTTGCGCACCAACCAGGGTGTGAAGGTCGCGGACAATCAGAACACGTTAAAGGGCGGCGCGCGCGGGCCGTCGTTGCTGGAAGACTTCATCATGCGTGAAAAGATCACGCACTTTGACCATGAACGCATTCCCGAGCGGATCGTCCATGCCCGTGGTACCGGTGCCCACGGTTACTTCCAGCCATACGAAACCCATTCCTCACTGACCAAGGCCGGGTTCCTACAAGACCCAAGCCAAAAAACGCCGGTTTTTGTGAGGTTTTCCACGGTGCAAGGTCCGCGCGGGTCAGGCGATACCGTGCGGGACGTACGAGGTTTCGCGGTGAAGTTTTTTACCGACGAAGGCAACTTCGATCTGGTGGGCAACAACATGCCGGTGTTCTTCATTCAGGATGCGGTCAAGTTTCCTGACTTCGTACATGCGGTAAAACCCGAACCCCACAACGATATTCCTACCGGTGGTTCGGCCCACGATACGTTCTGGGACTTTGTTTCTCTGGTGCCGGAATCCGCGCACATGGTGATGTGGACCATGTCCGACCGGGCGATCCCCAAAAGCCTGCGCACCATGCAGGGCTTCGGCGTGCACACGTTTCGCATGATCAACGCCGAAGGCAAGGCGCGCTTCGTCAAATTCCACTGGCGCCCCGCCGCCGGCACCTGCTCCCTGGTGTGGGATGAGGCGCAGAAGCTCGCCGGCAAAGACACCGACTTCCACCGTCGCGATCTCTGGGAGTCCATCGAGATAGGGGACTACCCGGAATGGGAATTGGGCGTACAGGTCGTCGAGGAAGAAAGCGAACATGCCTTTGATTTCGACCTGCTTGATCCGACCAAAATCATTCCCGAAGAAGTCGTCCCCATCACTCCGCTGGGCAAGATGGTGCTCAACCGTAACCCGGATAACTTCTTCGCCGAGACCGAGCAGGTCGCCTTCTGCCCTGGGCATATCGTGCCGGGGATCGATTTCTCCAATGACCCGTTGCTGCAAGGCCGGTTGTTTTCCTACACCGATACGCAGATCAGCCGACTGGGCGGGCCGAATTTTCATGAGATCCCGATCAACCGCCCGGTAGCACCCTTCCATAACGGTCAACGGGATGCCCAACATCGCACCACCATCGACAAGGGACGCGCTTCCTACGAACCAAACTCCATCGACAGCGGCTGGCCCAAAGAAACCCCACCGGCAGCGCAGGACGGCGGCTTCGAGACTTATCCAGAGCGCATCGACGCTGCGAAAATCCGTCAGCGCAGTGAGTCGTTCAGCGACCACTTCTCTCAGGCGCGGCTGTTCTTTCACAGCATGAGCACGCACGAGCAGGAACACATCATCGCGGCCTACAGCTTCGAGCTGGGCAAGGTCGAACGCGAATTTATTCGTACCCGGCAGGTGAATGAGATCCTGGCCAATATCGATCTGGAACTGGCCAAACGCGTGGCGCAGAACCTGGGCTTGCCGGTACCGAAGGCCGGAACGGTCGAGGTGCGTAAAACGTCACTCGACCATTCCCCCGCCCTGAGCCAGGCCAACCTGCTGTCGGGGGACATCAAAACCCGAAAAGTGGCCATTCTGGCGGCCAACGGGGTGGACGGCGCGGCGATCGATGCGATGAAGAGGGCTCTGATGGCCGAAGGCGCGCACGCCAAACTGCTCGGCCCGACCTCGGCCCCCGTGACAACCGCCGATGGCAAAGCGCTGCCGGTGGATGCGTCGATGGAAGGGCTGCCTTCTGTAGCGTTCGACGCCGTGTTCGTGCCAGGTGGCGCGGCGTCGATCAAGGCGCTGAGTACTGATGGTGTAGCGCTGCATTACCTGCTGGAAGCCTATAAGCACTTGAAAGCGATTGCGCTGCACAGCGAGGCCAGGCAGTTGTTGGATGTGTTGAAGCTGGAAGTGGATGCGGGGGTAATCGTGGGTAACGATGCCAAGCTGTTCGAGGCGTTTTTTGCCGCGATCGGACAGCATCGGGTTTGGGATAGGGAGCCAAAGGCCAAGGCGATTCCGGCTTGAGGATCTTTATCGAACAGGAGGACGCCTTCGCGGGCAAGCCTCGCTCCTACCGGGTTTACGCTGCACCTGTAGGAACGAGGCTTGCCCGCGAAGCTTTTAAGGCTTGCGCGGACTCAAAACCATCTGCGCCGGAATGTTGCGCAGAATCTGCTTCTCCAGCTTCAGATCAAACTCCGAATCCAGCTTCTTCACCCGTTTGGTCAGCAGCGTGGCCAGCCATGGGTAATCCTGAGTGCGCGGTGCCTGAATGCTCACGTCGCACTGATAATTCACCACATCGGCGGCGATGGCATCCAGTTGACGACGAAGCTTGCTCATATCGGTGAGGTTCAACGCCACCGTAGTGCTTTCAGCCGTCGGGTCGATGACTTTGGCCTGAGGTTTGGCTTCGGCAGCCTTGAGAGCTGCTTCGGCTTTATCCAGTTCAGCCTTGCGCGCATGGACAATGGCACTGTTGACGCCACCGGTCAGCGCCGGGGCCTTGGGCATCAGCACCCGGGCACGGCTGAGGGCGGTGGCTGCTGCATTCACATCACCTTTTTGCAGCACGATCTGGCTACGCAGCAAATAAGCTTCGGCCAGTTGCCGCTGGTATTGCTCGAGGGATTGATCGTTGGGCGACTCGGCCTGCAAAGCCGCCAATTGTCCTTCGGCGGTGGCCAGTTCGCTGCTGGCCAGGCTTTGTTCCAGCTGTGCGATCGCCGTGGCCCGCGCATCGGGGGCCTCGGTGGCCGCCGGTGACGTGCTTTGGCAAGCGCCCAGCAGCAGCGAAAATGCGACAAGGAGCAGATAACGGGAGGCGAACGGCTTCATTCCTGCGACTCTCTATTTGCGCAAAAAACGAGCAAGTCTACACCCCTCGACGGGGCAGGACAAAACTCAGCAGAAACAGCGCAGCGGCCGCCACCACAATCGACGGGCCGGCCGGGGTGTCCTTGAACCAGGACAACGCCAGCCCGCCACACACCGCGAGCATGCCCAGCAGGCTCGCGCCCAGTGCCATCTGCTCCGGCGAGCGGGCGTGACGCTGTGCCGCAGCCGCCGGAATAATCAGTAACGAAGTAATCAGCAACACGCCGACGATTTTCATCGCCACGGCGATCACCACGGCGATCAGCAACATCAGGACCAGACGCAACGCCGCCACCGGCAAACCTTCCACCTTGGCCAGCTCTTCATGCACCGTGATCGCCAGCAAGGGTCGCCATAGCGTTACAAGTAATACCAGCACCGCCGCGCTGCCGCCGAGGATCCAGGCCAGATCGGTCGGGCTGATCGCCAGCAAATCGCCGAACAGATAGGCCATCAGGTCGATCCGCACTTCATGCATGAAGCTTAGTACCACCAAGCCAAGCGAGAGCGTACTCGGTGCGAGAATTCCCAACAGCGTGTCGGACGCCAACGGTTGCCGTTGTTGCAACGTCACCAGCAATACCGCCAGCAACAAGCAGCCTACCGTAACGGCAACGGTCGGGCTGACATCCAGCAGAAAACCCAGTGCCACGCCGAGCAATGCGGCATGGGATAGCGTGTCGCCGAAATAGGCCATGCGTCGCCAGACCACGAACGAACCCAGCGGGCCCGCGACCAGCGCCAGGGCCAGACCTGCAAGCAGGGCAAAGAGCAGAAAATCAGCCATGCTTGCAGCTATCTCCATGAACGTGAGTGGACGGGACCGCGCTGACCACCGAGCCATGCAGGTCGTGGGCGTGGTCGTGATGGTGGTGATAAATCGCCAGGCTTTGCGCGTTTTTTCCGAACAGCTCGACGAACGCCGGATCGCCGCTGACTTGCTCGGGATGCCCGGAACAGCAGACATGACGATTCAGGCACACCACCTGGTCGGTGGTGCTCATCACCAGATGCAAATCGTGAGAGACCATCAAAACGCCGCAACCATGACGATCACGCAAGCGTGTGATCAGGCTGTAGAGCTCGGCTTGACCGGCCACGTCGACGCCTTGTACCGGCTCATCAAGCACCAGCAATTCCGGTTCGCGCAGCAATGCCCGCGCCAGCAGCACCCGCTGCATTTCGCCACCGGAAACACTTTGCACCGGACTGTCGATCACCTGCTCGGCACCGACTTCCTTGAGGGCGGCTAACGCTCGAGCGCGGTCCACCCCCGGGACCAGACGCAAAAAACGCAGCACCGAAAGCGGCAGAGTCGGATCGACATGGAGCTTTTGCGGCATGTAACCGACGCGCAACTTCGGCTTGCGCCAGACGCTACCGCTGTCCGGTTTCAACAGGCCAAGTACCGCGCGCACCAGCGTGGTTTTGCCGGCACCGTTAGGGCCGATCAAGGTAACGATCTGCCCCGGCTCGACACTCAGCTCGATGTTGTCCAGCACGTTTTGCCCGGCAAAGGTGACGGCCACCTGCTCGAGGCGAATCAGCGCGTTGCTCATCAAGCCCCCTGGCAACCCGAGCAGAGACCGATGACTTCAACGGTCTGGGCTTCGACGATAAATCCGACATCTTTGGCGCTATCGATGATCGCGTCGCTGATGGATTTCTGTTCGAGTTCGATGGCGGCGTGGCATTCGCGGCAAATCAGAAACTGCCCCTGGTGGGCGTGTTCCGGGTGATTGCAGCCGACGAAGGCGTTCAACGAGGAGATGCGATGTACCAAGCCGTTTTCCAGCAGGAAATCCAGCGCGCGGTAAACGGTAGGAGGCGCGGCGCGACGGCCGTCCTGCTCGCTGAGCACCGCCAGAATGTCATAGGCGCCCAACGGTTTGTGGCTTTGCCACACCAGTTCCAGCACTCGTCGGCGCAAAGCGGTCAGGCGCAGCCCCTGACGTGCGCACAAGACATCGGCCTCAGACAATGCGCTATGTACGCAATGAGAGTGGTCGTGGGGACGGCTGGCAATCGGTGTTTTAGGCATGAGCGGCGACGAGTTTTGTGAGAGACGTTATTATGTTACCCGTTCTCGCCTCTTCGAGTGGTCATCGTGTCCCGACTTTTTTCTATCTTTGTCGCATTTGTCGCCAGTTTTCTGCTGATCGGCTCAGCTCAAGCAGAGGTTAAAGTCCTCACCAGCGTCAAACCTCTGCAGCTGATAGCCGCGGCGGTGCAGGACGGCGTAGCGGTTCCGGAAGTTTTGCTGCCGCCCGGCGCCTCGCCCCATAACTATGCCTTGCGCCCATCCGATGTACGGAAAGTGCAATCGGTGGATCTGCTGTACTGGATCGGCCCGGACATGGAAGGTTTCCTGCCTCGCGTGCTGAAAGGTCGTGCGCTGCCCAGCGTCGCGGTGCAGGATTTGCCGGGCCTGAAACTGCGACATTTCGCCGAAGATAACCATTCCCACGCCGAAGAAGCCGACGAAGCCGACGAAGCCGACGAAGCCGACGAAGCCGACGAGCATGACCACGATCACCGCCCCGGTAGCCTGGATGCACACTTGTGGTTGTCACCGATCAACGCCCGAGTGATCGCCACCAAAATGGCCACCGATCTGAGCGCCGCCGATCCGGCCAACGCGGCGCGCTACCAGAGCAACCTCAAGGCATTCGATGAACGCCTGGATGCTTTAGACCTGCGCCTGAAGGCCCGTCTGGCGGGTATCGCGGGCAAGCCATATTTCGTGTTCCACGAAGCCTTCGACTACTTCGAAGACGCTTACGGCCTCAAGCACACTGGCGTATTCAGTGTCGCAGCCGAAGTACAACCCGGTGCCCAGCACGTCGCGGCGATGCGCACGCGGTTGCAGGAAGTCGGCAAGACTTGCGTGTTCAGCGAACCACCGCTGCGCCCACGTCTGGCAGAAACCCTGGTGGCCGGGCTGCCGGTGAAACTGGCGGAACTGGATGCGCTCGGCGGGTACACGCCAGCGACCGCTCAAGGGTATGAGCAACTGCTGGAAAAGCTGGGGAATGATTTGGCGGGGTGTCTGGAGTCGCTGTAGTTCCGAAAATTGTGTCGCCCCCAATCGCGGGCAAGCCACGCTCCCCCAGAGTTTGTATCGTTCGCCAATATTATGAACGGCACAAATTCTGTGGGAGCGTGGCTTGCCCGCGATGCTTTTAGAGGGCGAAAGGCAGCGGTGTGTGGACCTTCTGCCGCTGCATCAGCCGCAACTGAAATTCCATCGGATCGTGAATCAACACGTCCTGCCCGGCGAAAGACTCCGCGGCGATCAACCGCGACAACCAGAACCGTACGCACGCCACGCGCAGCATGGTCGGCCATAGCTCGGCTTCAGCAGCGGTAAACGGTCGAAGCGCGGCATAAGCGCCCAGCAATGCCCGCGCCCGAGCGCCATCAAGCTGCCCTTGCTCGTCCGAACACCAATCGTTCAAGGCAATCGCCACGTCATAGAGCATCGGCCCCGAACACGCGTTATAGAAGTCGATCAACCCGGTCAGGTGCGTGCCTTCGAACATTGCGTTATCGCGGAACAGGTCGGCGTGGATGTTGGCCCGCGGCAGCGCCAGAATTTTCGTCTTCTGCTGTGTGATTTCATCCAGCGCCCGTTGCAGCAAATCGCTTTGCTCGGCATTCAGGTGCGAAAGCAACTGCGTGCCCTCTTCCAGCATCCAGTCCAGGCCGCGATCGGTTTTGCGTTTGATCATGTTGGCCTGGGTCGCCAGGTGCAGATGAGCCAGCAGCTCGCCGACCTGAGCGCAATGCTGCGCGTTGGCGTCCTTGATGTGCTTGCCCGCCAGACGGGGCTGCAACAGCGCAGGTTTACCGGCCAGTTCGCGCAACGCGACGCCGTCGGTGGTGCGCAGGGCATAAGGCACCGGCAGGTTGGCGTCGTGCAGCACGTCGAGCAGTTCGATGAAAAACGGCATCTCCTGCACCGGACCGCGCTCGACCAGGGTCAGGACAAACTCACCCTGCTCCAGGCTGATAAAGAAATTGGTGTTTTCGCTACCGGCGGCGATCCCCTGGAAATCAAGCAGGCGGCCAAGCCCGTAAGGGGCGAGAAAGGTTTCCAGCTCGGGCCGAGCCAGGGGGGTGAACACAGACATGGTTAAAACTGCCAGTACGGGCGCCGCGACTGCCGGCGCCGATTTAAGTTAGGAGCGGTTTACCACTCGAATATTTTCCACGACGGAATCAGCATATCCGGCTGGTCCGAGCGGATGAAGTTACCGTCGGAGCCATCAGCGCGCACCAGGAAATACGGTTTGCCGACTTTCGGGGTCACCTTGATGGCATACAAAAAACCATTTTGCCGATACTCCTGAATGGTTTTATCGCCTTCCGTGCGGATTGTTACATCCGGGTCTGCCGAGGGCGCATCGTCCGCCGCCATGACAGCCAATGGAGTGATTGCAAACAAGCCAGCCAGCAACAAGCGATTTAGTGTGCGCATGATAACCTTGTCCCTTTGTCGTCAACGGTCCCGCTATTCTAGCGCCGGACCCGCCGAAAAGGTTGATCCTGCTCATGAGCCAAGCCCCCCTCGTCCTGGTGGACGGTTCTTCTTATCTGTACCGCGCCTTTCACGCGCTGCCACCGCTGACTACGTCCAAAGGCCTGCCGACCGGTGCGGTCAAAGGCGTTTTGAACATGCTCAAGAGTCTGCGCAAGCAGTACCCGGACAGCCCGTTCGCCGTGGTATTCGACGCCAAGGGCGGGACGTTCCGCGACGCAATGTTCGCCGAATACAAGGCCAATCGCCCAAGCATGCCCGATGACATGCGGGTTCAGATCGAACCGTTGCACGCCAGCGTCAAGGCCTTGGGCTTTCCATTGCTGTGCGTGGACAACGTCGAAGCCGACGACGTGATTGGCACCCTGGCCCGCAGCAGCGCGGCTGCCGACCGTCCGGTGGTGATCTCCACCGGCGACAAGGACATGGCGCAACTGGTCGACGGGCACATTACCTTGGTCAATACGATGACCGGTAGCGCGCTGGACGTGGAAGGCGTGAAGGAGAAATTCGGCGTCGCTCCCGAGCAGATCATCGATTATCTGGCACTGATGGGCGATTCGTCCGACAACATCCCGGGCGTTCCGGGTATCGGTCCCAAGACCGCTTCCGGCCTGCTGGTCGGCGTGAATGGCGGCCTGACCGAGCTCTATGCACAGCTCGACATCGTCCCGACCCTGCCGATTCGCGGCGCCAAAACCTTGCCGGCCAAGCTCGAAGAGCATAAGGAGATGGCGTTCCTCTCCTATCAACTGGCAACCATCAAGATCGACGTGCCGCTGGACATCGGTCTCGATGACCTGCAAATGGGCCAGCCGGATCACGACAAACTCGCCGAGCTCTACACCCTGCTGGAATTCAAAAGCTGGTTCGAAGAGAACCAGCGTGACGCGAAGCGCTCGGGTCAGGAAATTGTCGAGGTCACCCAGGAACAGCCGGGCGCCGCCGAAGCGAAGTACGAAACCATCCTCGACCAAAAGCACTTCGAGGCCTGGCTGGACAAGCTCGACAAGGCGCCGTTGATTGCCTTCGTCACCGAAACCAACGGCAGCGATGCCCAACATGCACAACTGGTGGGCCTGTCGTTTTCCGTCGCGGCCAACGAAGCGGCCTACATTCCGCTGACCCATTCCTACATGGGTGTGCCGGAGCAACTGGATCGCGACACTGTGCTGCTGGCGCTGAAGCCGCTGCTGGAAAACCCGAATAAGCTGAAAGTCGGCCAACACGCCAAGTTCGAAACCAATATCCTCGCCAACTGCGCCATCGGTGGCGATCAGAGCAACGGGATTATTGTTCAGGGCATTGCCTACGACACCATGCTCGAGTCTTACGTCCTGGACTCGACGGCCACCCGCCACGACATGGACAGCCTGGCGCTCAAGTACCTGGGCCAAAGCAAGAGCGACATTCAAGGGATCGCGGGCAAAGGCGTCAAACAGCTGACTTTCGACCAGATATCTCTTGAGCTGGCAGGCCCCTATGCCGCCGAAGACGCTGACGTTACCTTCCGTCTGCACCTGGCATTGCAGGATAAACTGGCAGCAACGCCAAGCCTGGGCAAAGTGCTCAACGAGATTGAAATGCCGCTGATGCCGGTTCTGGCCCGAATCGAACGCCAGGGCGCGCTCGTGGATGCCAACCTGCTGGGCATCCAGAGTGTCGAACTGGGCGAGAAACTGGTCGCCCTTGAGCGCGAGGCCTTTGCCATTGCCGGTGAGGAATTCAACCTGGGCTCGCCAAAGCAACTGGGCGTGATCCTCTACGAAAAGCTCGGCTTGCCCGTACTCAGCAAAACCGCCAAGGGCCAGGCCTCGACCGCCGAAGCGGTGTTGGCCGAATTGGCCGAACAGGACTACCCGCTGCCCAAGGTGCTGATGCAATACCGCTCGCTGAGCAAGCTCAAAAGCACCTATACCGACCGTTTGCCAGAGCAGATCAACACTCGCACCGGGCGCATTCATACGTCTTACCAGCAAGCCGTCGCCGCCACCGGACGTTTGTCGTCCATCGACCCGAACCTGCAGAACATTCCGATTCGCACTGCCGAAGGTCGTCGGATTCGTCAGGCGTTCGTCGCGCCGAAAGGCTACAAGCTGCTGGCCGCGGACTACTCGCAAATCGAACTGCGGATCATGGCGCATCTGGCCAAGGACGAAGGTTTGCTGCACGCCTTCCGCAACAACCTCGATGTACACCGGGCAACGGCCGCAGAGGTGTTTGGCGTCGAGCTGGACGCAGTCACCAACGATCAGCGTCGCAGCGCGAAAGCCATCAACTTCGGTTTGATCTACGGCATGAGCGCGTTTGGCCTGGCCAAGCAGATCGGCGTGGACCGTAAACAGTCCCAAGCCTACATCGACCGCTACTTCGCCCGTTATCCCGGCGTACTGGAATACATGGAGCGCACGCGCGCCCAGGCCGCCGAGCAAGGTTTCGTCGAAACCATCTTCGGCCGTCGTCTCTACCTGCCGGAAATCAACGCGAAAAACCAGGCTCTGCGCAAAGCTGCCGAGCGCACGGCAATCAATGCCCCAATGCAAGGCACCGCGGCGGACATTATCAAGAAAGCCATGGTAACGGTGGATAACTGGCTGACTTCGTCAGGCCTGGACGCCAAAGTCATCTTGCAGGTACACGATGAATTGGTGCTTGAGGTACGTGAGGATCTGATCGATCAGGTGCGTGAGGACATTCGCATGCACATGAGCAGCGCCGCCCAACTGGATGTACCGCTTCTGGTCGAGGTAGGCGTAGGCAACAACTGGGATGAAGCGCACTGATCAGCCTGAACGACGCCTGTGCTGCGGCCTTATGCCGCAGCACAAAATAACGAAGGGCTATAGTGCGGAAAATGACATCGATTATTTCCAATGGTTTTTGAAAATAGTCTGAACTAAATCCGTGAACCGCCACTCAGAGATACTGAATGGCTGGTGAAGCCCTTCGATGCTCCTATGTTGTGTTAAGTGTTGGCAGATATCTGGACCCCGCCCTAGCGGTCCGGAACTTGAACCCCGGAACTTCTCCCTCCCCATATGAAGTCCGGGGTTTTTTTTGCCTGGCTTTTCACCTGTAAAGCCTTACTCGGCAGCCTCGCTGCCCTTGTCCGCCAACTCCATCCAGCCCGCCAGTACAGTGTAGGCGTCTTCCAGCCCCATGCGTTTGGGTGCCGAAAACAGCTGGATAGTGATCGTATCGCCCCAGCCCTTGCGGATTTCCGACTGAACCTTGAGCAGCACGTTTTTCGCCGCACCGTAGGTCAGCTTGTCTGCCTTGGTCAGCAAAATATGCATCGGCATGCCGCTGGCGACAGCCCAATCGAGCATCAGCAGGTCGAAATCGGTCATTGGATGACGGATGTCCATCATCAGAATCAAACCTTTCAAACTCTCGCGGCCGCCCAGATAGGCTTCGAGGTGACGCTGCCAGTGCATCTTCAACGGAATTGGTACTTTTGCGTAACCGTAACCCGGCAGGTCGACCAGACGGCGTTCATCGTCTAGCTTGAAGAAGTTCAACAGCTGCGTGCGACCCGGAGTTTTCGAGGTACGCGCCAGGCTGGCGTGTGTCAGGGTGTTCAATGCGCTGGACTTGCCGGCGTTGGAACGCCCGGCGAAGGCCACTTCAAAGCCTTCGTCGTCGGGGCATTGATCGACTTTGGCGGCGCTGAGCATGAAGGTGGACTGTTGGCACAGACCGAGGATGGGGTTCTTGAGTTGCATGGGATTTCCGATGTGGGCGGCGCCGGGAATGGACGCGGCAAGCAGTGTCGTTTCCGTTTCAGTGACGCCAGTATATAATGCCGCAGATTTTGTGTGCGCTTTGTCCCAGCGTAGGATGAAGTTCACGAGAGCGATTAACCTTGATTGCGCATTAGAACGCAGCACGCTCTCAACCCTGAAAAGGTCGTTTTATGACGAAATGGCTGCTAGCTGCCGGTGTCTTGATGCCGCTTTACAGCGCTCAGGCTACACAGGATCCGGAAGCTGTGTACAACCGTGTTTGTGGTGCCTGTCATTCCGGCCAACTACCCATGGCGCCCCGCAAGGGCGATCAGGAAGCTTGGACGCCGAGGTTGGCGAAAGGTATGGAGACGCTGGTGCAACACGTGACCCAGGGTTTCAAGGCGATGCCGCCGCGTGGTTTGTGCATGGACTGCAGTGCCGAGGATTACCGAGCCATCATCCAGTGGATGAGCGAGTAAACCCGGTCCATAACTCTTTAACCCTTAGCCGTAGTTGGATTAGCTGATGAACAAATTGATCGTGAGTCTGCTGTTGACCGTGGGGATCTCCGGTATTGCCCATGCTGCAGGTGATGCGACTGCTGGTCAGGCGAAAGCCGCAGTATGTGGCGCCTGTCATGGCCCGGATGGCAATAGCATGGCGCCTAACTTTCCGAAACTGGCAGGTCAGGGCGAGCGTTATCTGAACAAGCAGCTGCACGACATCAAGTCCGGCAAACGCACGGTACTGGAAATGACCGGCCTGCTGACCAACCTGAGCGATCAGGACCTGGCTGATATCTCCGCCTACTTCGCCAGCCAGAAAGGCAGCGTTGGCGCCGCCGACCCGAAAGTCGTGGCTCGCGGTGAAGCACTGTTCCGTGGCGGTGATCTGGCCAAGGGCCTGCCAGCTTGCACTGGTTGCCACTCGCCTAACGGTACCGGTAACGCCGCTGCCGGCTTCCCGCATCTGGGCGGCCAGCATGCCCAGTACGTCGGCAAGCAACTGACCGACTTCAGAAAAGAAGAAGGTGGCCGCACCAACGACGGCGATACCAAACCGATGCAGAGCATCGCTAAAAAGCTGAGCGACGAAGATATCGCCGCAGTCTCCAGCTATATTCAAGGCTTGCACTGAGATCGATCGAACAAGCGTTGCTAGAGATGTACATCTCTAGCAACGTTAACACTCGATTAATCCGTCGATGCAAACATAAAAAGGGTGGCTTTGGCTGCCCTTTTTTGTGGCCGCTGCCGTTACACTACAAACTCAGCCCGCCAGGATCTGTCTGAAAACAGGTCGCGCGAGGCGTCCAATTTGTCCAGGAGTAAAGCATGCGTAATCTGATCATCAGCGCCGCACTCGTCGCTGCCAGCCTGTTCGGCATGACTGCCCAAGCCGCCGAAAAACCTGAAGCGCCCTATGTCGAACTGAGCAATCCGGTCCCGGTGGCCGCACCTGGCAAAATCGAAGTCGTGGAGCTGTTCTGGTACGGCTGCCCGCATTGCTATGCCTTCGAACCCGTCATTAACCCATGGGTTGAAAAACTGCCTTCCGACGTGAACTTCGTGCGCATTCCGGCCATGTTTGGCGGCCCTTGGGACGCACACGGCCAGATGTTCCTGACCCTTGAAGCCATGGGCGTCGAAAGCAAGGTTCACGCGGCAGTTTTCGAAGCGATTCAGAAAGAACACAAGAAACTGACCGACAAAGACGACATGGCGGACTTCCTGGCGACCCAAGGTGTAGACAAGGACAAGTTCCTGGCCACCTTCGACTCCTTCGCCATCAAGGGCCAAATCAACAAAGCCAAAGAGCTTGCAAAGAAATATGAAATCTCCGGCGTGCCTACCATGATCGTCAATGGCAAGTATCGCTTTGACATCGGCTCTGCCGGCGGTGCCGAACAAGCGCTGAAACTGGCCGACCAACTGGTTGCCAAAGAGCGAGCGGCAACCAAGGCCGTCGCCAACTAAGCGCGGCACCTGCCATGCGCCGCTGGGGAACTGAACGCATCGTTGGCCTGCATGATCCGCAGGTCAACGAGCATCACCTGGAATCAACGGGGTTGCCCGTGGACAGCCGTCTGCGTTTGCTCAGTTTCAATATCCAGGTTGGTATCAGTACCGAGCGCTATCGGCACTATCTGACCCGCGGCTGGCAGCATCTGCTGCCGCACACCGGGCGTGCCGACAACCTGCAAAAAATCGGTAATCTGCTGGGCGACTTCGATCTGGTCGCCTTGCAGGAAGCCGATGGCGGCAGCCTGCGATCAGGTTACGTCAATCAGGTCGAACACCTGGCGCAGCTCGGCGCCTTCCCCTACTGGTATCAACAACTCAATCGCAACCTCGGTCATCTCGGTCAGCACAGCAATGGTGTACTCAGCCGCCTGCGCCCGTGGGCGATTGAAGATCATCCGCTGCCGGGGCCCAAGGGGCGCGGGGCCATTCTGGTGCGCTTCGGCGAAGGTCCGGAGGCACTCGTGGTGGTGATGATGCACCTGGCGCTGGGCGCTCGAGCCCGTAGCCTGCAACTGGCCTACATCCGCGAGCTGATTGGCGGTTATAAACACCAGGTGCTGATGGGCGACATGAATACCCATGCCAGTGACTTGCTGCAAAACTCCCCGTTGCGTGATCTAGGCCTGCTCGCGCCGCAACTGGAAGCGACCTTTCCCAGCTGGCGCCCGCAGCGTTGCCTGGACCATATTCTGCTCAGCCCCACCCTGACCCTTGAAAAGGTCGAAGTGCTGGCACAGCCCATTTCCGATCACCTGCCGGTCGCGGTAGAGATTCGTCTGCCGGGTTCGCTCACGGCCGATGCATTGCCCGCGTTGAGTCCTGCCTGAATGAGCGACGAAGCACAGCGCTGGAAAGAGAAATACCTCAAAAGCATCGAACAACAAGAAAAACTGGAACGTCGATGGGACGCCCGGCTTGATTTGTTGCGTCGTGGGCTGGTGCGCAGCACCCTGGCCGCAGAAGGTACCGATCGCACCGTTGATCAATGCATGAAGGAAATGCGTGAAGTCGTACGCACCGATGACATGGACGCCGGCCTGGCTGCCTTGCTGCCACGCCTGGAAAGAGCCGTGCTCGACTCCGAGCAGCGCCGGGAAACCAGGGTCAATCAAGTCAGTGCCGCCCTGACAGCGCTGGTCTCTCAGTTGCAAGCATTGCCGCTGCCCCGGGAAGTGAGCCGGCCACTGAAGCATTTCGCCAAGCAACTGGACGGACGCGTAAGCCAGGCTCGCGAAATCCCGTTGCTGCTCAGTGAGCTGAGCGGCTTGCAAGGCAAAGCCTTGAACCTGCTGGAGAACCCTGCCGAACCTGATCGTCCGGGTTTTCTGCAGCGGTTGTTCAGTAGGGAAACGGAAGAGACCGCGCCACAGCTCGCCGTGCCCGAATCGCAAATGCCTGCCCCGCAACCTGTCGAACCGGTTGCAGCCTCGCCGGCCGAGCCCCCACAAGCGACGGTCAATCTCGCGCCAGCCGCCGATAAACCGCAAGGGGTATTGCCAACCGTCGAAGCCGCGATGCCCGCCGCTGCACCCCCCGAGCCAGCGCAAATTGAGGCGCCCATAGCAATGGCACCTGCGGCTGAAGTCGTGGCGTTTGAGCCACCCATCCTTGAGCCAGAAGCTACGAGCAGCCAAGTCACGGAGCTACCAACCCGGCCCGATATCGAGCAACCACAAGAGCCGGTTCCGGCGATCGCCCTACCGGCCACTCTTCTGTCGGCAATCAATCCCGATGAGCTCACTCCGGTGGCCATCGATCCAGAGCCGTCCGGGCACGATATTCTGTATGCCCTGCCGGACTCGCCGGAGCCGTCCTATAGCTCTGTCGCCAAGCACATCGAAGACACCCTGCTGGGCCTTCTCGATGACCTGGCGCTGCCTGAGCGCCATCGTCCGCAAGCCGAGGCGATGCGCGATCGTCTTCAAAATGGCTTGAACTGGTACGAACTGCTGCCAATTCTCGATGACCTGGCCACATTGATGCTGGCAATCACCGACAGCGGCCAGCACGAATTCGAAGCCTATTTGAAGCAACTCAACGAACGCCTCGAGTCTTTCCAGAGCAACCTGCAAGCCGCGAGCGAAGGCCACGCCGACAACCGCTCAGCCGCGCGGGATATGGACACGCAGATTCGCGAGCAAGTCGACGGCTTGCAAAGCAGCATGCAGGAAGCGGCCGACCTTGATGATCTCAAGCATGTGCTGGAAAACCATCTTGAAGGCCTGCTCGGCACCATGGACCAACACCAGAAGCAGCGTGATGAGCGTGAGCAGGAAGTAGCGGCCCGCCTGCAAAGCCTGGCCGAAAGGGTTGCCCACATGGAGCAGGAAGCCCTGGGCTACCGTGAGCATCTCGAAGAACAGCGTCAGAAGGCGCTGATCGATCCACTGACGGGTCTACCCAATCGAGCAGCCTGGAGCGAACGCCTGGAGCACGAAATAGGTCAATGGCAACAACATGGCAATACCCTGTTGCTGGCAATGCTCGACCTCGACCATTTCAAACGCATCAACGACAACTATGGCCATCTGGCGGGCGACAAGGTACTGAAAATCATCGCCAACGTGCTACGCAAGCGTCTGCGTGGGACTGATTTCATTGCCCGATTTGGAGGTGAGGAGTTTGTGCTATTGATGCCTGCCACACTTCCTATGGTCGGCGCGAAACTACTGGAAACCTTGCGCGCATCGATCGAAGCCTGCCCATTCCACTTCAAGGGCGAGCGAGTCACCATCACCATTTCCATGGGATTGACTGCCTTCAGACCAGGCGAACACAGCGATCTGGTGCTTAAAAGAGCCGATCAGGCGCTATATCGGGCGAAAAACAATGGCCGAAATCGAGTAGAACCGGGCTGATAGCTAATTGTTCCATTTTGTTTAAAACAGCATTTTTTGCCATCTGCGCGCAAGGCAATACCGTTACACTGTTGCATTATTGTCTTGCGTGTACTGCCTCCCACCATGAAATGTCTTGTTTTTATTGCCTCGCTGCTTCTATTGGCCGGTTGTGCCAGCGGCCCCCGAATCGATACCAGTCACCGTTCAGCTAATTACGACAGTCGTATTCAGTTCGTGGTGATGCATTACACCTCCGCATCCCTGGAAACCTCGCTGCAATTGCTGACCCATGGCGAGGTCAGCAGCCACTACCTGATTAGCGACGACAAGCGCGCCACTATTTATAAGCTGATGGATGAAAATTCCCGGGCCTGGCACGCAGGCGAAAGCGAATGGCAAGGCCGGACCTGGCTGAACTCCAGTTCCATTGGTATCGAGATCGTCAATCAGGGCTTTGAGGACACCCCGAACGGGCGTCTTTGGTATCCCTACAGCGAAGCCCAGATTCAGTCGATGATCTTCCTGCTCAAAGACATCAGTAAGCGCCAAGGCATCAGCCCCCGTCATATCATTGGCCATAGCGACATCGCCCCGATGCGCAAACTCGACCCCGGCCCGCTGTTTCCCTGGAAGCGCCTGGCCGCCGAAGGCCTGGGAATATGGCCGAACGAGCAGGCCGTGGCGCGACAGCAAGCGCAGTTCGCGGTGCAATTACCCAGCATCAGTTGGTTTCAGGCGCAGCTTGCCCGCTTGGGCTATGCCACGCCGCAAACCGGCGAACTGGATGTAGCGACACGCAATGTGCTGGCGGCCTTCCAGCTGCATTTTCGCCCCTCCCGTTTCGATGGGACACCGGACGCCCAGACCGCGGCGATTCTTCAGGTGTTGAATCAGACAAAATAATGACGCCCGCCCGACGGTCAGCGCTTTTTCCAAATCAGCAGCTATAACTCATTGGTAATTCTTCGGATATTCCATGATGCCTGCTGCTCGGGAGAGACTGCATAGCTGGTTCTATCGCCCTTGGTTTTTGGCGATGCTGGCTACTGCCTTGAGCGCAACGCTTCTAACGGTCGGCAGTTTGTTCGTGGCGATGCATCAGGTTGAGCAAAACGAAAGCCAGGAAATGAATGCCCAGGGAGAACGCTTTCTGGTCCGGCTGGAGCAGCTGTTCGGGCAATTGCGCGAAAGCCTCGATGACCTGCAAGCCCAACCGCTGCGAGGTTGCGATGACGAAATGATCGCCACCCTGCAGCAGGTCAGCTTCAATTACCGCTTCGTTTATGAAGCCGCTTATATGGACACGGCTCGAACCTGCTCCAACCGCCCCCGCCAGGAAGGGGTATCGCTGATCCGACCGCCGGACATCAAGGGGCCCATCTACAGCTATTGGCTGAACACCACCACCGAACCCGATGAGAACCGCGCAGCACTGATGCTTGGGCGTGGCAATTTCCGGGTTGCGACGTCCCGCGGGCATTTGACCGACATGGTCGATCTGTCTCCGGGGAGCAGCCTGTTGGTGGTGCTCGACCATGGCGCCCGGGCGATTCCAGTGCTCGGTGTCGCTCAGGCCTGGCCTCCCACAGAACCCTGGCCCCCGAAAAGCCCCAATGCGTTGCAAGTCACCCCTACCCGCCTGATTTACCGAATGCCCACTAACACCCGCGAATACCAGCTGGTACTGATCACCCCACGTACCGGAATGCATGTACCGGCGGTATGGTGGTGGCTACTACCGGCCAGCCTGGCGCTGAGTGCCTGTGTAGGCATTCTGGTGTTTTTGCTGGTACGCCAGCGTCAGTCGCTGGATGCCGAACTGCAAGGCGCCATGCGGCGAGGCGAGCTACAGGTGTTGTATCAACCGATCTTCGACCTCGACAGCCGCAACTGCGTCGGCGCTGAAGCCCTGCTGCGCTGGCGCAGGCCGGACGGCACGCTGACCAGTCCCGACCTGTTCATTCCGATGGCGGAGAATACCGGCCAGATTCGCCAGATGACCGACTTCGTGTTACAGCGCCTGCTGGAACAGCTCGGGCAACTGTTGCGGTCCAATCCGCAGCTTTACATCTCGGTCAACCTGGCGGCCTGCGATGTCATGGTGCCGCGTATCGGTCAGGTGATGGCGCGCCTGCTGAGCATGCACCGGGTAGCAGCCAGGCAAATTGCCTTTGAAGTGACCGAGCGCGGATTGGTGGACGTGGTGGTGGCCAGAGAAAACCTGCAAGCCCTGCGGGATGTCGGGCATCAAGTGCTGATCGACGATTTTGGCACCGGCTATTGCAGCCTCGCCTACCTGCAAACCCTACCGGTGGACTGCCTGAAAATCGACAAGGCATTTATCGACGCGCTGGGGCATGACGCCGCCAGCAGCGGCGTGGCACCGCACATCATTCGCATGGCTCAGGCCCTGCAACTCAAGGTGATTGCCGAAGGCATTGAACATGAAGCCCAAGCGGTGTTTCTGAGCAGCGAAGGGGTGAAATTCGGTCAGGGTTGGCTGTTCGCCCACGCCCTGAGCGCCGTGCAGTTCATCGAACTGATTACCCGTGGCCGCCGACTGACTACGCGACGCCAGGATGACGAAGCCTGAGAGGGCACCGGCTTATATCGCCAGCGCCATGTAGAACTGCGTCCCCTGCCCCGGCCGCGAATAGACACCCATCCGTCCACCGTGCAACTGCACGATTTCCTTGCACAGCGCCAGACCCAGCCCGGCACCGCCCTTTTTGCGACCGACCTGAACGAAGGGTTCGAAGATCCGTCCCTGCTGGCCGTAGGCAATGCCTTCGCCGTTGTCCTCGACGCTGATAATCATCCGTTCACCATGGCGCCGGGCCTGCAAACGTATCAGTCCGTCGTGGGCGGTATGGCGCAAGGCGTTGTCGATCAGGTTGTCGAGCACCCGTTCCAGCTGCGCCTGATCGGCTTGCAACCGCGGCAACGGCCCCTGCACTTCCACCAGCAGCTCGATACCTTTTTCCTGCGCCGAGCGGGCAAAACGTGTCTGGGCCTGATCCAGCAAGTCTTCGATGGAGCATGGTGCCAGGGTGAGTTTTTGCAGGCCGTTTTGATAGCGAGAGAAATTCAGCAAGTCGTTGATCAACTGCATCAGGCGCTGCATTTCTTCGTTGACGGTGTCCAGCAGGTCAGCTTCGCGGGAGTCTGCGGCAAAATGCGTCCGCTCGCGGAACAGGCCGAACGCCATGTGCATCCCGGTAACCGGTGTGCGCAACTCATGGGAAGCGCGCAGGACGAACTCACTGCGTACCCGTTCGAAGGCACGCTGTTCGGTAACGTCATGCAACACCATCACGGCGCCGAGAATATGCCCCTGGGTATGGCTGACCGGCGTCAGGCTATACGTCAGCAATCGCGACTCGCCATCGACCTCGATACTCAGGTCGTCCGGCGCTCGTTCCAGGGTGCCACCGCGTAATACCAGTTGCAGTTGTTCATCCAGTTCGGGACGCTCAAGCGCCGTACCCAGCCCTTGGCCGAGACGATCGGTGTCCCAGCCTAACTGACGCTGAGCCACCGGGTTGAGGTGCTCAAGATGACCTTGACGATCAATGATCAGCAAACCGTCGTCGATGCTGTCGAGCACCGCTTGCAAGCGTTGCTGACCGGCGAGCAGTTCGTCGATATTGGTAGCCTGGTGCTCACGCAAGGCCTCGGCCATGATGCCGAAGCGGTGGGTCAGTTGGTTGATTTCCACCGCGGAAGAAATCGGCAGGGTCACTTCGAAATTACCCTGGCCGATGTTGTCAGCCGCTGCGGCCAAGGCCTCGATCGGAGCCCCGAACCGCCGGGCGATCCCATGGGCGGTAATGAAGCCGATGAACAGCACCCCCACCCCGACTAACCCAAGCAGGCCGGCAATCAACAGTGCTCGCTCCCGGGCCTTGCGTTCGATCTCGGTGATGTTATCCAGTGCGCGTTTTTGTTCAAAGATCAAACCGTTACGCAGCGCGTTGAATTTTTCCGCGAGATCCCCTTCACCACCGACTACCTGGATAGGAGCACTGGAAAGATCAAAGGACCGCAGTAGGTTCTGATAATCAGCCTTCGCCTTTTTGAAACCATACTGGGCACCCTCGCTGGACGGTTCGCGAGCAATGCCTTCGTCAAACAATTCAAGGGAATGCTGTTTGGACGCCTCGAACGCCGCAGGGTCCGGTTGCTCATCGAGCATGATGATCAGTTGATCACCCAGGGTCTGACGCAGCTTCAATCCCAGATCCAGCGTGACGAAGTTGTCACGGATCAGGGCTTCCTGAGTCCCTGCCATCTGCATCACGCTGACCAGCCCGAGCAAGAGCCCAAGCAGCGCCACAGTAATCAGTGCGGAAATACTCAGAAACAGCCGGGTGCGCAACGTCATCGCCAGTTTCATCGGTTACGACTCACAAGTTGTACTGCTTGCGTTTGCGGTACAGGGTCGAGGCATCGATACCCAAGGTTTTGGCCGCCTGATCCAGCGTGTCGGCCGTGGCGAGAACCGCGCCAATGTGAGCTTTTTCCAATTCATCCAGGCTCAGCGCAGCACCAATTCGTGGCGTGTGGTTGGTCGGGGTTTCGGCCATGCCCAAGTGGCTGAGCTCTACCCGCTCCTGCGGACAAATAATGCTCGCGCGCTCCACCACGTTGCGCAGCTCGCGAATGTTGCCCGGCCAGCGGTAGCTGAGCAGCGCTTCGCGCGCCTCGTCGCTGAAACGCCGGGCTGGACGCGAGTACTCCTTGACGAAGCGCGCCAGGAAGCGGTCAGCCAGGTTCAAAATGTCTTCCCTGCGCTCGCGAAGCGGTGGCAGGTGCAAGGTGATGACGTTGAGACGATAGAGCAAGTCCTCACGAAAACGACCATCGCGAACCATGTCTTCCAGGTTGAGGTTCGTGGCGGCGAGGATTCGCACATCGGCGCGACGGGTCACCGGGTCGCCCACGCGCTCGTATTCCTTGTCCTGAATAAAACGCAGCAATTTTGGCTGCAAAGTCAGGGGAAAATCGCCGATCTCGTCGAGAAACAACGTTCCGCCGTCGGCCTGGTTGACCCGCCCCAAGGTACTTTCGCTGGCACCGGTGAATGCTCCGCGGCTGTGGCCGAAAAGCTCGCTGTCCATTAATTCGGCAGTCAGGGACGGGCAATTGATGGTGACGCAGGACTTCTTCTGGCGTTTGCTCCAGCCGTGAATTGCCCGTGACAGTTCACCTTTACCGGTGCCGGACTCGCCGAGAATCAGGATGTTGGCGTCAGTACTGGCGACCTGGCGTGCAGTTTCGAGCACCACTTTCATCGCCGGACTGTGGGAATCCAGCCCCTCCTTGGGTTTGCGCACTTCACCTTCGAGAGCTTCCAGGCGCGCCGAGAGTTGCCGAACTTCCAGCTGTTTGGCAGTGGCCAGGCGTAACTGATCGGGGCTGCAAGGTTTGACCAGATAGTCGGCGGCACCGGCCTGAATCGCATCCACGGCAGTGTCCACGGCCGAGTGAGCAGTGACGATCACCACCCGCATCCAGGGCGCCTGGATGCGCATCTGAGCCAGCACATCAAGGCCATTATCTTCGCCCAGACGCAAATCGAGGAAGCACAGATCAAAAACCTGGCGCTGCAACAAGGCTTCAGCCTGAGCCGCGCTGGTCGCCGTAGCCACGCTATAGCCTTCATCTTCGAGGCAATAGCGAAAGGTTCGAAGGATGGCGGACTCGTCGTCTACCAGCAGAATGCGGCCTTGATGCTCAGTGGCTGATTCCATGTTCCTGCGCTCCTTTAATTGTTGAAATGGGTTAAGCCCGGAAAAATCGGGCAAGTTGCATGATTGATTGTGGCCGATTTCGACCATATCAGCGGTGCTATCTACGTCATCACAAGATAACTCGCTGATTTATTTAATTTTTTATTAATGAACCGTCCTTCGGTAATTGCCTGCGTCCCTTTCTGACATCCGCGCCCTTCCTTCAATTCCAAAAATATTGAACGTTTTGGCGAATCCATCGTGCATTACGCACGGCCTTGAATGGGCCATCGTGCAGGATGCGTCCAAACCTATTTTCACAAATCGTGTAACTCATTGATTTAAATCATATTAAACCTGACAAAAAAGGTGGCATGCAGGCTGCAAGTGCCTGAGTAATCAGGGCATTTAATAAATCAGTGCCCGCCAACCTACCCAAAGAGGGAGGAACTTCAGGATGAATCGCCAAGGTGCCGCCCGATTGCGTATCTCGCCACTGCATATCCAGCAAGGTTTGTTTGCCCTGCTGGCATTGTTGATCACCTTGATTGGCGGCCAGCAGTTCTTGCGTTGGGAACAGAGCCAGCAGCCAGAGACGCCGCACCTGTCGATTCCACACGCCCCCCAAACCCACTTCAGCGCCGTCAGCAGCAACCTGGCTGACAGCGACTCGATGCGAATGATGGATGTTGACCAGGCCCAGCCTGTGGATGAAACGCCTCAGGAGCGTTGGGTGTTTTAAATAAACGAACTTGGCGCGCTTAACGCGCCGGGATAAGCACCACCAGCAACACCTTTAAATAGAAGCCGTAAGGAGAATCACCATGTTGAGCTGGGCAATCACATTCCTGATCATTGCCATCATCGCTGCAGTATTGGGCTTCGGTGGTATCGCGGGCACCGCCACGGGTATCGCCAAGATTCTCTTTGTCGTATTCCTGGTGATGTTCATCGCTTCCTTCTTCTTTGGCCGCCGCGGTCGAGGCTGAACATGAGCATTTCGTTAAAGACAGTGGCAGCCGCCCTGCTTCTGGGCGGCAGTGCCAATTAAAAAAGATCCACCGGTATTGAGTTTCGAAACACGAAAGAGGCCACAGCGCCTTTTTCCACTGCGCTACCCGAGGACGGTAGACGCATGACCAAGGGGTCGGGACGTTCTGACTGTTTCAGGGTCGGAGTGACCTACGGGTACAGGGAGTACCTGCGCAAGGGCCGGGTCAGGCAAAGCTGCGACGCAAGTTCGCCGGGACCAGAGCGGCTCGACGAACTTGCGGAGAGCTTCAACGTGCAAAACGTTGATCTAGAGCATTCAGCTCATCTGTTCTTGGTGCATATTCCCCGCAAAACCGTTTCGCGGTGTTTCTTCGTGACCGTATATCGAGAAAGCTCCGACTTTCTCGATAAGAGAATTCGCAGCCAAACGTAGGCTTTTTCCTAAATTTCCGCTTATTTAAAAACCTTCGTCCTGCGCTGAAATGGCCGGCATACGGCACTTATGCCCGCCTGAATGTCGCATTCAAACCGGTTGGGACGCGGGTTTCAGTTGGAAAATCTCATGCCGATTCGGCATAGGGTAGGCGTTTACGGCATTAGACGGCGCTTCCCTGCATCGGAATAGTTGCGCCTTTTTCGCTGCCTGAGAGCTGTAAATGCTCGCTCGCGGGGACCTTATACGGGGGCCGATGCAAGACTTGTTCGCCATTGCGCGTTTCAGTTCATGCATCAGCCTGAGTCAAACGCAAGTAAGGGTAAAGATATGAAGAAGGCAAAGCTTAGCCTCGCCTGGCAGATCCTCATCGGTCTGGTTCTGGGGATAGCAATTGGTGCACTGCTCAACCATTTCAGTGCCGAAAAAGCCTGGTGGATCAGCAACGTACTGCAACCGGCAGGCGATATCTTTATCCGTCTGATCAAGATGATCGTGATCCCGATCGTGATCTCCTCGCTGATCGTCGGCATTGCTGGCGTGGGTGACGCGAAGAAACTCGGTCGCATCGGTCTGAAGACCATCATTTACTTCGAGATCGTCACCACCATCGCCATTCTGGTCGGTCTGGTGCTGGCCAACGTGGTCCATCCGGGCAGCGGCATCGACATGAGCACCCTGGGTACGGTGGATATTTCCAAGTACCAGGCCACTGCCGCCGAGGTGCAGCATGAACACGCGTTCATCCAGACCATCCTCAACCTGATCCCGTCGAACATCTTTGCGGCCATGGCCCGCGGCGAGATGCTGCCGATCATCTTCTTCTCCGTGTTGTTCGGTCTCGGTCTGTCGAGCCTGCAATCGGACCTGCGCGAGCCGCTGGTGAAGATGTTCCAGGGTGTATCGGAAAGCATGTTCAAGGTCACCCACATGATCATGAACTACGCCCCGATCGGCGTGTTCGCACTGATCGCGGTGACCGTGGCCAACTTCGGTTTCGCCTCTCTGCTGCCGTTGGCCAAACTGGTCGTCCTGGTTTACTTCGCCGTCGCCTTCTTCGCCTTTGTGGTGCTGGGCCTGATCGCTCGCCTGTTCGGTTTCTCGGTGATCAAGCTGATGCGCATCTTCAAGGATGAGCTGGTACTGGCCTACTCCACCGCCAGTTCCGAAACCGTGCTGCCGCGCGTGATCGAGAAGATGGAAGCCTACGGCGCGCCGAAAGCCATTTGCAGCTTCGTGGTGCCGACCGGCTACTCGTTCAACCTCGACGGTTCGACCCTGTACCAGAGCATCGCGGCAATCTTCATTGCCCAGCTCTACGGCATCGACCTGTCCATCAGCCAACAGTTGCTGCTGGTGCTGACGCTGATGGTCACCTCCAAAGGCATCGCCGGCGTACCGGGCGTGTCCTTCGTGGTGCTGCTGGCGACTCTGGGCAGCGTTGGTATTCCGCTGGAAGGCTTGGCGTTCATTGCCGGTGTCGACCGCATCATGGACATGGCCCGTACCGCGCTGAACGTGATCGGTAACGCCTTGGCCGTGCTGGTCATCGCACGTTGGGAAGGTATGTACGACGACGCCAAGGGCGAGCGCTACTGGAACTCCCTGCCGCACTGGCGCAGCAAGGAAAAGTTGCCGGTTGGTGAAATTTCCAGCAACTGATGCAAAAACCTGTGGGAGCGGGCTTGCTCGCGAAGAGGCCGGTACATTCAACATCTTTGTTGACTGATCCACCGCTTTCGCGAGCAAGCCCGCTCGCACATTGGTCTTTTGCTAGCGGTACTAAACAAACCCCGGAGAAATCCGGGGTTTGTCGTTTCTGTCTACCCCGCTATCATTCGCCGCATCTTCCGGGGGATTTGACTGATGCTTAATGGCCTGTGGCTTGGCTTCTTCATCGTGGCTGCCGTTTCGGCGCTGGCGCAATGGCTGATCGGCGGTAACGCCGGGATCTTTGCGGCGATGGTGGAAAGCATTTTCGCCATGGCCAAATTGTCGGTCGAGGTCATGGTCCTGTTGTTCGGCACCCTCACTCTCTGGCTGGGCTTTCTGCGAATTGCCGAGAAGGCCGGCATCGTCGAATGGCTGGCCAAGGCGCTGGGCCCGCTGTTCCTGCGCCTGATGCCGGAGGTGCCGCCCGGGCATCCGGCCATCGGCCTGATCACGCTGAACTTCGCCGCCAACGGCCTGGGGCTGGACAACGCCGCCACACCGATCGGCCTCAAAGCCATGAAGGCGCTGCAAGAGCTAAACCCCAGCGACACCATCGCCAGCAACGCGCAGATCCTCTTCCTGGTGCTCAACGCCTCGTCCCTGACCCTGCTGCCGGTGACCATCTTCATGTACCGCGCCCAGCAAGGTGCGCCCGATCCGACCCTGGTGTTCCTGCCAATCCTGCTGGCCACCAGTTGTTCGACCCTGGTGGGCTTGTTGTCGGTGGCGTTCATGCAGCGTCTGCGCCTGTGGGACCCGGTGGTGCTCGCCTACTTCATTCCCGGTGCCTTGGCCCTCGGTGCGTTCATGGCGCTGCTGGCGACGCTCTCGGCGACCGCTCTGGCGAGCCTGTCATCGATCCTCGGCAACGTGACGCTGTTCGGGCTGATCATGCTGTTTCTGGTGATCGGCGCATTACGCAAAGTGAAGGTCTACGAGGCGTTCATCGAAGGCGCGAAAGAAGGCTTCGACGTGGCCAAGAACCTGCTGCCGTATCTGGTGGCGATGCTCTGTGCCGTGGGCGTGCTGCGAGCATCCGGGGCACTGGATTTCGGTCTGGACGGGATCCGTCATCTGGTGGAGTGGGCCGGTTGGGACACCCGCTTTGTCGACGCGCTGCCAACGGCCATGGTCAAACCCTTCTCCGGCAGCGCCGCACGGGCAATGCTGATCGAAACCATGAAAACCTCTGGAGTCGACAGCTTCCCGGCGCTGGTGGCGGCGACGATTCAGGGCAGTACTGAAACAACCTTTTATGTATTGGCGGTGTACTTCGGCGCGGTGGGCATTCAGCGTGCACGGCATGCGGTGGGGTGTGCGTTGCTGGCGGAATTGGCGGGTGTTCTTGGCGCGATCGGGGTGTGCTACTGGTTCTTCGGTTGACCGAAAACCCTGTGGGAGCGGGCTTGCTCGCGAAGAGGCCGGTACATTCAACATCCCTGTTGACTGACACACCGCCTTCGCGAGCAAGCCCGCTCCCACATTAGATGTGCGTCCGACTTTTATGGCCTCAGCGGCGGCGCAACTTTCTGACCTTGCTCCACCGTCCAGGCCACCACCTGCGCCGTCAATTGATCGCTGGCCTGACCAAAACCGGTCACCACCGCCGGCACCTTCACATCGCTCAACGGCTGACGCACTTCAAAGCGTCGGCTGGCGAGGATTCGCTGGTCATACCCACGCACCAACAACGCATCCAGGCGCACGACCACGCTCGCAGCCGTACCTTGGTACTCGGTCTGGAACGCTTGCAGGTTGCCGCCCAGTTCCAGGTCTGCCTGGAAATTACTGTCATCGGTGCTGAGCAACGGCACGCGACCGTCACGCTGGAAACCATCGAGCAGACGATTGCGCAACAGCACCGGTGCCGGATCGCTCCAGCGTGAAGCCTTGTAGCTGCTGATCAGATCACCCTGAGGGATTACGGCGATTTTCGGGTTGTTCAAGGCTTCGCTGGTTTGAGGCTTGGCCAGCCGCAACGACCAGCGCTGCGGCGTGCCGTGTTGGGCCGATGCGTCGCGCTGTGCCGACGGCAGTCGATAGACATCGGACGGCTCGGCCTTGGGGAAAATCGAACAGGAAGCGATCAACGCAAAACCGGCGAGGAGGGCGAGATGAGCCAGTTTCATGGCGTGAACTCCTTGTTTTTGTCGCTGCCCAGCAGGTAACCGCTGGGGTTGGCCTCAAGCCGCTGGGAAATGGTCCGCAACGAACTCAAGGTATCGCGCAGCTCACGCACCGCCGGCGCCAGGCCATTGAGGCCTTGCATGCCGCTGTTGAGCGAATCCTGATTGGTCGTGAGCAACGTGTTGATGGTCGCGCTGCTCTGTTCCAGCGACTTCATCGCCTGCTCGGCACTGCCGAACATCTGCTTGCCTTGATCGTTGAGCATGCCATTGGCGTTGCGCATCAGCGCCGACGTCTGTTCCAGCATGGCGCCGGCCTGTTTGCCGACCGAGGCCAGTTGCTGCATCGCCTGGCGAATATCGCCGCGCTGGTCAGCGATGGTGCCGGTGGTTTGCTCCAGATGCTCAAGGGTCTTGCTGATGCGCTCGACGTTCTCCGAGGAAAACAACTGATTGGCGTTGTGCATCAACACGTTCACGCCCGCCATCAGATCGTTGCTGTCATTCATCAACCGGGCAATGGGCGAGGGCGATGCAACGATTGTCGGCAAATTGCCGTCCTCGCCCTTGAGCGTCGGACTTTGTGGCGTGCCGCCGCTGAGCTGGATGATCGAGGTCCCGGTGATCCCGGTCAGCGCCAGCTTGGCCTGAGTGTCTTCTTTGATCGGAGTGTCTCCGCCCAGGCGAATCCGCGCCAACACCCGGCGCGGATCGTTCGGGTCCAGGCGCAGTATCACCACGTCGCCGACCTTGATCCCGCTGTACTGCACGGCGCTGCCCTTGGACAGGCCGCTGACCGCCTCGTTGAAGACGATTTCGTAATCCTTGAATTCGGTATCGACGCTGGATTTGGCCAGCCACAGACCGAAGAGCAGGGCGCCTGCCACCACTATGACGGTGAACAGGCCGATCAATACATGATGAGCTCGGGTTTCCATGTCAGACCTCGTTGAGCTGGTTAGCGGCCGTCAGCGCCGCGCGGCCGCGAGGGCCATGGAAGTATTCGTGAATCCACGCATCATCGGTTTCCGACACCTTGTCGATGGCGTCCGCCACCAGCACTTTCTTCTGCGCCAGCACCGCCACTCGGTCGGTGATGGTGTAGAGCGTGTCGAGGTCGTGGGTCACCAGAAACACGCTCAGGCCCAAGGCATCGCGCAGAGTCAGGATCAGTTGATCGAAGCCTGCGGCGCCAATCGGGTCTAGACCGGCGGTGGGCTCGTCGAGGAACAGGATGTCCGGGTCCAGCGCCAGCGCTCGGGCCAGGGCCGCGCGCTTGATCATGCCGCCGGACAGTGAAGCAGGGTATTTGTCGGCCGCCGACAACGGCAGCCCGGCCAACGCCATTTTCACTGCCGCCAGGTGCTCGGCGTCGGCACGGCTCAGGCCGGCGTGTTCAATCAGGGGCAGGGCGACGTTCTCGGTCACGGTGAGCGAAGAGAACAAGGCGCCTTTCTGGAACAACACACCGAACCGCCGTTCGACCAGCGAGCGCTCGTGCTCCGACAGGCTCGGCAAGTTCTTGCCGAAGACCTTCACCAGCCCTTCGCTGGGCTGACGCAGGCCGACAATGCTGCGCAGCAGCACCGATTTGCCGCTGCCAGAACCGCCGACCACCGCCAGAATCTCGCCCTTGTACAAGTCCAGGTCGAGGTTCTCGTGCACGCTCTGGTGGCCGAAGCGATTGCACAGCCCACGGACTTCGATCACTGCCTCTGAAGGCGCTCGGGGTAAACGACTCACCAGTCCATCTCCATGAAAAACAACGCAGCCACGGCGTCGAGCACGATCACCACGAAAATCGACTGCACCACACTGGACGTGGTGTGCGCGCCGACGGACTCGGCGCTGCCGCTAACCTTGAAGCCCTCGAGGCAGCCGATGGCGGCAATCAGGAACGCAAAAATCGGCGCTTTGACGATCCCCACCAGAAAGTGCTGAACGCCGATGTCCGATTGCAGCAGTGACAGGAACATCGCCGGTGAGATATCCAGCGACAGCGCGCAGACCACGCCACCGCCGACAATCCCTGACACCATCGCCAGAAAGGTCAACATCGGCAGCGCCACCAGCAACGCCAGGACGCGGGGGACTACCAGCAACTCCATCGGGTCGAGGCCGAGGGTGCGGATCGCGTCGATTTCTTCGTTGGCCTTCATCGAACCGATCTGCGCGGTGAACGCACTGGCGGTGCGGCCCGCCATCAGGATCGCCGTGAGCAACACGCCGAACTCTCGCAGAAAAGAGAACGCCACCAGGTCCACGGTGAAAATACTCGCACCGAAACTCGCCAGCACCGTCGCCCCGAGAAACGCCACCACAGCTCCCACCAAAAACGTCAGCAAGGCGACGATGGGGGCGGCGTCGAGGCCGGTCTGTTCGATGTGGGCGACCATCGGTGTGAGACGCCAGCGTTTGGGCCGAAACAACCCGCGAGCGATGGTTTCCAGGATCAGGCCGACGAAACCCAACAGTTGCAACGTGTCCTGCCAGACCGCGTCGACCGCGCGGCCGATGCGGGTCAGCAGTTGAATGCCGACGCTGATTTCCGGTTCTTTGATCGGCACGCAGAAATCGGTCAGCGAGCAGTACACCGTCTGCAACAAGGCGCGATCCGCGGAGGAAAGGGTGCAATCGGGGTGTTCGGCAGATTTGCCCAGACGCTCGGCCCCCAGCAGCTCCACCAACAATGACGCACCCGCCGTATCGAGCGCGCCGAGGCCATTGAGATCGATGTGGGTGTTGTTGTCGTATTGGCCACGGAGCTTTTCGCTCAGGCGGCTGAGATCGGCGTAATGGGCGAGCGTCCAGTCACCCGTGACCCGCAACAGGGCAGGGCTGTGCGAGGTGTCCAGTCGGGCACTGCCAGGCATTGTGCTGCTAGTCATAAGCTCCGTGCTTGTTCGGCTATTACGCAGATCTGACTAATAGCACGAACCGCGTTACTTTTCTTTGATGGGTGTGCTGTCCATGACTTTGAAGCGCAACACGCCAATCAACTGACCGTCTTCAGTCAGCACCCGAACCTGCCATTTGCCTGCGGGGTTGCCGGGGAAGTTCTGCTTGTGAGTCCACGCACGGTAGCCTTCCTTGCGCCCCCCGTTGATATCCAGCGGGATACGGTCGACTTCTTTACCGTTGAACATCCAGACGTGATAAATCCGTTCGGCCAGACCTCGCGGAGCATTGATCGCGGTGTACGCATACAGCCCACCCCCACGAATCTGTTCGGTGCTGACTTCTTCCAGGCTCTTGCCGGGTGTTCGATCCTGCATTTGAGTGCTGATCGCCACCTCGGTCATCCACAGCGTCGCCGGTGGAACCCAGGAGCGCAGCACCCAACCAGAGGCGCCGATGCCGACGGTGATGCTGAGGATCGCCAGCGCATTGCGCACAGTGCGAATCGGGAAGATCGAGGCCAGGCTCGGGAACGACAGCAGCATGGCAATGCCTAGCGCCAGCTTGAAGCTTTGGGCGGTGGTCAGGTGCAGGATGACGGGCAGGGCGGTCAACAGGGCCGCGAACAGGGTCAGGGTGTGCAGTGCCAGGAACGCCCAGCGGCGCGGTGCCAGCCATTTGTAGTAGAGCGGGTCGATGATCGAAATCAGCGCCGCCATGCTCAGTAATCCAGTGAAGAACAACTGGCCGCTGTTCCAGGTGGTGGTGATTAAAAAGAACGGCAGGACGAAGAACAGGCTTTCCTGATGGATCATCTGCGTTGCGTAACGCAGCAGTGGCTGGGGTATTTCGCGCTTGAAGACCCTGGCGAACAGCTTGGTGAGGCTGTTTTCCAGCATCAACCAGACCCAGCTGATCAGCATGATGGTGGTGATCCACGTCGCCAGACCTTGTTGGCGATCCACCAGCATGAAGCTGCCGACCCCTGAAATGAAGCCGCCGAGCGCAATGACCCCGGGATAGCGCTTGATCAACTCCAGGAGGCGCTGTACGTACAGGGTCAGGTTCGGCATTCGGCGATTCACAATAGTCGTGGGGAAAATCCTCGACAGGGTACCGCCCGAGGGGCCCTGTGGCGAGGCTTGCGGTCACTTTGATCGAACCCAAAACCCTGTGGCGAGGGAGCTTGCTCCCGCTCGGCTGCGCAGCAGTCGCAATATCGGTGAATGCGGTGTGTCTGATAAACCGGGGTGCCGTTTTTCAGGGCCGCTTCGCAGCCCAACGGGAGCAAGCTCCCTCGCCACACAGCTCCCTCGCCACAGAGAAATCATTTCTTTCTGCGGTGAACGTGCCAACCCAATATTCCAAGCACCATCAGTCCAAATCCCCCGACAATCGCCCACATCACCTGGTCATAACTCATCAGCGGCTTCTCGATCCGCAGATATCCCGGTTGCAGCAGCAATTCGCGCATCGCCTTGTTCGCCTCGGCCAGTGTTACATCCTGCAGTGCCTTGGCCGGGTTGACGAAATGGCCATCCTCGTAGTCGCCAAGAGCGCTCCAGTAATAGTCCGCCAGGGCGCTGTTGCCTTGCACGGCCCAGGCCTGGCGAGCGATGGCGGCTTGCTTGAGACGGGCGAAGGTGGCGGCATCGAGGCCGTTCTTGAGCAGATCGGCTTTAAGCTCATCCAGCACCTGTTCCGCTGCCAGCACATCGTCGCGATCAAGGTCGGCGTTCAGGCTCATGAAGCCCACCCCGCCAAATACCTCGCGCTCGGCCGAGGGACCGTAGGACAACCCATGGGCCAGGCGCAATTGGCGATAGAGCGCCCAGTCCAGATAGTCCTTGAGCAAGTCGAAGGTTTCGTCGTGCTGGTCTTCCAGCACCGGTTCTGGCACCAGCCAATGCAATTTGGCACCGCCACCGACGAAACCGTTACTCAAATTGCGCTCATGGTCCGCGCTGGCCTGAATGTCTGGCAGCGGCAGGTGAGTGCTAGGCTCAACCGCTTCGAGCGCGCCATAGGCCCGTTCCAGATAGGCCGGCAGCAAGCGGTCGAGGTCGCCGACCACGATCAGGGTCATGTTGTTGGGCGCGTACCAAGCCTTGCGCACCTTCTCCAATTGCTCGCGGGTCAGGTGATCGACTTGCGCGCGCTCGGGGCATTTGAGGCCCAGTTCCACCGCCAACTGATTACTCGCGGTGTGCCCCAGATCCTGGCGATCCAGCCAGCGTTGCAGGTGCGAGTAATGACCACCGTCTTCGCGCTCGACCACTTGCTTGGCGACGTTGATGGCATTGTCGTCGATACGGGTCTGGGTCAGCAGCGCCAACAGCAGGTCGAGGACCTTGCGCTGGTTTTTCGCCGGGGCTTCGATGACGAAAGTCGTGTCGGCATTGCTGGTGTAGGCATTCCATTCACCGCCCAAGGCCTGCATGCGTTCTTCCAGGCCGCCTTCGCCGGTGGCGTCGATGCCGCTGAACAGCAAGTGTTCGAGCAGATGCGGCAGCTCCTTGTCGGCGCAGCTGAAATCATCCAGGCCTACGCCAACCACCAACCGGATCGCCACATGCCCGCGCTCGGTGCCCGGTTTGAAGACCAATTGCAGGCCGTTGCGCAACGTGTAGCCCTCGACCTGGAAGCGATCCAGGGCAATTGAAGGCAGTGAACCAAGCAGCAGACAAGCAAACAGCAGACAACGCATAACGAATTTCCGTACGACCAGCGTAAGTTCAACAGACTTCAAGCAACTGTGGACGTTCAGGGTGAATGAGTGATGTCAGTCAAATCGTCAACCGCCAGAGCGCCGGTGTCCGAAGTGCCCAACACTGCATAGGCGCTGCTGCAGAACAGCGAGTTCAAGCGTCTCATGTCAGCAATCAGTTCCAGATGCAGCGAACTGGTCTCGATACTTTGCACGATCTTACGGTTTAAACGGCTGACATGAGCGTGGGCCAGGCGGCGTTCCTGTGCGCGAAAGCGACGTTTCTCACGCAGTAACTGGCGAGCACTTTCCGGGTCGGCACTGAGAAATACCGACAACCCCAGACGCAGGTTGGCAATCAGCTGACTGTGCAGCCCCGCCAACTCCTCCAGGCCCACCTCGGAAAAAGACCGGCGTTGCGAGGTTTTCTGCTGCTGAACCTTGCGCAGCATACGTTCGATCAGGTCGCTGGAGAGTTTCAGATTGATCGCCAGCTCGATGGTTTCCGCCCAGCGCCGACTGTCCTGCTCGCTGAGGTCTTCGCGGGGCATTTGCGCCAGATAGAGTTTGATGGCGCTGTAGAGCGCTTCAACATCATCGGTCAGGCGACGAATTTCCTGGGTGACGGCGGTCTGCTTGCCGCGCAGCACGGCGAGCATGGCTTCGAGCATGCTGTCGACCAGATCGCCGATGCGCAGGGTTTCCCGGGCAGCATTGGCCAGCGCCAGACTCGGGGTGACCAATGCCGTCGGGTCAAGATGCCGTGGTTTGGCCGTGCCATTGATGTCCGGCCGCTCTGGCAGCAACCACGCACAGAGCTTGGCCATCGGCCCGACGCTGGGCAACAGGATCAGGCAACGCACGGTGTTGTAGAGCAGGTGGAAGCCGATGACCATTTCCTGAGGGCTGAAGTCGAGGCTGTCGATCCAGTGCACCAACGGGTCGAGCACCGGAATGATCAGCAGCAGGCCGATCAGTTTGTACAGCAGACTGCCGAGCGCCACCTGACGGCCGGCCGCGTTCTGCATGCTGGTGCTGAGGAAAGCCAGAATGCCGCTGCCGATGTTGGCGCCGATCACCAGGCCGATGGCCACTGGCAGACTGATCACGCTGGCACCGGCGAGGGTCGCGGTCAGCAAAACGGCGGCCAGGCTGGAGTAGGAAATCATCGCGAACAGCGCGCCGACCAAGGCATCGAGCAGGATGTCGCCGGTCAGGGAGGCGAAGATGACCTTCACCCCTTGCGCCTGAGTGATCGGCGCGGCGGCCTCGACGATCAGTTGCAGCGCCAGAATGATCAGCCCCAGACCAATGCCGACCCGGCCCATCTGCCCGACCCGGGTCTGCTTGCGCGACAGAAAGAAAATCACCCCGAGGAAAATCAGCAGCGGCGACAGCCACGACAAGTCGAGGGTCAGTACCCGCGCCATCAGCGCGGTACCCACGTCGGCGCCGAGCATGGTCGCCAGGGCCGGCGTCAGCGCCATCAGGCCCTGACCGACAAACGAGGTCACGAGCATGGCGGTGGCATTGCTGCTCTGGACCATGGCGGTCACCATGATCCCGGCGACAAACGCCAGCCAGCGCCTGGACATGTTATGGGCGATCACATGGCGCAAATTGGAGCCATAAACCCGCAGGATGCCGGTTCGGACGATGTGCGTGCCCCAGATCAAAAGGGCCACGGCGGATAACAGATTGAGCAGGGTGAGCATACAGGCCCCCTGTGGTGGTAGCGCCCCAGTGGGGCAAGTCGACGGTGCCGCGCGTTTTTCTACGTTCTGTACATAAGCTGTAGTTGGCTAACGGTCTGGGCGCCAGCATCGCATAGCTAAAGAGGCGATTGAAACAAAACCGTCATAAAACAGTTTGCTTCAAAAACGAACAAAGGGCCGTAGGCCCTTTGTTCTTGTGGCGAGGGAGCTTGCTCCCGCTCGGTTGCGAAGCAGCCGCAATATAGGCCTCCGCGATTTTATTGAGTAATCGCAGTGACTGGTTTCAGGGCCGCTTCGCGGCCCAGCGGGAGCAAGCTCCCTCGCCACAGAGACCCCATTGGGACCGGTTACTGCCCCGGAACATCCTTGCGCAGTTTTACCGGCTCCTGCTGCTTCCTCTTTTTCATCATCGCGGTGCGCATCTTGATGTTGATCGCTTCCACCGCCAGCGAGAACGCCATGGCGAAGTAGACGTAGCCTTTTGGCAAGTGCACGTCGAGCGATTCGGCGATCAGCACGGTACCCACCAGCAACAGGAACGACAGCGCCAGCATCTTCAACGACGGGTGCTTGTCGATGAACTCGCTGATGGTGCCAGAAGCCCACATCATCACTAGCACTGCAACGACAATTGCCGCGACCATGACCGGTACGTGGGACACCATGCCCACCGCGGTGATCACCGAGTCCAGCGAGAACACGATGTCGATGATCGCGATCTGGATGATGGTGTACAGGAAGTTGCCGCCCTTGCCCGAAGGCTCGTCGCCGACTTCATCTTCACCTTCCAGTGCGTGGTACATCTCTTGCGAGCTCTTCCACAGCAGGAACAGACCACCGAAGAACAGGATCAGGTCACGCCCGGAAATACCCTGGCCGAACACTTCGAACAGGTCGGCGGTGAGACGCATGACCCAGGTGATCGACAGCAGCAACAGGATCCGCGTGATCATGGCCAGCGCCAGGCCGAAAATCCGGGTGCGCGCCTGCATGTGCTTGGGCATGCGGCTGACCAGGATCGAGATCATGATGATGTTGTCGATGCCCAGGACGATCTCCAGGGCAGTCAGGGTGAAGAAGGCAACCCAGATTTCAGGGTTGGTCAGCCATTCCATGTGTATTCCTTTGAGCGAGTGTTTAAACCACAAAGGGCCCAGGCTTCAAACAACAAAGCCTGGACCCGTCATGGTGAGTCTTGGGCTTATAGAGTGCTGAACAGCGGGAAAATCCCCATCAGCAATGCAGCGACCAGTATGCACAGGCAAACCAGCACTGCCCACTTCAAGGTGAACCGCTGATGATCACCGAATTCGATACCGGCCAGGGCCACCAACAGGTAAGTCGATGGTACCAGCGGGCTCAGCAAGTGGACGGGCTGACCGACGATCGAGGCACGTGCCATTTCCACCGCGGTTATACCGTAATGACTGGCGGCTTCGGCAAGTACCGGTAACACGCCGTAATAAAATGCATCGTTCGACATAAAGAACGTGAACGGCATGCTGACCAGCGCGGTAATCACAGCCAGGTACGGGCCGAGGAAATCGGGGATAACCGCCAGCAGGCTTTTCGACATGGCATCGACCATGCCGGTGCCCGACAGGATACCGGTGAAGATACCCGCGGCAAAGATCAACCCGACCACCGCCAGTACGCTACCGGCGTGGGCCGCAACGCGGTCCTTCTGCTGTTGCAGGCACGGGTAGTTGACGATCATCGCAATACTGAACGCCACCATGAACAGCACTGGCAGCGGCAACAGGCCGGCGACCAGCGTGCACATCAGGCCCAGGGTCAAGGCGCCGTTGAACCAGATCAGCTTTGGACGACGGGCATCCGGGAACTGCGAAACGCTGATTTCGCTGTGATCGACTTCATCACCGACCAGGTGCAGTTCACCCAGACGCGCACGCTCGCGTTTACCGTAGAAGTAGGCAATCGCCAGGATAGCCACCACGCCGGCCAGCATTGCTGGAATCATTGGCACAAAGATGTCGGACGGATCGACATGCAGCGCACTGGCCGCACGAGCCGTCGGGCCGCCCCAAGGGGTCATGTTCATCACGCCGCCGGCGAGGATGATCAGACCGGCCATGATCCGCGGGCTCATGCCGATGCGGCTGTAGAGCGGCAGCATGGCGGCTACGCAGATCATGTAAGTGGTCGCGCCGTCACCGTCCATGGACACGATCAGCGCCAGTACGGCGGTACCGACCGAAACTTTCAGCGGGTCGCCCTTGACCAGTTTGAGGATTTTGCGCACGGCCGGGTCGAACAGACCGGAGTCGATCATCAGGGCGAAGTAGAGAATGGCGAACATCAGCATCACGCCGGTCGGCGCGAGCTTGGTGATGCCTTCAAGCATCATCGGACCGATCTTCGGCGAGAAACCGCCGAACAGGGCGAAGATAATCGGGATGATGATCAGAGCGATCAGCGCGGACAGGCGCTTGGTCATGATCAGGAACATGAACGTGATGACCATGGCGAAGCCAAGGAAAGTCAGCATAGGAATACTCCAGGCGTAGCGCGGCTAGGGAATGGCGAACCGGATGGGGTCAGCGCAGAACGGGAAGCACGAGACGTACGGGCGGAGTGACAGCGAAGAGGCGGGTAGTAGCGGACATCAGAATCACCATTGTTGTTGTTTAATGGACCGGGCGGGCGATAAAACACTCGCATTGGCCAACCGGTCTGTTGCCGGCAGTGAGGGCGATCCTAATCGGGGAAGCTTTCAGCCAGCTTTCGCGAGTGAAAGCATTGACCGAATGTACGACCGGTCGTCGGCCGGGTTGAGACTCCGTAAACACGGGGTCAGGAGCAAAAGACATGGGCGAATTTCACACCGGCGGCTGCCACTGCGGACAAATGCGCTATCAATTCAGCGGGCCATTGCACGATATCGCGCACTGCCATTGCTCAATTTGCCGGCGAGTCAGCGGTGGAATCGTGACCACCTGGATCACCGTGCCCGCCTCAGCATTTGAATGGATGGCGGGTACGCCGTCCCGGTATGAGTCTTCGTCCACCTGCGTGCGGTATTTCTGCCGCAATTGTGGGGCACAACTGGCGCTGGTGACGAAGCTCAGCCCCGAGAGCATCGACGTGACCATCGCCACCCTTGACCATCCCGAGCAAGCACCGGCCGAACGGCATATCTGGACCAACAGTCGTTTGCCCTGGCTGCATCTGGACGAGCACTTGCCCGGTGAGGCCCAAGAACAACTCTGATTAGAAAATAGACAGGTTCAGCGGCCGGATCGCGCCCATCCAGATCGCATGTTCGGTGTGGTCGAGCAGATCGTCGCCCGTGTCCGGGTGCAGGAACACCACCAAACCCTTGCGGTTGAGCGCCAGCCACGGCAACACCTCGCCAATGTATTGCGGCTCGAAAGCCAATTGGCAGCTCCAGTCCGGGTGCGGGCCGACCGGGCGCTCGTGCACGCGCCCCATCTTCAGTGGAAACAATTGCGCGGCCTGCTCACACAAGGCCCGTGCCTGTGGCAGGGTATTGGCATCGAAGTAGACATGGGCGTGGTAACCCTTGATCTGTTGCATCTCAAACCCCCTAAAACTACTTGTCGAACCCACCCCACCTCCCGCAGGTCACACGCTATATAGGCAGCAAGTACGGAGCACATCCATGAAAAATGCCGAAACCCCAGTGGTGAAGGTGGTGCTTTATGGTGCCATGAGTAGCCTGGGCAGTGCGCTGATGGCTGAAATGCTGCGACGCCAGCATGAAGTGATCGCGATTCTCGATGACCTGAACGCGCTCGCGCCGCGCCCGGGTTTGCGTACCAAGACCGGCGATCTGTTCGATGCCAAGCGGGTCAAGCAGAGCGTGGCCGGCTGTTCGGCGGTGATCTGCCTGCTCGATGCGCCAGGGTTGCCGATGAACAGTGAACACATCGAAAAATCCATCGTGCCCGGCCCGGTCGAGGAGGTGCTGGCGGTGGATGCACTGATCGACGGCATGCAGGCCGCAGGCATTGCCCGGCTGTTTGTGGTGGGCGATTTCGAGGTGCTGGACGACCCGGAAATAGAAGACCCGTTGCAACGCCACGCCGCCGAAGAAATCCGCGAGTCTCTGCAAAGCAGCTCGTTGCACTGGACCTTGGTGAATGCACCTCGGCGCGTGCCCGGGCTGACCATCGAGCATTTCAGTCACGTCAGCAGTAGCCTGGAACCTGGCCTGGCCACAGCGCTGGAACGGCTGAACAGGGTAGCCGTAGGGATTGCCGATGAGCTGCACCTGAACCTGCATGTGGGTGAGCACGTGAGTTTTATTGCGACGTCGGAATAGTAAAAGATCGCAGCCTTCGGCAGCGCCCACAGGCGCGTAGGAGCTGCCGAAGGCTGCGATCTTTTCGCTTTACACCGCAATCGAAGGCAAAGGGAGACCATTGAGCGATTGCGCACTGCTGGCCTGTTCCGCCATCAACCAATCCACAAACAGCTGAATCAACGCCCCACGCCGTTTGCGCTGGGGCAGGACCACGTAATACCCCAGCCTGGAAATCACCGTGTCGGCAATCGGGCGACACAACAGACCTTGCGCCAACAAGTTATCCACAAGGTGCCGCCAACCGATCGCAACGCCCTGACCGCCAATCGCCGCCTGAATCAGCAAGGTGTAATTGTCGAAGCGCAGTTGCCCCGGAGCCGGGGCCGAGGTGATCCCCAGCTCGCGAAACACGCCGCTCCAGTCGAACCAGTTACTGCTGTGTTCTCCTCGCAGGTGCAGCAGCGGAAACTCCAGCAATGACTGGGCCGGCAAGGGCAGGGCACGGTCCTTCAATAGCAGCGGGCTGCACACCGGAAACACCTCTTCGCTGAACAGCCAGTGGCTCTCACCCTGCTTGAACCGGCCATCGCCAAACAGCACCGCCACATCAATATCGGTACGCAGCATGTTGTGGCTGCGTTCGCTGGTGACCAGGCTGACGTCTACTTGAGGGTTGGCAGTATGGAAGCGGTGCAGACGCGGCATCAGCCAGTACGCGGCGAAGGCGAAGTCAGTGGCCACCTGCAACACTTCGTGTTGCTGCTGTGCGCTGATCGCGCTCAATCCTGCTTCGATATTCTGCAAACCGAGCTGAACTTGCTCGAACAGAATGGTCCCGGCTTCAGTCAGCTCAATACCGCGATAGATACGGTCGAACAACCGGGTAGCGAGCTGTTCTTCCAATCGCTTGATCTGCTGACTGATGGCCGGTTGCGTGGTGCCGAGCTCCACCGCGGCGGCGGTGAAACTGCGCTGTCGGGCCGCGGCTTCAAAGGCACGCAGCAGGTCCAGGGACAAATCACCGAGGGCGTCATACATAAGCTGTGCTTATCCTAGTCATTGCCTGGCATGGGCTTTACCACAAAGATTATGGACTCCATGCTCGATCACAGCACTCTCGCATAAATATCCACTATGGAATGCCGCGATCACATGAAGCGCAAAAATATTCTTTTCATCATGGCCGATCAAATGGCCGCGCCAATGTTGCCGTTCTACGGCCCTTCGCCGATCAAACTGCCGAATCTCAGCCGCCTCGCCGCCGAAAGCGTGGTGTTCGATGCCGCGTACTGCAATAGCCCACTCTGCGCGCCGTCGCGTTTCACCCTGGTCAGTGGTCAGTTGCCGAGCAAGATCGGCGCCTACGATAACGCGGCCGACTTCCCCGCCGATGTTCCGACCTATGCCCACTACTTGCGGCGCCTCGGTTATCGCACCGCGCTGTCGGGCAAGATGCATTTCTGCGGCCCGGACCAATTACACGGTTACGAAGAACGCCTGACCAGCGACATCTACCCGGCCGATTATGGTTGGGCGGTGAACTGGGACGAGCCGGACGTGCGCCCAACCTGGTACCACAACATGTCGTCGGTGCTGCAAGCCGGGCCGTGCGTGCGCACCAATCAGCTGGATTTCGACGAAGAGGTGGTGTTCAAGGCCCAGCAATACCTGTTCGACCACATCCGCGAGGAGGGCGATCAGCCGTTTTGCCTCACCGTGTCGATGACTCACCCACACGATCCGTACACGATTCCCAAGGCTTTTTGGGATTTGTACGACGACGCCGACATCCCTTTGCCCGAAACACCTGCACAGGATCAACTTGATCCTCACTCCCAGCGATTACTCAAAGTCTATGACCTGTGGGACAAGCCGCTGCCTGTGGATAAGATTCGCGACGCGCGCCGCGCCTACTTCGGTGCGTGCAGCTATATCGATAGCAACGTCGGCAAACTTCTGCAAACACTCGAGGAAACCGGGCTGATCGATGACACCATCATCGTATTCTCCGGTGACCACGGCGACATGCTCGGCGAGCGCGGCCTCTGGTACAAAATGCACTGGTACGAAATGGCTGCCCGTGTACCGCTGCTGATCAGTGCACCAGGGCAATTCGGGGCTGGGCGGGTCAGCGCGGCGGTGTCCACTGCCGACCTGCTGCCGACGTTTGTCGAACTGGCCGGTGGCTCACTGGAGCCTGGTCTGCCGTTGGACGGCCGCTCGCTGGTTGCGCATCTGCAAGGGCAGGGCGGTCACGACGAAGTTTTCGGTGAGTACATGGCCGAAGGCACCATCAGCCCGTTGATGATGATTCGCCGTGGCGCCTACAAATTCATCTACAGCGAAGACGACCCGTGCCTACTCTTCGATGTACATAACGACCCGAAGGAACAGGAAGAACTCAGCCAATCGCCGCAATATCGGCAGCTTTTCGATGAGTTTCTCGCCGAAGCGCGGGCCAAATGGGATATCCCGGCGATCCACCAACAGGTGCTCGCCAGTCAGCGACGCCGGCGTTTCGTCGCCGACGCCCTGACCATCGGCAAGCTGAAGAGCTGGGATCACCAGCCGCTGGTAGACGCCAGTCAGCAATACATGCGCAACCACATCGACCTCGACGATCTGGAACGTAAAGCACGTTATCCACAACCCTGCCAAAACCAATAACGTTAAGGGGAAGTCCATGCAAAGGTTATCCACAGTACTGACGGTCGGGCTTCTGGCTCTGGGCAGTGCCTCGGCCTACGCCGAGCAAAGCTGCGAGACGGTGAAAATGGCCGACCCTGGCTGGAGCGACATCGCTGCAACCAACGCCATCACCGGGTTTCTGCTGGACGGCATGGGCTACAAGGCCAAGGTCGACACGCTGGCAGTGCCAATCACCTTTGGCGGCCTGAAGGATGGCCAGGTGGACGTGTTCCTGGGTAACTGGATGCCGGCGCAGCAGGGCTTCTACGACAAGTTCGTGGCCAATGGCGACGTTACTCAACTGGCGAAGAACCTCGACGGCACCGAGTTTACGCTGGCGGTCCCGGATTACGTTTGGGACGCGGGTGTGCATAACTTTAATGACTTGAACAAGTACGCCGAGCTACACCCAAAAGAAGTCGACAAGAAGATCTATGGCATCGGCTCAGGCGCCCCGGCGAACATTTCGCTGCAAGAGATCATCAAGAAGAACGACTTCGACCTGGGTCAGTGGAAGCTGATCGAGTCCAGCGAACAGGCGATGCTGGCCGAAGTGTCTCGCGCGGTGAAGAAACAGAAGTTCGTAACCTTCCTCGGCTGGACGCCCCACCCGATGAACGTGCAGCTGAAAATGCATTACCTGAAGGGCGGCGAGAAGTACTTCGGTGACACCGGCAGCGTTTATACACTGACCCGCAAAGGTTATGCACAGGCCTGCCCGAATGTCGGCAAGTTGCTCACCAACCTGAGTTTTACCCAGGAAATGGAAAACAGCATCATGGCCGAGGTGGTGAACAAAAAGGTCAGCAATGCCGAGGCGGCCAAGGCGTGGATCAAGGCTAATCCGGCGGTGCTGGATAAGTGGCTGGACGGTGTGAAGACCGTGGATGGGAAGGATGCGTTGCCGGCAGTGAAAGCCAAACTCTAAGTTAATGTGGGAGCGGGCTTGCTCGCGAAGGGGTCATCAAATCCGGCATTTGTGTCGACTGACACCCCGCATTCGCGAGCAAGCCCGCTCCCACAGTGAGAACGATCCGCGTCGGTCCTGATACCCTTGCGCAAAATCCCACCCGAGAGGACCCATGGCCTTCCCCAGCCGCCATTCACTCTTCCCCTTCCTGACCTGGTTGCCCCGGCAAACCCGCGCCAGCGTCGGTCGTGACCTGATCGTCGGCCTGAGCGGTGCGATTCTCGCGTTGCCACAATCCATTGCCTACGCCCTGATCGCCGGTCTCCCACCGGAATACGGGTTGTACGCCGCGATTATCCCGGTGCTGATCGCCTGCCTCTGGGGTTCGTCGTGGCATTTGATCTGCGGTCCTACGGCGGCCATTTCCATCGTCCTGTACGCCAGCGTCAGTCCTCTGGCCGTCCCCGCGTCGCAGGACTACGTCACGCTGATCCTGCTTCTGACACTCCTGGCGGGCATTTTCCAGTGGCTGCTGGGTTTGCTGCGTTTCGGCGCCCTGGTGAATTTCGTCTCTCACTCGGTGGTGCTGGGCTTCACCCTCGGCGCAGCGGTGGTGATTGCCATTGGGCAACTGCCGAACTTGCTTGGGCTGGATGTGCCCAACCAGGCCACGGCGCTGAACAGCCTGCTGCTGTTGTTCAGTCATCTCAGTGAGGTGGACAAACCCTCGCTGGTACTGGGTCTGGCCACGGTCGGGGTGGGCATCGCGCTGAAACTGCTGGTGCCGCGCTGGCCGACGTTGTTGATCGCTCTGGCCCTGAGCGGATTGCTGGTGTGGCTGTGGCCAGCGATGTTCGGCCATGTGCAGTTGGTGAGCGCCTTTGTCGGGCGGCTGCCGCCCTTCAGCCCGTTGCCGCTGGATCTGGATCTGGTGTTGCGTCTGCTGCCCAGCGCGGTGGCGGTCGGCATGCTCGGGCTGGTGACGAGCCTGTCGATTGCCCGCTCCTTGTCGGCGCGTTCGCAACAGCTGCTCGACGCCAATCAAGAAGTCCGCGCCCAGGGTTTTTCGAACATGGTCGGTGCGTTTTTTTCCGGCTCGCTGTCAGCCGGTTCCTTCACCCGCTCGGCCCTGAGCTATGACGCCGGTGCCTGCTCACCGTTGGCGGGAGTCTTTTCCGCGATGTGGGTGGCACTGTTCGCGATCTTCGGCGCGGTATTGATCGCGCACATCCCGATCCCGGCCATGGCCGGTAGCATTTTGTTGATCGCCTGGGGATTGGTCGACCATCGCGGCATTCGCGCGCTGTTGCGGGTAAGCCGTGCCGAGTTTCTGGTCATGGCGCTGACCTGTGTCGCGACGCTGTTGCTGGAGTTGCAAACAGCGATCTACGCCGGCGTGCTGGCCTCGCTGTTCTTCTACCTCAAACGCACCTCGCAACCTCGGGTGCAGCATTGGCGTGAGGGCGACGAAGACATTCTGCGAGTCGGCGGTTCGATCTTTTTCGGCGCCAGCCATTACCTGCAAGTGCGTTTGCAACGGATGCACGGCGCGCGGGTAGTGATCGAGGCGCAGCAGATCAACTTCATCGACTATTCGGGCGTGGAGATGCTGCATCAGGAAGCGCGGCGGCTGTTGCGCCAGGATCGCAGCCTGACCCTGCGGCGGGCGCGGCCGCAGGTGGTGGAGGAGTTGAGAAAGCTCGAAGGCGCGGAGAAATGCCCGATACGCTTCGAGGATTGAAACACCCAACCCTGGAATAAACACCAACCACTGTGGCGAGGGAGCTTGCTCCCGCTCGGGTGCGAAGCGCCCGCAGATTTTAGGGTCGCTTCGCAACCCAACGGGAGCAAGCTCCCTCGCCACAGAGAACTAAGCGGCTAGCTGGCGTCGGAGCTCGGCCAGCACCGGCGCTGTGTCCGGGCGCACGCCGCGCCACAGGTAAAAAGCTTCCGCCGCCTGCTCGGCCAACATTCCCAAGCCATCCATCGCCACCGCCGCGCCGTGCTCGCTGGCCCAGCGGCAGAAGGAGGTCGGGTCCTTGCCGTACATCATGTCGTAGCAAACCGTCTTGCCCGGCTCGATCAAGCTGCTGGCAATCGGCGGTACATCGCCTGACAAGCTCGCCGACGTAGCGTTGATGATCAGGTCCACCGGCTCCTGCAACCAATCGAAACCACTGGCCGATACCGGCCCCAGATCCGCGAACAATTCGGCCAGCAATTCGGCCTTTTCCACCGTGCGGTTGGCGATGATCACTGACGCCGGTTGCTCCGCTAGCAGCGGCTCCAGCGCACCGCGCACCGCACCGCCGGCCCCGAGCAGCAGGATGCGTTTACCTGCAAGGCTGAATCCGGCATTGACCGTCAGGTCCCGTACCAACCCGGCGCCATCGGTGTTGTCGCCCAGCAGGCTGCCATCGGCCAGTTTGCTCAGGGTATTCACCGCGCCAGCCCGCTGCGCCCGCTTGGTCAAGCTGTTCGCCAAACGATAGGCGTCTTCCTTGAACGGCACCGTCACATTCGCCCCACGCCCTTCACGGAAAAATTCCTGGGCACAGCCGGAAAAATCATCGAGGGGCGCCAGCAAAGTGCTGTAGTCCAGTTTTTGCCCCGTCTGCTCGGCGAACAAACGGTGGATCAGCGGCGACTTGCTGTGGCCAATCGGGTTACCGAATACGACGTAACGATCCATCTACATTCCTCAACCGTAGGAGCTGCCGAAGGCTGCGATCTTGACGGCAACCCCGACGATGCAAAAACTCAAACCCTGGAATCAGGCCTTGGCCAACCAATCGCGATCTTGCAGGAAGTACTCGGTCAGGCGCGCTTCTTCACTGCCCGGCTCGGCCTTCCAGTCGTAGGCCCAGCGCACTTGCGGCGGCAGCGACATCAGGATCGACTCGGTACGCCCGCCCGATTGCAGGCCGAACAGCGTGCCGCGGTCATAGACCAGGTTGAACTCGACGTAACGGCCACGGCGAAACTCCTGGAATTCACGCTGCTTGGCCGTGAACGCATCGTTCTTGCGGCGCTGCACGATCGGCAGGTACGCGTCGATGAATGCATCGCCGATGGCGCGCATGAAGGCGAAGCTGGTGTCGAAGTCCCACTCGTTCAAGTCATCGAAAAACAGGCCGCCAATGCCACGCGGCTCGTGGCGATGCTTGATGTGGAAGTAACTGTCGCACCAGGCCTTGTAGCGCGGGTAGACGTCTGGCCCGAACGGCGCGCAGGCCTGTTCGGCGACGCGGTGCCAGTGCACACAGTCCTCCTCATTACCGTAATAAGGGGTCAGGTCGAAGCCGCCACCGAACCACCAGACCGGCTCTTCACCTTCTTTTTCAGCGATGAAAAAGCGCACATTGGCGTGGGACGTCGGTACATGGGGGTTGTGCGGGTGAATTACCAAAGACACGCCCAAGGCTTCGAAGCCTCGGCCGGCCAGTTCTGGCCGATGAGCACTGGCGGAGGGTGGGAGTCCGCTGCCAAAGACGTGGGAAAAGTTGACGCCGCCCTTTTCGATGACCGCGCCGTTTTCGATCACCCGGGTGCGACCGCCACCGCCGGCAGGGCGGGTCCAGGCGTCTTCGACGAAATGCGCGCCGCCGTCTTCAGCTTCCAGGGCAGCGCAAATGCGGTCTTGCAGGTCGAGCAGGTAGGCTTTTACGGCCTCGGTGCGGGTAGTCATGGCATCACCTTGAATCGGGCAAAGCTACGCGGCGCTCATACAGGCCGGCGGCAAATTGCTGCGTAGGATAACACTGCACCTTGTGCCGCCACAGTTGACGAAGGTCAAGCTTGGGAGTTCGATAGAACGCTTCGCGCTACAACTCTAGAATCCAAGACCCAAGGAAAGTGCAGATGGCAAAGCGTATCCAGTTCCGCGCCCATGGCGGCCCCGAAGTACTCGAGCATGTCGATTACCAGCCCGCCGAACCCGGCCCGCTGCAGGTGCGCGTGACCAACAAGGCCATCGGCCTGAACTTCATTGACACCTATTACCGCGGTGGCCTTTATGCGCCACCTACCTTGCCGTCGGGCCTGGGCGCTGAAGGCGCGGGCGTGGTCGAAGCAGTCGGCAGCGAAGTCACCCGCTTCAAAATTGGCGATCGCGTGGCGTACGGCAGTGGCCCATTGGGCGCTTATAGCGACGTTCATGTATTGCCGGAAGCCAATCTGGTACATCTGCCAGATGCCATCAGCTTCGAACAAGCCGCCGGCGTGATGCTCAAAGGCCTGACCGTGCAGTACCTGCTGCGTCAGACATATGAACTCAAGGGTGGCGAAACCATCCTGTTTCACGCAGCGGCGGGGGGCGTCGGTTCCCTGGCCTGCCAATGGGCCAAGGCCTTGGGCGTGAAGCTGATTGGCACGGTCAGTTCAGCAGAGAAAGCCACCCTGGCGAAAGCCAATGGTGCCTGGGCGACCATCGATTACAGCCATGAAAACGTCGCACAACGCGTGCTGGAATTGACTGACGGTAAAAAAGTGCCGGTGGTGTACGACGGCGTAGGCAAAGACACCTGGCTGACGTCGCTCGATAGCGTCGCGCCTCGGGGGCTGGTGGTGAGTTTCGGTAATGCTTCGGGCGCAGTAGACGGAGTGAACCTGGGGATTCTCGCGGGGAAGGGTTCGCTGTACGTGACCCGGCCAACCCTGGCGACCTACGCCAACAACGCTGAAAACCTGCAAAGCATGGCCGATGAGTTGTTCGAGATGATCATCAGCGGGAAGCTTACGGTGGACATCAGCCAGCGCTATCCATTGGCAGAAGCGGCGAAAGCACAGACCGAATTGTCGGCGCGGCGCACGACTGGCTCGACTGTTTTGTTGCCTTGAGATCTTTGGTGTCTATAGGGGCCTCTTCGCGAGCAAGCCCGCTCCCACACTCGATTATTGTCGAACACAAAATTTGTGTTCACTGAAGATCTACTGTGGGAGCGGGCTTGCTCGCGAATGGCACCACCTCAGGTCTCAATCCGGGCGCACCACGTGGCCGGTCGCCAGATCGCGAATCACGCTCGGATTCTTGCGCCCACCCAGATTGCCACCCAGCACCCAATCAACCTGCCCGCGGAAATACTGTTCCACGCGAATCCGCGTTCGCGCCGCCGGCCGCCCCTGAGGGTTGGCCGAGGTTGAAACCAACGGCCCGACCAACGCACACAAATCCCGCACCAGTGGGTGATCGCTAACCCGCAACGCCACCGTTTCATGCACTCCGGTAATCCACTGGGGCAACATATTTTGATGCGGCACCAGCCAGGTGTTCGGGCCTGGCCAGGTGCTGGCCATGCGATCCATCCACAATTCAGGGAAGTCTTCGAAGAGGAAGTCGAACTGGCGGATATTGTCGGCCACCAGAATCAGGCCTTTATCCACAGACCGTCCCTTGATCAGCAGCAGACGATCCACTGCCTCTTCGTCCCACGGGTTGCAACCCAGGCCCCAGACAGCTTCGGTTGGATAGGCAATGACCGCCCCGGCGCGAACTTCTCGTGCGGCTTGTTGCACACGCCAACTATTGACCATGAAAGATTCTCCGGAATAAGGCTCTGCGCAGTTTACCGATCTTGCTTATAAAACCTAGTTTACCCGCGCAAACCATCGGCCGCTTTCGCAGACCGCCCGACCGTCCATTTCCAGTTCCGTCAGCGCTGCCAGCACTTTGGACAACGCCCAGCCACTGGTGACCGCCAAGGCTTCACTGGTGTGGGGCGCTGCATGGAGCAATATGAGCAGCGGGTGAGTTTCCGTCGGTGTTTCTGTGGATAACGGCAGCCGTTGCCAGCCGCGCAAGGCTTCGAGGATGTGCTCGATGGTTTCCACCAGCACCGCACCGTCGCGGATCAGCTGATGGCAACCCTTTGCCCCTGGGTGATGGATCGACCCTGGAATCGCATACACCTCACGCCCCTGTTCCGCCGCCAGCCTCGCGGTGATCAACGAACCACTGGCAACACTCGCCTCGACCACGAGCACGCCGAGGGACAAACCGCTGATGATTCGATTGCGCCGGGGGAAGTTGCTGGGGGAAGGGCCGGCGTCCAGCGGGAACTCCGAAAGGACCGCGCTGCCCGAGGCGATCATGGCGTCCGCCAGTCGCCGGTTTCGCTGTGGATAAAAATTTTCCAGCCCCGTGCCAAGTACGCCGACCGTTTGCCCGCCAACGTCCAGAGCCGCCTGATGCGCCGCAGCATCGATGCCCAGGGCCAGACCGCTGGTGATGACAAAACCGGCGCCGGCCAGCGTGCGGGAAAACGCGGCGGCGGTGTCCATGCCCGGTCGCGAAGCACGACGGCTGCCGACCATCGCCAGCTGTGGTTTTTCCAGTATTCCCGGATCGCCTGCGGCGAATAACAGCGGCGGCGCATCACTGATTTGCGCCAGCAACGCGGGGTAGTCAGGTTGGTCCCACATCAGTAAATGCTGGCCCTGGCGCTCTAACCAGGCTAATGCATGACTGGCGCCGTCACGAATTTCGCTGGAGCGCCGGGCTTCCGCGCAGGCGAGTGGCAGGCCCAATGCACGCCAGGCGCTAGCCGGTGCGCTGATGGCTTTGGAGGCAGAGCCAAAGGCCTCAAGCAACTTCTTGAAACGCGCAGGGCCGAGTTCCGGCAAACGGTGCAGGCGTAAACGGGCTTCCAGTTCCGCAGGGGAAATGGACGTACAGGCAGACAGCGACATGGATCATCCTTGATCGTTATATAGTCCCGTCGAATCGGGAATAAGCTGTGGATAACTCTGTTGGTAACTTGTTAGCAGGCTTAAGGATTTCGCACCTTGTCCATCACCGCCAGGGAGCGCGATGCGTTAAGGACCAGCCCGTAGCTGAGCTTGTCGTAGGTGCGGAATACCATCAGCAGCCCGGCCCGCTCGTCGGGAATTTTCAATGGCTGACCGGTAATCCGGTCACGCACGGTTTCACCGGTTTTCATCACCACCAGCACATTGCCTTCGGCCAGGCCATCGCGCTGCCCTTTGTTGAGCGTGACGACATCCAGCGCGCCGATCTGGGTGACCCCACGCGGCACATCAATAATCAAGCCGTTGATTTCGGTTGCCGGCGCACTGGGCATGAAGGTCGAATTGATCGAGCGTTCTTCGCCGCCGAACAAGCGGTCGCCGAGTCGCACTTCCTGAGTGGTGCGTTGCAGGGCCAGGGTGGCGACGTCGCCTTCAGTGGCAATGATCTCGCCGCCACCGATGTCGTCGGCGTTGATCCCCAGAAACTCCTTGCTCTGCGGATCGGTGTAGACCTTGCCCTGACGGAAGATGCCGTACACCGGTTGTGCCGGGTCGAAATGGCCACGCGCGAATATTCGATCACCGGTGCCACTGAGCACCCGTTCGGCATCGCCAGCGACGATGTAGGGCGCCTTGTCGAAATCCTCCGCCTTGTCGACGATGCGATTGCTCAGCAGAAAGCTGTTGATCGATTTCAGCGGGATGCTCGGAATGGCATCGGCCACCGGCGAGCTGCGGATTCGTGGCGAAAGCTTGATGGTGCCCCGGGAAGCGCCGCGATTAAGGGTCAGGCGTGGCTGACCGTTGACGTAGACCAGCGATAGCGTATCGCCCGGATAGATGAGATTGGGGTTTTCGATCTGTGGATTGGCCTGCCAAAGCTGCGGCCATTCCCACGGCTCACGCAGGTATTTGGCGGAAATGTCCCAGAGTGTGTCCCCTGCCACTACGGTGTATTGCTGTGGAAAACCTTCCCTGAGTTGCACTTGCCCATGCGCAAAACCGGCCGAGGCCAGAAGGAGCAAGGCGAGTAGTGATTTCCTCATGCGGTGAATCCCTTTATTATGTACGTTCGCGTGAAACGCCAGAGCCCTCGTGGCTCGCTTCCGGCTCATTATTGAAAAGCGGGAAGCTACGTTCACAACGGTAGCCTGCATCCTCGGACTCGCCAGGCCATCGACCCGACTTTACCTCACACGTGCAGCAATTGAGCTTATGGCCATTTTAGACATCCTCGAATTCCCCGACTCGCGCCTGCGTACTATCGCCAAACCAGTGGCTGTAGTGGACGACGAAGTGCGTCAGTTGGTCGATGATATGTTTGAAACAATGTATGAAGCGCCAGGCATCGGCCTCGCCGCGACCCAGGTCAACGTGCACAAACGTATCGTCGTAATGGACCTCTCCGAAGACCGCAGCGAACCGCGAGTGTTCATCAACCCCGAGTTCGAAGTCCTGACTGACGAGGTGGACCAGTACCAGGAAGGCTGCCTCTCGGTGCCGGGCTTCTACGAAAACGTCGATCGCCCGCAAAAGGTCAAGATCAAGGCCCAGGACCGCGACGGCCAACCGTACGAACTGATCGCCGAAGGCCTGCTTGCGGTATGCATCCAGCATGAATGCGACCACCTCAACGGCAAATTGTTCGTTGATTACCTGTCCACGCTCAAACGCGACCGGATCAAGAAGAAACTGGAAAAGCTCCATCGCCAGAACGCTTGATGCCCTTCTTTCAAAGGCTTGCTGCGGCAAGCCTTTTTCTTTTGCGACTGCTTTGTAATTGAGAGCTTCCCATGACTGAGCCACTGCGCATTGTCTTTGCCGGTACCCCGGAATTCGCCGCCGAACACCTCAAGGCTCTGCTCGACAGTCCTTACGAGATCGTTGCGGTCTACACCCAACCGGACCGTCCGGCAGGCCGTGGGCAGAAGCTGATGCCGAGCCCGGTCAAGCAGTTGGCTCTGGAGCACAACATCCAGGTATTGCAACCACCGACCCTGCGCAACGAAGACGCTCAGGCTGAACTGGCCGCACTGAAACCGGATTTGCTGGTGGTGGTCGCCTACGGCCTGATCCTGCCGCAAGTAGTGCTGGATATCCCGCGCCTGGGTTGCATCAACAGCCACGCTTCATTGCTGCCACGCTGGCGCGGTGCGGCGCCGATCCAGCGCGCCGTTGAAGCGGGCGATAGCGAGAGCGGCGTGACCGTGATGCGTATGGAACTGGGCCTCGACACCGGGCCGATGCTGCTCAAGGTCACCACGCCGATCAGTGCCGAAGACACCGGTGGCAGCCTCCATGATCGCCTCGCAGAAATGGGCCCACCGGCCGTGGTGCAGGCGATTGCCGGCCTGGCTGCGGGCACCCTAGAAGGCGAAGTGCAGGACAACAGCCTCGCCACCTACGCACACAAATTGAACAAGGACGAAGCGCGCATCGACTGGAGCCGCCCGGCGGTTGAGCTGGAGCGTCTGGTTCGCGCCTTCAACCCTTGGCCGATTACCCACAGCACGCTGAACGGCGAAGCGCTGAAAGTGTTGGCTGCGAGCCTGGCCGAAGGGCAGGGCGCGCCGGGTGAAATCCTCAGCGCCAGCAAGGACGGCTTGGTCGTCGCCTGCGGTGAACAGGCACTGTGCCTGACCCGTCTGCAGTTGCCCGGCGGCAAGGCGCTGAACTTCAGCGACTTGTTCAACAGCCGTCGTGAGAAATTCGCCCTCGGCACCGTTCTCGGTCAAGCGGCGGACGCTCAATGAATCCACGTCTGGCCGCCGCCAAGGCATTGGCCGCTGTTCTTAACGGAAAAGCCTCACTCAACAGTTCTCTGCCGACGCAAATGGACAAGGTCGAAGACCGCGATCGCGGCTTCACCCAGGACCTGGCATTTGGCACGGCTCGCTGGCAGCCACGTTTGTCGGCGCTGGCGGCCAAGTTGCTGCAAAAGCCGTTCAAAGCGGCTGATGCCGATGTCGAGGCGCTATTGCTGGTCGGCCTCTACCAACTGCTCTACACCCGGGTTCCGGCCCACGCGGCCATCGGCGAAACCGTCGGTTGCGCCGACAAACTGAAAAAACCGTGGGCCAAAGCCTTGCTCAACGCCGTTTTGCGCCGCGCCCAACGGGAAAGCGAAGCGCTGCTGGCCGAGCTGGAGCACGACCCGGTGGTGCGCACCGCTCACCCGCGCTGGCTGCAAAAATCCCTCAAAGCCTTCTGGCCTGAGCAGTGGGAAGCCATTTGCGCGGCGAACAACGCTCACCCGCCGATGATTTTGCGGGTCAACCGTCGCCATCACACCCGCGATGCTTATCTCGGGTTGCTGACCGAAGCGGGCATCGCTGCCACGCCGTGCATTTACAGTCAGGACGGCATTATCCTCGAAGCAGCGGCCGACGTGCGCAGCCTCCCGGGTTTCGCCGAAGGCTGGATCAGCGTGCAGGACGAAGCCGCGCAACTGGCTGCCGACCTGCTGGACCTGGCGCCAGGCCAACGGGTGCTGGACGCCTGCTGCGCACCGGGCGGCAAGACCTGCCACATCCTTGAAGCCGAGCCGGCACTCGCCGGCGTGGTGGCGGTGGATCTGGAAGCCAAGCGTCTGGTGCGGGTGCGGGAAAACCTTGCACGCCTGGGCCTGAGCGCCGAACTGATCGCCGCCGACGGCCGCGACACCGCGACCTGGTGGGACGGCAAGCCATTCCAACGCATTCTGCTGGACGCGCCATGCTCGGCTACCGGTGTGATTCGTCGTCACCCGGACATCAAACTGACTCGCCAACCCGACGACATTGCCGCATTGGCGGTGCTTCAGGGCGAATTGCTTGACGCTATGTGGATAACGTTGGAAGTGGGCGGCATTCTGCTTTACGCCACTTGCTCCACACTGCCGACCGAGAACACCGAAGTCATCGAAGCGTTCCTTGCTCGCACGCCGGGCGCCCGTGAACTGGACCTCGCGACTCAAGCCGGTATCAAGCAACCTCACGGTCGCCAATTACTGGCCCAGGAAGGCGGCCACGACGGGTTCTACTACGCCAAGCTGATCAAGATTGCCGCCGCGCGCGGTTAACCGGTTTTAAGGGAGTGACTGGATGAAAATCATCATCCTCGGCGCAGGGCAGGTCGGCGGTTCGCTGGCGGAACACTTGGCCAGCGAGGCCAACGACATCACCGTGGTCGACACCGATGGCGAACGCCTGCGTGACCTCGGTGATCGGCTGGACATCCGCACCGTGCAAGGTCGCGGTTCGCTGCCGACTATCCTGCGTCAGGCCGGTGCCGACGACGCCGACATGTTGGTTGCAGTGACCAACAGTGACGAAACCAACATGGTGGCCTGTCAGGTCGCTCACACTCTGTTTCACACACCGACCAAGATCGCCCGGGTCCGCGAAGCCGCGTACCTGACCCGCGCCGAACTGTTCGATAACGAAGCGATTCCGGTCGACGTGCTGATCAGTCCGGAGCAAGTCGTTACCAACTACATCAAGCGCCTGATCCAGCATCCGGGTGCGTTGCAGGTAATCGACTTCGCCGAAGGCAAGGCGCAACTGGTGGCAGTGAAAGCCTATTACGGCGGTCCGCTGGTGGGTCAGCAATTGCGCCAGTTGCGTGAACACATGCCGAACGTCGAAACCCGCGTTGCGGCGATTTTCCGTCGTGACCGGCCGATCCTGCCCCAGGGCGATACGGTGATCGAGGCCGACGATGAAGTATTTTTCATCGCCGCCAAAGCGAATATTCGCGCGGTGATGAGCGAAATGCGCCGCCTCGATGAGAGCTACAAACGTATCGTCATCGCTGGCGGCGGGCAGATTGGCGAGCGCTTGGCCGAGGCCATCGAAAGCCGTTATCAGGTGAAGATCATCGAGATGAACCCGGCCCGCTGCCGCCATCTCTCGGACACCCTCGACAGCACCGTGGTGTTGCAGGGCAGTGCCTCCGACCGCGACCTGCTGATCGAGGAGAACATCGCCGACGCCGATATCTTCCTGGCGCTGACCAACGACGACGAAGCCAACATCATGTCGTCGCTACTGGCCAAGCGCCTGGGCGCGAAGAAGGTGATGACGATCATCAACAACCCGGCCTACGTCGACCTGATCCAGGGTGGCGACATCGACATCGCCATCAGCCCGCAATTGGCGACCATCGGCACGTTGCTGGCCCACGTGCGGCGCGGCGATATCGTCAGCGTGCACTCATTGCGTCGAGGTGCGGCGGAAGCCATTGAGGCCATCGCCCACGGTGATTCGAAGTCGAGCAAGGTGATCGGCAAGGCCATTGAAAACATCGGCCTGCCACCAGGAACCACCATTGGCGCGATCATCCGCGACGAAGAAGTGATCATCGCCCACGACAACACAGTGATCGAAGCCGGCGACCATGTGATTCTGTTCCTTGTGGATAAAAAGCATATTCGGGATGTGGAAAAGCTGTTCCATGTGGGGTTGAGCTTCTTCTGATCCGGAATTTGCAGTGGCTGGACGGGCCTCTTCGCGGGCAAGCCCGCTCCCACAGTGTTTTGCACTGAACACATATCTTGTGTACGACCGAGATTCCTGTGGGAGCGGGCTTGCCCGCGAAAGCAATCTCAAGAACAAACAGGCATCCCTGAATAACCTCAATAGGAATCCACCATGATCGAATCCCTGGAAAAAATGCTCGCCAAGGGTGTGGATAACTCCCTGCTGCGCTTCGGTCTGGGCAAGGGTTATCTGGATCTGGGTGAAAATGCCAAAGCCGCAGAGCATTTCCAGCGCTGCGTCGATTTCGATCCGAAGTATTCGGCGGCCTGGAAGCTACTGGGCAAGGCCCATCTGGCGCTGGCGGATTACGCGGCGGCACGTCAGGCCTGGGACCAGGGCCTGGAAGCCGCCCGCAACCATGGCGACAAACAGGCCGAGAAGGAAATGACGGTGTTTTTGAAAAAGCTTGAGCGTCAGGCGCACTGATCAGAGGCAACTCAGGCCAAAGATCAAAAGATCAAAAGATCGCAGCCTGCGGCAGCTCCTACGGAAACCTGCGATCTTTTGATTTTTACCGGGGATTATCCACAGCAGCCTCAGTACCAGCGTTCTTCGCCCGGCGGACGCTTCTTGAAGCGCTTCATGCTCCACATGTACTGGCTCGGATAAGCCCGCACATAGCGCTCGACCACTTGGCTCATGGCCGCGCAGGAGGTTTCGGTATCGGTGCTGTACATAGCCTCCGGGGCGGCTTCGAGGATCACTTTGTAACCCGAACCGTCCGGTAGCCGCAGGGCATGCAGGAACACGCCGACCGCTTTGCCGCCGGCCAGCATGTTCGGCACGAATTTACTGGTCAGGGCCTGAGTGGCGAAGAACGGCACGAAGATCCCGGCGGATTCGGCCGGTTCCGGGTCAGCCGGAATGCCCACTGCCCCCCCTTTACGCACTTCCTTGATCACGCTGAGGATGCCTTCCTTGGTGGAAGCGGCCACCCGGTTACCTAATTGCACCCGCTGCTTGCGCAGCAACTCATCCACCGCCTTGAGCTTGGGCGGACGGTAGAAAATGATCGGTTTGCACTGGTTGCAATAGAAGTGGTTCAACACTTCCCAGTTGCCCAGGTGGCTGGTGATGCCGACCACGCCTTTGCCGGAGGCGAGGGCGTCTTTAAGCACATCGAGACCTTCGACTTCACGCACCAAATCAATGGAACGCTGGGCCGGCCAGATCCACGCGCAAGCGCTCTCGGTCAGGGACTTGCCGATGTCTTTCAGGCTCTGTCCGACTAAACGCTCGCGTTCGGCCGGGTCCATCTGCGGAAAGCACTTGGCGAGGTTGATCCGCACCACGTCGCGGGAACGGTTGGGGGTTTTCCACATGATCCAGCCAATTGCTGAACCCACCGCCTGCACGGCCCGCCAAGGAAGCAGGGCAAACAGACGCAGAGCGCCTACCAGCAAGGCGCCTTTCAACTTATCCACAGGTCACTCCTGATCTTGTGCTGTGCGCGAGGCGGCTATTCTAACCGCCGTTCGCCAAGGTGGCGTAGCGATCGCAATCCCGGGTGTGGTCCATGACCATGCCCGAGGCCTGCATCAACGCGTAACAAATGGTCGGGCCGACGAACGTGAATCCGGCTTTTTTCAGGCCTTTGCTCATCTCGACGGCAACCGGTGTCACGGCCGGCACTTCACTGCGATCCTTGAAATGATTGATCACCGGCGCTCCGCCGACGAACGACCAGAGAAACACCACCGGGTCCTCCAGCGCCAGCCAGGCTTGGGCATTACGCCGGGCCGCATTGAGTTTGAGGCGATTGCGGATGATCCCCGGATCGAGCATCAATTCATCGATTTCCGCGTCGCTCATCTGTGCCACACGCTGTACGTCGAAGCCAAACAGCACCTCGCGATAACGCTCTCGTTTGCGCAACACAGTGATCCAGGAAAGCCCGGCCTGGAACCCTTCGAGCAAAAGCAACTCGAACAAACCCTGCGCATCGCGTAGCGGCGTGCCCCACTCCTGATCGTGATAAGCCATGTACAGCGGATCTTCGGTACACCAAAAGCAGCGTGGCATAAGGCTCCAGGGGGCGTGCGCAGGACCGAATCGGGTATACTCCCGCTCTTTAAATCGCAGCCCAAGAAACAGGTGAATTTCGTGAGCCAGCCTACGCCAGCCGTGCGTACCTTCCAAGACTTGATCCTCGCCCTCCAGCAATACTGGGCCGAGCAAGGTTGTGTGGTACTTCAGCCCTACGATATGGAAGTAGGCGCCGGCACTTTCCACACTGCCACGTTCCTGCGCGCCATTGGCCCGGAAACCTGGAACGCCGCTTATGTGCAGCCCAGTCGTCGCCCGACTGACGGCCGCTACGGCGAAAACCCGAACCGTCTGCAGCACTACTACCAGTTTCAGGTAGTCCTGAAGCCGAACCCGGACAACTTCCAGGAACTGTACCTGGGCTCCCTCAAGCACGTGGGCCTCGACCCGCTGGTGCACGACATCCGTTTCGTCGAAGACAACTGGGAGTCGCCAACGCTGGGCGCCTGGGGTCTGGGCTGGGAAGTCTGGCTCAACGGCATGGAAGTGACGCAGTTCACTTACTTCCAGCAAGCGGGCGGCATCGAGTGCTACCCGGTGACCGGCGAGATCACTTACGGTCTGGAGCGCCTGGCCATGTACCTGCAAGGCGTGGACTCGGTCTACGACCTGGTCTGGGCTGACGGTCCGTTCGGCAAGGTGACCTACGGCGACGTGTTCCACCAGAACGAAGTGGAGCAGTCGACCTACAACTTCGAACACGCCAACGTCGAGAAGCTGTTCGAGTTGTTCGACTTCTATGAAAGCGAAGCCAAGCGCCTGATCGAACTTGATCAGCCATTGCCGTTGCCGAGCTACGAAATGGTGTTGAAGGCTTCCCACACCTTCAACCTGCTGGATGCGCGCCGGGCGATCTCGGTGACCGCGCGTCAGCAATACATCCTGCGTGTACGCACCCTGGCGCGTTCCGTTGCGCAAGCCTACCTGCTGGCTCGAGCCAAGCTGGGCTTCCCGATGGCGACCCCGGACCTGCGTGATGAAGTACTGGCCAAGCTGGAGGCTGCACAATGAGTGCTCAAGATTTTCTGGTTGAATTGGGCACCGAAGAACTGCCACCCAAAGCCCTGAACACCCTGGCCGAAGCGTTTATGGCCGGTATCGACAAAGGCCTGCAAGCTGCCGGCCTGAACTACGAAACCAAAACCGTCTACGCCGCGCCACGTCGTCTGGCCGTGCTGATTACCGCGCTGGCGACCCAGCAGCCGGATCGCAGCATCAACCTCGACGGCCCGCCACGTCAGGCCGCGTTCGATGCCGAAGGCAACCCGACTCAAGCAGCCCTGGGCTTCGCCAAGAAGTGCGGCGTCGACCTGAGCGAAATCGATCAGAGCGGTCCAAAACTGCGCTACAGCCAAAGCATCGCCGGCAAGCCGACCGCGAGCCTGATGCCGACCATCGTCGAAGACTCCCTGAACGACCTGCCTATCCCCAAGCGCATGCGCTGGGGTGCTCGCAAAGAAGAATTCGTTCGCCCGACCCAATGGCTGGTGATGCTGCTTGGTGACCATGTCATCGACTGCACCATCCTTGCCCAGAAGTCCGGCCGCGATTCCCGTGGTCACCGCTTCCACCATCCTGAAAGCGTGCGCATCACCTCGCCGGCCAACTACCTGAGCGATCTGCGTGCGGCTTATGTGCTGGCCGACGCCAACGAGCGTCGCGAGCTGATCAGCAAGCGCACCGAAGAACTGGCGACCCTGCAGGAAGGTACGGCGATCGTGCCGCCGAGCCTGCTCGACGAAGTGACCGCGCTGGTTGAATGGCCGGTGCCGCTGGTGTGCTCGTTCGAAGAACGTTTCCTCGACGTGCCGCAAGAAGCGCTGATCACCACCATGCAGGACAACCAGAAATATTTCTGCCTGCTGGATGCCGACGGCAAGTTGCTGCCTCGTTTCATTACCGTGGCCAACATCGAAAGCAAAGACCCGCAGCAGATCATCGCCGGTAACGAGAAAGTGGTTCGCCCACGCCTGACCGACGCCGAGTTCTTCTTCAAGCAAGACAAGAAGCAGAAACTCGAAGACTTCAACCTGCGTCTGCAGAACGTGGTGTTCCAGGAAAAACTCGGCAGCGTCTACGACAAGGCCGAGCGCGTTTCCAGGCTCGCCGCGTTCATCGCTCAACGCATTGGTGGCAACCCGGCGTGGGCTTCCCGTGCCGGCCTGATGTCCAAGTGCGACCTGGCGACCGAGATGGTCGGTGAGTTCCCGGAGATGCAAGGTGTCGCCGGTTACTACTACGCCCTCAACGACGGCGAGCCGGAAGAAGTCGCCCTGGCGCTGAACGAGCAGTACATGCCCCGCGGTGCCGGCGCTGAATTGCCGACGACCCTCACCGGTGCGGCCGTGGCCATCGCCGACAAGCTCGACACGCTGGTGGGTATTTTCGGTATCGGCATGTTGCCAACCGGGAGCAAAGACCCGTACGCCCTGCGCCGTGCTGCTCTGGGTGTGTTGCGGATCCTGATCGACAAGAAGCTCGACCTCGACCTGAACGACGCCGTGGCGTTTGCCGTGAATGCGTTCGGTACCAAGGTCAAAGCTGCCGGCCTGAATGACTCGGTGCTGGAATTCATCTTCGATCGTCTGCGTGCCCGTTATGAAGACGAAGGCGTTGATGTCGGGACTTACCTGTCGGTCCGTGCCCTGAAGCCGGGTTCGGCGCTGGACTTCGATCAGCGTGTACAAGCGGTAGAAGCGTTCCGCAAATTGCCGGAAGCCGCAGCCCTGGCCGCTGTGAACAAGCGCGTTTCGAACTTGCTGAGCAAGGTCGAAGGCACCGTTCCTTCGGTCGTTGAAGCCAAATACTTCGACAACGCCAACGAGTTCTCCCTGTATTCGGCGATCCAGCAGGCTGACCAGGCTGTTCAGCCAATGGCCGCTGCGCGTCAGTACAGCGAATCGCTGGCACGTTTGGCCGCCTTGCGCGAGCCGGTAGATGCATTCTTCGAAGCGGTGATGGTCAACGCCGAAGATGCCAAGGTGCGAGCCAACCGCTATGCGCTGCTGGCGCGTCTGCGTGGCTTGTTCCTCGGCGTCGCCGACATTTCGCTGCTGGGCTAAGGGGCTGCTGTTGAAACTGCTGATTCTCGATCGGGACGGAGTGATCAATTACGACTCCGACGCGTACATCAAGTCGGTGGAGGAGTGGATTCCGCTCCCCGGTTCGATCGAAGCGATCGCGCAGTTGAGCAAGGCCGGCTGGACGGTGGCGGTCGCTACCAACCAGTCGGGCATCGCTCGCGGCTATTACGACATCGCCACCCTGGATGCCATGCACGCTCGCTTGCGCGAGCTGGTGGCGGAGCAGGGCGGTGAAGTCGGGCTAATTGTCTATTGCCCGCACGGCCCAGACGATGGCTGCGATTGCCGCAAGCCAAAACCCGGGATGTTGAAAACCATCGCCGCGCATTACAACGTTTCGCTGACGAATCTATGGTTCGTCGGCGATACTCTCGGTGACCTGGAAGCCGCCAAAGCCGTCGACTGTCAGCCAGTTTTGGTAAAGACCGGGAAAGGCGAAAAGACTCAGGGCAAGACCCTACCGGCAGGCACCTTGATTTTTGACGATCTGGCGGCGATTGCCGCGGAACTTATCCACAACTAAGGCTCTTCTGACATCCTGACCAAGGACTGATCGGGAGTGCGCTTGAATAGGCGGGCAATGCCCGCAACGGTAAATGTCGCCATGTCGATACTGCAGGCCATCAGAACTTTCCTCTTTTACCTGCTGCTGGGCACCAGCTCTTTGCTCTGGTGCACCCTGAGCTTTTTTATCGCGCCGTTTCTGCCGTTCAAGGCGCGCTATCGCTTTATCAACGTGTACTGGTGCCGCTGCGCCTTATGGCTGAGCAAAGTCTTTCTGGGTATCCGTTACGAAGTGAAGGGTGCCGAGAACGTGCCTGACCAGCCCTGCGTGATTCAGTCGAACCACCAGAGCACCTGGGAGACATTCTTTCTCTCGGCCTACTTCGAGCCGCTGAGCCAGGTGCTCAAGCGCGAACTGCTCTACGTTCCGTTCTTCGGCTGGGCCATGGCCATGCTGCGACCGATCGCCATCGACCGTGGCAATCCAAAAGCTGCGCTCAAGCATGTGGCGAAGAAGGGCGATGAGCTGCTCAAGGACAAGGTCTGGGTACTGATCTTCCCGGAAGGGACTCGCGTTCCCTATGGCACGATCGGCAAGTTTTCCCGCGGTGGCACCGCGTTGGCCGTCAATGCGTCATTACCGGTACTGCCGATTGCGCACAATGCCGGCAAGTTCTGGCCAAAAACCGGTTGGGCAAAGAAGCAAGGCGTGATCACCGTGATCATTGGCGCGCCGATGTACGCCGAGGGTAACGGGCCGCGAGCCATTGCCGACCTGAATGATCGGGTGCAGGCCTGGAACGAACAGATGCAGCGCGAGATGGGCTCGCTGCCAGCAGCCCCGGCGGCCCCGAATGCGACCGATCAAGTGGCTGTCTGAGATTCTGTGGATAACCTGTGTACCGTTTTGTTGAAAAACGTCGTTTTTAGTTTTTAAGCTTATGATTTACATACATATTTCTTAAGCAAATAAAACGTCGAAAAAGGTGCATAAGTTTATTTCGGACGTAAAAAAACCGGCTGATATAGCCTAATGCCAGTCAGTTAAGGTGCGAAACCTGTGGGAGCGGGCTTGCTCGCGAAGGCGATGTGTCAGGCAACATCAATGTTGACTGTGCCG
>NZ_AKJE01000115.1 GCF_000282495.1 Pseudomonas sp. GM79
CAGCCTGCGGCAGCTCCTACAAGAGCCTGAAGGTTCTGAGCCGCCGTGGCTCCTGCCGGATCGACTCAGCGATCTGGCAGGGTGATATTGAGTTCCAGGATCGAGCAACTGCCCTGGTTTTCCAGAGCGACGTGCACGTCATCGGACCCGATATTGACGTACTTGCGGATCACTTCCACCAGTTCCTTCTGCAAGGCTGGCAGGTAATCCGGCGTACTGCGCTGGCCGCGTTCATGCGCCACGATGATCTGTAGACGCTCTTTCGCTACCGACGCGGTGCTGACCTTTTTACTGGCACGAAAGAAGTCAAAAAGGTTCATTACCTACCTCCAAAAAGTCGCTCGAAGAATCCCTTCTTCTCGACATCGAGGAAACGATGGTCCACGGTTTTACCCAGCAGACGATCAACGGCATCGCTATACGCCTGACCGGCGTCGCTCTGGTCGTCGAGAATCACAGGTACGCCCTGGTTGGATGCCTTGAGGACGGCTTGCGATTCCGGAATCACGCCCAGCAGGGTTACTGCGAGGATTTCCTTGACGTCTTCGACGCCGAGCATTTCACCGTTACTCACGCGTGTCGGGTTGTAGCGGGTCAGCAACAAGTGTTCCTTGATCGGGTCTTCGCCGTTTTCGGCACGACGGGACTTGCTGGCCAACAGGCCCAGCATGCGATCCGAGTCACGTACGGAGGAGACTTCCGGGTTGGTCACTACAATCGCTTCATCAGCGAAGTACATGGCCAGGTGGGCGCCTTTCTCGATGCCCGCCGGAGAGTCGCAGACCACGAATTCGAAGTCTTCCTTGAGCTGCATCAGGACCTTTTCGACGCCTTCGACTGTCAGCGCGTCTTTATCGCGAGTCTGACTGGCGGCCAGTACGTAGAGGTTTTCCAGACGCTTGTCTTTGATCAGAGCCTGTTGCAGGTTGGCTTCGCCGTTTACCACGTTGACGAAGTCATACACCACGCGGCGCTCGCAACCCATGATCAGGTCGAGGTTACGCAAGCCGACGTCGAAGTCGACGATAACTGTTTTGTGACCACGCAGAGCGAGGCCGGTACCGATAGCGGCGCTGGTGGTGGTCTTACCCACACCACCCTTGCCGGATGTAACCACGAGAATCTTGGCCAAGGTGTTTTACCCCTAAGGAAAAAGGACGTTTAGCCCCTGAAAAACATCTCTTGAAAAACTACTGCAGTCGGACAGCCTTGGCTGGAATCCGGTTCTGAGCGGCGTTTACCCCCGGTAAACACTGCTTTTGGCCTTTTTCCTACTTCGTTTGAGCCGTTTTCGCTACGTTTTAGAGATGCTTGGAAAATGCGGCAGTATCCGTTAAAGCCGAATGATGTTCAACACGTCGCCCGACAGGCTGACTTGTACGCCCGCGCCCCACAATGGATCACGACGCAAATCCTCGGAAACCTTGTAGTGGCCAGCGATAGAGACCAGTTCAGCGGTCATTTGCTGACAGAAAATCCTGGCTTTCGTGTCACCTTTGACGCCGGCCAAGACACGACCGCGCATCGCGCCGTATACATGGATGTTCCCATCGGCGAGAAGTTCCGCCCCCGGGCTGACCGACGAAATCACCACCAAATCGCAACCCTGGGCATAAATCTGCTGGCCACCGCGTACGGGCGAGGTGATGATTTTGGTCGGTTTGATGGTCGGTTCCGGTGGTTTTTCCGGTTTTTTCGCAACGGTGCCTTCGTGCGGGTCGAGCGGGCGTTCACGGGCGCCGGACGGCGGCAGCACCGGCAGATCGACGGCGATGGCGGCGGCAATGTCTTCAATGCGGCTGGCACGGATCGCCAGTGTGCGCAGGCCATGCTGGCGGCAGATGCGCATCAGCCCCGGCAGATCGACCGAGGCTTCGCTGGCCGGAAGTTTGTCCAGGGCCAGGACCAGCGGCGCATTGCTGAAGAAGTTTGGCGCCTGGGCGACCTTGGCGGCCAGTTGCCGATCAAGGTTCTCAAGGTCGTTACGGGCCAGTTCCAGCACCGTAATGGCAAGCATGCTGCCCTTCAACTGGAACACGGGATCTTGGTCTAGCGGTTCGGTTTGGCTCATGGTCGGCATACAACGACTTGTCACTAAAAGTGCCGAGACTTATAACGAGAACGCCCGCAGGCCGCAAGCCGGGTCGAACGATGTAGAATGCGCGGCCACTGTCTTGACGGAACCTTTAATGGATCGCCCGCGTTTTCGAACAGCATTTCTTTCTCCACGTTTCTGGCCGCTGTGGTGTGGCTTGGGGCTGTTGTGGCTGATTGTGCAGTTGCCATATCCGGCGTTGCTGTCGGTCGGTCGCGTCTTGGGTGCCTTGATGTACCGAGTGGCGGGCGACCGACGGCGCATTGCCAAGCGCAATCTTGAACTGTGTTTCCCTGAAAAGTCCGCTGCCGAGCGCAAGCGTCTGCTCAAGGAAAACTTCGCCTCCACCGGCATCGCCTTCTTCGAGATGGCCATGAGCTGGTGGTGGTCGCGCAAGCGTTTGGCGAAACTGGCCCATATCGAAGGCCTGGAGCATTTGAAGAAGGCCCAGGCGCAGGACAAGGGCGTGATTCTGATGGCCGTGCATTTCACCACGCTGGAAATCGGCGCGGCACTGCTCGGTCAGCAACACACCATCGATGGCATGTACCGCGAACACAAGAATCCACTGTTCGACTACATCCAGCGTCTTGGTCGCGAGCGGCACAACCTCGACTCGCTGGCGGTGGAGCGTGACGACGTGCGCGGCATGCTCAAACTGCTGCGCTCAGGCCGAGCGATCTGGTACGCGCCGGATCAGGACTATGGCGCCAAGCAAAGTATCTTCGTGCCGCTGTTCGGGATTGAAGCGGCAACCGTCACCGCCACCAGCAAGTTCGCACGGCTGGGCAAGGCACTGGTAGTGCCATTCACTCAGCAACGCCTGGCGGACGGCAGTGGTTATCGGTTGGTGATTCATGCGCCGCTCGAGGGCTTTCCCGGTGAGACGGAAGAGGCTGACTGCATTCGGATCAACCAGTGGGTCGAAAGTGCTTTGCGCGAATGTCCGGAGCAATACCTCTGGGCACATCGCCGCTTCAAGACCCGTCCACCGGGCGAGGCGAAGCTGTACGCCAAACGCGGTTGAGTCACCGATCCCTTTAAGCACCATGGAGTGTTGCGATGAGTTCTGCTGAACCGGTTACAGGGTTGATACTTTCCGGCGGCGGGGCTCGGGCGGCTTATCAGGTGGGCGTGCTGGCGGCGATTGCCGAGCTGCTGCCGGTGGGAGCGGCGAATCCGTTTCCGGTGATCGTCGGTACATCGGCTGGCGCGATCAACGCGGTCAGCCTGGCCAGTGGGGCAATGGACTTTCGCGGCGCGATTCAGCGTCTGACTGCCTTCTGGCAAGGTTTCCGCAGTCATCTGGTATTGCGCAGCGACTGGCCGGGGGTGATCCATCAAGCCACCCGTTTTGTCAGTCACAATCTGATGGGGGTTGGCGCTCCGGTGCCCGTGGCCCTGCTCAACAGCTCGCCGCTGCGCGGTTTACTCAACGAAAAACTGCACATGCCCGGAATTGCCGAGGCCATCGCGCAAAAGCAATTGAAGGCGGTGGCGGTCACGGCGTTTGGTTATGAATCCGGTCAGGCCGTCACGTTTTATCAGGGCGGCGGCACCATCGAAGCCTGGTTGCGCCATCGGCGAATCGGCGTGCCGACACAATTGAGCGTCGATCATTTGCTGGCCAGTTCGGCGATTCCGTTGCTGTTTGCGCCGGTGAAGATCGGTGAAGAATATTTCGGCGATGGCGCGGTGCGTCAATCGGCACCGATCAGCCCGGCCCTGCACCTGGGTGCCAGCCGCGTACTGGTGGTGGGCGTCAGCGGCAACCCGCGCGGGGTCGACCCGCAACAGCCGCTGCAACGCGCCTACACAGGTCAGCAGCCCACCCTGGCGCAAATCGGCGGGCACATGCTCAACAGTACGTTCATTGACAGCCTGGAAAGTGACATCGAGTTGCTGCAGCGTCTGAATCAGTTCAGCCATCTGTTGCCCGACGGCGCGCCGAGTCGGGCATTGGGAGCAGCGCCGGTGGAGGTGCTGGTGATTTCGCCGAGTCAGCCGATCGATGAAATTGCGGCGCGGCATCGCCAGGAATTGCCGGCGGCCTTGCGTCTGTTTTTGCGCGGGCCGGGGGCGACCAAGACCAGCGGGGCAGGGGTATTGAGTTATCTGCTGTTCGAGGCGGGATATTGCAGTGAGTTGATCGATCTGGGGCGGCGCGATGCGTTGGCCAAACGGCATGAGTTGTGCCGGTTTCTGGGGTTGGTGGAGCCTGCGGTTCCGGCTTGAGATTTGCGATGTGGCTTTCGCGAGCAAGCCCGCTCCCACATAGGATCTCCTGTGAACACGTTATTTGTGATCACCACTGATCAACTGTGGGAGCGGGCTTGCTCGCGAAGGCGTCCTTCCAGACGCCACATAAAGCGAAGATCAGAAGTGGAACTTCACCAGGAAGCTCGTGTTGCTCTGATCGGTCTTGAAGTACTGGCTGTCCTTGATCCCGTACTTGTCTGACCAGTAGTCGTACTCGACACCGACGTACAACTGCTTCTCGCCGATGTTCAGGGCTTTGCCCAAGTCGTATTTGATCTGTGGGTTGAAGTGCAGGTTGGCGTGGTAGGTGCCTTTGCTGTTCTTGTCGTTATCGACTACCCAGTCCATGAAACCATCGATCAGGATGTTCGAATCGCCCACGGGAATGGTGTAGGACCAGGCCGGTGTGATCTGCCAGACGTTGTCACCCGCACGGCTGCCTTCGGTGTGACGCTGGTAGAAGTTCAGCTGGAAGTAGTCGAACCCGGGAATCGCCAGGTCGAAACCCGGACCGATCAGGTAGGACTCGGTATCGCCCTCACCGAACTCGTATGTCATGGCCAGCAGCACGTCTTTGATCGGGCCGAACGCCAGTTTCTGGTCGAAGATCTTGCCAAACGACAAGCGTGGGCTGATTTCGCCGTAATAGGTGTTCGAGCCGACGCCGCTGTCTTCCTTGCCGTTGTAGAAAATCTTGTCGACGAACACGAAGTTGTCGCCGTATTTCCAGGCATCGGCGTGCTCGAAGGTGACGGTTTGCTGAATGCGCGGGTTGACCTGGAAGTCCTTGCCATAGAGGTAGGTCAGGCTGTTGTTCTGCCATTGCAGCAAGTCGCCGGCCATTGCCTGGCCCCCGGCCAGCAAGGATCCCGCGAGCATCAGGCTGGTGCACGTACGTTTCATTCGGTTGCTCCCAAAAAGTAGGTGGTTCCACGTTATTTTTCTAAGGTCGGCGCTCTGGTGTGGCGCCTTTTCTTTGCTGTAAAAACAATCCAGTCGGTCAGCTTTAGTGCTGTTAGCAAGAGCTGAGCCAAGGCTTTCAAAAAATAAAAAAAACGCCCGCTCGGCTGTTCGAAAACAGTCGATTGAGCGTCAATTCGAGAAGCCTTGGTACTGTCCAGAGCCGGGATAAGTTGGCTTTCTGGTCAGGAATTAAATCCGCGCTTTTTTTTAGAGCGGATTCGGGCGGGCGCGGAGAATACTGACTCCTTGGCCAGGTCTCAAGTGCCCTGCAACAGAGCACCCGTGACAGGTATCGGGCACGGTTGCGGGCCATCTTAAAAGTGCACCTTTACCAGCAGGCTGGCGGTGTTTTGGTTAGTGTCAAAGTTGGCGCTGTTTTCGATTCCGTACTTGTTTTTCCAATAGCTGTATTCGGTGCCGACGTAGACGAATTTATCGCCCCAGCCCAAGGCTTTGCCCAGGTCGTATTTGATCTGCGGATTGATGTGCAAGTTGGCGTGGTAAGTGCCGCGTGCATTGCGATCGTTGTCCACCACCCAGTCCAGATAGCCATCGATCAACAGGTTCGAATTGCCTAGCGCAACGCTGTAGGACCAGGTGGGAGTGATCTGCCAGACACCATCACCGGGGCGTGGGCCTTCGGTCTGGCGACGATAGAAGTTCAAGGTGAAGTAGTTGAAACCCGGTACTGCCAGATCGAAACCCGGGCCGATCAGATACGCTTCGCTGTCGCCTTCGCCATACTCGTAAGTCATGGCCAGCAATACGTCCTTGACCGGGCCAAACTCGAAACGACGGTCGAGTATCTTGCCAAAGGACAGGCGCGGACTGAATTCGCCATAGAAGGCGTGGGGGCCTTTATTGCGGTCTTCTTCGCCGTTGTAGAAGATCTTGTCGATGAACAGGAAGTTATCGCCGTACTTCCATTTGTCGGCGTGCTCGAACGTCACCGTCTGCTGGATCGACGGGTTGATCACGAAATTCTTGCCGTACAGGTAGCTCAGGCTGTTGGTTTGCCACAGCAGTAAATCACCGGCCATGGCCTGGCTCGCGGCCAACAGGCCAGAGCCCAACAGCACGCTGGTTTTTATCCGAATCATCTGTTGCTCTCTTTTGTTTTTATTGTTTGAGGCGCAGGCAGCCACCCTTGTGGGAGAGAGCCTGCTCGTGATGGCGTTGGTTCAATCAAACACGGATGTTGAATGTCTTACCGTCATCGCGAGCAGGCTCGCTCCCACAAGGGGGTTTGTCTTTTAGTGGGTCAGTGCGGGTGGGCGTGGCAGCTCGGAATGCAACACCTCGGATCTTTTTTATTCTTGTGATTTTTGTATCAGGTGGACCTGTGGCGGGGGGCTTGTTGTGGCCACAAAAGCCCCCTCGCTACAACGGTGTGTTGCTTATTGGGTTTGAGCTCCCTGAACAATCCACGCACCGATCAGGTCGCGCTCTTGCTGGGTCATCTGGGTGATGTTGCCCAATGGCATGATCTGGCTGGCAACCGCCTGGGCCTGGATGCGCGGGGCCTGAAGCTTGATCTGCTCCGGGGTATCGAACATCACGCCCGCGGGCGCCGCGCTGAACAGCGGGCTGGTGGGTTTCGCCGAATGGCAGACTGTGCAGCGTTCCTGGATCACGTCGTGCACCTTGTCGAAGGCAGGACCGGCATTGGATGCCTGGGCGGGTGCAGTTTCAGGGGCTGCCGTCGGTGCAGCTTCAGCCGGTTTCTTGCCACCGCCGAGGGCGGTTTCCGGCAGCGGCTGATACTCGATGGCCCCAGGTGCCTTGGCCACTTCAGGTGCGCTGGACATCGGCGCCGGGCCGGTCACGTAGGCCAGGCAAATCATGCCGACCGCCGCAGCGGGCAGGGTCCAGGCAAACTTGTGGCTGTCATGACGGGTGTTGAAGTAGTGACGCACCAACACCGCCAGCACTGCGATCCCGGCCAGGATCAGCCAGTTGTATTGGCTGCCGTAAGTGCTCGGGAAGTGGTTGCTGATCATGATGAACAGCACCGGCAAGGTGAAGTAGTTGTTGTGTCGCGAACGCAGCAAGCCTTTGGCCGGCAGCGCCGGATCGGGCGTGCGGTTCTCGGCAATCGCCGCCACCAATGCGCGTTGGGCCGGCATGATGATGCGGAACACGTTGCCGACCATGATGGTGCCGATGATCGCGCCGACGTGCAGGTACGCACCACGACCGCTGAACACTTTGCTGAAGCCGTAAGCCGCGCCAATGATCAGCACGAACAGGATGAAACCGAGCAGGGCAGGGCGTTTGCCCAGGGCCGAGTCGCAGAGGAAGGAGTAGACGAACCAGCCGACGAACAGCGAGCCGATTCCCAGCAGAACACCTTCAGGGCCGGTCAGGCTGCTGCCCGGAGCGAGCAGGTAGAGCGTCGGGTTGGAGTAGAACACCACGCACAGCAGCGCGACCCCCGACAACCAGGTGAAGTAGGCTTCCCATTTGAACCAGTGCAGGTTATCCGGCATGGTCGGTGGAGCCAGTTTGTATTTTTCCAGGTGGTAGATACCGCCGCCATGGATCGCCCACAAATCGCCCGCCAGCCCGTTTTTCGGGTTGACCCGATTGAGGTTGTTCTCCAGCCAGACGAAATAGAACGACGCGCCGATCCAGGCCACGCCAGTGATCATGTGAACCCAGCGCACGCTCAGGTTCAGCCATTCCAACAGATGTGCTTCCACAGTCTTTACCTCTCGCCTGTCACTCTGTTGTCGAGTGATCAGACCTTCTCTTATTGGTGGGGGGCGAGGATCAAACGCTCATCCTCTTTGAAAAAATGCTCATCGCAGTTATTGCCTGTGCCACTGCGATCAACCACCAGGAAGTCATCCCGCTTTTCGATCGTCAGCACCGGATGGTGCCAAACGCCGCGATGGTAATTAATGCCCTGCCTGCCGTTGGTGACGAAGGCGCGGACCAAGCCTGATACAGGTTCATCGCCAAGTGGCGCGACCACGATCAGAAAGGGGTTGCCGAGCAGCGGAATGAAAGCCTGGCTGCCCAGCGGATGACGCTCCAGCATGCAGACGGTCAGCGGCATGTCCTGCGCATCGGCGCGGAAAATGCTGATGATTGCCTTGTCCTCTGGCGTAGCGGTTTCCACCGTCGCCAGTTTGTGAAAGCGCATGGTCGAACCGTTGTTGATCATGAAGTGATCGCTGCCGTCGGTTTCGATCACGTCACCGAAAGGGGCGAAGGCTTCTTTGGTCAGCGGTTCAATCGTCAATGTGCGCATGCTGGTCTTCTTTTCGTTGAGTTCTGTGTTGTCTGTTCTGGCGTCTTCGCGAGCAAGCCCGCTCCCACAGGGGAATGCATTTCAAATGTGGGAGCGGGCTTGCTCGCGAATGGCCTCACCGCTTACTTGGCGACCTTGCCCAATACCCGCAGGCGGCTCACACCCCCATCCGGAAACACGTTCAGGCGGATGTGGGTGATCGGGCCCAGTGCCTTGATCTGCTCGGCGAAGGTATGTTCGGCGTGCATTTCCAGCTTCTGGCTTGGCAACAGTTCACGCCAGAACAGCGATTGGGTTTCGATCTGGCTGTCGGTGCCGCCTTTCACGAATGCACCCTGGATCGAGCAAGTGTCCGGGTAGTTGCCTTTGAAGTGCAGGGTGTCGACGATGACTTTCTCGATCTCGCCGGCGTGACCCAGCGCGACGATCACCCAGTCATTGCCTGGCGTGCGACGACGCGCGGTTTCCCAGCCATCGCCCATGTTGATGCCACGGCCCGGGTTGAGGATGTTGCTCATGCGGCCGAAGTGCTCGTCGGAGCAGGCCAGTGCACGGCCACCGTTCAGGGCTGCAGCCAGGTCGACTTGTTCGTTGTCGCCCACAGCGGACCAGTCGCGGAACGGAATGCCGTACACGCGCAGACGGGCCACGCCGCCATCCGGGTAGATGTTGAAGCGCAGGTGGCTGAAGGCCTGGTCGTTGTTGATTTCGTGGTAGTGGTGGCTGTTGCCTTGCAGTTCGACGGCCGACAGCACTTCAGTCCACTGGGTGTTTTCGTCCGGCTCGCCCGAGGCCAGGAAGCAGGCTTCCAGGGAAGCCGATGGCGGGTAGTTGCCGGTGAAGAATGAAGTGTCGATGTCCACGCCCTTGATCGAGCCCGGTACGCCCAGGCGGATCACCGCGCTGTCGTAGCCTTCGAAGCGCTTGCGGCGCGACTCCCAGCCGTCCATCCACTTGCCGTTGTCATCGAACACGCCCTCCTTCCACACGGCCGGGGTCGGTTGGAACAGACGGTTGGCGTCTGCAAACCAGTCATCGGTGACCGAGATGATTTTGGTGCCCAGACGGGCGTCGGCCAGGTTGACGAACTTCTCGAAAGGTACGGCGTAAGCTTTCATTCTTCTTGTCTGCCTTTAATTAGTTGGCTTGGGATGCTTGCAGGGCCCTGGGCGTTTTCCGCGTTTTTTAACGCTCGGGCCAAGTTCGCTATAGGGTCAGTAATCGGAACAGGGCGATCTTGTTAATCTCCGCCAGCGCGCATTTGAATTCGGTGTCGACCGAGTTGTGGATGCGCGTTTCGAACGCCGCGAGGATCTGATGCCGGTTGCTGCCTTTTACCGCCATGATGAAGGGAAACTTGAACTTGGCTTTGTAGGCGTCGTTCAGCTCGGTGAAGCGCTGGAACTCATCGCTCGAGCATTGGTGAATACCCGCGCCAGACTGTTCTTCAGTGCTGGCAGCGGTAAGCTGGCCCTGGACGGCGGCTTTGCCGGCCAGGTCCGGGTGAGCGTTGATCAGGGCCAGTTGGCTCGTGTGATCAGCGCTCAACAAGATGTCGCTCATGCGCTGGTGCAGGGTTTCGATCTCGTCGATCGAAGCGTCCTGGCCCAGGTCGAAGGCCTTCTCGGCCACCCATGGCGAGTGTTCGTAGATGTCGGCGAAGGCGGCGACAAACGCGTCGCGGCTCAGGGTCGATGGTTTGATGGTTTGAAAGGTGCTCATTTCGCGGCCCCTTGGAACGGGTGGGTTTCGTGCCAGTGGCGAGCGATGTCGACGCGGCGGCTGAACCACACCTGTTCATGACTTTTAGCGTATTCGATAAAGCGTTTGAGCGAAGCCAGACGCGCCGGACGGCCGATCAAACGGCAGTGCAGGCCGATCGACAACATCTTCGGTGCTTCGGCGCCTTCGGCGTACAGCACATCGAACGCGTCTTTCAGGTATTCAAAGAAATCGTCGCCCTTGTTGAAGCCCTGGACCTGGGTGAAGCGCATGTCATTGGTGTCCAGGGTGTAGGGGATCACCAGATGCGGCTTGCCGGTCGGGTTGTTCGGTTCCCAGTAGGGCAGGTCGTCGTCGTAGGTGTCGCAGTCGTAAAGGAAACCGCCTTCTTCCATCACCAGCCGACGGGTGTTCGGGCCGGTGCGGCCGGTGTACCAGCCCAGTGGGCGCTCGCCGGTGATTTCAGTGAGGATGCGGATCGCTTCGAGCATGTGCTCGCGTTCCTGTGCTTCGTCCATGTACTGGTAGTCGATCCAGCGATAGCCGTGACTGCAGATTTCATGGCCAGCATCGACCATGGCGCGGATCACATCCGGGTGGCGCTGGGCGGCCATGGCCACGGCGAAGATGGTCAGCGGAATGTCGAATTCCTTGAACAGTTTCAGAACCCGCCAGACGCCGGCACGGCTGCCATACTCGTAAAGGGATTCCATGCTCATGTTGCGCTCGCCTTGCAGCGGCTGCGCCGAGACCATTTCCGAGAGGAACGCTTCGGACTCTTTATCGCCGTGCAGGATATTGCGCTCGCCACCTTCCTCGTAATTGAGCACGAAGGACAGCGCGATGCGGGCATTGCCCGGCCAGTGTGGGTGAGGAGGGTTACTGCCGTAACCGATCAGGTCGCGTGGATAGTCAGCGCTCACTGCAGTCTTCCTTCTTGTTCGTGTCGACTTGTTCAAAGTCAGGGTGTGTGTGGCGGCCTGGCGATGAGAGGGCAGGCTGGCGTCACAGCGATGGAGTGATTGTATACAACTTTATATTCACTTTGTAAGCCTGATTTTTTGCATTTTTCACTGACTGGTCGCTTTGAAGGGTACTGCAAGAAACCTGCCTGACTGGTCAGCTAATGGATAGGAGGTCCGCTGATCGTATGGTTTAGCGTCAGATTCGCCGTTAAACCCTGAATGGCGGAGTTGGCGGTAAAAATGTCGTTTTTATTGTGTACAATTTTTATGAAAAGTGTCTTAATCAGTCGCTCGCCGCAGCTTTTCGTGCTCCGAAACGGTGCGGTCTCCTTTTCAACTGACTTCGGGAGGCGCGAGGTCTGACTGCTCCACGCAGGCAGGCGCGCAGAATCAATGGGACGTTTGACTACACACGTTTTGGACGCTGCACACGGTTGCCCGGGCAGTTCGATCAAGGTCGAGTTGTACCGCGTTGAAGGTTCGCAGCTGGAATTGGTCGCCACCGCGCTCACCAACAGCGATGGCCGTGTCGATTCGCCGTTGCTGCAAGGTGATGACTATCGGTCCGGGGTCTATCAGCTTCAGTTTCATGCGGGTGATTACTACCGCGCCCGTGGGGTTCAGCTGCCTGAGCCTGCGTTCCTGGATGTGGTGGTGCTGCGTTTCGGCATCTCTGCGGAACAGGATCACTACCACGTGCCGTTGTTGATTTCGCCGTACAGCTATTCCACGTACCGAGGCAGTTGATCCCCCAAGCAGCTGCCTCCTCCGAGAAGCGACTGCGCATATAGCTTCTTTGGTCTTTCGCCCGCTCACACTGCGGGCTTTTTTTTGCTCTGAGAAATGTGGTGTTGCTGATGACGCCTTCGCGAGCAAGCCCGCTCCCACACTCGATCTTCTGCGAATACATTATTCATGATCGGCAGAGATCAAATGTGGGAGCGGGCTTGCTCGCGAAGCTTTTGCTTTTAACGACTCAACAACGACGCCGCACCAGCCCCGCTAAACAACCCCGCACTCACCCGGTTAAACCAGCTCTGTCCGTTGCCGCTGCGCAAATACCGCGCCGCGCCATGAGCTCCGAGGCCATAAGCCAATTTGCACAGCAGATCCAGCACGGTCCAGGTGGCAATCATCACCAGCAACTGCGGCAAGAAGGGTTGCTCAGCACTCAAAAACTGCGGCAGGAAAGCGGCAAAGAACAAAATGTCTTTCGGATTGCTCGCGCCGAGCATGAACGCGCGCCCGAACAGTGCGCGAAAGCGCGGCACCGGCGCAGCCTGGGGCACTTCGGCGCCTTGGGAGGGCTGACGCGATTGCTGCCAGCTCTGCCAGGCGAGATAGAACAGGTACAACGCACCGACGATTTTCAGGGCGCTGAACAGCTGTTCCGATGCCAGCAACAATGCGCCCAAGCCAAGCGCCGAAGCACTGAGCAGGCAGATCGACGCAATCACGCCTCCCAGAAACGCCGGGTAAGAACGGCGCAAACCGTAATTCAGGCTGTTGCTGATCATCAGCAACGACAGTGGTCCCGGGATCAGGATCACCACCAGCGCAGCGCCGCTGAACAGCAGCCAGGTTTCCAGACTCATCACTTTCCTCCCTATATGCAAAAGCCTCACCCGACGGGGTGAGGCTGTTTTGAAACACTGTTTTTGAAACGTAGACGGCTTACAAGAAAATGAACTTGGCGATGAAGATCGCGCAGAGCACCCACAAACTGACGGAAATTTCCTTGTGTTTACCGGTGAAAGCCTTCAGCACCACGTAAGTGATAAAGCCCAGCGCGATACCGTCGGCGACCGAGAAGGTCAGCGGCATCATGATCGCGGTAACGATCGCCGGAATGCTGTCGGTGGCTTCGTCCCATTCGATATGCGCCATGCCGCCCATCATCAGCATCGCCACATAAATCAGCGCACCGGCGGTTGCATAAGCGGGGATCATGCCAGCCAGCGGTGCGAAAAACATTGCGGCAATAAATAGCACACCTACGGTCACAGCGGTAAGACCAGTCCGACCACCCGCGGCGACACCCGCGGCACTTTCCACATAGCTGGTGACCGGCGGAACACCGACCACCGCACCGAATACACTGGAAGCACTGTCGGCTTTGAGGGCGCGGGAAAGGTTTTCGATCTTGCCGTCAGCGTTTACCAGACCGGCGCGTTGTGCAACGCCCATCAAGGTGCCAGCGGTGTCAAACATGTGCACAAAGAGGAAAGCCAGAACCACGCTGATCATGCTGATATTGAATACACCGGCGACGTCCATGGCCATCCACGTCGGAGCCAGGCTCGGCGGGGCAGACATGATGCCCTCGTAGTGCACCAGCCCCAGGCCCCAACCAGCCAGGGTCACGGTGATGATGCTGATGAGAATCGCGCCGAATACTTTGTGGTAGCTGAGCACGGCAATCATCAGGAAGCAGATGGCCGCCAGCAGCGGACCAGGTTCGCGCAGGGAACCGAGCTTGATCAGGGTGGCCGGGCTATCGACAACGATGCCCGCGGTTTTCAAGCCGATCAGCCCCAGAAACAGACCCACACCGGCGCCCATGGCAAAGCGCAAACTCACTGGAATGCTGTTGAGCAGCCATTCGCGAATCCGGGAAAAGGTCAGGAACATGAACAACACACCGGAGATGAACACCGCACCGAGGGCGGTTTCCCAGTTGTAGCCCATGGTGCCGACCACGGTGTAGGTGAAGAACGCGTTCAGGCCCATGCCCGGTGCCAGGCCGACCGGCCAGTTGGCGTACAGGCCCATCAGCAGGCAACCCAGCGCGGCGGCGATGCAGGTGGCGACGAACGCCGCGCCGTGATCGATGCCGGCATCGGCCATGATGTTCGGGTTGACGAAGATGATGTAAGCCATGGTGATGAAGGTTGTCAGACCGGCGATCAGCTCGGTCTTCACCGTGGTGCCGTGCAAGCTGAGTTTGAAGATGCGCTCCAGCCAGCCATTGCGTAATGGCGGCGAGAGTTCCAGCGTCGGGGCTTCGGATTTGCGGCTTTCCACAGCGAGTACTCCTCAAGAGTTTTATTGTTATTTCCAGGGCCGGACCCATGAGGGTGGCAGCGACCCTTTGAGGTACTTGCGAATTTGTTGACCTGTTGGTCAGGAACTCGCACGAAGCGAATTATGCTTTTGTATACAAATAAAGCAAATAATGTTTTTGATTTTGTAGACGAAAAGTTTGGCAATAGGGATATATCGCCAGGAAGGACGCCTTCGCGGGCAAGCCCGCTCCCACAGGTGAGCGCATTCCCCTGTGGGAGCGTGGCTTGCCCGCGATAGCTTCACACATGTCGCGGATAGAGCATTTCAGTCAGCTGCCACCTGACTTTTACCCAGCGCGAGATTCACCGCCAACCACCCATTCACCGCCGTCTCCCCAGCTTCGGCAAACACCCGCTCGAGCAATTTCACCTGCTCGCGCCGCAGCGACTGCTCGAACCGCGCGCCTTCCGCAGTCAGTTCCAGCAGCCGCTTACGCTTGTCGGTCTCGGACGCGACGCTGTTCACCAAATGCATTTCCACCAACTGACGCAGCGGAATGTTCAGCGCCTGTTTGCTCACGCCGAGCAACGCCAGCAACTCCTTGACGCTGAGGGCAGGGTAGCGGGCAATGAAAAACACGATGCGTTGGTGCACCCGGCTCAAGCCGCGACGCTCGAGCATTTCGTCGGCCTTGGCGGTGAACGCCTGGTAACCGAAGAAAAACGCTTCCATGGCTTGTTGCTGAGTGTTGGGGTTTTTAAGGTCAAGCATGTTGACGTATCCGCTCGGTCTGTCGTAATTTCGGTCAACCAGTTTGACTCATTTTCCTCAGGCCTCGCTACCGGTGACCCCCATGGCTTTTTCCGAACGTGTCTCGCGCCTTAAAAGTTCTTTGATCCGTGAAATCCTCGCCGCCGCCCAGCGTCCGGAAGTGATGTCGTTCGCCGGCGGCTTGCCGGCCGAAGCCATGTTGCCGAAAGTCGAGTGGGCCGACATGCCGCTGTCCATGGGGCAGTACGGCATGAGCGAAGGCGAGCCGGCGCTGCGTGAGGCGCTGGCGGCCGAAGCCCGAGCGTTGGGTGTGCCGTGTGAGGCGAGTCAGGTGCTGGTGGTCAGCGGTTCCCAGCAAACCCTCGATCTTGCGGCCAAGCTGTACATCGACAAAGGCACCGAGATTCTGCTCGAAGCACCGACCTACCTGGCGGCGTTGCAGATTTTTCAGCTGTTTGGCGCCGACTGCATCACCGTCCCATTGGAAGCCGATGGCCCGAACCTGGCACAACTGCGTAACCGTCTGGAAAAACACAAGCCAGCGTTCATCTACCTGATTCCGACGTTTCAGAACCCGTCGGCAGTGCGCTACAGCGAGGCTAAGCGCGATGCAGTGGCGGCGTTGCTCGACGAGTTCGGCGTAACCCTGATCGAAGACGAGCCCTACCGCGAACTGACCTTCGACGGCGGCAGTGCCACGCCGATCGTCAGCCGCTTGAACAAAGCCAGCTGGATCTACACCGGTACCGTGTCGAAAACCCTGTTGCCGGGCTTGCGGGTCGGTTACCTGATCGCCAGCCCAGACCTGTTTGCGCACTTGCTGCGGCTCAAGCAATCGGCCGATCTGCACACCAACCGCATCGGGCAGTGGCAAGCGCTGCAATGGATCGGCACTGAGAAATACCAACAGCATCTGGGTGAGTTGCGTGATTTCTATCGGGTTCGTCGGGATGCGTTTCAGTCGGCATTGGAAACGCACTTTTGCGATCTGGCGCAGTGGAACGTGCCGCAGGGCGGGTTGTTTTTCTGGCTGACACTCAAGCAGCCGCTGGATACGCGCACACTGCTCAAGGCTGCGCTGGCGGCGGATGTGGCGTTTATGCCGGGCGAGCCGTTTTTTCCTGAGCCGGACAACAACCCCGGTCATCTGCGGCTGAATTTCAGCCACATCGACCCGGCGCGACTGGACGAAGGGCTCAAGCGATTGGCGACGGTGGTGCGCCAGGCCCAAGCCGCAGAAGCGGCTTGAGGGGAGGGTAGAAACGAATAAACCGGCGCAAGGGCCGGTTTATTTTTGTCTGAAATTTGCAGTGATTGTGCCGGCCTCTTCGCGAGCAAGCCCGCTCCCACACTGAATCGGTGTTGAACACAAATCCCATCAAACCACAAAACCAATGTGGGAGCGGGCTTGCTCGCGAAGGCGTCAGTCAGCGCAACACAAAACCATCAGGCCGCAGCAAACCGCTTATCCAGATAATCAATGATCACCTTGGATTCATACATCCAGGTGGTCTGGCCATTCTCTTCGATGCGCAGGCACGGCACCTTGATCTTGCCACCTTGCTCCAGCAGAGCCTGGCGATCCTGTTCGTTGTTCTTGGCATCGCGCAACGCCACCGGAACGTTCAGGCGACGCAGGGTGCGACGGGTTTTCACGCAGAACGGGCAGGCGTGGAACTGATACAGGGTCAGGTCCTTGGCGGCCGTGTTGACCTGAGCCTGAGCTTCGGCAGGGCGCTGTTTTTTGCCCGGACGAGTGATGAAGTCGATGAAGATGATCAGTTGGCCAAGGCCGACACGAAGCGCTTTAACGAACACGGTATAAGCCTCACAGGGGCAAACAGAAGGCGCGCAGCTTACCTGATTTTCGCAGGCGAAAAAAAACCGGCGATCAGTGCCGGTTTTCTTCGTGCTGCGAGTTACTTGATCAGGCTGAGAAACTCGCTGCGGGTGGCCGCGTTTTCGCGGAACTCGCCGAGCATCACCGAGGTGATCATCGTCGAGTTCTGTTTCTCCACACCGCGCATCATCATGCACATGTGCTTGGCCTCGATCACCACCGCAACGCCCAGGGCGCCGGTGACTTGCTGGACCGCATCGGCGATCTGGCGACTGAGGTTTTCCTGGATCTGCAGGCGGCGAGCGTACATATCGACGATCCGCGCGACTTTCGACAGCCCCAGGACCTTGCCGCTCGGGATGTAGGCAACATGGGCCTTGCCGATGAACGGCAGCATGTGGTGCTCGCACAACGAGTAGAGCTCGATGTCCTTGACCAGCACCATCTCGCTGTTGTCGGAGCTGAACAAGGCACCGTTGGTGACCTCTTCCAGTGTCTGTTCATAACCGCGGCAGAGGTACTGCATGGCTTTGGCGGCACGTTTTGGCGTGTCGAGCAGGCCCTCGCGGGAGGCGTCCTCGCCCAATTGGCCGAGAATCTCGGTGTAATTCTGTTCCAGGGACATGAAACTACCTGTGGGATTTTACGCAAAGGGCAAGGGTACGGTGACGGACACGGCGCTGCAAGCGTGAAGCGACGGTATCACTCGTCGCGACCTTCCATCATGGTGCGTTTGAGCATCACATAAACCGCTCCGGCGCCGCCGTGTTTCGGTTGGCACGAGGTGAAACCGAGCACCTGTGGATGCTGACGCAGCCACGTGTTGACGTGGCTTTTGATCATCGGCCGCTTGCCGTCCAGGCGCACCGCTTTGCCGTGGGTGACACGTACGCAGCGGATTTCGAATTTGGTCGCTTCGGCCAGAAAGGCCCATAGGGTCTCACGGGCCTTTTCCACGTTCATGCCATGCAGGTCGAGGCTGCCTTCGAACGGAATCTGTCCGATCTTGAGCTTGCGCATCTGGCTTTCCTGGACACCGTCGCGGGCCCACATCAGCTCATCTTCGGGGCCGACATCAATGACGAACTGATCGGACAGCCCATCAACGGTGGTGGCATCGGTGCGCACGGTGGCGGCCTGGCGCAGCTTGGCGATTTGCGCGCGGTCGGCCTTGGGTTTGCCGGTTTCGGCGCGATCGTGCTTGATCGGCTTGACGCCTTGGATCGCGCTTTTGAACAGGGAAAAATCGTCGTCTTGCATGTCAGCCTCCGCGAAGGGCGGCCAGTTTACCCAAGTCGAAGCGAATGGGGCGCGACAAAACGCGTGGCGTTCGGCTCAGTCGTGTTTTTTCATCAAATGCGGGGACATGTTCAGCTCTTGCGATTGACGCGAACGGCGGCGGCAGCGGCGCCACAGCCACACGCCGATGTACAGCACGAACAGGCCAATGGCCAAAATCACTGCCGAACCGACCCGGTTGGTATTTAACTCGCCCAGGGCGGGCGCTTGGCCGAGCAGGCTGGCGGCACCTGCCATCACCAGCAGCACGCCGCACATCGCCAGCAGAGCGGCAATGGCTGCGCCGAAGCGAAAACGCCAGTTGCTTTGGCCTTTGGGCCGCAAGCGGCGTGCATCAAAACCATCGGATAACTTCATTCCGACCTTCCTCAATGGGTATCGGCCCTTCGACCGGGAGTTGACCGGGATGTTCCTGAGGCTAGGGCAATTACAGCAAATGAGAGGCTTTTGCGGATGAGCGGCGGCATGGACCGCTCATCGACGGTCGATCAGATCAGTTCGCGGGTCTGGGCGAGGGTGGCGAAATTGTCCGCCATGATCGCCATCTCGGTGTGCTGAACGTGCTCGGCGCTCAGGACGCCACCCTTGGAGGGCAGATCGCGAGTCGCGCAGGCGTCTTCAACCAATGTGCAACGAAAGCCCAGGTTCTTCGCGGCGCGCACGGTAGTGCTGACGCTGGAATGGCTCATGAAGCCGCAGACGATAAGGTCCAGCGAGCCGAGATTCTGCAGGCGCTCCAGCAGTTCGGTGCCATGAAACGCACTCGGCAGCAATTTTCCGATGATGGTTTCATCGCCCTGTGGCTCCAGGCCCGGGATGAACTCACCGCGCTCGCCTTGCGGGTCGAACAGCCCACCGACGGTGCCGAGGTGGCGCACGTGCACGATCGGCCGACCGGCAGCACGGGCAGCGGCGACCAGTTGCTTGATGTTCGCGACGGCAGCATCCATGCCGCTCAGTGCCAAGGGGCCGCTGAGGTATTCTTTCTGGGCATCGATGATGACAAGGGTCGCATGACCCAGATTGGCCGCTGCATAACCACGGCCGCTGAGTTGAAACATCGTTTTTGGAACGGACATTCTGGGGCTCCTTCGAGTGGGGCTTTTGCGACATTGTCCTCTGGCTGAGCGCTTCTGTGAATCGCTACCATCGTAGGCACCGCCGTTGTTGGGTCGCAGCCTTGTCAAGATACTCGTTCTGTTCAATAGCTTGCTGAAAAAATAGAAGAGTCCTACATCTGGTCCGGTGTTTTTCCTGCGTCGTCGTGGCGTCTTTTGGCTGTTAGAATCGTCAGTCGTTTTTTCTGGAGTTTGCCCCGTGATCACTTCCCGACTTCGTACCCTGCGTGACCATATCCGTTGGGCCGTCAGCCGCTTCCATGGGGAGGATCTGTTTTTCGGCCATGGGACCGACAACGCCTGGGACGAAGCCCGTCAACTGGTGTTGGGTGCGCTGCACTTGCCGTGGGAAATCGCCGATAGCTACCTCGACTGCAATCTGGAAGAGGACGAACTGGTCAACTTGCAGCGCCTGCTCAAACGTCGCATCGAAGAGCGCATTCCGACCGCTTACCTACTGGGTGAAGCCTGGTTCTGCGGTATGTCGTTCATTGTCGACGAACGCGTGCTGATCCCGCGTTCGCCAATTGGCGAGCTGATCGAAAAGCGTTTCGAACCGTGGCTCGGCGCCGAGCCTGCGCGCATTCTAGACCTGTGCACCGGTTCCGGTTGCATCGGCATCGCCTGTGCTTATGAGTTCCAGAACGCCGAAGTGGTACTGGCCGATCTGTCGTTCGAAGCGCTGGAAGTGGCGAACCAGAACATCGAGCGCCACGGTGTCGATGAGCGGGTGTTCACCGTTCAGGGCGATGGTTTTGATGGCTTGCCGGGTCAACGTTTCGACCTGATCGTGTCGAACCCGCCCTACGTCGATGCGGAAGATTTCGCCGACATGCCGCACGAGTATCAGCACGAACCGGAGCTGGGCCTGGCCTGTGGCGATGACGGTTTGAACCTGGTGCGCCGCATGCTCGCCGAAGCGGCGGATCATCTGACCGAGAAAGGTTTGCTGATTGTCGAGGTGGGTAACAGCCAGGTTCACGTCGAGGCGCTGTACCCGGAAGTCGACTTCGCCTGGCTGGAGTTCGAGCGCGGTGGGCATGGAGTGTTCATGCTGACAGCGGAGCAGTGCCGCGATCATCAGGCGCTGTTCGCTTCTCGCGTCTGACTCTAGAAAGCCTTCGCGGGCAAGCCACGCTCCCACAGGTTTTGTGTTGTGTCCTATTGATCTGGCACACACAAAACCTGTGGGAGCGTGGCTTGCCCACGATGGCAGCGCCGCGGTCTCAAGCCTTCAACGGTGCGTAGCAATCCAGATCAACAATCCCGCCTGAAACACCGCAAACGCCACCAGACACGTAATGGTAAAACGCAGCCCGGCGTCTTCGCGTTTGTACTTGCTGACCTTTTCTTCGTGCTTCTTCAGTTTGACTTCCTGTTCCGCCAGGTTCTGCTCGGCTTGTTGGAGCATCTGCGCGGCTTCGAGGATTTCCACCTGCTGCAACTTTTCGCTGTTCCAGTCGCCGAGCAAATCACCGACCGACACCTCTTTAACGCTGCCCTTCAAATGCTGGGCGTCGGCGTAGACCACGTCAAAACCGTGCACCCGCAGAAAGTGATCGCGGCGCAGGCGAGTGTCTTCGTTCAACGCATCCTTGTTGTTCAGGTCAGTACCATCGACGGTGTAGGCGGGCCATCTTTTCTTCGCCCACGTAATGCCCTGAGCGGCCATATAACGTCCGATGCCACGGTTCATCGGCTCGATCTGCAAACCACTTTCCGGGCCGAAATGCACACGTTTGGCAGCGTGATCAACCCAGACATCCAGATGATTCTGTTCTTTGCGCACCCGTTGGCCCGGCAGTTTGATGGCCATGCGCAGCAGGCTGTGTTCCTTGCTATTGCGTTCGGCGTAACCGAATTCGACAAAGCGCAACGGCCGTCCACCGGTGTTGCGGTCGGTTTTCAGCGGCGCCAGGCGGAGCATTTTGTGGTGCTCGACGTGGACGTCCGCCCACGGCAGCTCGACCGCTGGCGGTGCGTCTTTTTCAGCGGTGGTGTCGGGTGAAGTCTGGGTATCAGTCATAACGGCGAGATCCTGTCCAAGCTCTGCTTGCCGCCAGTCATAGCGCTGGCGACAAAGGCTTATCGGCCGTTTTTTTCAGGACTGGAGGGCCAGGGACGTTCTCAACTGGTTTTCACGGCGTGAAAACTGGTTGAGAACGCCTTCTGACAGCGTTTAACGGGTGCGAAGTCCGTCAATAAACTCGAGGATTCGCGCGCCGAGTTCGGCCGCCAGTGGTAATTGCGGATCTTTATAGGAGGCCAATTGCCGCTTCACGTCGTTGGGCACGATGCGCATCACGTGGTTCATGCCTTCGATCAGCGCCAGTTCGGCGTCCGGTTTGGCGGCCTTGAGCGCCTTGGCGTCACCCACGCCGACCTGAATGTCGTTGCTGCCCTGGATGATCAACGCCGGCATTTTCAGTTTGGCGAAGGCCGCTGCCGGGTCCTGGCGAAACAGCGAAATCAGATACGGCTGCACGCTGGGGCGGAAAATCACCTGCAATTGCGGTGGCACGTTGTCGTCGGTGTGGCCGGCCTTGAGGCTGTCGAGCAGTTCATTGCTGCGCAGCATCAAGGGAGGCGGCAGACGATTACTCAACTGCTGGCGCAGTACCTGATCGATCGGTCGGGCGCTGCCGGACAGGGAAATCACCGCCGCGGCATCGATGTTTGGTGCCGCGAGGCTGGCGATCAACGCACCTTCGCTGTGGCCGAGCAAAATCAGTTTGCCAAAGCGCGGATCGGTTTTGAGCTTGTGGCCCCAGGCTTGGGCGTCGGCCACATAGGCCTCCACCGACAGATTACGTTCGTCTGGAGTCGCAGCCAGGCTCGCCGCCACGCCGCGTTTGTCGTAGCGCACGCTGGCGATGTTGTGTTTGGCCAGCACCCAGGCCAGCCGTTTGAGGCTGTCATTGCGTCCGCCGTCGGGGTTGTTTCCGTCACGATCCGTAGGACCGGAGCCGGAAATGATCAGGACAACCGGCACAGGCGTGTCGGACTTGGGCAGCAACAGCGAGCCGAAAAGCTCGCCGCTGCCTGTGTCCAATGTGATGGGACGTTGCAGGACGGTGGCCTGTGCAAAGCCGGTAAACAAGGTAAGGCTCAAGGCTAAAACTCGCAGCATCATCACGCCATCATCGACTCGGTGCCGGTTGGACTCGCAGGCGGCCATAAGGTTCGAGCATAAGGTTCGAGGATGAACTAGTCGGGTAGCCTGCGTATACTGGCGCGCATTACGTATTTTAGTTTCGATTTCACGGAGCGTCCCGCATGTCCGGCAATACCTACGGCAAGCTGTTCACTGTCACCACCGCGGGCGAAAGCCATGGTCCGGCGTTGGTCGCCATTGTCGATGGCTGCCCGCCGGGCCTGGAGATTTCCCTTGAGGATCTGCAGCGCGACCTGGATCGCCGCAAGCCCGGCACCAGCCGCCACACCACCCAGCGCCAGGAAGCCGACGAAGTCGAAATCCTCTCCGGCGTGTTCGAAGGCCGCACCACCGGTTGCGCCATCGGCCTGTTGATCCGCAACACCGACCAGAAGTCCAAGGACTATTCGGCAATCAAGGATCTGTTCCGCCCGGCCCACGCCGACTACACCTACCACCACAAATACGGCGAGCGCGATTACCGCGGCGGCGGTCGCAGTTCGGCCCGTGAAACCGCCATGCGCGTGGCGGCAGGGGCGATTGCGAAAAAGTACCTGGCTACCCAAGGCATCGTCATTCGTGGCTACATGAGCCAGCTCGGCCCGATTGAAATCCCGTTCAAGACCTGGGATTCGGTGGAAGAAAACGCCTTCTTCAGCCCCGACCCGGACAAAGTGCCGGAGCTGGAAGCCTATATGGACCAGTTGCGTCGCGACCAGGATTCGGTCGGCGCGAAAATCACCGTGGTCGCCGAAGGCGTGATGCCGGGCCTCGGCGAGCCGATCTTCGACCGCCTCGACGCCGAACTGGCCCACGCACTGATGAGCATCAACGCGGTCAAGGGCGTTGAGATCGGCGCCGGTTTTGCCAGCATCGCCCAGCGCGGCACCGAACACCGTGATGAAATGACCCCGGAAGGTTTCCTCAGCAACAACGCCGGCGGCATTCTCGGTGGCATCTCGTCCGGTCAGCCGATCGTGGCGCACCTGGCGCTTAAGCCGACATCGAGCATCACCACGCCGGGCCGTTCCATCGACATCCATGGCAACCCGGTTGAGGTCGTCACCAAGGGTCGTCACGACCCGTGCGTCGGCATCCGCGCCACGCCGATTGCCGAAGCGATGATGGCCATCGTATTGATGGATCACCTGCTGCGTCACCGCGGGCAGAACATCGATGTGCGCGTGAGCACTCCGGTGCTGGGTCAGCTTTAATGGCTGACGCAGGGTCTGTACGAAAACTCGTCGCGCAGGCAGTTTTTGTGCAGAGCCTCATAGCCGCCGGGGCCTGACGACGTGACGGCGCTTCCGTACTGGCGGCTTTCCAGTTTCTATCTGTTCTATTTCGCATTGCTCGGTTCGACAGCGCCATTCCTGGCGCTGTACTTCGATCACCTGGGCTTTTCCAGTGCGCGCATTGGCGAACTGGTGGCGATCCCGATGCTGATGCGCTGTGTGGCGCCGAACATCTGGGGCTGGCTCGGTGACTACACCGGGCGACGGCTGGCCATCGTGCGGTTCGGCGCGGTCTGTACGTTGCTGACCTTCTCACTGATTTTCGTCAGCAAAAGCTACGCGTGGCTGGCAATGGTCATGGCCTTGCACGCGTTCTTCTGGCATGCGGTGTTGCCGCAGTTCGAAGTCATTACCCTGGCGCATTTGAATGGCCAAACGTCTCGCTACAGCCAGATTCGTCTGTGGGGTTCCATCGGTTTCATCATCACCGTGGTCGCCCTCGGTCGGATGTTCGAATGGCTTAGCCTGGACATCTATCCGCTGGCACTGGTGCTGATCATGGCCGGGATCGTCGTCAGCAGTTTGTGGGTACCCAACGCGCAACCGGTCCAGAGTGAACGGTTGGCGGGGAAGGGATTCCTCCAGCAATTGCGCAATCCCGGGGTGTTGGCGTTCTACACTTGCGTGGCCCTCATGCAGATGAGTCACGGGCCGTATTACACCTTTCTGACCCTGCACCTTGAGCGACTGGGTTACACCCGTGGCTTGATTGGTATGCTCTGGGCCTTGGGCGTGGTCGCTGAAGTATTAATGTTCCTGGCCATGAGCAAGATTCTGGCGCGCTTCTCGGTGCGCCGGGTGCTGCTGGCGAGTTTCCTGCTGGCGGCTTTGCGTTGGTTGTTGCTCGGTTCGTTTGCTGAATTCCTCTGGGTATTGCTGTTCGCCCAAGTGTTGCACGCCGCAACTTTCGGCAGCTTTCACGCGGCTGCCATCCAGTTCGTGCAACGTAGCTTCGGCGCGCGTCAGCAAGGGCAGGGCCAGGCGTTGTATGCCGCGCTGGCTGGCACCGGGGGCGCATTGGGCGCGTTGTATTCCGGTTACAGCTGGAATGCCCTCGGCGCCACATTGACCTTTAGTATTGCCAGCCTCGCAGCCTTCGCCGCTGCCGTTATCATTGCCACACGTATGCAAGAGGACAGGCCATGAGCCTGGCCTGCGAACATCTCGCCCGGAAATCATCGACGTGGGGCGCGCGCATGAGCGACGCACTGCGACCGATCGAGGCCTTTGAATTTTTGTTCGAGTGCGAGTTGAAGACGCGCTCGCTCTCGAACCATAAAGCATGAACCGTTAAGGAGTTGCCCAGATGAGCAGCCTGTCCGTTTATCACGTCTCCAGCCCTGAAATACCGAACAAAGTCCTGACCCACCTCGAGGACATCGCCTCGACCCTGGCCGAACAGGGCGTGCGCTTTGACCGTTGGCAAACCACAGCGAAAATCCAGCCCGGTGCCAACCAGGAAGAAGTGATCGCCGCGTATCAGGAGCACATCGACAAATTGATGACCGAGCGCGGTTACCTCACTGTCGACGTCGTCAGTTTGAACAGCGATCACCCGCAAAAAGCCGAACTGCGCGCCAGGTTCCTCGATGAACACCGCTACGCTGAAGACGAAGTACGATTTTTCGTCGCTGGCCGTGGCTTGTTCTCCCTGCACATCGGCGATTACGTCTACGCCGTGCTCTGCGAGAAAAACGACCTGATCCTGGTGCCTGCCGGTACGCCGCATTGGTTCGACATGGGCGAGCACCCGCATTTCGTCACCATCCGTCTGTTTAACAACCCCGAAGGCAGGGTGGCCAATTTCACCGGCGATGACATCGCCAGCCGCTTCCCGCGTCTCGAGGACTGAGTAGAGGCCAATCGTTGCTCCGGCCTTCTGCCCTGTAAACCACATAACCTGTAGGAGCAGAGCTTGCTCGCGAAGGCGGAGTGTCAGTCAACGTTAATGTCGCCTGACACTCCGCCTTCGCGAGCAAGCTCTGCTCCTACAAGGGTTGTGCAAAGCCAGAAACAATTCAGGCCGTGAAGCGAAAGCGTTCACGGCCTGTTTGTTTGTAGCGTGTTTATTTATACAACTGCAGGATTTAAACCGAGTGATAGGTCGGCAAGGCGAACCGTTGCTGACTTTGCAGCATGGAGATCTGCGGCAGTTCGCTGGCCTGTTCGGCGACGTCACGACGTATCGCGCTGATCACCCACGACAGCTGATCGCCGGCATGCAATTGCTGGTAGGAAATCGAACGTTTGAAGACTTTGCCGTCCGTACTGCGCAGGGTCAGCAGAATGCCACCGTCAGGCCGTGGCTGGGTGGTCACTTCGAAGTTGGAGAATAGCGACGAAAATTTTTCCTGGATCAGGCTCATGTCTATCAGCTCCGTTTGTGCTTGAAGGGCAACATGGAGAGGTAGTTGCAGTGATTGTGCCAGCCCCTGATTTTTTAAAAATGCATATAAATCAATAGGTTAGTAATTAGGCGTTTTTATGCTTTCGTGCAATCTGCATGAATGGCCATCGTGCATCCTGCATTTTGCGTGGTCGGTCGCGATTCGATGGAACCAATCACGACGCCAGGGTTCCGCTTTTCGATCACCGGTCCAGACGCTTGGGTCGCGGATACAAAACATTGCAAAAACCGCGTGTACAGCTCAAGAACCGCTGACGTATTTTCGGCCTCAAACAACGCCACCCGACAATAAGAAAATCGAACGGGAGCATCAATGAGCCGCACGCTGAACGACACGATTACCTGGGGCATGATGCTCCGCAAGCTGCCTTCCATTGCCAAAGCCATTCCCCGCGTGGTGAAGGGCATGAAAGCCGCCAACGTCAAGGACCCGACCCAACCGTGTGGCCTCGGCTGGAGCTTCGAGCAGGCGACGTTGCGCAACCCCGATGGCCCGGCCTTGCTGCAGGGTGAGGTGATACTCACTTATGCCCAGGTCAATCAGTGGGCCAATCGCATTGCCCATCACCTGATTGCCCAAGGCATCGGCAAGGGCGATGTGGTGGCGATCTTTATCGAGAACCGTCCGGAACTGTTGGTGACGATATTGGCGGTGGCCAAGGTCGGTGCGATCAGCGCCTTGCTCAATACCTCCCAGACCCGCGATACCCTGGCCCATAGCCTGAACCTGGTGGCGCCGGTGGCGATCGTGGTCGGAGAAGAGCTGGTTCCAGCCTTTAATGCGGTACGCGAGCGGGTGTCCATCGACGCTGCACGTACCTGGTTTGTCGCCGATCGCGACACTTATCGCGATCCGGGCAATTCGCCCGATGGCTTCATCAACCTGATGACGGTCAGTGCCCAAGCGTGCAGCGATAACCCCGTCAGCAGCCAGCAGGTTTTTCTCGACGATCCTTGTTTCTACATTTACACCTCGGGCACCACCGGGTTGCCCAAGGCCGGGGTGTTCAAACACGGCCGCTGGATGCGCAGCTCCGCCAGCTTCGGGCTGATTGCCCTGGACATGCAGCCGCAGGACGTCGTCTATTGCACCTTGCCGCTGTACCACGCCACCGGGCTCTGCGTGTGCTGGGGCTCGGCAATCAGCGGGGCGTCGGGGTTTGCCATCCGCCGCAAGTTCAGCGCCAGCCAGTTCTGGAGTGACGTGCGCAAATACCGGGCGACCACCCTCGGTTACGTCGGCGAATTGTGTCGCTACCTGGTGGATCAACCGCGCAGCGTCGACGACAGTCGCCACAGCGTGACGAAGATGATCGGCAATGGTCTGCGCCCCGGCGCGTGGAGCGAGTTCAAGACGCGTTTTGCCGTTGACCATATCTGCGAGCTGTACGCCGCCAGCGACGGCAATATCGGCTTCACCAACATCCTCAACTTCGACAACACCATCGGTTTTTCCCTGATGTCATGGGAACTGGTTGCGTACGACCACGACAGCGGTGCACCCACGCGAGATGCCAAGGGTTTCATGCGCAAAGTGGCCAAGGGCGAGCAGGGTTTGCTGCTGGCGAGGATCGACGACAAGGCGCCGCTGGACGGCTACACCGATCCGCAGAAGACCGCAAAAGTAGTGCTCCACGACGTGTTCAAGAAGGGCGACCGCTACTTCAATACCGGTGACCTGCTGCGCAACATCGGTTTTGGCCACGCGCAGTTTGTCGATCGTTTGGGCGACACCTACCGCTGGAAGGGCGAAAACGTCTCGACCACCGAGGTCGAGAACATCCTCCTGCAACATCCGCAGATCGCCGAAGCCGTGGCTTATGGCGTGGAAATCCACAACACCAACGGGCGTGCCGGGATGGCGGCAATCACGCCGGCTGAATCCCTGGCGACCCTGGACTTCAGCGAGTTGCTGGCTTTCGCCAGACAGCAAATGCCTGCCTATGCGGTGCCACTTTTCCTACGGGTGAAAGTGAAAATGGAAACCACCGGGACCTTCAAATATCAGAAGACCCGACTTAAGGATGAAGCCTTCGACCCGAACAAAACCGGCGATGACCCAATCTACGCCTGGTTGCCGGGCACCCAGACTTACGTGCAAGTCACCGAGCAGGTGCTGGCGGATATTCATGGCGGCAAGTATCGCTATTGAATGTAGCTATGGCCATTCATGAGAAAAAAGAAGTGACAGGTTCCAGACCGCTCGGGAAACTATCGGCTTTTCCGATTGACCGAATGTGGAGTCCCCAATGTCAGACAAAAGCCGCCAGATGACGCCCGAAGAGGCTGCTGAATTTGCCGAACAGGTGTTCAACAAAGCGCGCGAGGGCGATGCGGCCATGATGGCTGCGCTGCTGACCAAGGGCTTGCCACCTAACCTGCGCAACCACAAGGGCGACACCTTGCTGATGCTCGCCGCGTACCACGGCCATGTCGAGACGGTAAAAGTCCTGCTCGAGCACAAGGCCGACCCGGAAATCCGCAATGACAACGGCCAGAGCCCGATTGCCGGCGCGGCATTCAAAGGTGATCTGACGGTGGTCAAGGCGCTGGTTGAAGGTGGCGCGCAAGTGGAAGGTTCGTCCTTCGACGGTCGCACTGCGTTGATGATGGCGGCAATGTTCAACCGCGTCGAAATCGTCGACTACCTGATCAGCAAAGGCGCCGACCCGAAAGCCAAGGATGCCAACGGCGTATCCGCGCTGGACGCGGCCAAAACCATGGGGGCGGTGGATACCACGGCTCAGCTGCAGAAACTCTTGGCCTGACATCTGTAGTGCTGCGGGGCTTTTGTGGCGAGGGGGCTTGCCCCCGTTCGGCTGCGAAGCAGTCGTAAACCCGGCGAATGCGGTCTATCTGAACGACTGCGGTGGCTGATTTTGGGGCTGCTTCGCAACCCAGCGGGAGCAAGCTCCCTCGCCACAAAATGCGTTATCCTTCGCGCCCTCAAATCTCCCTCGCTACAGGATCCACCTCATGAAAGCCGCACTCGTCGAACTCATCAGCAAAATCAGCTCCGGGTGCATGAGCGATGACGAAATCCTGAAAGTCGCTGACGAAGCGGCTCAGGCCTACGCCGATCCAGAAGCTTTTCTGACGGCCAATCCAGACATCAACTACGACGACACCTTCCCGATCCCGTTGGGTGAGTGGGTGGTCGTTGGCAGCTTGCCGGAAACCGTGCTGTTCCAGGCTGACACCTACATGGACCTGTTCGCGCAAATCGTCGCTTCGTTCGGCCCCGGCGTCGATTTCAACATCAAACCCAAGCAACTGGCCAAGACCGAAGCCCTGACGGCGCTCAATCGCATTCAGGTGCAGATGAGCAGCATGAACAAGGAAAACGGCGGTTACACGCTGATGAACTTCAGTCAGCTGCTCGACGATGAGCTGCAAGTGGTGCTGGTCTACGGTAATGACGTGCCACGGGTGCTGGAGTTGTGCGCCGAAGTCGGCATCGCCGCGGCGCCATCCCTGGAAGCCCTGAAAGTCGCGATCCACGTCTGAAGCTGTCCATAACGGTAATAAAACGGAACCCTCGCAAGGCCCGACTATCCTAAGAGGGCATACCACTCTTCGGGAGCGTCACCATGGGTTCCACGTTCAACAGCCTGGTTGGCCTGATTGTTCTTGCCTTGGATATCTGGGCCATCATCAACGTGCTTAAAAGTGGCGCCGAGACCGGGATGAAAATCATCTGGGTGCTATTGATCGTGCTGCTGCCGGTCTTGGGCCTGATCATCTGGGCCATCGCCGGGCCACGAGGCAATGTGCGGATCTGACTGCATCCTCAAGCACAACGCATTTCCCTTGTGGGAGCGGGCTTGCTCGCGAAGACGTCGGCACATTCAGCATCGATGTAACAGACAAACCGCTTTCGCGAGCAAGCCCGCTCCCA
>NZ_AKJE01000116.1 GCF_000282495.1 Pseudomonas sp. GM79
GTTCCTGCGACGAGAAAGAAAAGGATTTCGGCGGCTGCCGCTGTCAGGCATACATGCTCACGGGTGACGCGAGTAACGCCGACCCGGTGTGCAGCAAGTCGGAACATCACGGCGTGATTCTCAAGGCCCGCGAAGAAGCCGAACACGCGACCCAGACCATTGAACAACTGGCCTTTCGCAATGAACGAAACTCACGCCTCATCGCCAAAAGCTGAACCCTTGAGCGCCGCCAGGGCTGTCGCGGCGGGCATCGACTTCGCCGAGTTACAGGTGGGGCAACATGGCCTGTTCTGGAACGAATACCGCCCCGAGGACGCCGCCTGCCGGATCTGGCAGTGGCGCGACGGCCAGGCTCGTTGCCTGACGCCGCCCACCTTCAGTGTGCGCAGCCGGGTGTACGAATATGGCGGCGGCGCGTTTTGTCTGACCGATGACGGGCTGGTTTTCGTCAACGAGGCCGATCAGCAGCTGTATCGGCAATCGCTGACCGGTGAGACACCTGAGGCCCTGACTTCAAATGAATGTCGCTACGGCGATCTGCAATTCGCCGACGGGCAGGTGCTGGCGGTGGAAGAGAACCGTGATCGACATCGCCTGGTGGCGATCGATCTGGTTGACGGCCAACGTCATCTGCTGGCCGAAGGTGCCGATTTCTACTCGGCACCGACCTTGAGTCCTGACGGTCAGCGTCTGGCCTGGATCGAGTGGAATCGCCCGGATCAACCCTGGACCGTTACCCGCCTGATGGTTGCCGAACGCCAGAGCGATCGCAGTTTTGCGCAACCTCGATGTGTGGCCGGCGATAGTGACCAGGAGTCACTGCAACAACCTCGATTCGATGACAGCGGTCGTCTGTTTTGTCTGACGGATCGCGGCGGTTTCTGGCAGCCGTGGGTGGAGTCGGGCAACGGCCTGAGTCCACTTCCAAGCGCTGCCGCCGACCATGGACCCGCGCCTTGGCAACTGGGTGGTTGCACCTGGTTACCGTTGGGCGAAGACACTTATCTGGCGAGTTGGACCGAAGGTGGTTTTGGTCGACTGGGGCTTTGTCATGGCGATGGTTCCTGTGACGATTTCACTGGCGACTACAGCCGCTTCCGCCATCTCGCACAGGATGAGCAGTTCATCTACTGCATCGCCGCTTCACCGGTCAGTTCATCGGCAATCATTGCCATCGACCGTGAAACACACCATGTCAACGTTCTGGCCGGCGGTATTGCACCGCTGCCCGCCGAACAGATCAGCCGCCCGCAAACCCTGCGCTATCCCAGCGGTTCGGGCGAGGCCCACGGTTTCTTCTACCCGGCGATGACCGGCGACACGAAACCGCCGTTGGTGGTGTTCATTCACGGCGGCCCGACTTCAGCCTGCTACCCGATGTTCGACCCGCGGATCCAGTATTGGGCGCAACGCGGCTTCGCCGTGGCCGACCTCAATTACCGAGGCAGCAGCGGCTATGGCCGGGCTTATCGCCAGGCGTTGCATTTGAGTTGGGGCGATGTGGATGTGGAAGATGCCTGTGCAGTGGTGGCCTATCTCGCCGAACGCGGACTGATCGACGGCGACAGGGCGTTTATCCGCGGCGGCAGCGCCGGCGGGTACACCACGTTGTGCGCACTGGCCTTTCACAAGGTCTTTCGTGCGGGCGCCAGTCTTTATGGCGTCAGCGATCCTGTTGAGCTAGGCCGTGCTACGCACAAGTTCGAAGGTGATTATCTGGATTGGTTGATCGGCGACCCTGAACAAGACGCCGAACGCTACGCCGCACGCACGCCATTGCTGCACGCGAATGACATCAGCGTTCCGGTGATTTTCTTTCAGGGCGAACTGGACGCCGTGGTGGTGCCGCAACAGACCCGCGACATGGTCACTGCGCTACAGGACAACGGCCTTCTGGTCGAAGCGCATTACTACGCCGACGAGCGCCATGGCTTTCGCAAGGCCGGCAATCAGGCCCATGCGCTGGAGCAGGAGTGGTTGTTTTATCAAAGGGTGATGGAGTTCGCGGGCTGAAGTCTTCGCTCAGTGCAGGTATTTGCGGTGCCCCCCATTCGCGAGCAAGCCCGCTCCCACACTGGACCTTCTGTGAACACATTATGTGTGAACACCAGAGATCAAATGTGGGAGCGGGCTTGCTCGCGAATGCGATCTAATCGGCGCGGCCAAACTCAGCGCTTGGCGATGATATACACCGCATGCACGATCCCCGGAATGTAACCGCACAACGTCAGCAGAATGTTCAGCCAGAATGCCCCGGCGAAACCGACTTGCAGAAACACACCCAGTGGCGGCAACAGAATGGCGATGATGATGCGAATAAAATCCATGGGGAAGCTCCTGATTGATGTTGGCTCTATGGGCCATACAGTTTATCGACACTGCGGTGTTCTTCAGGGTTCAGTGTGGATTCGGATTACAGCCCTTAGTGCGGACTTTGCAGGAGGAAATAGAAGTCTGGAGGAATACCCGGGCAGGCCGGGGATACTGGACGGGGTGAGCTGAGCACTTTTTTCCAGGCAAAAGAAAACCCCGCCGAAGCGGGGCTTTGCAGACTGTTTCCCTGACATCCATTTCACTCCGCCGTCCTGGCAGAATCCTACGTGTCCGTGTTGTTGCTTTGCGCTTCCTGCGCGACGTCCATGTGAAGTAGATTAGCTCTGGATCCAATCTTCGCCTATGGGAAAACAGCAGCACGTTATGTAAGAGAATGCTTACATAACGTTAAAGGGTCAGAATTGTCCTGCGTCCAGCAGAAACAGCGATTCGCTGCCCGCCTTTACCGACGCGCTCAACGAGTGAATACGCGGCAGCAGACGTGCGAAATAGAACCGCGCCGTACCGAGTTTGCTCGCGTAGAAATCGTCCTGCGCTTCCTTACCGAAAGCTGCCTTGGCCATCAGTGCCCACATGTAGGCGTAGGCCATGTAGCCGAATGCCTGCAGATACTCGACGGACGCCGCGCCGATCTCGTTCGGGTTGTTTTTCGCCCGGTCCAGCAACCACGCGGTCAGTTCGTCGAGGGTGTCCACTGCATCATTCAGCGGCTGGGTGAACTCCGCCAGGTCAGCATTGGCTGTCGCGGTGAAATGACGAATCTCGTCGGCGAACAGTGTGTAGAACGCCCCACCGCTGCCAACGATCTTGCGTCCTACAAGGTCCAGCGCCTGAATGCCGTTGGTGCCTTCGTAGATCTGAGTGATGCGTACATCACGAACCAGTTGCTCCTGGCCCCACTCACGAATGTAGCCGTGACCGCCAAAAACCTGCTGGCCGTGAACCGTGGTTTCCAGACCCAGGTCGGTCAGGAATGCCTTGGCCACCGGCGTCAGCAATGCAACCAGGTCTTCTGCGCGCTTGCGGGTGGTGGCGTCTTCACTGAACTTGGCGGTGTCCAGCTGCATCGCCACGTAAGTGGAGAAGGCACGGCCGCCTTCGTTCGAGGCTTTCATGGTCAGCAGCATGCGACGCACGTCCGGGTGGACGATGATCGGGTCAGCGACCTTGTCTTTGTTTTGCGCGCCGGTCGGCGAGCGGCTTTGCAGACGGTCGCGAGCATACTCGATAGCGTTCTGGTACGAACGCTCGCCAGTGGCCAGGCCCTGGATGCCGACGCCCAGACGCTCGTAGTTCATCATGGTGAACATCGCCGCCAGGCCTTTGTTCGGCTCGCCGACCAGGTAACCCACGGCTTCGTCGAAGTTCATCACGCAGGTCGCGGACGCCTGGATGCCCATCTTGTGTTCGATCGAACCACAATTCGCCGGGTTGCGCGCGCCCAGGCTGCCATCGGCATTGACCATGAACTTCGGCACCAGGAACAGCGAAATGCCTTTCGGCCCCGCCGGTGCGTCCGGCAGTTTGGCCAGTACCAGATGGATGATGTTCTCGGTCAGGTCGTGTTCGCCGCCGGTGATGAAGATTTTGGTGCCGCTGACTTTGTAGGAACCGTCGGCCTGAGGCTCGGCCTTGGTACGGATGATACCCAGGTCAGTACCGGCGTGCGGCTCGGTCAGGCACATGGAACCGGCCCATACACCGGCGTACATGTTCGGCAGGTACGCCGCTTTCAGCTCTTCGCTGGCGTGGGCGTTGATCGACAGGCAAGCGCCGGCGGTCAGCATCGGGTACAGACCGAACGACAGGCTCGCAGAGTTGACCATTTCTTCAACCTGCGCCGAAACCGCCTTGGGCATGCCCATGCCGCCGTAGGTCGGATCACCACCGACACCAACCCAACCGCCTTCAGCGTAAGTCTGATAAGCCTGTGGAAAACCGGCCGGGGTGGTGACGGCACCGTCCGCCCAATGGCAACCTTCTTCGTCAGCCGCACGGCTCAGGGGCGCGATGCTTTTGCTGGTGACCTTGCCGGCTTCTTCGAGAATGGCTTCGACCGTTTCCGCATCGACGGTCTCGGCCAGCGCAGGCAGTTCGGCCCAGAGTTTGGCGACCTCGAAAACTTCATTGAGGACGAAGCGCATATCGCGCAGGGGCGCTTTGTAGTCAGCCATGGCAAACCTCGCAAGATCTAAACAGGTGGTTCGTAGAATAGTGATTTCGTTGTGTCCGAGTGTACCTCAACAACTTTTACGACACATAGGGTCGACTAGTGACTGTTTTGTTATTTTTAGTCACCAGCATTTCAGCTGAGATCGTTCTCGCCTGTCAGAACACATTCGCGGGCAAGCCTCGCTCCTACAGGTCGTGTCGCACGCATTTCACATGGACGACATAAAACCGTAGGAGCGAGGCTTGCCCGCGAAGCTTTTCAAGCCTGATCGTCAGAGCGCAAACAACTCCGCCGGCAGCTTCATCAGGCAATCACTGCCCGCCTCGATGGCTGCCCGATGTGCGGCGGTACGTGGCAGCAAACGCTTGAAGTAAAACTCGCTGGTCGCCAGTTTGCCTTTGCAGTAATCGGCATCGCCGCCGCTCGCATCCAACTGCGCCTGAGCCACCAACGCCATGCGTAGCCACAGGTAGCCGAGGATGATGTAGCCGCTGTACATCAGGTAATCCACCGAGGCAGCGCCGACTTCATCCGGATTTTTCATCGCCGCCATGCCGACCTTGGTGGTCAACTCGCCCCACTGCTGATTCAGACCATTGAGCTGCGCCACATAGCTGCCGAGTTGCGGATGCTCAGCGTTTGCTGCACAGAACTTGTGGACGATTTTAGTGAAGCCGCGCAGCAGTTTTCCCTGACTGCCAAGGACTTTGCGCCCAAGCAAGTCCAGCGCCTGAATGCCGTTGGTGCCTTCGTAGATCGGCGCGATCCGGCAGTCGCGAACCAGCTGCTCCATGCCCCACTCACGAATGAAACCGTGGCCGCCAAACACCTGCATGCCGAGGTTGGTCACCTCCAGCCCGGTGTCGGTCATGAAGGCTTTGCAGATCGGCGTCAGGAATGCCAACAGGTCTTCGGCGTCCTGACGCGCCGTTTCATCCGGGCTCAGATGTGCAGTATCCAACAACTGTGCGGTGAAGTAAGTCAGCGCCCGGTTGCCTTCATTGAAGGCCTTCATGGTCAGCAACATCCTGCGCACATCGGGATGAACGATGATCGGGTCGGCGACTTTTTCCGGTGCTTTCGGGCCGGTCAGCGAGCGCATTTGCAGGCGGTCGTTGGCGTATTTGATCGCGCCCTGGAAGCTCGCCTCACCCAGACACAGACCTTGCATGCCGGTGCCGAGCCGCGCGTGGTTCATCATGGTGAACATGCAGTTCAGGCCCTTGTTCGGCTCACCGATCAAGAATCCCTTCGCGTCGTCGAAATTCAGCACACAGGTGGCCGAGGCCTTGATGCCCATTTTGTGTTCGATCGAGCCGCAGGAAACACCATTGCGCTCACCCGCCTCGCCCTCGGCATCGGGTAGGTATTTAGGAACGATAAACAGCGAAATGCCCTTGGTACCGGCAGGAGCGTCCGGCAGTTTGGCCAGCACCAGGTGAATGATGTTGTCACTCATGTCGTGCTCGCCAGCGGAAATGAAAATCTTGCTGCCGGAGATCGCGTAACTGCCATCGGCCTGAGGCACGGCGCGGGTCTTGATGATGCCCAGATCGGTGCCGCAATGGGCTTCGGTCAGGCACATGGTGCCGGTCCATTGGCCTGCGGTGAGCTTGCTCAGATAGGTTTGTTTCTGTTCTTCGGTGCCATGGGCGTGAATCGCCGACATCGCACCGTGAGTCAGGCCGGGGTACATGCCCCAGGAGGTATTGCTGGAACCGACCATTTCACTGATGACCAGCCCCAAAGAACTGGGTAAACCCTGGCCGCCGTAAGCCGGATCCGCCGCCAGACCATGCCAGCCGCCTTCCACGTACTGCGCGAAAGCCTGCTTGAAACCTGTAGGCGTTGTGACCACGCCGTTGTCGAAATGGCAGCCTTCCTCGTCGCCGCTTCGGTTCAGCGGTGCGAGAACGTTCTCACAGAATTTCGCGCTTTCTTCAAGGATCGCATTGATCATGTCCGGGCTGGCATCGGTGGCGCCCAGCGCGGCGTAGTTGCTGTGAAAATCGAAGACGTGGTCGATCAGAAAGCGCATATCGCGCAGGGGAGCTTTGTACTCGGGCATGGTCATTTCTCCGGCAGCAGATTGCTCAAACCTACTGCCGCGCACCACGCCTCACAATCACAGTCCAGACGCTGAATGCGCCATCATCACTCAACCCGCAGCGGCGTCCATGCGCACCGCGCCACGGCGGTTCTGACCGAAAGCCATCACACAGTTTCGCCCCGCGCCTTTGGCGCTGTAGAGCGCCTGGTCAGCGGATTTGAGCACTTCTTCCGGCGTGCGCTGCTCCAACCGCTCGGCGACACCAATGCTGACGGTGACCGATACACTCGAGGCGCCTGAACCGGCGCGGCGCTGGCGGCCCTGCTGGTCATCCTGGGGACGGTTGTCCTGATTGCGCAGCTGGATGTTGTAGGTGGCGATGGATTCGCGGATGACTTCCAGGTGCGGCATGCACTCTTCGAGGGTTTTGCCTGCGAACACCAGAGCAAATTCTTCACCGCCGTAGCGATATGCCCTACCGCCCCCGCTGATTTTCGACAGCTTGCTGGCGACCAGGCGCAACACTTGGTCGCCGACATCGTGACCGTGGGTGTCGTTAAATTTCTTGAAGTGGTCGACGTCGCCCATGGCCAGCACGTAATTGCGCCCCAGCCGTTGCATGCGTTCGTTCAGGGCGCGGCGACCCGGCAGGCCGGTGAGCTCATCGCGGAACGCCATCTGATAGGCTTCATGGGCAACTGCAGCGGCAATCATCAACATCACCTGGCTGCACATGATGTTCAGGGTAAACGGCAGGATGAAGGTCTTCGGCAACATCCAGAACAACCCCAACAGACCCACCAATTGCGCAGCATGCAAGGGCCTTGGGTTGCGCCAGTATTGCCAGGCCAGTAACAGGAACGAGGCGATGAATACCGGGTAGGACAACTGGATCAGGCTCATCCAGGCGCCATGCAGGGCTGGCCAGCGGATCTCCGAGAGCCACATCAACAACGCCTGGGGGTAACTCTGTTCCAGCCCCAGCGCCACGCTGCCGAACGCCAGCAACACAGCGAAACGCGCCACCATGTCCTGAAACAGATGGGTGCGTTCCTGCCAGGCGGCGAACAAGCCGAAGAGTAATGGCAGCAACAGACAGCACAGATGGAAGACCACGGCGGCATCGTCGCGGACTTTACCGTTGTCGCGGTAGTAGTCGGTCTGGGTGTCGAGCAGGAAGTAGGCGATGTACACCGTGACCATCAGAAACAGTTCACGCTGACGTCGGTAAACCGCGCAATACGCCCCGCCGAGCAACAGCACCAATGTAGGCAGCACGTTAAACAGCGAAGTGAAGAAGACGTTGAGATCCTTGACGTAGGCAGCCGCAAGCCCCGCAAGCAACAACAGCAGTGATGGCAAAAAATGACTGAAACGTAAAGCAGAAGAACGCGGCAAGGGTAAAACTCCGACCCGGCAAACAAAGATGGCGTTGTGCCTGCAACTTGAGCAGCTAAGCACATGCAATGTGACATATGTCACATCGCCATCCTCTTTAACGGCAGCAACGGCGTTCTTCTTAGCGTTTTAGTCAGGAATTTTTACAGGCGCAGCCCGTTTGCCTCAGGCATAAAAAAACCGCTGCTCCCGAGGAAGCAGCGGCTTTGTGAAGAGACTGCGTAGGGCTTAGTAACCCAGCGCGAAGTCTTCTTCTTTCATCTCCATCAGGTTGTTGGCGCCCGACAGCATGGTGACAACATGAGTGCGAGTACGCGGCAGGATGCGCTGGAAGTAGAAGCGCGCAGTCTGCAGCTTGGCGGTGTAGAACGCCTCTTCGGTGGTGCCGGCAGCCAGTTTCTCGGCAGCCAGACGCGCCATGTCAGCCCAGAAGTAGGCAAGGCAGGCGTAACCGGAGTACATCAGGTAGTCCACCGACGCGGCGCCAACTTCTTCGCGGTCTTTCATGGCAGCCATACCGACCTTCATGGTCAGCTCGCCCCACTCTTTGTTCAGCGCAGCCAATGGCTCGACGAACTCTTTGACCGCGTCGTTGCCTTCGTTGGTCTGGCAAAACTTGTGGACGATCTTGGTGAAGCCTTTGAGCGCTTCGCCTTGAGTCATCAGCACTTTACGGCCCAGCAGGTCGAGTGCCTGGATACCGGTGGTGCCTTCGTACAGCATCGAAATGCGGCTGTCGCGAACGTTCTGCTCCATGCCCCACTCGGCGATGAAGCCGTGGCCGCCGTAGATTTGTACGCCGTGGTTAGCGGATTCAAAACCGACTTCAGTCATGAAGGCTTTGGCGATCGGAGTCATGAAGGCCAGCAGTGCGTCGGCTTTCTTCTTCTCTTCTTCATCGACGCCGTACTTGACGATGTCGACTTGCTTGGCGGTGAAGTAAACCATCGCACGGTTGCCTTCGGCGAACGCCTTCATGGTCAACAGCATACGACGTACGTCAGGATGAACGATGATCGGGTCAGCGGCTTTGTCCGGTGCTTTCGGGCCGGTCAGGGAGCGCATTTGCAGACGATCGCGAGCGTATTTCAGGCCGCCCTGGAAACCGATTTCGGCGTGAGCCAGACCTTGCAGCGCGGTACCCAGACGTGCGGTGTTCATGAAGGTGAACATGCAGTTCAGGCCTTTGTTCGCCGGGCCGATCAGGTAACCGGTGGCCGCGTCGAAGTTCATCACGCAAGTGGCGTTACCGTGGATGCCCATCTTGTGTTCCAGGGAACCGCAGGTCACAGCGTTGCGTGCGCCAATCGAGCCGTCTGCGTTCGGCAGGAATTTCGGAACGATGAACAGGGAAATGCCTTTGGTACCGGCCGGTGCATCTGGCAGACGTGCCAGAACGATGTGGACGATGTTGTCGGCCATGTCGTGTTCACCGGCCGAGATGAAGATCTTGGTGCCGGAGACTTTGTAGGAACCGTCAGCCTGAGGCTCGGCCTTGGTGCGCAGCATGCCCAGGTCGGTGCCGCAGTGCGGTTCGGTCAGGCACATGGTGCCGGTCCATTCGCCGGAAACCAATTTGGTCAGGTAAGCCTCTTGTTGCTCAGGCGTGCCGTGCTCGGAAATGGTGTTCATCGCGCCATGGGACAGGCCCGGGTACATGCCCCACGACCAGTTGGCTTCGCCAACCATTTCGCTGACGGCCAGACCCAGAGACTCCGGCAGGCCTTGGCCGCCATGCTCTACGTCGTGAGCCAGGCTTGGCCAGCCACCTTCGACGAATTGCTTGTAGGCTTCTTTGAAACCGGTCGGGGTTTTAACGCCGGACTCGCTCCAGGTGCAGCCTTCGGTGTCACCCACGCGGTTCAGCGGAGCCAGCACCTGCTCACAAAACTTGGCGCCTTCTTCGAGAATGGCGTCAACCATGTCCGGAGTTGCGTCTGCACAAGCCGGAAGGCTCTGATAGTGCGCTTCGTAGCCGAGCAGTTCGTCACGAACGAAGCGAATATCACGCAAGGGGGCCTTGTAGTCAGGCATAGCGATAAACCTCTGCTGATGTAACCGGGAATGAACGACCGCGTTGATTTGTTGTGGCGGTCAAACAGTTGTTTGAAACATACGTTTACGCCCAATTCTTGTCAAGCGCCGATCTTTTGCCGTTCGTCATCGCACCATGAAAACCTCGGACACGCCGCTGCCCACCGCCGTTGACTGAGCAACACGCCATGTAGGAGAGATTAGTTGAGGCAGAAGGACTTACGCAGAAAAACGCCGCGAACAGGCGCGGCGTTGGAGTAGCGGATTCAGCGAAGGGTTCAGGCAAATGTATCGATCAGCGTACCCAGCATTTCATCGGATGCCTTGGCGACTTTGACACCCAGTTCCACCTGGAACTTGCCTTGAGACATCTCGACCATATTGCTGGCCAGATCCGATTGCTGGCTGCGGTCTACCGAACGCAGGCGATCAACCTGAACCTCGGAGGATTGACTGGTGACCGAACGCTCGATGGTGTTGTTGGCGATCTGACCCGAAGCCTGATCGACACGGTTCTGCCCGGTCTGAATAGTGCTCAGACCGGCATAAAAAGCGGTGTTTCCTGAGATTTCCATGGGGGAACTCGTCCGACAAAGGATCAACAGCGGCCATTGAACCAGACACGCCGACAAAAGGCCCGACAAAAACACTAATGGCACAGTGCCTTGTCATAGGCAAAGCCAAGCCAACAATCTCAGTCCAGCAAATCCAGCTGCAGATGCGCGGCCACCGCCTCGGCTGTCACTGACTTGAGTTTCGGCACCCGCCCCAGGCACGGCGCGGGGATGCGCTCGGCCAGCGTCGCAAGGTTCTCTTCCAGACGCGAGGTCTTCGGATCGATGATATTCGCCACCCATCCTGCCAACTGCAAACCATCCCGGGCGATCGCCTCGGCTGTCAGCAGCGCGTGATTGATGCAACCCAACCGTACACCAACCACCAGGATCACCGGCAGACCCAGCGCCATCGCCAGGTCCGACAGATTGTCCTGATCCGCCAACGGCACTCGCCAGCCGCCAGCACCTTCGATCAAGGTGAAGTCCGCCTGCATATCGAGAATCTGCCGCATCGGTGTCAACAGTGATTGCACGGTCAACGCCACGCCAGCTTCGCGCGCTGCCAGATGCGGTGCAATCGCCGGTTCGAACGCGACCGGATTGACCTGATCGTAGGTCAACGGTATCGAGCACTCGGCAAACAGTGCCAGCGCATCGGCGTTGCGCAACCCCTTGGGCGTCAGCTCGCAACCGGAGGCCACCGGTTTGCCCGCTGCCGTGCTCAAGCCCGCCAATCGCGCGGCATGCAGCAAGCCTGCGGCGACGGTGGTCTTGCCGACATCGGTGTCAGTACCGGTGATGAAATAGGCTGCACTCATAAGGGTTTCTCCAACACGGCGTAAACCACTTGATAAGTCGCCGGCAGTCCCTGTGCCTGACGATACTGCTCGTAAGCCTCGATCAGGCCGAGGATCCGCGCCCTGCCGGTCAAACCGCCTGGCCGACCGGGGTTCAGGTTATGCGCCCCAAGAGCCTTGAGCTCATGGGTCAGGCTGCGGACATCGGGGTAATGCAACACATGCGGCTGCGTTTCGAGGCTGACGACCTTCAAGCCGCTGCCCGCGCAAAGCTGTTGGTAAACACCGAACTCGCGGAAGCGGTTGACGTGCACCATGCCATCCACCTGACGCCAGCTGTCGCGCAACTCGTACAGCGTGCCTACACACAGACTAGCAAACGAAAAAATTCCGCCCGGTTTCAGTACCCGATACGCTTCATCGAGCACCGAGGCGAAATTCGCGCACCATTGCACCGCCAGGCTGGAGAAGACCAGGTCGCAGGTCGAGTCCTGCAACGGCAAGCGCTCAGCATCGCCCGCGATGAAATGAGTCGCGCCGCCCAAGGGACGAGCGTGATTGAGCATGCCTTCTGCGATGTCCAGCGCCACTCCGGCGCTCGCAGGAAACTTCTGCGCCAAGGCTCGGCTGAAATACCCTGTGCCGCAGCCCATATCCAGCCAACGAGCAGGGAAAAAATCTTCCGGTAACCGACGTAACAACTCGCTGCCCACGTCACGCTGCAATTCGGCCACGCTGTCGTAGCTCGCCGCCGCACGGGAAAAGGATGCCGCCACCTGGCGTTTGTCGGGCAAGCCGCCGGGCAGGTTGTGAAGGGATAAATCAGTCATCACCTAACTCATGCAAAAAGGCCTGAATCGCCCCCGCCACACCGTGAGGGTCTTCCAGAAGAAACGCGTGGCTGGCCTGTTCAATCAGGCCGATTTCGACATCCGGCAGCAGCGCCAGCAAATCCCCCGCCGCTTCGGCCGGGACCAGCCCGTCGAGGCCGGCGAACAAGTGCAGTTGCGGGCCGCGAAACGCTTGCAACGCTTGCCGGGTATCCAATTGTGCGAGCAACTCCAGGCCGCTCATCAGCACCGGCGAAGACGTATGCGGTGCGCCAGCGAGCAACAGTCGCGACATCCCGCGCGGGTCTTCGGCACCTTGGGCGCACAGCAGCGAAAAACGTTTCAACGTCATGCGCGAGTCAGCCTTGCAGCCGGCCAGAAACGCATCGAAGGTTTCGCCGGGCATCGCGCTCGACCATCGTTCATGGGCGACAAAAGAAGGATTGCTCGCCAGGGTCACCAAGCCGCAGCAGCGGTCACCGCGTCGTGCCGCCAATTCGGACGCCAGCATGCCGCCCAATGACCAGCCACCGAGCCAGGCATCCTGTGGCAATGTCGAGTCCAACTCATCGAGCCATTCTTCAAGGTCGCTCGATTCCAGTTCCGGCAACGGCTCGATCTCGACACGCAGGTGTTCGTCCAAACCCTGCAAAGCCGCCGCCAAGGGTTCCAGCGGCGAAATACCGAGCCCCCAGCCCGGCAGCAGAATCAGACGATCACGCATGGCTTGGCTCCGGTCCCAGTTGTTGAAAACAATCGGCCAGTCCATTTAACAATAGCTGTACCTGCGCCTCACTGTGAGCGGCGGTGAGGGTTACGCGCAAACGTGCGCTGCCCGCGGGCACAGTTGGTGGACGAATCGCGGTCACCATCAGCCCGCGTTCGCGCAGCATCTGCGACAGTCGAACTGCGCGCCCGGCATCGCCAATCATGATCGGCTGGATCGGCGTGAAGCTGTCCATCAACTCCAGCCCAATCTGTTCGGCGCCTTGGCGGAACTGACGAATCAGCGTCTGCAGATGCTCACGTCGCCAGTGTTCACTGCGCAACAGCTCCAGGCTTTTCAGCGTCGCGCAGGCCAGCGCCGGCGGTTGGCTGGTGGTGTAGATGTAAGGGCGAGCGAACTGGATCAGGCTTTCGATCAGCTCTTCACTGCCAGCCACAAATGCACCGGCCGTACCGAAAGCCTTGCCGAGGGTGCCGACCAGTACCGGCACATCTTCCTGACTCAGACCGAAATGCTCGACGATCCCGCCGCCATTGGCGCCCAGAGGACCAAAACCGTGCGCGTCATCGACCATCAGCCACGCGCCTTTGGCCTTGGCTTCCCGCGCCAGCGCCGGCAAGTCGGCGACGTCACCGTCCATGCTGAACACACCGTCGGTGACCACCAGCGTATTGCCGGTGGCCTTCTCAAGGCGCTTGGCCAGACTGGCCGCGTCGTTATGCAGATAGCGATTGAAACGAGCACCGGACAACAACCCCGCGTCCAGCAACGACGCGTGATTGAGCCGGTCTTCGAGCACCGTATCGCCCTGCCCGACCAACGCGGTGACCGCGCCGAGGTTGGCCATGTAACCGGTGGTGAACAGCAGAGCTCGCGGGCGGCCGATGAACTCGGCGAGGGCTTCTTCCAGTGCGTGATGCGGGCCGCTGTGGCCGATCACCAGATGCGAAGCACCACCACCCACGCCCCAACGCGACGCGCCGGCGCGCCAGGCTTCGATCACCTGCGGGTGATTGGCCAAGCCCAGGTAATCGTTGTTACAGAACGCCAGCAACGGCTGACCATCGACCACCACTTCCGGGCCTTGGGGGCTTTCGAGCAATGGGCGCTGGCGATAAAGGTTTTCGGCACGACGGGCAGCAAGGCGTGCGGCGAGATCGAAAGACATGCAGGCCTCGAAGATCAGATGTGGGGAACTGTCCTGACTTGTCTGGAGACCGAGTCACGGCCATCGCGGGCAAGCCACGCTCCCACAGGTTGGGCGCGGTTAATGTGGGAGCGGGCTTGCTCGCGAAAGCAGTGTGACATTCAACATTGATGTCGGCTGTACTGACGCCTTCGCGAGCAAGCCGAATCGTCGCACCGCCGCTCCCACATTCGATTTGTGCTGGATCAGACAGCCGCGTTATAGAACATCTCGCTGCTCTTCTGCTCCACCAGCGCTTGTTCGATGGCGGCCTGATGCACTTCGTCGGCGTGCTCTTCGCGGGCTTCTGGCAGGATGCCCAGACGCGAGAACAGTTGCATGTCCTTGTCCGCCTGCGGGTTGGCGGTGGTCAGCAGTTTTTCGCCGTAGAAAATCGAGTTGGCGCCGGCAAAGAACGCCAGGGCTTGCATCTGCTCGTTCATCGCTTCACGGCCGGCGGACAGACGCACATGGGATTTTGGCATCAGGATGCGAGCGACCGCGAGCATGCGGATGAAGTCGAACGGGTCGACGTCGTCAGCATTTTCCAGCGGCGTACCGGCAACTTTCACCAGCATGTTGATCGGCACCGACTCTGGATGCTCAGGCAGGTTGGCCAGCTGAATCAGCAGGTTGGCGCGGTCATCGAGGGACTCGCCCATGCCGAGAATGCCGCCGGAACAGATCTTCATCCCCGAATCACGCACGTAAGCCAGGGTTTGCAGGCGCTCGCTGTACGTACGGGTGGTGATGATGCTGCCGTAGAACTCAGGCGAGGTATCGAGGTTGTGGTTGTAGTAATCCAGGCCGGCTTCGGCCAGGGCGACGGTCTGGTCCTGATCGAGACGGCCTAGGGTCATGCAGGTTTCCAGGCCCATGGCTTTCACGCCTTTGACCATTTCCAACACGTACGGCATGTCTTTGGCCGACGGGTGTTTCCACGCCGCGCCCATGCAGAAACGGGTCGAACCGATGGCCTTGGCACGAGCAGCCTCTTCGAGGACCTTCTGCACTTCCATCAGTTTTTCTTTTTCCAGGCCGGTGTTGTAGTGACCGGACTGCGGACAATATTTGCAATCTTCCGGGCAAGCACCGGTCTTGATCGACAGCAGCGTCGAAACCTGGACACGGTTAGCGTCGAAATGCGCGCGGTGCACCGTCTGCGCCTGGAACAACAGGTCGTTGAATGGCTGAACGAAGAGTGCTTTGACTTCGGCCAAAGACCAGTCATGACGCAGGGTTGCAGTGGTGCTGGCGCTCATGGGCGTTTCCTTGTTTATGCTTGGCAAGCGGCTGGGGAATGGAATACCCACAGACGCGACACGGATGTTCGGCATATTTAAGGAAGAGCGATGCGCTGTCAACCACGATACGTAGGACCGGTTTACATCTGGTTAAACAATAACCAACACTGCTTACTCTGCAGCGAAGCGACAGAAGATATCCGGCCAATCTGTATGGCCTGCGAAACCGACCTGCCCTGGCTGGGCGAGCACTGCCAAACCTGCGCCCTGCCCTTGCCTGCCACGGGCCTGACCTGCGGCCAATGCTTGAAACAACCGCCGGCCTTCGAACGAGTCGCAGCGCCCTGGACTTACAGCTTTCCGGTCGACAGTTTGATCACCCGCTTCAAGCACAGCGCAAAGTGGCCGTTAGGCCGCCTGCTCGCCGAACTTCTCGCTCAGTTCCTGCAGCATCGCTTCGATGAAGACCTGGATCGGCCCGACGCGCTGATACCCGTACCGCTGGCCGCCAAACGTCTGCGCCAGCGGGGTTTCAACCAGGCGGCAATGCTCGCCCGCTGGCTCAGCGTCAGCCTCGACATTCCTTGCGATGAAACGCTGTTGCTGAGGATTCAGGACACCAGCGCACAACAAGAGCTGAATGCCGATGCCCGAAAAAAGAATCTTCGGAACGCCTTTGCCCTGGCGCCCAGGGCCTTGATCAAGGGTCGCCACTTCGCATTGGTCGACGATGTGCTGACTACCGGCGCCACCGCCCAGGCCCTGGCTCGCTTGCTGATGGATGCGGGCGCCGCGCGAGTCGATGTCTACTGCCTGGCCCGTACCCCAAAACCTGGCGAGGTGACCTGACTTGACTCTCGTGCGCCAAGCCGCCAACGTCCTCCCCATCGCCACAGCCCAAAGCGTCTAGCCATGTCCTTGCCTACGTTGTTGTCCCAGCACATTGCCCGTCGCCCGCAGCGCATCGCGTTGCTGCAACACATCGCCGAACAAGGCTCGATCACCCGCGCCGCGAAAAGCGCCGGCCTGAGTTACAAGGCGGCGTGGGACGCCATCGACGAGCTGAACAACCTCGCGCAGAAACCGCTGGTCGAGCGTAGCGTCGGCGGCAAGGGCGGTGGCGGCGCAAAACTGTCCAGCGAAGGTGAGCGCGTGTTGCGCCTGTATCAAAAGTTGCAAGCCTTGCAGGCTCAGGTGCTGGAAGCCGCCGAGGATGCCAGCGACCTGGACCTGCTCGGTCGACTGATGCTCAGAACCAGTGCGCGCAATCAACTGCACGGCAAGGTCGTGGCGATCGATGCGCAAGGACGCAACGACCGCATCCGTCTTGAACTGGCCGAAGGCTTGCGTATCGATGCGCAGATCACTCACGACAGCACTCTGCGCCTGGAACTGCAAACCGGCACCGAAGTAGTGGCGCTGATCAAGGCCGGTTGGCTGGAACTGCTGGGCATCGACCAAACCGCAACGCCCGGCAACAATTGCCTGAAGGGCATGATCGAAGAAATCCTCGACGCCGACGACGGCCCCAGCGAAGTGCGCATCGGCCTGCCCAATGGCCAGACACTTTGCGCCCTGGCCGAGCCGCTGCACCTGAAAAGCCTCGAGCTCACCGCCGGAAAACCGGTGCTGGTGCAATTCGCGCCATCCAACATTCTGCTGGGCACACCGCTCTAGCCCAAGTGCATCGCAACCTCTGTAGGAGCTGCCGAAGGCTGCGATCTTTTGATTCTGATTTTAAGAGACTGCAACAAAAGCTTCATCGACCACCATTAAGGTGGCTGCAAAAACCCGCAGGGAGCCTGATGTGAGCTTATTAGAAGACAACCAACCCACCGACCTCGAAAAAATGGTCGGCCTCAGCCGTCGTGGCTTCATCAGCGCAGGTGCCCTCTGCGGTGCGGCGATGTTTCTCGGTGGCAACCTGCTGAGTCGCAGCGTGCTGGCCGCCAGCGTCAGCGCCGGCTCCAGCAAACTGTTGGGTTTCGACAGCATTGCCGCCGCCACGACCGATACCATCACCCTGCCGCCGGGCTACAAATCCTCGGTACTGATCAGCTGGGGCCAGCCGCTGCAAAAGAATGGCCCGGCGTTCGACCCGAGCGGCAACGGCACGGCCCAGGCGCAGGAAGTCCAGTTCGGCGACAACAACGACGGCATGAGCCTGTTCGAATTCCCCGGTGAAAAAGACCGGGCGCTGATGGCGATCAACAACGAATACACCAACTACCGCTACCTCTACCCTCACGGCGGCATGCCGCAATCGGCGGAAGATGTGCGCAAGGCCCTGGCCTGCGAAGGTGTGTCGGTGATCGAAGTGCAGCGCAAGAATGGCCAGTGGCAGTTCGTCCAGGGCTCGCGCTACAACCGCCGCATTCACGGCAACGCGCCGATCAGCCTGAGCGGTCCGGCGGCCGGTCACGAGCTGATGAAAACCAGCGCCGACAAACACGGCAAGAACGTCCTCGGCACCTTCCAGAACTGCGCCAACGGCAAGACGCCGTGGGGCACTTATCTGACCTGCGAAGAGAACTTCACCGACTGCTTCGGCAGTAGCAATGCCGAGCAGAAATTCGATGCCGCGCAGAAACGCTACGGCGCGGTGGCGGCCAGTAAAGAAATCAACTGGCATCAACACGATCCGCGCTTCGACCTGGCGAAAAACCCCAACGAACTCAATCGTCATGGCTGGGTGGTGGAAATCGACCCGTTCGATCCGCAGTCCACGCCGGTCAAACGCACCGCGCTGGGCCGCTTCAAACATGAAAACGCCGCACTGGCCGAAACCAATGACGGTCGCGCCGTGGTGTACATGGGCGACGACGAACGTGGCGAGTTCATCTATAAATTCGTCAGCCGCGACAAGATCAACCACAAAAATCCCAAAGCCAACCGCGACCTGCTGGATCACGGCACCTTATACGTGGCGCGTTTCGACGCGGGCGACGGCAATGCCGATCACCCGAAAGGCCAGGGTCAGTGGATCGAACTGACCCACGGCAAAAACGGCATCGACACCAGCAGCGGTTTCGCCGATCAAGCCGAAGTGTTGATTCACGCCCGCCTCGCGGCCAGCGTGGTGAAAGCTACGCGCATGGACCGCCCGGAATGGATCGTCGTCAGCCCCAAGGATGGCCAGGTCTATTGCACGCTGACCAACAACGCCAAGCGTGGCGAGGACGGGCAACCGGTGGGCGGGCCGAACCCACGCGAGAAGAACGTCTACGGGCAGATTTTGCGCTGGCGGACCGACCGCGACGATCACGGTTCGAAAAGCTTTGCCTGGGACCTGTTTGTGGTTGCCGGCAACCCGGGCGTCCACGCCGGCACGCCGAAGGGCGGTTCGTCGAACATCACTCCGCAGAACATGTTCAACAGTCCGGACGGTCTGGGCTTCGACGAGGCCGGTCGCCTGTGGATCCTCACGGATGGCGATTCGAGCAACGCAGGCGACTTCGCGGGCATGGGCAATAACCAGATGCTCTGTGCCGACCCCGTGACGGGCGAGATCCGTCGTTTCATGGTCGGCCCGGTGGGCTGCGAGGTGACGGGGATCAGCTTCTCGCCGGATCAGAAAACCTTGTTTGTCGGGATTCAGCATCCGGGGGAAAACGGCGGGTCGACGTTCCCTGAGCACCTGCCCAACGGCAAGCCGCGGTCTTCGGTGATGGCGATTTCCCGTGAGGATGGCGGGATCGTCGGCGCCTGATCGGGCCTCTTCGCGAGCAAGCCCGCTCCCACATTAGATCTAAGGTGTGCCGCAAATTGCATTCACACTGAAGACCACTGTGGGAGCGGGCTTGCTCGCGAAGGCGTCAACCCAGACAACACTTACCTCAACCCCACCCCCTAAAGAAGCCCCGTCTGCGCTACCATGTTTGGCCCGACGCGGCAGCCTGCTGCGCGCAGGAGTCAGCATGGCCCACCCGTTTGCAACGCTCACCCCAGACCTCGTGCTCGATGCCGTCGAAAGCATCGGCTTTCTCAGCGACGCCCGCATTCTGGCGCTCAACAGCTACGAGAACCGTGTCTATCAGGTCGGCATCGAAGACTCCGAACCGCTGATCGCCAAGTTCTACCGCCCGCAGCGCTGGACCAACGAAGCGATTCTCGAAGAGCACCAATTCACCTTTGAACTCGCCGAATGCGATGTACCGGTGGTCGCACCGATGATTCACAACGGTGCCAGCCTGCACGAACACAACGGTTTCCGTTTCACCCTGTTTCCCCGTCGCGGCGGCCGTGCGCCGGAGCCGGGCAATCTCGATCAGCTGTATCGCCTGGGGCAACTGCTGGGTCGGTTGCACGCGGTCGGCTCTACCAAACCGTTCGAACACCGTGAAGCGCTGGGAGTAAAGAACTTCGGTCAGGACTCGCTGACGACATTGCTCGAAGGCAATTTCGTACCCAAAAGCTTGCTGCCGGCCTACGAGTCCGTGGCCCGCGACCTGCTCAAGCGGGTCGAAGAGGTCTACATGGCCACGCCGCACCAGAACATCCGCATGCACGGCGATTGCCACCCCGGCAACATGATGTGCCGCGACGAGATGTTCCACATCGTCGACCTCGACGACTGCCGCATGGGCCCGGCGGTGCAGGATATCTGGATGATGTTGGCGGGTGATCGTCAGGAATGTCTGGGGCAGTTGTCGGAATTGATGGACGGCTACAACGAATTCCACGACTTCGACCCGCGGGAACTGGCGCTGATCGAACCGCTACGCGCTTTGCGCCTGATGCACTACAGCGCCTGGCTCGCCCGTCGCTGGGACGACCCGGCCTTCCCTCGCAGCTTTCCGTGGTTCGGCACCGAGCGCTATTGGGGCGATCAGGTATTGGCGTTGCGTGAGCAACTCGCCGCACTGAACGAAGAACCACTGAAGTTGTTCTGACGAACACAAATCCAATGTGGGAGCGGGCTTGCTCGCGAATACGGTTTCACATTCAACAGAGATGCTGACTGAACTACCGCTTTCGCGAGCAAGCCCGCTCCCACAAGGTCCGCGACATGTCCCGGCAAATCTCCTTACAATCCCCTCTTTGTTAGCTGCCTAAGCAAGGATTCTCATGCAAGCCGCCAACCCGCGTCGCGGGTACATCCTGGGCCTGAGTGCCTACATCATCTGGGGCCTGTTCCCGCTCTACTTCAAAGCCATTGCCAGCGTACCCGCCGTGGAGATCATCATCCACCGAGTACTTTGGTCCGCGCTGTTTGGTGCTTTGCTGCTGCTCGTCTGGAAGCATCCCGGCTGGTGGCGCGAGCTGCGTGAGAACCCCCGACGGCTGGCAATCCTGGCCCTGAGCGGCACGTTGATCGCCGCCAACTGGCTGACCTACGTCTGGTCGGTGAACAACGGGCGCATGCTCGAAGCCAGCCTCGGTTACTACATCAACCCGCTGGTAAACGTGTTGTTGGGGATGCTGATCCTCGGCGAACGACTGCGACGCATGCAATGGCTGGCGGTTGGCCTGGCAGCGATCGGTGTCGCGCAGCAAGTGTGGCAAGTCGGCAGTTTGCCCTGGGTGTCGCTGGTGCTGGCATTGACCTTCGGCTTCTACGGACTGATCCGCAAGCAGGCCCCGGTCAAGGCGCTGCCGGGACTGGTGGTGGAAACCTGGATGCTGGTGCCGATTGCTGTCGCCTGGTTGCTGTTCAATCCAACGGCGACCAGCGCGCAAGCCGAATTCTGGACCACCTCTGAAGCCTGGTGGCTGGTGGCTGCAGGTCCGGTGACGCTGGTGCCGCTGGTGTGTTTCAACGCCGCCGCCCGGCACTTGCCCTACACCACCCTCGGATTTCTCCAGTACCTGGCGCCGACGCTGGTGTTGCTGCAAGCCGTTCTGCTGTTTGGCGAGCACTTGTCGTCCAGCACGCTGGTGGCGTTCATCTTTATCTGGGCCGGTCTGGCGGTTTACAGCATCGACGCGTGGATAAGTCTGCGCCGTCGCAGCTGATCAGAAAACGTACAAACCTCTACAGGCCACGTCTCCCGTGGCCTGCATCCATCCTTCCCAAGGTTATCCACAGCGTGATCCCCGGCGTTTGTGCGCAAGTCACTGAAACTGCTGGTTTTTTGATCAGATCCTGAAGAGTCACGGACGACGTGGCCTGACGAGGTGTCTCTACAGGTTATCCACAGGCAGGTGCACGTATAACTTGGATAACCTTTCAGGGTTCGCTACGCAGCACCAATTCGACCATCAGATCGTCCGCCAGGGTTTCCAGGCGCGATTGCAGCACCTCCAGCGACAAGGTCAGTGGCACCGCGAGAATCGCTTCAGCGTGGAACAAAGGCTCGCTGCTCATCGGCGCCGGGCGTACTTCGGTCACCAGACTTTCCAGGTTCACGCCCTGTTCGCTCAGCAGGCGCGTAATGTCTCGCACGATGCCCGGACGATCATTGCCCACCAGTTCCATGGCAATCGGCTTCCAGGTGCAGGATTGTTCGATGCCGCTTTCGGCGATCATCACGCGAATCCCCTGGACCGACAGTCCCTGTAGGGCGTCTACCAGTTCATCGTAAGCCTCGGCCGGTACACCCACCCGAAGAATCCCGGCGAACTGCCCGGCCATCCGCGACATGCGGCTCTCCAGCCAGTTGCCACCATGCTCGGCAATGCATTGGGCAATGCGCTCGACCTGCCCGGGCTTGTCCAGAGCGAATACCGTGAGTACGAGGTGGTTCATGGCGCAGCCCTCTTGTCATGACTTTTGTTATAGAAAAGCAAGTATAGGCAAGGGGCTGGTTGTGGCGAGGGGGCTTGCCCCCGTTCGGCTGCGCAGCAGTCGCCAAATTGCCAAAATGCGGACTGTTCGGATAGATGCAGAGGGCCGCTTCGCGCCCCAGCGGGAGCAAGCTCCCTCGCCACAAAGAGCAGTGCCCCATAGCAGGGCTTCGAAGATTATGTGTACAAGTTTTTATATTTAACTGGAACAATCCAATAGTTTTTTGAGAACATCCCGTTCCTCGCCATGACCGCAATGCGTCATGGGGTCGCAGAACGACGTATTTAGTCTAATTTTCACAACCGCAATTCATCATGTAGTATGCCGCAGCGCGCACTACATAACGCTGGATCGATGTCTGCCGCAGGTGCCGTCGCAACCCCTGAAAGCCCTGTCAGCAAGGCCGCAAAGCCGTTGATCGGATCGAACCCAGCCGCCAGCAATGGCATGTACTGGTAGATGGGTTTGTGGTTTAAATGGCCAGAGGCTTCATTGTTAAATTGAAGAGCTGAAAAGCGAAATAGCTGAGCAGAGTGAGGCAAGCAATGACTGAACACGTTCAAGTCGGTGGCCTGCAGGTCGCCAAAGTCCTGTTCGACTTCGTGAACAACGAAGCCATTCCCGGTACCGGCCTCACCGCCGACACGTTCTGGGCCGGTGCCGACAAGGTCATCCATGACCTGGCGCCGAAGAACAAAGCCCTACTCGCCAAACGCGATGATTTCCAGGCACGTATCGATGCCTGGCACCAGGCTCGTGCAGGTGTTGCGCACGATGCGGTGGCCTACAAAGCCTTCCTGCAAGACATCGGTTATCTGCTGCCAGAAGCGGCTGATTTCCAGGCAACGACACAAAACGTCGATGACGAAATCGCCCGCATGGCCGGTCCACAGTTGGTGGTGCCGGTGATGAACGCGCGCTTCGCGCTCAACGCCTCGAATGCCCGCTGGGGTTCGCTGTATGACGCGCTCTATGGCACCGACGCCATCAGCGAAGCGGACGGCGCGGAAAAAGGCAAAGGCTACAACAAGGTTCGCGGCGACAAGGTCATCGCCTTCGCCCGCGCCTTCCTCGACGAAGCCGCGCCATTGGCTGCCGGCTCCCACGTCGATTCCACAGGCTACAAGATCATTGACGGCAAACTGGTGGTCGCCCTCAAAGGCGGCAGCAACACCGGCCTGCGCGACGATGCGCAACTGATCGGTTTCCACGGCGATACTGCGGCTCCAACTGCGATACTGCTGAAAAACAACGGCCTGCACTTCGAAATCCAGATCGACGCCAGCACCCCCGTCGGCCAGACCGACGCGGCCGGCGTCAAAGACATCCTGATGGAAGCCGCGCTGACCACCATCATGGACTGCGAAGACTCGGTCGCCGCGGTCGATGCCGATGACAAAGTGGTGATCTACCGCAACTGGCTCGGCTTGATGAAGGGCGATCTGTCGGAAGAAGTCTCCAAGGGCGGTCAGACCTTTACCCGCACCATGAACGCCGACCGCACCTATACCGCCCTCGATGGCAGCGAACTGAGCCTGCACGGTCGCTCCCTGCTGTTCGTACGCAATGTCGGTCACCTGATGACCATCGACGCGATCCTCGATAAAGACGGCAACGAAGTACCGGAAGGTATTCTCGACGGTCTGGTGACTTGCCTCGCGGCGATTCATAGCCTCAACGGCAACAGCTCGCGCAAGAACAGCCGTACCGGTTCGGTCTATATCGTGAAACCGAAGATGCACGGCCCGGAAGAAGCGGCGTTCACCAACGAGCTGTTCGGTCGCATCGAAGACGTGCTGGGCTTGCCACGCAATACCCTCAAAGTCGGGATCATGGACGAGGAACGCCGTACCACGGTCAACCTCAAGGCCTGCATCAAGGCTGCCGCCGAGCGCGTGGTGTTCATCAACACGGGCTTCCTCGACCGCACGGGTGATGAAATCCATACCTCCATGGAAGCCGGCCCGATGGTGCGCAAGGCCGACATGAAGGCTGAGAAGTGGATCAGCGCCTACGAGAACTGGAACGTCGACATCGGCCTGAGCACCGGCCTGCAAGGTCGCGCCCAGATCGGTAAAGGCATGTGGGCCATGCCGGACCTGATGGCAGCGATGCTCGAACAGAAAATCGCTCACCCGATGGCGGGTGCCAACACCGCCTGGGTTCCATCGCCGACTGCCGCCGCGTTGCACGCGCTGCATTACCACAAGGTCGACGTGTTCGCCCGTCAGGCCGAACTGGCCAAACGCGCACGCGCTTCGGTGGACGACATCCTGACCATCCCGCTGGCCGTCAACCCAGACTGGACCGCGGAGCAGATCAAGAACGAACTGGACAACAACGCCCAGGGCATTCTCGGTTACGTGGTGCGCTGGATCGACCAGGGAGTGGGTTGTTCGAAAGTGCCGGACATCAATGACGTCGGCCTGATGGAAGACCGTGCGACGCTGCGTATTTCCAGCCAGCACATCGCCAACTGGCTGCGTCACGGCATTGTCACTGAAGATCAGGTGATGGAAAGCCTCAAGCGCATGGCGCCGGTGGTTGACCGTCAGAACGCCAGCGACCCGCTGTACCGTCCGCTGGCACCGAACTTCGACAGCAACATCGCCTTCCAGGCGGCGGTCGAACTGGTGGTCGAAGGTACCAAACAGCCGAACGGCTACACCGAGCCGGTTCTGCACCGTCGTCGTCGCGAGTTCAAGGCTGCCAATGGCCTTTGAGTAAACGCTGATGTCGGACATGAAAAAGCCCTGATCGAAAGATCAGGGCTTTTTCATTTGAAAAGCAGAATCAAAAGATCGCAGCCTTCGGCAGCTCCTACAGGTAGATCACATCCCCATGTAGGAGCTGCCGAAGGCTGCGATCTTTTGGCGGTTCACACATCCATCCCCAGCTCATGCTTGACCAATTCAAGCAGTTTGCCGCTGTCGATGGGCTTGAGCAGAAAGTCCACTACGTGCAAGTGCATGGCTTCGATCGCATCCTTCACGTCGGCGTCGCCGGAGACGATGATGATCGGCAATGCCGCACGCGCCGACTCCCGCACCTGACGGATCAAATCGAGACCATCGACGTGCCCCATTCGCAGGTCGGTAATCACCAGCCCGATCGATGACTTCGTCTCCAGTAACTTGAGCGCCGCTTCGCCACTGGCCGCCGTCATGCAGTGAATGCCGTCCAGTCTCAGAATTTCCGACAGCAACTCCCTGGAGTCTTTATCGTCATCGACGATCAGCACCCGTTGCGGCGGCAAGTCTGGTTCCAACATGACGGCACTGAGCGCTTCGCGCTCGGCATCACTCAAAATATCGTGGTCGGACATGGCTTTCTCAACGTTTTCGATTCAATCCCTGACACAGTGTGTCTGACACCGCTCAGCAGAGCTTCAATGTGCACTTCGTCGGAAATTATTCCAATAGACAATGTAGGGGGTTTTTCCCACATTCGTGTCAGATCTTTCCGATATTCAGGCCGCTGCACTGCCTACCTAGACTTACGTCCAATGGGCACCCTGCCCGTAGGGGCCGACCATGCCTGTAACGATCTGACACAACGATCCGACACAACAATCAGAAAAAGACTGCGGTAATGGTTATGAGTAAAGCGGACGCCTTCACCCAGGCAGGGAAAACCGCGGTGTTGCAGAACATCCAGGGCACTTTGCAATTCCTACAGCGCTTCCCGCCGTTCAATCAGATGGAAAACGCCCACCTGGCCTATCTGGTCGAGCAATGTCAGCTGCGTTTTTATGCCCCCGGCGAAAGCATCATCAAACCTGCCGATGGCCCGGTTGAGCATTTCTACATCGTCAAACAGGGCCGGGTCGTGGGCGAACGTCCGCACACGGCCAAGGGGGGGACCGAAACCACCTTCGAAATCACCACCGGCGAGTGCTTCCCCCTCGCCGCGCTACTGGGGGAACGGGCGACTCGCACCGAACACCTGGCGGCCGAAGATACCTTTTGCCTACAGCTGAATAAGCTGGCGTTCATCAAACTGTTCGCACTTTCCAGCCCGTTTCGCGACTTTGCCCTACGCGGGGTCAGCAGTTTGCTGGATCAGGTCAACCAGCAAGTCCAGCAAAAAGCCGTGGAAACCCTCGGCACCCAGTACTCGCTCAATACCCGACTGGGTGAACTGGCCATGCGTCACCCGGTGACCTGCAGTCCGAGCACTGCGCTACGTGAAGCCGTAACGCTGATGCACAATCAACAAGTCGGCAGCATCGTGGTGGTCGATGAGCAAAAGGCGCCCCTGGGCATTTTCACCCTGCGCGACTTGCGCCATGTGGTTGCCAGCGGCACCAATGATTTCAATGAAGCCATCGAAGGGCACATGACCCGGGCGCCGTTTTACCTGACGCCGGACCACAGCGCCTTCGATGCCGCGATTGCAATGACCGAACGGCACATCGCCCACGTCTGCCTGGTCAAGGACCAGCGCCTGTGCGGCGTGGTCTCGGAACGCGACCTGTTTTCCCTGCAACGGGTCGATCTGGTGCATCTGGCGCGGACTATTCGCAGCGCCCAGAAGCTGGAAAACCTGGTGGCGATGCGCGGCGAGATCGGCCAATTGGTGGAGCGGATGCTCGCGCACGGAGCATCCTCGACCCAGATCACCCACATCATCACCCTGCTCAACGACCACACCGTGTGCCGGGTAATCGAACTGGTACTCGCCGAGAAAGGCGACCCCGGCGTGCCGTTCAGTTGGCTGTGCTTCGGCAGCGAAGGCCGCCGCGAGCAGACGCTGCACACCGATCAGGACAACGGCATTCTGTTCGAGGCCCGCGACGCGGCCCACGCCGCCGAGATTCGCGGCAAGTTGCTGCCCATCGCCCAGCAGATCAATCAGAACCTGGCGCTGTGCGGCTTCACCCTGTGCAAAGGCAACATCATGGCCGGCAACCCCGAACTGTGTTTGTCTCGGGCCGAATGGGCGCGACGTTTTGCGGCGTTTATCCGCGAGGCGACTCCGGAAAACCTGCTGGGGTCGAGCATCTATTTCGACCTGCGCGTAGTCTGGGGCGACGAGCGAGGCTGCGAGCAACTGCGCCAGGGTATTCTCGATCAGGTCGGCGACAACCGCTTGTTCCAACGGATGATGGCCGAAAACGCCCTGCGTAACCGTCCACCCGTAGGACGTTTCCGCGAATTCGTGCTGGCTCGCAAGAATGGCGAGAAAGCCACCCTCGACCTGAAACTCCAGGGCTTGACCCCTTTCGTCGATGGCGCTCGAGTGCTGGCCCTGGCTCACGGCATCGACGCCAACAATACCCTGGAGCGCTTTCGCCAATTGGTGGACAAAGAAGTCATCGAACGGCTGGACGGCGCGGCGTATGAAGAGGCGTATCACTTCATCCAGCAAACCCGCATGCAGCAACATCAGCTACAGACCCGGGAGAATTTCCCCTACTCCAACCGCGTCGATCCTGACAGCCTCAATCATCTGGACCGCCGCATCCTGCGTGAATCCCTGCGCCAGGCCCAACGCCTGCAAAGCAGCCTGACCCTGCGGTATCAGTTATGAGCCTGTTTTCATGGCTGCGGCCGGTAAGCCCCATTTTGCCCGGCGAACTGCAACAACGTCTGGAGCGCTTGCCTGCCGTGGCCGAGCTGGGCGATTACAGCCTGCGCGAACAACGCTGGGTAGTACTCGACCTGGAAACCACCGGGCTGAACCTGAATAAGGATCGGCTGTTGTCCATCGGCGCGGTGGTGATCGAGGACGGGGCGATCGATTTCAGCCAGCAATTTGAACGCACGCTGCAATGCACCGAACTCAAACTCGGCCCCAGCGTGTTGATTCACGGTCTGGGCCCGAGCGCCATTGCCGCCGGCAGCGACCCCGCGCAAGCCTTGCTCGAATTCATGGAGTTCGTCGGCGACAGTCCGGTGTTGGCGTTTCATGCGCCGTTCGACCAGCACATGCTGGGGCGCGCGCTGAAAGAACATCTGGGCTACAAGTTGCAGCATCCGTTTCTGGACGTGGCCGACATCGCGCCGCTGCTTTGTCCACAGGCCCACATTCGCGAGGCCGGGCTGGACGAGTGGATCGACTGGTTCAAGCTGGAGGTTTTCGAGCGGCATAACGCCAGTGCCGATGCCTTGGCGACGGCGGAGCTGGTGCTGATTCTGTTCAGCCGGGCGCGACAGCAGCAGATTCATAGCCCGTTGAATTTGCAGCAGCGACTGAGTCAGTGGAAGCGGCGGCGCCAGGCTCCGTCTTTCTAGATCTTCGGTGACTGTTCGGGCCCCATCGCGGGCAAGCCACGCTCCCACAGGTTTTGTGCCGTTTGCGAAATCGGCGGACGACGAAAAACCTGTGGGAGCGTGGCTTGCCCGCGATGAACGATAACTTGGTCTGACTGGATATTTCCCCCGCCAAAACCACCCGACCAGCGCCAATTGCTTACCTCCCCCGCCTCTGCCACAATCGCGAACAATTCTCGTTACTTAACACTTCCCCTTCGGTGATGTTGCGTGTCGTCAGTCCAAAGCCCCCAGAGTGAGCTCGTTGGTGCGTTGTATCGCGACCATCGCGGTTGGCTATTAGCCTGGCTACGGCGCAACGTGGCCTGCCCGCAACGGGCCGAAGACCTTAGCCAGGACACCTTCGTGCGCTTGCTGGGCCGTGACGAACTGAAGGCACCTCGCGAACCTCGGGCATTTCTGGTGGCGATCGCCAAGGGTCTGCTGTTCGACTATTTCCGCCGTGCCGCACTGGAACAGGCCTACCTCACCGAATTGATGCTGGTTCCCGAAGGCGAACAACCCTCGGTGGAAGAACAGCAACTGATCCTCGAAGACCTCAAAGCCATCGATCGCCTGCTGGGCAAGCTCTCGAGCAAGGCCCGGGCAGCGTTTCTCTATAACCGTCTCGATGGCCTCGGCCACGCCGAAATCGCTCAGCGTCTGGGGGTGTCGGTGCCGCGGGTTCGTCAATATTTGGCGCAGGGCATTCGCCAGTGCTACATCGCGTTGTACGGTGAACCGGTATGAGCCCGGTCAATTCCAAGCCCGTGTCGGCTCAGGTGCTGGATGCCGCGATTGCCTGGCAACTGTCGCTGGATTCCGGCAACGCGGTCGAGCGCGAAGAGTTTGCCAAATGGCACGCCGCCCACGAAGAACATGCTCGGGCGTGGCGTCAGTTAGGCATGCTCGACCAGCGTTTCAGCGTTGCCAGCGGCCCGGCCCGCACTGCCCTGCTGCAATCGCGCGAAAGCATCCGGCGCCGGGTGCGCAAGCTCGGCAGTGGTCTGGCCAGCGTCGTCGCGGTGATCGGCCTGGCGCTGTTCGCCGGTGATCGTTATCTACCCATCGACTATTGGCTGGCCGACCAGCGCACTGCCACCGGCGAGCAACGCACCCTGCGCCTGACCGATGGCACGCTGATCAACCTCAACACCCACAGTGCCGTGGATGTGCGTTTCGATGAGAAGCAGCGGCTGATCGTCCTACAGGAAGGAGAAATCCTCGTCGAAACCGGCCATGGCGATGCCCGGCCGTTTATCGTCGAAACTCGCGAAGGCAGCATGCGAGCACTGGGGACACGGTTCCTGGTCAAGCGTGAAGAAGAAGGCACGCGCCTGAGCGTGTTGCAATCAGCGGTAGCCGCCCATCCCGAATCGAGCCCCGAGGAACAGATCCTGCGCGAAGGCCAGCAAGTGCTGATACGCAGCAATGGCTTGGGCCTGATCATCGCCCTCAACCTCGGCGCCGATGCCTGGACCCGCGGCATGCTGGTGGTGGACAACGCGCGGCTAGAGGATCTGATCCAGGAACTCGCTCGCTATCGTCGCGGGCATCTTGGCGTCACGCCAGAGGTCGCCGACCTGCGCATCACCGGCAGCTTCCCGCTGAACGATACCGACAAGGCGTTGAGTGCGCTTTTACCGACCCTGCCGGTGCAGATCGAACAGCACACGCCATGGTGGGTAACGGTCGCGAAGGCTGACGCCAAGCCCTGAATTCAGCGCAGATCCTGTGGGAGCGGGCTTGCTCGCGAAAGCGGTGTCCTAGGCAACATTAATGTCGACTGACACGCCCTCTTCGCGAGCAAGCCCGCTCCCACAGGGATTGTGCATAACTGACTGGCATTAGGGCAGCTCCCCTCCCCACATTAGAAATGGCTGAATATAAATTATTTTCATCTCGCCCTATCACTTTTGAATTCTCGTCCGGCACCTAGGCAATTGAGAAACATTTCCATTCAGGAGCCGCTGTATGTCCCGTTCGCTAGACACCGTGTTGCGCCCCCATTTGCTGGCGGTCGCCATTGCCCTTTGCGCCCCTTTGGCCAGCGGCCCACTGATTGCCGCCGAACAGGCGTCCAGCGTTCGCGCCTACAACCTGCCGGCTGCGCCATTGGCCAGCACCCTGAACCAGATCGCCAGCCAGGCCGGCCTGGCGCTGTCGTTGAATCCATCGCTGGCGGCGGGCAAGACCTCGGCCCCGGTGAAGGGCCAGTTCGACGCCACGGGCGCCCTGCGTGAAGCCCTGCGCGGCACCGGCCTGCAACTGGAACAGAGCAGCGCCGGTACCTACAGCCTGGTGGCCGTGCCCGAGGGCGTGATGGCCTTGCCGGAAACCGCGATCATCGGCGCGGGAAACACTGAAAACGCCTGGGGCCCGACCGAAGGTTACCTGGCCACCCGCACCGCGGCAGGCACCAAGACCGACGCCGCGATTGCCGAACTCCCTCGCTCAGTCTCGGTAGTCACCCGCGAGCAAATGGATGATCGCTCCGTGCTCAGCCTCAACGATGCCCTGCGCTATACCGCGGGCGTACAGAGCAGCGGTTATGGCTCGGATTCGCGCAGTGACTGGCTGCTGGTGCGCGGTTTTATACCCACTCAGTTCCTCGATGGTTTGCCGCTGCCAAAAGGCAACTACGCCACGCCGAAAATCGAACCGTGGAACCTTGAGCGCATCGCCGTCCTGCGTGGCCCGGCGTCCTCGGTCTACGGCCAGACGCCGCCTGGCGGTCTGCTGGACATGGTCAGCCGTCGACCCGAGGCACAAAGCAGCCATGAAGTGGAACTGCAGGCCGGGAGCAACGAACACAAGCAGATCAACTTCGACAGCACCGGCAAGATCGACGACGAAGGCCAGTTTCTCTATCGCGTCAGCGGTGTGGTTCGGGACAGCAATGCGCCGGTCGATCACATTCCCGACAAACGCTACAACCTGGCACCCAGCCTGACCTGGAACATCAACGACGACACCCGACTGACCTTGCTGTCCCAATACACCCGCGACGACACCGGTATCACCGGACAGTTTCTGCCACTGCAAGGCACAAAACTGAGTACCCCCGCCGGCAAGATTTCCCATCACAAGAACCTTGGCGATCCGGACTGGGAATTCTACGACCGCACCTATTACGCCCTGGGTTATGCCTTCGAACACCGCTTCAACGACACCTGGCAGTTCCGCCAGAACTTGCGCTACACCAAGAATGACCTGGAATTTCAGGGCATCACCGCCGGCGGGCAGATCTGGCCGGCCGGCCCGGATGAAGCGGTCAGCGACGACGGCACCATCCAGCGCACCGCCGGCAAGGTCGATGAGGACATCAGCCAGTTCGCCGTGGATAACAACTTCCAGGCCGACTTCCAGACCGGGGCCCTGAGCCACACTTTGCTGCTGGGCCTGGACCACCAGCGTTCCAACAGTAATTCCCGCTGGTTGTGGGGTTCGGCGGGCGTGCCGTCCAGCAACATCAACCGGCCGGTGTACGGACAGGACTTTTCCAACGTCACTTACTTCACGATGTACGACTACAACCAAAAGACCCAGCAGACGGGCCTCTACGCTCAGGACCAGATCGCTCTGGACAACTGGCGCCTGACGCTCGGCGGGCGTGAAGACTGGGTCCATACCGGCACGATATTCCACAATCAGAACGATGCGACCAACACTCAGCGCGACAAGAAATTCAGCGGCAACGCAGCGCTCAGCTACGTCTTCGACAATGGCGTAACGCCCTACCTGTCGTATGCGGAGTCTTTCCAGCCAGCATCCGGTGCCACGGTCAACAGCACCGATTCGTTCAAGCCGACTGAAGGCAAGCAATACGAAGCCGGGATCAAGTACCAGCCACCCGGTACCAAAACGCTGCTCACCGCTGCCGTGTTCGACCTGACTCAGGAAAACCTCTCGGTCACCGAAAACAACATCACCCGTCAGGTGGGTGAAGTCCGGGTACGCGGTCTGGAACTGGAGGCCAGCGGCGACGTTACCGACAATCTCAAACTGGTCGGTTCGTACACCTACAACGACAGCGAAATCACCAAAGGCGCCAGCGCCGAAAAAGGCAAGCGCATGGCGCAGGTTCCGCGCCAGCAGGCCACTGCATGGGCCGACTACACCTGGCACAACGGCCTGCTCGATGGCTTCGGCGTGGGCGCCGGTGTGCGTTATGTCGGCGACACCTACGGCAATACCACCAACACCGATTGGGGCCACGTCGGCTCCTACACCGTGTATGACGCCTCGGCGCATTACGATCTCGGTCGCCTGAACAGTTCGCTCAAGGGTGTATCGGTTGCAGTGGACGCCAAGAACCTGTTCAACAAGGACTACCTGTCCACCTGCGACGGTTTCTACTGCTACTACGGCGACGAACGCAACGTGGTCGCCAGCGTGAATTACAAGTGGTAACGGGTTGACCCCATCGCGATAAAACAAGGGTCACGGCACAGCCGTGACCCTTTTGCATTTGGATGAATCATGAAAAGCAAAACCATCCGCCGCTGGTCATTCGTTCACACCTGGACCAGCCTGATCTGCACGGTATTCCTGCTGATGCTGGCGCTGACTGGCCTGCCGCTGATCTTCCACCACGAGATCGACCATCTGCTGGGCGATGCCGCCGAGTTGAAATCCATGCCGGCCGATACCCCGCAGCTGGATTTGCAGCAGTTGGTGCAAGCGGCTGAAAAGCATCGTCCTGGCGACGTCGTGCAGTATTTCGGCTACGACGATGAAGACCCCAACGGCGTGATCGCCATCATGGCGCCCACCGCCGGCACCGAGCCGAACTCGTCCCACACCTTCCTGCTCGACGCTCGCACCGGCGAAGCATTGGAAATGCCGTCGGCCAATGGCGGGCTGATGATGGTCATGCTGCGCCTGCACGTGGACATGTTCGCTGGCCTGCCGGGCAAGTTGCTGCTGGCGTTCATGGGGATTCTGTTTGTGCTGGCGATCGTCTCCGGAACGGTGCTGTACCTGCCGTTCATGCGGCGTTTGAAGTTCGCCACCGTGCGCCACGACAAATCCACCCGCCTGCGTTGGCTCGATCTGCATAACCTGATCGGCGTGGTGACGCTGACCTGGGCCTTGGTGGTCGGCGTGACTGGCGTGATCAGTGCCTGCGCCGACTTACTGATCGCCGCGTGGCGCAGCGACAGCCTGAGCGCGATGATCGCGCCTTACCGCGATGCGCCGCCGCTGACTCAATTGGCGCCTGCGACCCGTCTGCTCGACATCGCCAAAGAAGTCGCGCCGGGCATGCAGCCCGATTTCATCGCCTTCCCCGGCACGCGGTTTTCCAGCGAACACCATTACGCCGTGTTCATGAAAGGCAGCACTCACCTGACCTCGCACCTGCTGACACCGGTGTTGATCGACGCCAGCACCCTGCAAGTTACCGCCGTGGCTGAACGCCCTTGGTACATGGACGCCATGGGCATGTCGCAGCCGCTGCACTTCGGGGATTACGGCGGCATGCCGATGAAGATTCTCTGGGCGGCGCTGGATGGGCTGACGATAATTGTGCTCGGCAGCGGCGTTTACCTGTGGGTCGTGCGGCGCAAGGTCGCGAAACCTGTACTCGAAAACGTGGAGAACCCGGCATGAGACCGAGACAGTCGAACTTCTGGAAGGTCTTTGCCACGCCCACCGTCATTGCCCTGCTCAGCGCCGCGGGGCTGTTTGCCGCGTTGCTGGGCGATGGCGTGTGGGATGCATTGAGCTGGCTCGGGCTGGGCATCCCCGCCGCCCTCGCCATGCGCGGGCTGCTGCAACGCCATTGAACAGCACAAAACCTGTGGGAGCGGGCTTGCTCGCGAAAACGGAGTGTCAGGCGAAATAAATGCCAACTGATACACCGCTTTCGCGAGCAAGCCCGCTCCCACATTTCGTTCCGTGCTCAGCCGTGAGCTCGTGCTTGAGCTCAAGCACTAAAGCGCTATGCTGCCGACACTGCCCATGATCGAGATCGTTGCCATGTCCGCTCCCAGCATGACCTTATTCCACAACCCTGCCTCGCCTTTCGTTCGCAAAGTCATGGTGCTGCTGCACGAAACCGGTCAAATGAACCGTGTGGCGCTGCAAGCCAGCCAGCTCACGCCTGTCAGCCCGGATCTGGCCCTCAACGAAGACAACCCGCTGGGCAAGATTCCGGCGCTGCGCCTGGCCGACGGCAATGTGTTGTACGACAGCCGGGTGATCCTCGATTACCTCGACTATCAGCACGTCGGCAATCCGCTGATTCCTCGTGAAGGCTCGGCGCGCTGGCGGCGCATGACACTGGCTTCTCTGGCAGACGGGATCATGGATGCCGCGGTGATGATTCGCTATGAAGTAGCCCTGCGCGCGCCGGAAAAACACTGGGACGAATGGCTTGACGGTCAGCGCGACAAGATTCGTCGCGCCCTGGCCCTGCTGGAAGCCGACGCGATTGCCGAGCTGACCAGCCATTTCGATGTGGCGGCGATCAGTGTGGCCTGCGCCTTGGGTTACCTGGATCTGCGCCATCCAGATCTGGAATGGCGCAAAGAGAATCCGAAGCTGGCAGAGTGGTATTTTGAGGTGAGTCAGCGGCCTTCGATGATTGCGACGATGCCCAAGGTTTAGATATTCGCTGGCTGTACCGGCCTCTTCGCGAGCAAGCCCGCTCCCACAGGGGATTTGTGTTGTTCATTCCATATTTGTAACAACACAGAGCCAATGTGGGAGCGGGCTTGCTCGCGAATGCACCACACCGGATCTAACGGAAACAACCCGGTAATCCGCGTCGCCAACACCTCGCCTACCCGCTGATCTTCGCGCAACCCCAACGACCGGCTCATTCCACGGCTCCAATATCAAACGCCAGCGGCTTGGCCGGTTTCTGCCCGATCCCGTACCAGTCCAGCTTGCGGGTCAGCACCATGAACACGCCCAGCAGCCCGAACAACAGCAACGAGCCCATCAACAGCGCGTAATCCTCGGCACTCAGCAAGCCATAGAGCAAGCCATACAACGCCGCCAACCCCGCCGAAAAACTCAAGCCGTGACGCACGCTGCGCAGCACATGGCAGACATAGAACCCGATCAACAACACACAACCACTCGCCGACAGCAGATACGCCAGGGCAAAGCCGATGTGTTCGGACAGCGACAGCAATAACAGGTAGAAGAACGCCAGCGCCACGCCCACCAGCGCGTATTGCACCGGGTGTACCGCCAGGCTTTTCAGCACTTCGAAGAGGAAGAAACCAGCGAAGGTCAGGACGATGAACAGCAACGCGTATTTGATTGCCCGGTCACTTTTCAGGTACTGGTCCACCGGGTCGATGAAACTCACGCCGAAGCTGCGACCGCTGAATCCCTCGCACTGGCCGCCAGACACACAACTGTTCAACGCCTCTTGCAGGTTGGTGGAGAAAAACGAGGTCTGCCAATGGGCGGTGAAACCCTGATCGGTGATTTCACGCTGGGCCGGTAGGTAGTTACCGATGAAGCTGGGATGCGGCCAATTGGCGGCCAGTGAAACCTTGCTGGTCTTGCCCACCGGAAGAACCTGCAACTGGCCGGTGCCTTGCAGACGCAAGCTGAAACCGAATGCCAGTTCCGTGGCCTGTTTGGTGTCCAGCGCCGGCAACGTCACATGTACCCCCTCGCCCAACCACCCCACCTGACTACCCGGTACAAAGTCCAGGCTCTGGCCATTGAGTTCGAGCTTCAGCGCATTCTCGATGCCGCGAATGTCGCTGATGCCGACGGCCAGGAACGGTTGGTCAAACCGGTAATCGGCGAAGTCCTCCTTGATACCCAGTTGCGCCGGGACCGAGAAATGCCCGCTGATGCGGTTGTCGGCATGAAACAGCCGAGCCTCGTAGATACCCCGGGCGCGCAGTTCGGTCTGGACCTGGCCGTCCAGTTCGAAGCGCTCCGGCAGGAAATACAAACGGCCGCGTTCCTCGCGAACGTCCTGGTAACGCTGGTTGGTTTTTTCGTTGGTTTTCCAGGTGCGCACCGTTTTGCGATAGGGCACCACCATCAGCGGGCCGCTCAGTTGCTGGCTGTAACTGGAACTGCGGGCGATGTCTTCGAGCACACCGTCGCGCAGTTGTTGCCGCTCCTGGATCACGCCGTTGATCATCAGCAACGGGATCAGCAGCAATAGAATCAAAAGGGCAATCGCCCCCAGTTTTAGGGTCAGGCTACGGTTCATGGGACTCTCCCTGTTTGGATGGGGAAAGTCTGGGTCAGTTGTGTGGGGGTTTCGTGGAGGATCTGTGGGGATTGTGTGTAAATACCTGTAAAAGCCTTTTGGGTCTTGGCACATTGCGCTACCTTCAGGCCCCCTGCGGGTATCTGCACCCATTCCGGATACATTTTACTGCCAGCTACAGTTCAGATTTTCGCCCCTTTGTTTGATATAGAGGAGGCCAGACAAGGAGCGCCTCTTTGCGAAACAACTCATTTGACCTGATCAGACACCTCGCTGCCCTCATGGTCCTGGTCAGCCATCACTTTGTGCTGTCGGGCATGAGCGAGCCGGGGATAACTGGTTACAACTCGTTGGGCGGTATAGCGGTCATTTGCTTCTTCGCTATTTCCGGGTTGTTGATCACCCTCAGTTATTTGAACGCCGCTAGCTTTCAAGACTACCTGGCAAAGCGTGTCGCTCGAATCTTTCCGGCGCTTATCGCTTGCTCATTTTTGATGACCTACGTGGCCGGAGCGTTCTTTGCCAGCGACTATGTCTTGGGAAAAGAGGCTTTGGTCGACTTTCTGCGCATTTCAGCCTTTGGACGTGCCTCCATTGATGAAGTAACCAGCGACTTCATCTTCAGCGAATCCTTTAACGGAAGCCTGTGGACGTTAAAGATCGAGTTCGTTTTTTACATTCTGCTGGCGGTGGTACTGACTTTGTATCGCAGCCCCTTGATGCCTCTGGCTTTGTTACTGCTGTTTGGCCTCGCAACCCTTGTCCTGAGCAACTACATCACGGGCGCACTGGCGCAGAAATTTCTGGTCTACTGCGCCGCGGGCATAGCGTTTTTCTCGGGATCATTGGTCGCCTTTCATCAACATCACTTCAACAGCCCTCGCACAAAAGCAATCGTACTGGCCGCCTCCATCCTACTGATAGTAGTTTCCTTGGGAACTTCGTCGGTGTGGGTCACCGCCACTCTAGGGGTTAGTCTGGCAACCATCAGCCTGGGCCTGTTGTACGTAGATAAAACCATCAGAGGCCGGTTTGATATCTCGTATGGCATCTATCTGTATGCCTTTCCCGTACAACAACTGGTCATCAATAAAACCCCACTGGCCTTTGTACCGTCCATTGTTGTCACGACTTTTATTGTCATCGGCCTGGCAACACTTTCATGGTTGTTCATCGAGCAGCCGGCACTCAAGTTCGTGCATAGAAACAAGGCCCGAAAATCAGTGCCTGGCTGGGTAGCTCCTTGAGTCAATGACGAGTCGCCTCAGGCAAATGCAACTTGGCCTCTACACCGCCAGCAACGTTGCCTACCCACAGTTGGCCGTTGTGCAGTTTGACCACTTCTTCAACGAAGTTAAGCCCCAACCCGGTACTCTTACGCCCACTGTCCGGACGCGGCAGCGAGTAAAAACGCTCGCTCAAGCGCGGCAATGCATAGTCAGGAATCGCCTCGGCCTGGTTGAACAGCCTGAACTCAATCTGCTCACCGACTCGCTCGGCGCGCAAGCGCAGCACGCCATGAGGCGAGGTGAAGTCCAAGGCATTCTCCAGCAGATTACCCAGCGCCTGGCGCAACAGAAACGGCTCGCCGAGCAGATTCAGATCCGCTGCAATCTGCTGTTCCACACACAACTGCTTGCCTTCGATTCGCGCAGCCTGCGCGCTCAATAGCTCATCCACCAAACCCGCCAACGGCACCGCCACCCGCTCTTCCAGCCCTTGGCGCTGTTCCACCTGCGCCAGGTTCAACAGCCGTTCGATCAACTGCTGCATGCGCGCACTTTCGCTGTCGATGTTGCTGACGAAACGCTGCTGCTGAGCCAGCGGCATCTGGCCTTGCAGCAACTCCGCAGCACCACGGATCGCCGCCAGCGGGCTTTTCAATTCATGGGTCAGGGTGTGTACATAACGCTCGACGTAGGCTTTGCCTTCGAGCTGCGTGCGCATCTGCTCCAGCGCCGTGGCCAGTTGTTCCAGCTCGCCGCCACGATAATGCGGCACCTCGACCCGACGACCTTCGCTGACGGCCTGGGCATACGCCGTCAACCGCCGCAGCGCCGCGCTCAGCCACCACGACAACAGCGCACCGAACAGCAAACCGAGGCCAATCAGCGCGGCGCCATAAATCAGCAATCGCCGCTCGGTGCGATCAACGTAAGGCTGCAGCGAGCTGTTGGGTTTGGCCACCGTCACCACGCCGATGATCTGGCCGTTGTCGCGAATCGGTGCCCCGACATGCATCACCGACGAATTCGAATCATCCGGGTTGCTGCGCGTCGAACGCGCGCCGTACTCCCCGCGCAGGGTCAGGTAGACGTCGTTCCAGCGCGAGTAGTCCTGGCCTACCGCGATGCCGCTGGAATCCAGCACCACGATGCCCTTGGCATCGGTCACGTAAATACGGTGGTTGACCTGATTCTTCGGCATTCCCCAGATATTCGCCTTCGGCTGCCGTTCGCCATAAGCCTTGAGCAACTCAGGCCAGCGGTTCTGGCTGAGGGTGCCGGCCTTGAAGTCATCGCGCAGGATCTCGGCCATCAGGTTGGCCGTGTCCACCAGGGTTTCTTCGGTGGACTGACGCACGCCGGGGCGGATTTCTTCCATCACGGTGTTGAGCACGAAGTAGCCGGTCAGGCCGATGAACAGCACGTAGACCAGAAAAATCCGGATCCCCAGTGGCATCAGCTGTGCCCCGGGCTGTAGCTGTAACCGAGGCCGCGATGAGTTTGGATCGGCTCGGCGTCGGCCTTCACCTGGCGCAATTTGGCGCGCACGCTCTTGATGTGGCTGTCGATGCTGCGCTCATAGCCGGCGTCGGCGGACACGCCCAGTGCATCGAGCAATTGCTCGCGGCTAAAGACTCGCTCGGGTTGTTCCAGCAGGCATTGCAGCAAACGAAACTCATGGCGAGTCAGGCTCAGGGGCTGACTGCGATAGCTGATCTGCACTCTTTCGCTGTCGATGCGAAACAGTGCTGAAGCCACCTCCGCCACCGGTCGTAGCGCCATGCGCTTGAGAATCGCCCGGACCCGCGCCGCCACTTCCCGGGGGCTGAACGGTTTGACCACGTAGTCGTCGGCGCCGATCTCCAGACCCACCACGCGGTCGATCTCTGCATCACGGGCGCTGAGGAACATCACCGGCACTTCGCTGAAACGCCGCAATTGCTTGCAGGTCTCAAAGCCGCTGATATCAGGCAGGCCGATGTCGAGAATGATCAAGTCAGCCGGCGTGGCGCGCTGATGCTCGAGCGCCGCTGCGCCAAGGCTCAACCACGTGGTGGTAAAGCCCTCGCCCTGCAAGGCGAAAATCAGGGTGTCGGCAATCGCCGCTTCGTCTTCGACAATCAGGATATGAGGCATGGCGTCCGAGCCCGTTAGTTAGGTGGGCGAACGGTGCCCCAAGGCTGATTCGCCGTCAATCAGCAGTCGGGTTTGTCTGCCGTGAAACGCCGTGCCGGGTTCACCGCCGCACCGAATTCACGCAGTGCTTTGGCGCCGATCAACAGCGGGTAATTGAAGCTGCTGCGGTCGGTCAGGTTAACCTCGACAGTACGCTTGACGTTGCCCAGGCACAGTTCCAGATCAACCACTGGCCGTTTGGTGGGTTCGATCGCTTCTTTGTCATCGTCGTCTTCTTCGGAGCGAGTCTTGATCTTGCTGATCCGCGCGACCTTGTGTTCGTAGACCTTGTTGCTCGCGCCTTTGGTGGCGAGGCGAAAACGCACCCACTCATCGCCGTCGCGGGTGAAGGTTTCGATGTCTTTGGCCGACAGCGACGCGGTCAGGGCGCCGGTGTCCATTTTGGCCTTGAGGACTTCGCCGCCGATTTCCGGCAGCGCGATGTATTCGTAACGCCCGTACAGGGTTGGCTCAGCAGCCAGGACCGGCAGGGCCACGAGGGAAAGCAGTGCAAGGAGAGATTTCACGTAGGGGGGTTCCTTGAAGAGTGGGCAGCGGGATTTTAGACCGCTGTGTGGATGATCGTTCCCATGCTCCGCGTGGGAATGCCTCATGTGACGCTCTGCGTCACGCTTTGGGGACGCGGAGCGTCCCGGGCTGCATTCCCACGCGGAGCGTGGGAACGATCGCTATGTCAGCCCAACATACCGCCGCAAACGTGAAACATTCGTCACCACCGATTTGGCCTGTCGCCTGAAGCTGCTTATCATGGCGCGCCCAAACGCTTTCAAGAGTGACTTATGCGCCGCCTGCTCACCGGCTGTTTCGTTACCCTGCTGCTATTGCTCAACACCTTGGTCCTGTTCGGGCCTTTGATGGTGTTCGCATTGCTCAAACTGATCCTGCCCGGGCGTTTTCGCGATTACGCTTCGGCGGCGGTGATGTGGATTGCCGAAACCTGGGCCGAGATCGACAAGCTGATCTTTCGTCTGTGCATCCCCACCCGATGGGACATCCGCGGTGGTGATGATTTGCGCCGCGACACCTCATATCTGGTGATCGGTAACCATCAATCCTGGGTCGACATCCCGGCGCTGATCCAGACGCTTAACCGGCGCACGCCGTTCTTCAAATTCTTCCTCAAGAAAGAACTGATCTGGGTGCCGTTCCTGGGCCTGGCCTGGTGGGCGTTGGACTATCCGTTCATGAAGCGCTACACCAAGGCGTTTCTGGCGAAGAACCCGGAGCTGGCTGGCAAGGACCTGGAGATAACCAAACAAGCCTGCGAGTTGTACAAGCGCCAACCGGTGACAGTGGTCAATTATCTGGAAGGCACTCGATACACCACAACGAAAAGCGCCCAGCAGCAGTCACCCTTCACCCACCTGCTCAAGCCCAAGGCTGGCGGCGTGGCTTTCGTGTTGGCGGCGATGGGCGAGCAGCTGGATGCCGTTCTCGATGTGACAGTGGTGTACCCGCAGCAGAAGATTCCGGGGTTCTGGGATTTGATCAGCGGCAACGTGCCCAGGATCATCATCGATATCCAGACGCGCGAACTGGACCCGGCGCTGTGGCAAGGCGATTACGAAAACGATCCGGCGTTTCGCGAACACGTCCAGAACTGGGTGAACCAGCTCTGGATCGAGAAGGACCGGCGCATCAAGGCCCTGCGCGCCGAGGGCTGACTCAGCTACCTATGCCGGTGCCGATGCCGGTGCCCCAGATTCCGCCAAGGTTTTGCAGCAGCGAACCGGCGACGCCTTGCTGACCGAGGTATTGCAGAATCACCGGGGCAAACAGGCCGATCATGCCGGTGTCCATGCCCAGGGCACTGAACGCGTTGTTCAGGTCCTTGGTGTCCTTGACGTTACCCAGCAAACCATTGAGCAAAGGGTTCTTGTCGACACCACCGCCGAGCAGCCCGCCCAGCCCACCCAGCCCGCTCAAGCCACTGAGGGCACTGTTGCCGGCGATCTGATCGAGGCCCGGCACATTCTTGCTCAGTTCGGTGAAGTCCTGGCCGCTGAGTTGGTTCCTGGCCAACCCCAGCATCGCACCGGCACCACCCAGGGCCTGTTCCGGCGTGACATTGAGCTGAGACCCCAGGGAAGTGAGCAAACCGGCAGCCTTGGGTAGCGCCGCCACGGCATCTTCGCTCTCGTCGCTCTCGTCGCTCTCATCGTCCTCGTTACCCTGCATCGCCGTAACCGCATTGGCCGCATCGCTGAGGCTGAACTGTGCAAAGGCCGGGCTCGCGGCCAGCGTCGTCAACGAAGCAACAGCCATGAGCGATGCCAGCGCAAAACCGCGTGAAACGTTCATCCAGACATCCTCTTGTGCCATGAGAACCACCCGGCAGGGCAGCAAAACTGCCGATTTGACCGGGCATCTGCTGGCATGTTCCCCCCCAGTCGTGGAACCCCGAATCCATACGATGAATGGCACGCCTGCTCCCGCCAAACAGGCCTGTGAACAACCCGGCAGAACCTGAAAGCGCAGGCTGCGATGCTCCATAAAAAAGGGCGACATCACTGTCGCCCTTTTCCCGTCTTGCTCCCAGCCTTACGCCGCGCTGAACATCTTGTGCGGATCGATCACAAACTTCTTCGGCACGCCCGCATCGAACTCGCCATAACCACGTGGCGCGTCATCCAGGCTGATGACTTCAACACCCACGATGTCAGCAATCTTGATGCGGTCCCACATGATCGCCTGCATCAGTTGGCGGTTGTACTTCATCACTGGCGTCTGGCCGGTGTGGAAGCTGTGGGATTTGGCCCAGCCCAGGCCGAAGCGAATGCTCAGGCTGCCCATTTTCGCGGCCGCATCCACAGCACCTGGATCTTCGGTCACGTACAGGCCAGGGATACCGATTTTGCCCGCCACGCGAACCACGCCCATCAGCGAGTTGAGCACGGTGGCCGGAGCCTCGTGCTTCACGCCGGCATGGCCGTGACCGCGAGCTTCGAAGCCTACGGCATCGACGGCGCAGTCCACTTCCGGTTCGCCCAACAGTGCAGCGATTTGTTCGTGCAGTGGGGTGTCTGTCGACAGGTCGGCGATTTCGAAACCCTGAGCCTTGGCATGGGCCAGGCGGATCGGGTTGACGTCACCGATGATCACCACCGCAGCCCCCAGCAGACGAGCGGAAGCGGCAGCTGCCAGGCCAACCGGGCCGGCGCCGGCGATGTACACGGTGCTGCCAGGGCCAACGCCGGCAGTCACTGCGCCGTGGTAACCAGTGGGCAGGATGTCGGAGAGACAGGTCAGGTCACGGATTTTTTCCATGGCCCGGTCGCGATCTGGAAGTTTCAGCAGGTTGAAGTCGGCATACGGCACAAACGCGTATTCGGCTTGGCCACCGGTCCAGTCACCCATGTCGACGTAACCATAGGCACCGCCCGGACGCGCCGGGTTAACGCTCAGGCAGACGCCAGTATGTTGCTCTTTGCACGAACGGCAACGGCCACAGGCAACGTTGAAAGGAACCGACACCAAGTCGCCGATCTGCAGGTTTTCGACACCGCTGCCCTTCTCGATCACTTCACCCGTGATCTCGTGGCCCAGCACCAGACCGGTCTGAGCGGTGGTACGCCCGCGCACCATGTGCTGATCGGAACCACAGATGTTGGTGGACACTACGCGCAGGATGACGCCGTGCTCGATCTTCCTGCCGCGCGGGTCCTGCATTTTGGGATAGTCGATTTTCTGTACTTCGACCTTGCCAGCGCCGAGATACACCACACCACGATTACCAGACATGCTTTCACCTCGCTGTTGTTTTTATGTAGCGGTCGCGTCGCCATGGATCGGCGGCGCGTTGATTGCTCGGGTTATTGCCTGTGTCTTTTTGCGTTGTTTGTCAGGGCCTCTTCGCGAGCAAGCCCGCTCCCACCCTTGATCGTGTGCGTAAGCAGAATTTGTGAACGGCACAAATCCAATGTGGGAGCGGGCTTGCCCGCGAAGGCGATCTAAAGAACGACCGTGCGATTGGCGTTCAAAAACACCCGTCGTTCAATGTGATAACCAACCGCCCGGGCCAGGGTCAGCCCTTCGATATCCCGCCCCTTGGCGATCAAATCTTCCGGGTAATGACTATGATCCACAGCCTCCACGCCCTGGGCGATGATCGGGCCTTCGTCCAGGTCGTTGTTGATGTAATGCGCCGTGGCGCCGACCAGTTTCACGCCCTTGTTGTAGGCCTGGTGATAGGGCTTGGCACCCTTGAAACCCGGCAGCAGGGAGTGATGAATGTTGATCGCCTTGCCGTCGAGTTTGCGGCACAGCTCTGGCGACAGAACCTGCATGTAGCGCGCAAGAATCACCAACTCGGCGCCAGACTCTTCGACCACCTGCCAGACCTGACGCTCCTGGGACGGCTTGTCGTTCGGGTCCAGGGGAAAGTGGTAGTACGGAATCTGATGCCAGTCGGCCAACGGCTTGAGGTCCGGGTGGTTGGAAACCACGGCGACCACGTCCATCGACAACTGGCCGATGCGCTGACGATAGAGCAAGTCATTGAGGCAGTGATCGGCCTTGGACACCATGATCACCACTTTCGGCCGGTGATGCGGCGGGGTCAGTTCGAAGACCATCCCGAAGGCGTCACCACGTTCCGCCAGACCTGCGCGAAAGGCTTGTTCGTCGAAGCCGTCGGGCTGACGGAATTCCACGCGAATGAAGAAACGGCCCGAGAGCCGGTCATCGAAGGAATGGTGTTCGGTGACGTAGCAGCCCTGCTCGAACAGAAAGCGGGTCACCGCATCCACGGTGCCGAGGACGCTAGGGCAATCGGCGGTCAGAATCCATGTGTCTGGTGCGCGGCTCATAGTGCGGTGACTCCTGTTCGAAAATACCTACGCGACTGCGAAGACCTGTGGCGAGGGAGCTTGCTCCCGCTGGGTTGCGAAGCGACCCCAAAATCAGCAACCGCATTCCTTCAGAAGGAACGCGGATTCAGGTTTCACGACTGCTTCGCAGCCGAGCGGGAGCAAGCTCCCTCGCCACAAAAGCAGTCATGACCACAACGCTGTGTTACGCCTGGACGCTAAGCCCGTACTCAGCCGCCGCATCCTGCAACCACAACCACCAGTAATCCGAGAAGCTGCGACGAATCAGCAGTTCCCAGGTGTCTTCGGCGGTGTGGCGGATCATCAATTGCGACTTGGCGAACACCGTGCCGACAGCCTTGCCCACTGGGAAGCTGTTGGGGTGCACGTCATAGCTGGTGGATTTCATCAGCACCTGGCGTACGTTCGGGCCGCTGAGTTCGAGGATCTGCTGGCCGCCGCTGACGTTGACGATCTGGATGTGCAGGTCGCCCAGTGCTTCACGGAGTTTTTTCTCGGCAGCGAATTCTTCACCGGTCGGCACGATCAGCAGCCATTCATCCGGCCCCATCCATTGCAAGCTGGTTTCGCCTTTGATCACCACGGTCAGTGCGGCTGGCAGTTCCAGGCCGAGGGCCTTGTGCACGCCGGCGGCGAACGCGGCATCGTGACCATCGCCACGGATGGTCAGGTGACCGAGGAGTTTTTTCTCACGCACGATCACGCCGGCGTTCTTGCGACCCTTGCCCACCAGGCTGGCGAGGTCGGCATGATGCAGCGACGACTCGGCCTTGGCCCCGGTGGTTGGGCGTTGTTGGTAAACATTGGCTGCGGTCATAAAGCACCTGTCTTGAATTCTGTTGGTTCCGGCCCTTGTGGTGGCTGTGCCGCCGCCTTCGCGAGCAAGCCCGCTCCCACATTCGACCGCGTCCCCCTGTGGGAGCGGGCTTGCTCGCGAATCAGACGACTCGGTGCAACTGCCCGCCCACAGGCCCCGAGGCCATTAAACGTTCTGGCGATCGCCTTTCGGATCGAAGAACACCGAAGAAACGATTTCCGCCTCGATCACGCTGCCGTCGGCCAGCGGTGCGAACACCCGCTCACCCATGCGCTTCAAGCCGCCCTTGACCACACCCATGGCAAACGAATAGCCCAGGGAGTTGTGCAGGTAACTGGAAGTCACGTGACCGACCATGGTCATCGGGATGGTTTGCTTGGTGTTGAACACCAGTTGCGCCCCTTCCGGCAGCCACTTGGTCGGATCGATCGGCTTCAGACCGACCAATTGTTTGCGCTGATCACGCACGCAGTCTTCGCGGTTCATGCCACGCCAGCCGATCCACGAGAACGGTTTGGTGCGACCGACACACCAGCCCATGTTCAGGTCGTCCGGGGTCATCGAGCTGTCAGTGTCCTGACCGACGATGATGAAGCCCTTCTCTGCCCGCAGAACGTGCATGGTTTCGGTGCCGTACGGGGTCAGGTTGTACTGCTTGCCGGCCTCGACGATTTTTTCCAGCACGCCCATGGCGTAGTCGGCCTGCACGTTGACTTCGTACGACAGCTCCCCGGTAAACGAAATCCGGAACACCCGCGCCGGCACACCACCGACCAGACCTTCTTTCCAGGTCATGAACGGGAAGGCTTCGTTGCTCAAGTCGATGTCGGTGACTTCGCTGAGCAGCTTGCGGCTGTTCGGCCCCGACAGGGTCATGGTCGCCCAGTGATCCGTCACGGAAGTGAAGTACACCTTCAGCTCTGGCCATTCGGTCTGGTGGTAGATTTCCAGCCATTGCAGCACGCGTGCAGCGCCGCCGGTGGTGGTGGTCATCACGAAATGGTTGTCGGCCAGGCATGCAGTCACGCCGTCGTCGAACACCATGCCGTCTTCTTTACACATCAGGCCGTAACGGGCCTTGCCCACGTCGAGTTTGGTCCAGGCGTTGGTGTAGATGCGGTTGAGGAACTCGCGCGAATCCGGGCCCTGGATGTCGATCTTGCCCAGGGTCGAAGCGTCCAGCAGACCGACGCTGTCGCGCACGGCTTTGCATTCGCGTTTTACCGCGGCGTGCAGGTCTTCACCGTTTTTCGGGAAGTACCAAGGACGTTTCCACTGACCGACGTCTTCGAATTCGGCACCGTTCTTCACGTGCCAGTGATGCAGTGCGGTGAAACGCACCGGCTCGAAGATGTGCCCACAGTGACGGCCGGCCACGGCGCCGAAAGTCACCGGCGTGTAGTTCGGGCGGAACATGGTGGTGCCCATCTGCGGGATGGTCACGTTCAGCGAACGGGCGGCGATGGCCAGACCGTTGACGTTGCCGAGCTTGCCCTGGTCAGTACCAAAACCCAGCGCGGTGTAGCGTTTGACGTGCTCGACCGACTCGAAGCCTTCGCGGGTCGCCAGTTCGATGGCGGCAGCGGTGACGTCGTTCTGCAGGTCGACGAATTGCTTCGGCGCACGGGCAGTGGCTTTTTCGTGCGGCACCTGGAACAGCGCCAAAGTTGGCTCTTCCAGACGGCTCAGGGCTTTGGGCAGTACGCCTTCGACCTTGCCGAAACCGGCTTCGCTGGCGGCGCGAGCACCACCTTCAAAACCATCGACCAGCGAATCGCCGAGACCGTAAACACCGTTGATGCCACCCACGCACACGCGTTTCTGCGGTGCTTCACCCGGTACGAAACCAAGGATATCTTCTCGCCAGATCGGCTTGCCGCCCAAGTGCGACGCCAGGTGAACCACCGGGCTATAACCGCCGGAACTGGCGACCAGGTCGCATTCGAGCCACTCGCCCGGGCTGGTCACGGTGTGTGCTTTTACGTCAATCGCGGCAACGCGAGCGGCAGTGACGTGCTTGCTGCCACGGGCCTCGATCACGGCGCTGCCGGTCAGGATGCGGATGCCTTTGGCGCGTGCCTCTTCCACCAGTGCACCACGCGGGTTGCTGCGGGCGTCGGCGATCGCGACCACTTGCAGGCTGGCATCGAGCCAATCCAGCGCTACGCGGTAGGCGTGGTCGTTGTTGGTCGACAGCACCAGTTTTTTGCCCGGAGCTACGCCGTAACGACGAACATAAGTCGACACAGCACCAGCGAGCATGTTGCCCGGCACGTCGTTGTTGCCGTAAACCAGTGGACGTTCGTGAGTACCGGTCGCCAGCACTACACGCTTGGCGCGAACCCGGTGGATGCGCTGACGCACCTGGCCAATCGGGGCACGGTCACCGAGGTGATCGGTGAGGCGCTCGTGAATGGTCAGGAAGTTATGGTCGTGGTAACCGTTGACCGTGGCGCGCGGCAACAGCAGCACGTCCGGGGTGTTTTTCAGCTCGGCGATGACGCTGGCGACCCATTCGGTGGCAGGCTTGCCGTCGAGGCTTTCGCGGGAATCGAGCAGGCTGCCGCCGAACTCTTCCTGCTCATCGGCCAGAATCACACGCGCACCGCTACGGGCAGCCGCCAGCGCAGCCGCCAGACCCGCAGGGCCAGCGCCGACGATCAGTACGTCGCAGTGCTGGTTCATGTAGTCGTAGGTGTCCGGATCGTTCTCGGTCGGCGAGCGGCCAAGGCCGGCAGCCTTACGAATGTACTTCTCGTAGGTCATCCAGAACGATTGCGGGTACATGAAGGTTTTGTAGTAGAAGCCCGGCGGCATCAGCTTGCCGCCGACCTTGCCGAGAATCCCCATCATGTCGTTGTTCACGCTTGGCCAGCCGTTGGTGCTGGTGGCGACCAGGCCTTGATACAGCGCTTGTTGCGTGGCGCGTACGTTCGGGATCTGCGTGGCTTCGGTCGCACCGATCTGCAGCACAGCGTTCGGCTCTTCGGCACCGGCGGCGAAGATGCCGCGCGGACGCGAGTACTTGAAGCTGCGGCCGATGATGTCGACACCGTTGGCCAGCAGGGCTGCAGCCAGGGAGTCGCCTTCAAAGCCTTTGTAGACCTGGCCGTTGAAGGTGAAGCTCAGCACTTTGTTGCGGTCGATGCGTCCGCCGTTGGACAGGCGATTGATCTGGCTCATACCTTCTCTCCCAGAGCCGTGGCGGCCGCTTTCGGGCTGTCGGTCTTGTCGGTGAACTGCGGCTTGGTGCCGATCTTGTAGGTTTCGAGAATCTCGTAGGTCACGGTGTCACGGGTGACGTTGAAGTACTGACGGCAACCGGCGACGTGATCCCACAGTTCGTGGTGCAGACCGCGAGGGTTGTCGCGGAAGAACATGTAGTCGCCCCACTCCTCGTCGGTGCAGCTGTTCGGGTCCAGTGGACGCGGGATGTGCGCCTGGCCGGATGCATGGAATTCCTCTTCGGAGCGCAGTTCGCCACAGTGAGGACAGAAGATATGCAACATAGGGATTTCTCCTGTTAGTGGGCGACTGCTGCAGCGCCGTGTTCGTCGATCAACGCACCGCTATGGAAACGGTCGATGGAGAAAGGTGCAGCCAATGGGTGCATTTCACCCTTGGCCAGACTCGCGGCAAACACGTTGCCTGAGCCAGGTGTTGCCTTGAAGCCACCGGTGCCCCAACCGCAGTTGAAGAACATGTTAGGTACCGGGGTTTTCGAGATGATCGGGCATGCGTCCGGCGTGGTGTCGACGATGCCGCCCCACTGACGGTTCATGCGTACGCGCGACAGCACCGGGAACATCTCGACGATGGCCTGGATGGTGTGCTCGATCACCGGGTACGAACCACGCTGGCCGTAGCCGTTGTAGCCGTCGATACCGGCGCCGATCACCAGGTCGCCCTTGTCGGACTGGCTGATGTAACCGTGTACGGCGTTGGACATGATCACGCTGTCGATAATCGGCTTGATCGGCTCGGACACCAGCGCTTGCAGCGGGTGCGACTCGATCGGCAGACGGAAACCGGCGAGTTTGGCCATGTGCCCGGAGTTACCGGCAGTGACCACACCGACGCGCTTGGCGCCGATGAAGCCCTTGTTGGTTTCAACACCGATGCACACGCCGTTTTCCTTGCGGAAACCGATCACTTCGGTTTGTTGAATCAGGTCCACGCCCAAGGCGTCGGCGGCACGGGCAAAGCCCCACGCCACGGCATCGTGACGGGCCACGCCGCCGCGACGCTGGACGGTTGCGCCCATCACCGGGTAGCGAGTGTTCTTGGAGCAGTCGAGGTACGGAATCTCGTCGGCTACCTGTTTGGCATCGAGCAGTTCGCCGTCCACGCCATTGAGGCGGTTGGCGCTGACCCGACGCTCGGAATCACGAATGTCTTGAAGCGTGTGGCACAGGTTGTAAACGCCACGCTGGGAGAACATCACGTTGTAGTTCAGGTCCTGGGACAGGCCTTCCCACAATTTCATCGCGTGTTCGTACAGGTGCGCCGACTCGTCCCACAGGTAGTTGGAGCGAACGATGGTGGTGTTGCGCGCGGTGTTACCGCCGCCCAGCCAGCCTTTCTCGACCACGGCCACGTTGGTGATGCCGTGTTCCTTGGCCAGGTAGTAGGCGGTCGCCAGACCATGCCCGCCACCGCCGACGATGACCACGTCATAGACCTTTTTCGGGGTCGGCGTGCGCCACATCTTCTGCCAGTTTTCATGATGGCTGAGGGAGTGTTTGAAGAGGCCGAAGCCCGAATAGCGTTGCATAGTCATTTACTCCAAAACCGCGCTCAGCGATAAACCGGGAAGTCCGCGCACAGGGCTGCCACTTGCTGCGCAACATTGGCCTCGACATCGGCGTCGCCGAGGTTGTCGAGGATGTCGCAGATCCAGCCGGCCAGTTCAACGCACTGGGTAACCTTGAAGCCGCGAGTGGTCACCGCCGGGGTGCCGATACGCAGGCCGGAGGTCACGAACGGCGACTGTGGATCATTCGGGACAGCGTTCTTGTTCACGGTGATGTGGGCGCGACCGAGTGCTGCGTCCGCCTCTTTACCGGTGAGGCCCTGACGAATCAGGCTGACCAGGAACAGGTGGTTATCGGTACCGCCGGACACTACATCGTAGCCGCGTTTGATAAATACGCCGGCCATGGCCTGGGCGTTGTCGATCACTTGTTGCTGGTAAGCCTTGAAGCCAGGCTCCAGCGCTTCCTTGAAGCACACGGCTTTACCGGCGATGACGTGCATCAGCGGGCCGCCCTGAGCGCCGGGGAACACGGCAGCGTTGAGCTTCTTCTCGATTTCTTCGTTGGCCTTGGCCAGGATCAGGCCACCACGCGGACCGCGCAGGGTCTTGTGGGTGGTGGTGGTGACCACGTCGGCGTAAGGCAGAGGGTTGGGGTACAGGCCGGCAGCGACCAGACCGGCCACGTGGGCCATGTCGACGAACAGCAGCGCACCGACCTTGTCGGCGATCTGACGGAAGCGTGGGAAGTCCAGGGTCTTGGAGTAGGCAGAGAAGCCGGCGACGATCATCTTCGGCTTGCACTCGACGGCCAGGCGCTCGACTTCGTCGTAATCGATCAGGCCGGTCTTGGTGTCGATGCCGTACTGCACGGCGTTGTACAGCTTGCCCGAGGACGACACTTTGGCGCCGTGAGTCAGGTGGCCGCCGTGGGCCAGGCTCATGCCCAGGATGGTGTCGCCGGCTTGCAGCAGGGCCAGGTACACGGCGCTGTTGGCCGAAGAGCCGGAGTGCGGCTGAACGTTGGCATAGTCGGCACCAAACAATTGCTTGGCGCGCTCGATGGCCAAGGCTTCGACCTTGTCGACGTGCTCGCAGCCACCGTAGTAGCGCTTGCCCGGATAGCCTTCAGCGTATTTGTTGGTCAGGCCGCTGCCTTGCGCTTCCATCACGCGCTTGCTGGTGTAGTTCTCGGACGCGATCAGCTCGATGTGATCTTCCTGGCGTTGCTCCTCGGCATTCATCGCCGCCAGCAGTGCATCGTCGTAACCTTTGATCTGGTCTTGCTTGCTGAACATCGCGTCTCTCCCAGCGGCATCTATGCGCCATTCGTCTCGGTAAGGCACTGGCGTTACGGCAGTGCCCTTTGGAAGCGATGGTATGACCGGCGCAGACAGGTCAAATGCCTATGGACGCCACGCAAAGGTGCGTTTACGACATGGCGAGAAATGGCATGCCGAACACAATCCTTGAAGCAGCCAGGATCCCCTGTGGGAGCGGGCTTGCTCGCGAATGCGGTTTGTCATCCGACACTGATGTTGACTGGCCCGGCGCATTCGCGAGCAAGCCCGCTCCCACAAGGTTTTGCGCGCCCCTGTAGGAGCTGCCGAAG
>NZ_AKJE01000117.1 GCF_000282495.1 Pseudomonas sp. GM79
TGCCGCAGGCTGCGATCTTTTATCGATAACGAAGATCAAGATCAAAAGATCGCAGCCTGCGGCAGCTCCTACAGATTGCCCACGATCCCCTGCCTGTCTTATCTTCCGGTGTTGCGGTGGTATTGGCCTGCCCTCAACTGGTAGCCTGTACGTCGCTGCCTGCATGTCTCTGATGGATCATCGGCGCGCGAAGACGCCGCGATGATCACTGCCCCCTTTTTAATCAGACAACGGTGACTCTTTTGACCAGCAGCACCCCCGCATTTGCCCGTGACATCGACGGCAAAGCCATTTCTGCCCAGGTTCTCGACGAGGTCCGGGAAGAGGTTCTGGCCCTGGCCGGCCAGCAGATCTATCCCGCCCTGGCGGTCCTGTTGGTCGGCGACGACCCGGCCAGCCACGTTTATGTGCGCAACAAACTGCTGCGCGCCAAGGAAGTCGGCATCCGCTCCCTTGAATACCGCCTGCCGGAAACCGCCAGCCAGGCCCAGGTGCTGGAACTGATTGCGCAACTCAACGCCGATGCCTCGGTGACCGGCATCCTGGTGCAACTGCCCTTGCCGGACTCTATCGATGAGCAGGCAGTGATTCATGCCATCGACCCAATCAAGGACGTCGACGGTTTTCATCGGGAAAACGTCGGTGGGCTGGTGCAAGGCATGGAGGTCCTGACCCCGTGCACGCCCAGTGGCTGCATGCGCCTGCTGCACGAGACCTGCGGTGATGACTTGAGCGGTTTGCACGCGGTGGTCATCGGCCGTTCGAACATTGTCGGCAAACCGATGGCGACCTTGCTGTTGCAGGCCAACTGTTCGGTCAGCGTGGTGCATTCGCGCAGCGTCGATGCCCCGGCGTTGTGCCGGCTGGCGGATATCGTGGTCGCGGCGGTGGGTCGGCCTGAGTTGATCGACGCCAGTTGGCTCAAACCCGGCGCGGTGGTGATCGATGTCGGTATCAACCGCATCGCCAGCGAATCCGGCGATCGTCTGGTGGGCGATGTCGACTATGCCAGCGCCCGCACCGTCGCCCGTGCGATCACCCCGGTGCCCGGTGGCGTCGGGCCGATGACCATTGCCTATCTGCTGAAAAACACCCTGATCGCCAGCCAGTTGCAACGCGCCGCCCAAGCCCGCGGGCAGCAACCTGTGGACGACCTTGCGTTGAACTGAGCACAACGCACACGGCCCACTTCAAGGTGGGCCGTGTCGGCATTACCCGTCAGCCGCGGAACCTGTGGGAGCGGGCTTGCTCGCGAAAGCGGTGTGTCAGGCGACATCAATGTTGGATGTGCTGACGCCTTCGCGAGCAAGCCCGCTCCCACAGGGATTGTGTCTTAACCACATCAAGCGTCGAAAACGCGGTTACTTCCCGGCGTGCAGCACCTGTGCTTGCGGCATCGCCGAAGAGTGGTGGTTGAGAATCTTCCACTGACCGCCAACTTGCTCATAGACGAAGGTGTAGCGCGCCTGCACCTGACGGGTTTTGCCATCGGCCTCGGTCAGGAAAAAGGTGTAGACGCCACTGTCCATGGCCACGTTGGTACCCAATGGGCGGATCTCACGGAAGTTGATCTGGCCCACCGGCTTGAGCGCCATGAAGTGATCGAAGTAGTCCTTGATCTGTGCCGGCGTGGTGCGCACCTTGTTGGAAACCGTCGGCTGCAACACCGCGTTCGGCGCATACAGGTCGACCACGCTCTGGACATTGCCGCTCTTCAATGCGCTGTTCCACTGGTCGAACAATGCGGCGATTTCGCGATCCTTCACATTGGCGGGCTGTTCGGCCACGCTGCTGTACACGTAAGGCACTGCCTCCAACGCCTGGGCCAACGGAGCGGTAAGGGCGAAAAACAGGGCGATGGCTGAGGTCTTGAATTTCATTGCGCTATTCCAAGTGTGGTCGATGGCCACACTGTGCCGCTCCAAACGTCACCCGCCATCGGCCAACCGGAGTCATTTGCCTATGCCATTCGGCAGATAGCGCCCTGCCCCGTCAACAAGGTTTAATGACGCCCCAGCCCGAACGGGCGCGCCTGCGCCGGAATATGCCCATGCAAAACCCTGATCATGACCCCGGTAGCGCCCTGGCCATTCGCACCCAGTATCGGCAATCGCAAAGTCGCGCCGCGCGACTGCGGTTGCTGGTGGATACCGGCCAGGAGTTGACGCAACTGGCCCCCGAAGCCATGCGTCAACGGGTGCTGCAACGGGCCTGCGCCTTCCTCGCGATGGACCACGCGCTATTACTGGAATGGGACGTGGATGCGCAGGTCAGGACCACCGCCAGTCACGGCAGTCGTGATCGTTTACACAGCCTCGAGCGTCTCGCCGATACCGCGATGTGCTCCCCGCAATGGCAGGAGCAGCCGAGCGCGGTCCTGCCCAATGTGCTGCGGGTGCCGTTGCGCGGCGGCGATGGCGCGGCCTTCGGTGCGTTGGTGCTGGCCAACAGTGTCAGCATCAGTGCACCGGACACCGAGGACCTCGAATCCCTGCAGTTGCTCGCCACCCTGCTGGCCGCGCATCTGGAAAACCAGCGGTTGCTGGATGCACTGGTGGCCCGCGAGCGCACCATGTCCGATCTGGTCCACAGGCTGTTCAGGGCACAGGAAGACGAACGCAAACGCATGGCTTACGACCTGCACGACGGCCTGGCGCAAACCCTCGCCGGGCTGCATCAGCGCCTGCAAGGTTTTGCCGGTCGCTGCCCGCCACTGCCCGACGAACTCGGCGCAGACTTACAAACGATTCTTGCACTGGCCCAGCATTGCGTCGGCGAAGGCCGGCAATTGATCAGCGGCCTGCGCCCGACGGTACTCGACGACTTTGGCTTGCTGAAGGCAGTCGACAAAGAAGCGGATCGCCTGCGCGACGCCGGGATCAAAGTGAACTGGAGCACGCGTTGCGAAGCACGTTTGCCCAGCCAGGTGGAAATCGCCCTGTTCCGGATTGCCCAGGAAGGCATCAACAATATTCTCAAACATGCGCAGGCCAGCCACGTCGTCCTCGCGCTGGAACTACACGAAGGACTGGCCTTGCTACGGCTGGACGACAACGGCAAAGGTTTTGCCATGGAACAACGACTCGACACCTGCGGCGCCCGGCACTTGGGGCTCGCGGCGATGAAGGAACGCGCAAGCCTGCTGGGCGGCGATTTCACTTGCGTCAGCCACGCGCATGGCGGGACGCAACTGCGCGCCACCGTACCTTCCGACCTCAATGGAACAGCTCAATGACTGAAGTTTTACGTCTGGTTCTGGCGGACGATCATGAGGTCACCCGAACCGGTTTCGTCGCGCTGCTGGCGGGCCATCCGCAATTCGAAGTGGTCGGCCAGGCCCGCGATGGCCAGGAAGCGGTAGACGTGTGCGAACGTCTGCTACCCGACATCGTCATCCTCGACATTCGCATGCCCGTGCTCAATGGGTTGGGCGCGGCGCGGATTCTTCAGCAGCGCCTGCCGGCCCTGAAAGTGGTGATCTTCACCATGGACGACAGCCCGGATCACCTGGAAGCGGCGATGAATGCCGGTGCCGTGGGTTATCTGCTCAAAGACGCCAGCCGCAATGAAGTGATTGACGCCCTGCAACGCGTCGCCGCGGGCGAGGAAGCCCTCAATAGCGCCGTCAGCGCCCGCCTGCTACGGCGCATGACCGAACGCAACACCAGTGGCGCCGCGCCTGCCGAAACTTTGACCGCCCGCGAACGGCAGGTCCTCGGGTTGGTAGCCAGCGGCTTCAGCAATCGTGAAATCGGCGAAGAACTCGGTATCACCACGGGAACGGCCAAAGCCCACGTGGAACGGGTCATCGGCAAACTCGGCGCCGCCGACCGAACCCAGGCGGCCGTTCGTGGCATGGCCCTGGGGCTGGTGACCCAGTCATGAAGGTTTCAAATGCTCGACGCTGGGCCGATCTGCCGTTACGTGGCAAAGCCCTCGTGGTGATTTCCCTTCCATTGGTAATCCTGTTGCTCTCGCTGGTGCTGATCTACATCACCGAGCGTCAGACCGCACGCGCGGAAGAGGACGTGCGCCGGGTGCTGCTGGTGCAAGGCGACATTCAGGCCGTACACACCCTGCTCGCCGAGGCCGCCGCCAGCGTGCGCGGCTATCTGCTGACCCGCCGCGAGGATTTCCTGCCAGGTTATCGGCAAGCCAAGCCCTTGATCGAATCAGCCCTGCGACGGCTCGACAGCAATGTTCGCGATGAGCGGGTGCGCAAACATCTGGAGGCGATCACCCCGTTGATCGAGACCAAGGTCGAGGGTCTGGTTGAACTGCTTGACGATCGCAGCGCCACACCCGAGTCGATTACCACCATCCTGATCAACAACAAGCACATCCTCGACGAATTGCGTGAACGCATCAGCGCCATGCGCACCCTCGAGGATACGTTGCTGGCTGAGCGCACCGCGGCCGCGGCCTCCACTCGACAGCGGTTGTTGTTCTCGACCCTGCTGGCCGCGGCGTGCGGGTTGTTTGGCGCCATTGTCGCGGTGCTGTTCCTGTCCAAGGGCATCGTCGCCCGGGTCAAACAGGTCCAGGGCAACGCACAACGACTGGCACTCGGTCAGCCGTTACTGCCGCAACCGCCGGAGAACGATGAGATTGGTCAATTGGGCACACGCCTGGTCGAAGCCGGGTTGTTGCTGGCTGAACGTGAGCGAGCGTTGCGCGATAACGAAGAGCGTCTGCGGCTGATCATCGACGGCGTGAAGGACTACGGTATTTTCGCCCTCGACACACAGGGCTTCGTCACCAGTTGGAATGCGGGCGCCGAACGGATCAAGGGCTACACCGAACAGGAAATCGTCGGCCAGCATTTTTCGGTGTTTTATCTGTCGCAAGAATGCCCGCAGCATCCCGACATGGCGCTGCGCGAGGCCACTCGCGACGGTCATTACATGGAAGAGGCCTGGCGTTGCCGCAAGGATGGCAGCCGCTTCTGGGCCAGCGTGGTGATTACCGCGCAATACGACAGCAGTGGCGCCTTGCGCGGATTTTCCAAGATCACCCGCGACATCACCGATCGCCGCGTGGCCGAGATAGCACTGAGCACCGCACGGGAAGAAGCCGAACGCGCCAGCCGCGCCAAAAGCGAGTTCCTGTCGCGCATGAGCCACGAACTGCGTACCCCGCTCAACTCCATTCTCGGCTTCGCACAACTGTTGGACATGGATTCGCCCAAGGGCCAGCGAGCGCAAATTGGTCACATCCTGCGGGCCGGACAACACTTGCTGACCCTGATCAACGAAGTGCTGGACATCGCCAAGATCGAAGCCGGGCGCCTGCCACTGAACGTTGAAGCCGTGCCCTTGGCGGTGGTGCTGCAAGAAGCCCTGACGCTGGTTTCCCCCATGGCTTGCGACGCCGGCATTCAACTGGTCGAGTTGCCGATGCTGGCCGCCGACAGCGGGATCGTCGCCGATCGGCAACGCCTGGTTCAGGTGCTGCTCAACCTGCTGTCCAACGCGATCAAATACAACCGGCCCCAAGGCCAGGTGCACATCGAAGTCAGGGTTATTCAACAGCGAATTGCCGTGTCAGTCTGCGATACCGGCAAGGGCATTGCGGCCGATCGACTGGAGCAACTGTTCAAGCCGTTCGAGCGTCTGGAGACCGATCCTAACGTGGAAGGCACCGGCCTGGGCCTGGCTTTGAGCAAGAGTCTGCTGGAAATGATGAACGGCAGCCTGACCGTCAAAAGCCAGCCAGGCAAAGGCGCAAGTTTCACCCTGGAACTGCCCTTCGTACGCTTGCAGCCAGTCACCGAACCACCGGTTGCACGAGTCAGTCACCCAACGGTCACAGCTGCCCTCGCCGCCCCGGATTACCAGGGCAAAGTGCTGTGCATCGAAGACAATCTCTCGAGCCTGGCCCTGATCGAAACCCTGCTGCAACGACGGCCGCACATCCAGTTGCTCTCAAGCATGCAGGGGCAAATGGGTCTGGACCTGGCCCGTCAACATGCGCCGCAGCTGATTTTGCTCGACGTGGCGCTGCCGGATCTGGATGGTTTCAATGTGCTGCAACGCTTGCGTCAGTCGTCCGTCACCCGTGCCATTCCCGTGCTGATGATCACCGCCGATGCCAGCGACCTCACGCATCTGGCCTTGCTGGAAGCGGGAGCGACGGCGGTGCTGACCAAGCCGATTCACATCCCTTCATTCCTCGCCCATCTTGACCAGCATTTACCGGAGCCCGTGTGAACACCGACCTGCGCATTCTGATCATCGACGACCAGCGGCCCAACCTCGACCTGATGGAGCAGTTGCTTGTCCGCGAAGGGCTGACCAACGTACTGAGCAGCACCCAGCCGCTGCGAACCCTGGACCTGTTCAACAGCTTCGAGCCGGACCTGGTAATTCTCGACCTGCACATGCCGGAGTTCGACGGCTTTGCCGTACTGGAACAACTCAACCGGCGCATCCCGACTGGCGAATACCTGCCAATCCTCGTGCTCACCGCCGACGCCACCCGCGATACCCGCCTGCGCGCGCTGGCCCTGGGCGCCAAAGACTTCATCAGCAAGCCACTGGACGCCCTGGAAACCATGCTGCGCGTCTGGAACCTGCTTGAAACCCGCGCGCTGTATAAAGCCTTGCGTACTTTGGTCCCGGCGGATCAGATCGAGTTGCTGCGTCAGTTAAAGCCGCACCCAGTTAGCTGATTGAAGGGGCGGAATCACTGACGCTTTGCTACTGAACGTCAGGTCTCGGGGCTGGCTCGGTATTTTGGCGACCGGCTGCAGAAAGCCCAGCAAGGCCTGCTGGGTGTCAGTCCAGGCCGTCGGGTGTTCCATATCGAGGAAGTGCCCGGCGTTCTTGATGGTCTGAAATTGAGCCTGAGGGCTATGCGCCGCAAAAAGACGGGCGTCTTCCACCGAGGTGTACTCATCCCGCTCGCCGTTGATAAACAGCAGCGGCACTTCGATGGCATCGGCACAGGAAACGTAGCAATGAGTGTCCTGAGTCAGCACCTCGTTGACGTGAAAGTGCATCTGCCGGTATTCGTGTTCGTCCAGGCTGCTGACATGGCGTTCGTTGAAACGTTTGAACAGCGACGGCAGATGCTTGCCGATCGTGCTGTTGATCAAGCGCCCGACATTGTGCCGATCACAGGCCTGGAGGAAGTGCCGGCCACTCTCCAAATAGTCGCGCATCGGCGTATTGATTCGCGCCGCGAACGAACTGATCACCGCTTTTTCGATTCGTCGTGGGTGCTGAGCCAGCGCCAGCAAAGTCGCCGCGCCGCCCCAGGAAAATGACAGCACATGCTGCGCCCGAAAGTGCTCGATCAACTCCAGCAATATTTCGGCTTCGTCTTCCTTGCGGATCGGCTGGTCATGCAGGTTGTGTTGTTTCGATTGACCGGCGTAGGGCTGATCGTAGAGGACTACATTGAAGCGTGGCCGCAGGTAGCGCACGGTCTGGGCAAAAGAGGCGGTCGTTGCCAGCGAGCCGTTGACCAGAATAATGGTCTTGTCGGCGGTGGCGTTGAGGTAATGCTCGGTGTAAACCCTGTACTTCTTACCAATCTGGACGATCGCAGTTTTCAACGTCATTTCATTCTATTCCTTGAACAAATTGGATCAGGCACACAGCTTGATTGACCGTCCGGCTTCCTCCGGGCAAGCCTGACAGCACAAACCAGCGACAACGGTACAAGGGCGCTGAGATGAACGCCATGACCAACAAGTCACAAACCGACCAGTGGCTCAGTCAAGCAGGGATTCTTCCGTTTGCAAGTATGCAAATTCGAAATTGACTGCCCTGACGCACTGCTGACATCCGCCTATGATTGTTCATTGCCCCCGTCTTTTCATATCAGGGCCTTGCGCTTCCCGCCCCTCCCATCCAATGAGGAGTTGAAAGATGTCGCTGACGCTTTACTACCATCCACTGGCGTCGTTCTGTCACAAAGTACTCATCGCGCTCTACGAAAACGGCATCGAATTCGAGAGAAGAATCATCGATCTCGGTGACCCTGCCGACAGCGCAGAACTTCAGGCATTGTGGCCAATCGGAAAGTTCCCAATAATTTTTGACGCTGTTCACCAGCGAAATCTGCCGGAGTCCAGCATCATCATCGAGTACCTGGATAGACGATTTCCAGGCACGCACCATCTGGTTCCAGACGATTGGGATACCGCGCTGGAAGTCCGATTATGGGATCGCTTTTTCGACCATTATGTACAAGTGCCGATGCAACAGATTGTCAGTGATCGGCTACACGCGACCAACGGCGATGTGACCAAAGAGCGATCCATGCTGAAAACGGCCTACGGCATGCTTGAACGCCGGATGGCATCCAGAACCTGGGTAGCCAGCCCGGCGTTCAGCATGGCCGATTGCGCCGCTGCCCCGGCACTTTTCTATGCCAGGACGCTTGTGCCATTCCCCGATGACTACGACCACTTGCGTGCCTATTTCGAGAGGTTGGTACAGAGACCGTCATTTCAGCGCGTGATCGATGAAGCCCGGCCCTGGTTTTCGTTCTATCCGTTTGCGGAGGCCCTTGAGCAACGGTTTCGTGTTACGAGTCCCTCGTAGGCGCTCGTCGCGATGACACTTTCATTTCATGATCGCTCCTCTTGTATGATGCCCCGCTTTCAAGCGTGAGCCACAGGCTAAGACTCGCCAAACCCGGGCCCGCAGTCGTCGAGGATTTTTCATGAATAGGCTTTACCGGACCTCCCGCCAGGGAGTGGCCGCCCCGCGGTTCGCGCTCAATCCTCTGAACCTGGGCTTGGGCCTGCTGCTGTCCAGCGCCGTGCCTTCGGCCTGGGCCACCGCGACCGAACTGCCGGCGGTGACCGTCACCGGCGATGATACTTCCGGTTATCAGGCCGACAGCGCGTCGGTCGGTGGTTTCGAGGCGGCGCCGTTGCTCGATACGCCAGCCTCGATTTCGGTGGTCAACGAGGCGATGATCAAGGATCAGCAGGCCCGCCTGCTCAGCGAGGTACTGCGCAACGACGCCTCGGTGGGTGAAAGCTACGCGCCGGTCGGCTACTACGAAAACTTCGTCGTGCGTGGCTTCTCCCTCAACTCCGCCAGCAGCTACAAGATCAACGGCCGCACCATCACTGGCGAACAGAATGTCGGGCTGGAGAACAAACAGCAGGTGGAGTTGCTCAAGGGCCTTTCCGGTCTGCAAAGCGGTGTCAGCGAGCCCGGCGGATTGGTCAACTACGTGACCAAGCGGCCTGGCGACGTGCGTTCGGTCACCGTCTCCACCGACGATCGCGGCAGCGGTTACCTGGCGACCGACGTCGGTGGATGGTTCGGCAGCGAGCAGCAGTTCGGCCTGCGCGCCAACCTGGCCCACGAAGACCTGCATTCCTACGTCGAACACACCAATGGCCAGCGCGACTTCGCCTCGCTGGCCTTCGACTGGAACATCAGCCCCAATGCGCTGCTGCAACTGGACGCCGAGTACCAGACCAAGGAACAGCGCTCGGCACCGGGTTATCAATTGCTCGGTGGTTCCAGCCTGCCGCACCACGCCTCGCCGAAGAAGCTGCTGGCTCACCAGAGCGGTTCGAACCCGGTCACCACCGATGCGCTGAACCTCAACGGCAATTTCGAATACCGCTTCAGCGACCAGTGGAAAGGCAGCCTTAGCGCCTCGCGCAGCCGGGTGGTGATCGATGACTACAGTTCGTTCGCCTGGGGCTGCTACGGCTCCGCCAGTTGCGCCAGCGCGGCGGTGCCGAACTACTTCAGCCCCGAGGGCGACTACGACATTTACGATTTCCGCAGCCCCGACGATACCCGCCGCAACGATGAAGTGCAGGCGGCCCTCAGCGGCCACTTCGAAACCGGAGGCCTGGGCCACGAACTCAGCGTCGGGACTAGCGCGTTCCGCCGCGTGGTGGACAAACGCGATGCCATCAATCAGATGATCGGCAGCGCCAACATCAACAGCGAACCGGCTGATTTTGCCCCTTACGATGGCCCGCTCAACGATTCCTACCGACGCCTGGACAGCCGCCAGTACGGGCTGTTCTTCAATGACCGGATCAGTTTCAACGAGCAATGGCAGGCGGTGCTTGGCGGGCGCGAAGTGCGCCTGGATGAAGAGACCTTCGACAGCCAGGGCGACACCACCCGGCACACCCAACGCTATGAGTTCCTGCCCCAGGCCGCGCTGATCTACAAGCCGGTGCAAAACCTGTCGCTGTACACCCGCTATAGCAAGGGCCTGTCCCTGGGCGGCGAAGCAGCGTGGTTTACCACCAATGCCTATGAAATCCTCGCGCCCACCGTATCGCGACAAATCGAGGCAGGGATCAAATACGACTGGCAGCGCATCAGCCTGGCCGCGGCGCTGTTCCAGATCCGCCAGGCTTATCAGTACTCGCGACCGAATGACGACGGTACGTTCACGTTCACCCAACAGGGCGAACAGAAAAACACCGGGCTTGAGCTCTCGGCCAATGGCTGGGCCAGCCAGCGCCTGCAGATTTCTGCCAGTGTCGCGGCCATCCGCGCGCGGGTCACCGACAGCGGCACGCCAGCTTATGAAGGTCACCAGGCAATCAACGTTCCGACCCTGCGCGCCAATCTCTACGGCGACTATGCTCTGCCCTGGTTTGACGGCCTGGCGCTGCTCGGCGCAGTGCAGTACAGCGCCAGCAAGTACGCCAACCGCCAGGGTGAAGTGCAGACCGGTGCCTATGCCATTTTCAACATCGGCAGCCGCTACAGCACTCGCATCGACGGATACGACACCGTGTTCCGCCTGACCGTGGACAACCTGTTCGACAAACGCTACTGGCGCGACGCCGGTGAATACATGGGCGATGGCTACCTGTTCCAGGGCGCCCCACTCACCGCCCGGCTGAGCGCCTCGATCAACTTCTAGCGTCGGGCCAACTCATGCCGGATGCATTGCTCGTAGTACGTTTGCTTGATAGCAGCAGGCTTGAGGCGCGAGGGACTGTTATAGGTTTGTTCGGTAATCCCCATGGCCGTCATGCGCATCCACGGCCGGGGGAATTTTCGCGATTGCAGTTTCTTGCGTGCCCCGTAAAGCGTGAAACCGGAAAGCTTCGCCGCTTGCGCGTCTGCGGCGATGTCCGAGCCCCAGCTGCAGACGAAACGACTGTTCTTGCTCAGGTCCTTTGCCTGAGCCTCAAGCGAGAGCATCAGGGCAAACGTCACAGCCATCCATACCAAAGTCCGCATATCGCCAATGCCTAACCTTCTGAAAAGAAAGCAAGTTTGACAACGAAACGGAAATCGGGGGGCCAGCAGTTCGCCTCATTCTCATCTGTTTTTTGGTCTCGATCGGCATAGCCGAATCTCCTTGACGGTGTCCGAAACTTTTTTGAGCTTTAACTGAGCCTTGCAGTCTCTAGTTTGAGGGCGTCGTGGTTATCGACAGGTCATTTGCGGCGAGCTCGGTCAGCCGGTGGAGGCTATCGATGTCAGATCTTGAGCATGTCATTCAGCCCTTTGATGCCAGGTTGGTGATGATCGGTTCTGGCTGTATCGGAAAAGGCGTACTCCCGTTGCTGTTGCGCCATCTTGAACTTGAACCGCAGCGACTGTTGATCCTCAGTCCCGATGAAGATGGACGTTTACTCGCACAGGAATTTGGCGTCGCTCACCAAGCCGAGCAACTGGATCAGAACAATTACGAAGCGGTGCTGGACCCTCTGTTGAGCGCTGGCGATTTCCTGCTCAACCTCTCGGTGGGGGTTTCGAGCCTGTCCCTGATCCAGTTCGCCCAGCGTAAAGGCGTGCTGTATCTGGACACCTGTATCGAGCCGTGGGAAGGCGGTTATACCGACCCCGACAAATCCCTGTCCGAAAGATCCAACTATGCATTGAGGGAAGCGGCACTTCGGCTTCGGGGCGAAAGTGCGCAGGGTCTGTCCACCGCCATGTTGACCCACGGTGCCAATCCGGGGCTGGCGTCCCACCTGGTCAAACAGGCACTGGTTAACCTCGCTGAAGATTTGGGTGACACAACGCCCCTGCCCGCTACTCGCGAAGAATGGGCGCAACTGGCCAGCCGACTGAATATCCGCTGCATCCACATTGCCGAACGCGATTCGCAGTATTCATCGCAACACAAAATTGCCGATGAGTTCGTCAACACCTGGTCCGTGGACGGTTTCATCAGTGAAGGCAGCCAACCGGCGGAGCTGGGTTGGGGCAGCCATGAGAAAGCGCTGCCCGAGGATGGTTATTACCACGCCTTCGGGTGCCAGGCCGGGATCTATCTGCAACGCCCCGGCGCCTCCACGCCGGTTCGAACCTGGACGCCCTCGACGGGGCCAACCCATGGGCTGCTCGTGACTCACAACGAAGCCCTGTCGATTGCCGACTACCTGACCCTTGGCCAGGGAAGGCAGCCGACTTACCGGCCGACCGTCCACTACGCTTATCGACCCTGTGACGATGCCTTGCTCTCGGTGCATGAACTCGCCGAGCGCAACTGGAAACCCCAGAGCGACCAGCGTCTGCTCGATGACGAAATCATCGACGGTAGTGACGAACTCGGCGTGCTGCTGATGGGGCATGCCAGAAACAGTTATTGGTATGGCTCGCGCTTATCGATCCAGCAAGCCCGGGCTCTATGCCCCTATAACAGCGCCACCAGCCTGCAAGTGACGGCGGGAGTGCTGGCCGGCGTGATCTGGGCCATTCGCAATCCTCAACGTGGCATTGTCGAACCGGATGAATTGCCCTTCAGGGAAATTCTGCAGATCTGCATGCCTTACCTTGGCAAGGTAGAAGGCATCTATTCCGACTGGACGCCGCTTACCGGACGTCACTCACTGATGCCCGAGCAGACCGATGAATCCGATCCGTGGCAGTTCGTGAACGTCAGGATCACTTGAAAGCCTGACGTGGTTTGCTCCACACCAGGCAACGGCTCAAATACCGGAACCGTTCTGAAATGAGTCGCCCGAACCGGACTCTCGTTGCCAGGCCCGGTGCAGAAGATCGATGACCTCTTCGTCAGATGTCTGCGAAAAATCCGTGTACCAATGCCCGATCGAGATCATCCAGTCGGGGATGAGTGGGCAAATCAGTTCGTCCACTTCATCACGCAGCGCCTCTGCCGTCTCAAGCGGTGCCACCGGCACGGCAACGACGATGCGCGATGGCGCCTGCAGGCGCACGGCCTGTATCGCGGCCATCATCGTGGCACCTGTCGCCAGGCCGTCATCAATCAGAATCACCACCTGATCCTTGAGCGCCACAGGTGCGCGTGATGCCCGGTATAGCTGTTCGCGACGCAACAACTCCTGCGTTTCCTTTGCAACCACGGCATCGAGCGTGCGTTGATCAATACCGTTAGCCCGCAGCGCATCTTCGTTGACGATTTGTATGCCGCCACTGGCAATTGCGCCCATGGCGAACTCCTGGTGGGACGGTACTCCCAGCTTGCGCACCAGCATCAGCTCCAGGCGAACCTCCAGGGCCGTGGCGACTTCATAGGCCACCGGAACGCCGCCACGGGGTAAGGCGAGAACGATGACATCGGCTCTTTTAGCGTATTTGAGCAACGGCTCCACCAGGCCTCGGCCGGCATCAACCCGGTCATGCAAGATGGTTTGCAATGAAGGACTAGTCATTTGAAAACCTCCCTGGGGCGGGATCCCCAAAAACGGGCGTTCGTTTGACGGCGGCCATCATTCCGATCGGGGCGCCCGCCCCTAGACCGCCAGAATGCTGCAAGGCACCTGGTACAGGATATGTTCCGTCGTGCTGCCAAGCAGCCGCTCCAGGCCACGGTATTGAGCCCTGCCCATCACGATCACATCCACTTGATGCACGTGGGTGAATTCGCTCAGTACCGAGACAGGGTGCCCCATGATGAAATGTCGACACTCAGGGGGGACACCGAACCGTGCGGCCAGCTTGAGAAAAGATTTTTCCAGGTCGTTGCGCAACTCCTTGGTCAGCTCCGAGAGCGTCAGATCGCCGCCCAGATCCGCCAGAAAAGCTGCCGAAATGTCACACGCGTACAGCAGATGCAACTCGGCATTGCACTGCAGCGCCAAGCCGCAAGCCTGCAAGATGATCCGGTCATTGAGTTCACTGTTCGAAGGCTCGGTGTCTGACACGTCAACCGCGGCCACCACCTTCTGCGGCAAGGCATGGCATTCACCCCCCACCAGATAAACCGGGACCGGACAATGACGCAACAAACGCCAATCCAGCGGCGTGAAAAACGCGCGCTTGAGCACCGGCTCATGCTGCACTTGCTTGATCAACAGATCGGGCTGCACTTGCGTGACATGGTCAAGAATGTCCTGACGCATGTTGTCGGCCCAGGCGACTTCGGTTGTCACCTCGATCCCCCGGCCTCGCATCTTTTCCGCTTGTTCATCGAGCCAGTCGCGGTGCTCCTGCAGGTAGGTCGCCCGAGCCATTTTGCGGTCGCCTTCTTCGAGCAGCGACAAAATATCCAACGAGGGGATCAGGCCGGCAATGTGCAAGCTCGCCCCGCTGGCCTTGGCCAGGGCAGCGCCATGGTTTATCGCAGGAGAATGGCGCAGCAGCGGGTTGATGATCAGTAATAACCGTTGATACTGGCTCATGGGCAGACTCCAGACAGGTTGATCCTCGACGCCGGCTCGAGAATCCAGCATCAGGCCCAGACTCCTCCCTTAAAGCCTCTTAAGCGTTGATTTATATCAACTCCCTTGAATGAGGCATTGAAAGGGCCACTTGAGAAGAATAGTTCACAACGCTGCTGTGCATCTCATGCCAGACTCATCCGCGATGGCCGTTCGCCTGAAAGTCGGCAATCTGCTGCCACATCGCGATCGGGTTGGAATACATGGGGAAATGCCCGCACTGCGCAATCGGCGCCAGCCGCACGCCTTGGGCCTGGATATGCGGCAGATAGGACAATGAAGCGTTCTGCTCGCCGTACATGAACATGCGCGGGCATGGCAGGCCGAGGAACTTGCCCATCAAGTCGGCGTTGTCGGAAAGATCGACCATCGACTCGAAGATCCCGCGTACCGCGCCGGCACGAACCTTGTGCCGCAAGCTTGCGGAATAAAGCGCACTGGCATAAGCCGGCGCGTGCCGGGCGCGTTCGATGAAGGCGGCGAAAAACACCTCGGGATCGTCCGCCGGGTAATCGACGATCTGCCGGCTGAGGAAACAGTCCTCCGGGGCGATGTTGCCCTCGATGTCGACGAAGCTGAGTACCCGGTCCGGGCATTGATGAGCCAGCATCAGTGCGGTCAGTCCGCCCATGGAATGGCCGACCAGATGAAAACGTTCGATACCGAAATGCTCCAGCACCTGCAAGGCGGTCTTCAGCAGGAAGGGGATGGAAATCCGCGAAAGGTCACTGCACTGGCTTTCGCCGCAACCCGGTGCGTCATAAGCGACGAAAGGATAACCGGCGAAGGCGGCCTGCTGCACGATGTCGGCGTAGTCTTCCTTGGTCGAGCCAAACCCATGCAGGAACACAATCGGCGCCAGGACACCGTCGCGGTGAAGGGTGGCGATGTTCAGCCGGACGCCCTCCACCGTCAGAGGAATGTGCGCTTGAGTGAAGGTTTCAGGTTTGGACACGTGATGGATTCCTTGAGCGAAAAGGTGACCGCCGGGCCTAATACCAGTCAGTTGAGCAATTTGTAGCAGCTGCCGAGCCCGCGAGGCTGCGTTCGGCTGCGAAGCAGTCGCAAAATAAGAAATTGCGGTGTGTCAGCCAGACCGCATCTGTCGGATTCACGACTGCTTCGCAGCCGAACGCAGCCTCGCGGGCTCGGCAGCTGCTACGGGAAACATTTACGGCTTAACTGACTGGCATTGACTGTCGGGCCGAAGCAAAGCCGTCAATTTCGCGGGGATCGGTCCTTCTGTAAATTCCTCATTCGGGAATACTGTCATAGGTCAAACCTATCAAACGCTCTTTCGGAGCCGGGCGACCACCTCCTCCACCAGCGGATTGGGCCGATCGGCGTTCCAGGCCACCGCTGTCGTCACCACATTGAGTGGCTGGCTCAGCGGTCGCAACACCACATTATCGGGGGCCAGTTTCTTCAGCGAAGCCGGCACCAAAGCGATGCCTTGCCCACAACTGACGAAAGCGATTTGCGACGCGACGGAGCGCACTTCATGCAGCACGCGCGGGGAAAATCCACTGGCGCGGCAGGTCGCGATCAGATTGTCGAAGTACACCGGGCTGACCTGTCGGGAAAACATCACCAGGGGCTCGGTGGCCAGGCTCGACAGGCTGATGCGCTTGCGCGAAGCCAATGGGTGATCGCTGGGCAGGGCCACGACCAGGCGATCCTCAGTCAGCGGCAGCGACTTGATCGAGGCGCCCAGATCACCGTCCAGACGGGCGAAGGCCAGGTCGATGTCCCCGGCTTCCAGCGCAGGCACGGCTTCGACGCTGTCGATCTCCCGCACGGACACGGTAAGGTGCGGGTAATCGACCTTCAGCTGCTCGATCAACCCGGGCAACACATCGAACATCGCCGTGGAAATCGCGCCGACGGTCAACATCCCCGACTGCCCCGCCACCGCCTCCTCCACGGCCAGTTCCAGGCGCTCCAGTTGCTCGGCGAACTTGCGCACCGCCGGCAGGATCGCGGCGCCTACCGGGGTCAGTTTCGCTCCCCGCCGCGAGCGGTCGAACAGCTTGACCTTGAGCGCCTGCTCCAGCACTTGAATCTGCTCGCTTAACGGTGGCTGGGACATTCCCAGGCGTTTGGCGGCGCGGCCGAAATTCTGTTCTTCGGCAACGGCCAGGAACAACCAGAGGTGCCGAATCAAGCGGAAATTGATCATGGTTAATCCATAGGTTTAACGTATGTAATGCTTCTGTGATTAGTAATATACCTATCAAATAGTCTCGCCGACACTGGGCGCCTCCGTCACCACTGGGGCTTTCCCATGATCAATAAAAGTTTGCTGGATCGCTTGGCGGCGCTGGATACCAACACGGTCTCCGATGCGCTCGACTTCCTCGGCCTGCCGGGCGCCACCGTGGGGCTACGCCCGCTGTGGAACTGCCCGAAGATCGTCGGCCGCGCCAGTACCGTCTTGCTGGCGCCCAAATCCGACACCCTACCGACCGTGCACCTGATTACTTCGGTGGTTGAACAGATCGACAGCGACGATCGCGTGCTGGTGATCGCCGGCGGTATCGAAGGGATTTCCTGCTGGGGCGACATCCTCGCCAACGCGGCGGCCGGCAAGCACGTACGCGGCACGGTGATCGACGGTTTCAGCCGCGACATCGACGGCAGCGAAGCGATTGGTTACCCGGTTTATGGCCGTGGCGTGACCATGATCAGTGCGCGCAACCGGGTGGTGCAGATCGATGCCGCAGTGACAATCAAGGTCGCTGGTGTCGACGTCAGCGAGGATGACTATGTCATTGCCGATACCTGCGGAACCGTATTCGTCCCCCAAACCCATATCGAAAAGGTCATCGATCTCGGCGAGCGCATTGCACGCCGTCAGGATGGCATGGTCGAGGCCGTGCGCAGCGGCCGCTCGGTGGCCGAGGTGATGCACGACACCCAGTTCGAAGCAATCCGCGTGGAGCACGCCTGATGAATCTTGAAGATCAAACCCTGGTCGCCTTGTTTGAAGGCCTCGACACTCCTGGCGTCTCCGATGCCCTGGACAAGCTCGGCCTGCCCGGACAATGCCTCGACGTGGCGCCGCTGGACAATTACGCCAAGGTCATCGTCGGGCCGGCGTTCACCGTGCAATACGTCTCGGCCAGCGTCCCGCCGGGCACGGTGGGTGATTTCATCGAAGACGTCGCACCCGGCGACGTGGTGGTGATCGACAACGGCGGCCGTACCGACTGCACCGTTTGGGGCGACATCATGACCCAGTACGCCGGCACCCGACAGATCGCCGCCACGGTCATCGACGGGGTGTGCCGTGATGTGAACAAGGCGCTGGGTGATGGCTACCCGATCTTCAGCAAAGGTCGCTTCATGCGCACCGGCAAAGACCGCGTGCAAGTGCAGTCGGTCAACCAGCCGGTGTCCATCGGCACGGCACGGGTCTGCTCCCGTGACATCGTGGTCGCCGATGCCAACGGCGTGGTGATCGTGCCTCGCGCCCGTGCCGCTGAAGTGGCGGCATGTGCCCGCCAGATCGAATCGGTCGAAGCCGACATTCGCGCCCTGATCGCTCAAGGCCAAACCCTCAAAGAAGCCCGTGCTGCATTGGGTTACCACAACCTGCAGAGGAAAGTCTGATGACCACGCTCCCCTTCCCCCCGGATTTTCGCGCGCGGGCAAAAGTACTGGGCACCTCGACGCTGTATGAAGCGTCCCATCTGCCCTGCGCGGTTGACAGTGCGATCCGCCCGATCTGGGACGGCGCCTTTATCGCCGCCCCCGCCTACCCGCTGGAATGTTCGCCGGGCGATAACCTGGCCCTGCATCTGGCGATGGAACGCGTGCCCCGTGGCAGCGTACTGGTCGTGGGTACGGGTGGCTTCATCGCCGGTTACTGGGGCGAGGTGCTCACCGTGGCGGCCGAAGCGGCGGGCGTCGTCGGTTTGGTAATCGATGGCGGCGTACGCGATATCGCCGCGTTGAAGAAACGCCAGTTCCCGGTATTTGCCCGTGGCATCTCGGTCAAAGGCACGGTCAAGGCCAGCGCCCCCTCAGTGGGACAACCGTTCAATTTCAATGGTGCTTTCGTGGCACAGGGCGACCTGGTGGTGGCTGACGACGACGGCGTGATCATCATCCCCAAGGCCGATGCCGCACGTACCCTCGCCGAAGGCGAAGCGCGCGCGAACAAGGAAGCGCAGATGATGCAGGCGCTGACCGAAGGCCGCTCGACCCTGGAACTGATGAACCTGACAGACTGGAGAATCCGGGCATGAGCATCGACATTCAGCGCCTCAACCAGCGCCTGGCCAGCGCACAGCCCTCGGCGACTTATCGGATCATGGATCGCGTGGCGGAACGCCGGGCACAAGGGGCGAAGATCATTTCGCTGTGTGCCGGCGAACCGGATTTCGATACCCCCAAACATGTGCGTGAAGCGGCCATTCACGCCATCGAGCATGGCCACACCCGCTACACCCAGGTGGCCGGTGTGCGCTCGTTGCGAGAAGCGGTGGCGGCCAAGTTCCGGCGCGAAAATGGTCTGGACGTGAGCTGGCAAGACACGCTGGTTTGCAACGGTGGCAAACAGGTGATCTACAACGCCCTGGCCGCCACCCTCAACGAGGACGACCAGGTCATCGTGCCGGCGCCGTACTGGGTCAGTTACCCGGAGATGGTGCAACTGTGCGGCGGTGAAGCGCGGATCGTCACCTGCGACGCCGATACCGGTTTCAAGCTGACGCCCGCAGCGCTGACCGCCGCGATCACCCCGCAGACCCGTTGGTTGATTCTCAACTCGCCGTCCAATCCGACCGGTGCGGTGTACAGCGAGGTGGAACTTCGTGCCCTGGCGGCGGTGTTGCTGGATCATCCCCACGTGCTGATTCTGGCCGATGACATCTATGAACACCTGATCTTCGACGATCAAGCGTTCTACACCCTGGCCCAGGTGGAGCCACGACTGGCGCCGCGAACCCTGACCATGAACGGTGTCTCCAAGGCCTACGCCATGACCGGCTGGCGCATCGGTTTTGCCACCGGGCCGCGCTGGTTGCTGGAGGCCATGGAAAAACTGCAGGGCCAGCAGACCTCGGGCGCAAGCTCTGTTTCGCAGCAAGCCGCACTCGCCGCGCTGGAGGGGCCGAAAGACTTCATCCGCGAAAGCCGTGCCGCTTTCCAGGCTCGTCGCGATTTGATGGTGACGCTGCTGAACGACACGCCGGGACTGGAATGCGTGAGCCCGGCGGGTGCGTTCTATGCGTTCGCCTCTTGTGCGGGGCTGATCGGCCGCACCTCACCGGGAGGTCGAGTGCTGCACACCGACGAAGATGTCACCCACGCGCTGCTCGACGAAGCAGATGTGGCCGTGGTGCATGGCAGTGCATTCGGCCTTGGCCCCTACATTCGTATTGCCTATGCCCTGGACGACGCGTCATTGCGCCAGGCCTGCGAGGCGATTCGGGCGTTCTGTACAGCGTTGCGTTAAACCTGTGGGAGCGGGCTTGCTCGCGAAAGCGGTGTGTCAGGCGACATCAATGTTGACTGTTCCACCGCCTTCGCG
>NZ_AKJE01000118.1 GCF_000282495.1 Pseudomonas sp. GM79
AAGATTGAATTCCGAAACCCCTGTCTGCTTATGCAGACAGGGGTTTTGTCTTTCTGGGCTATAGAAACCTCAATCTGGAATGGGGCACATCCTGCTCTTACGTGCCTTGCTACTCCTTCGAGCCAGCAACTTGCGCCACCAGATATAGATTCCCGTCACCGACAATACTGCAATCAAAACACCTAGCACCGCGATAATGACTTGCCCGGTGAGCCCAATGATCCGCCCTCCGTGTATCGGCAATTGCAGCCGATAAAAACGCTCTCCCAGGGTGCCTTGCCCTGCGATTTCCTGCCCCAGTAAACGCCCGTCCGTGCCATGGAAGAACAGCCAGGACTTTCCATGGGCCTCGGTATCATGTTGCCCAAACCCTGCCCCATAAAAGTTGTACTCAAAGCTGTAATACAACTCCCCGATTGCAGCGGTCAGCCCTAACTTTTGCCCCTCCTGTAACGCACGTTCATAAGCCTGTTGATAACTCAGCCGCGTAACTCCCAGCTCCTCAGCAGGCATGCGTCCGCGGGCCTCGTAAACGCTCGGCTCAATCGGCGAAAACAGTGAAACCACAGGCTTGAAGACCTGACTCGGCAGGTTCATGGCGACACTGCTGACCGCAATCGGTAGCAGCAACAACCAAAGCCACAACCCACCCGCCCGATGCAGGTCAAAATTCAGCCGGTAGGCATGCCCACCCTTGATCTTCCAGGCCGTCGACCACTTCTTCCAGAACGGTTTCCCTCGTGGAAGCGTCAGCCAAAGCGCGATGAAACAATCGACAACCCAGGCGATCGCGACCAGTCCCATTAACAACAATCCCCAGTTATTCGGCAGAACCAGGTTGTAGTGGAACTCCAGAATGAACGGAATGAAATTCTCCCGCTGAAAGCAGCATTCTCCCCAGAACCGCTGCCCTTTCTGCTCGCCATTGACCGGGTCCAGATAGAACACCTGATTGGGCTCGGAAAAAGGTTTTCCGGTCGCAGGATCATTACGTGGTACCGCAGCCAGCAATGCGGTATGACCCTGTTCTGACGGGTACTCCATGTACCAGACTTGCAGCCTCGGATGCTCCGCTTGCAGCTTGTCTACCAAAGTGCCGGGCGGCAAACGCTGACCGTCGGTAGACGCTGTATAGAACCCCGGATTGAGCCACTCATCCAGCTCATGATTGAACGCCAGGATGCTGCCCGTAAGCCCCGCCATCAGCAGAAACAACGCAGTCGCCAAACCAATGTAGCGATGAAGTAAAACCAGAAATGCACGCATGGAATTTTCCTGCAGAGACGACAAAGCCAGCCCCTGAATTCAGGGGCTGGCTTTTTTGGATAACGAGTCGTTAGAACTGGTAGCTCACGGTAGCGGCGACGTTGCGCTCTTCACCCAGGTAGCAGAAGTTCAGGCTGGCACAGGAGGCCACGTAGGACTCGTTGGTCAGGTTGTTCGCATTCAAACGTACGTCCACGCCCTTCAAGCCCACCTTGCCCAGGTCATAGCCGACAGACGCATCGAACAGCGTGTAGGACGGCACCTTCAGGGTGTTTTCCGCATCGGCCCAGCTGTAGCCGACATAACGCACGCCGCCGCCCAGACGCAGGCCATCAAGCGCTGCGCTGTCGAACGTGTAGTCCGCCCACACTGAGGCCATATGACGTGGCGCCTGAGTCGGCGAGTTGCCCTTGTTTTCGATCACGTCGGTTGCAGTGCTCAACGTACTGATCATCGACTTCGAATACTCGATGTCGGTGAAGGTGTAGCTGCCGAGGACTTTCAGGTTATCGGTCAGCTGCATGTGCGCTTCCAGTTCCAGACCTTGGGAGCGGACGGCGCCTACAGCGCGATAGAAGTTTTCCTGCGGCAGTTTGGTCGCCAGGTTTTCCTGATCGATGCGGAACAGCGACGCCGTGAACAAGTTGTCTGTGCCTGGTGGCTGGTACTTCAGGCCCACTTCCCACTGGGTGCCATCGGTCGGTGCCAGAGGATTGCCGACGCTGTCCGCGTAGGAATTCGGGTTGAACGACTCGGAGTAGCTGATATACGGCGCGATGCCGTTATCGAACAGGTACAGCGCCCCAGCCCGGCCCGTCAGCTTGGTGCGTTCGTCACTGATTTCCGTGCCTACACGGCGCCCCGCTTCAGCCAGCCGATTTTCATCGGAGGTTTCAACCCAGTCCTGACGCAGGCCCAAAGAGAAGCGCCACTTATCCATCTCGATCAGGTCTTGCAGGTAGACGCCGGTCTGTTCCAGGCGCCGCAGATAGCTGGTCGGGCTGTAGAAGTCGATGGCCGAATTGCCGTACACCGGATTGAACGCATCGATCGGCGCAAGACCGCCACTGGTCCAGTCGACCACCGTCTTGCGCCGCTGGTAGTCCGCACCCATCAGCACGGTGTGTTTGGTTGCGCCGGTGAAGAACTCGGCTTGCAGCATGTTATCGACGATAAAGGCGTGGAGCTTTTCGTCGCCGCCGGTGTAATAGCGGTTCAACTCGTTACTGGTGGGGGTAGTCCAGCCATAGGCGTAAACCTGATCGATCTTCACCTTGGAGTCGAGATAACGAAAGTTCTGCCGAGCGGTGAAGACGTCGTTGAAGCGGTGTTCGAACTGATAACCGAAGGACTGTTGATCACGCTGGAAGCCATCAACACCCGGCTCGCCTTCGAAGAAGTTGGGGGAGATCCGATTGCCGTTGCGCTGATGGATCGTGCCATCGGCCGGGACGCCGCCGTGATAGCCGCCGTCGGGATCGTGTTGCAGATAGGCTTGCAGCGTCAGCGAGGTATCTTCGGTGAAATCGATGCTCACCGTCGGCGCCAGGGCGAAGCGCTTTTCCTCATTGTGGTCGAACTGTGTGTCGGACTGATCCGCCAACCCTGTCAGGCGATAGGCGATACGCTTGTCATCATCCACCGGCCCGCTGAAGTCGAAGCCCATGCCGCGTTGGCCTTGAGTGCCCACCGTGGCCTGGACCTGATGATAGGGCTCATACAACGGTTTCTTGCTGGTCAACGCCACCAGCCCGCCCGGCGAGCTGCGACCGTAGAGCACCGACGACGGTCCTTTGAGAATATCGACTCGTTCGAGGAAATAGGGGTCTACCTGCATGGTGCTGTAGGTGCCGCTGTCACCCATGGATTTGAGGCCATCGAGATAGATGTTATCCACCGAGCCGTCGTTGAAACCGCGCATCGCCACGTAGTCGTAACGGTGGGTCGCGCCGTAAGGGTTGGTCAGCACGCCCGGGGTGTAGCGCATCGCCTGGGACACGGTTTGCGAGCCTTGGTCGTCCATTTGCTCGCGGGTCACCACGGACACGCTTTGTGAGGTTTCCAGCAGCGCGGTACTGGTCTTGGTGGCGATCTGGCTGTGCGTTGCGTTGTAGCCATCCATGCTGCCCAGCGCATTGCCCAGGGCGAAGCCTTTGATGTCGGTGGCGGGCAGCGCCAGGGCTTCGGTTTCAGCAACGGGCCGCAGCACATAGCTGCTGCCATCCTGACTGACGGCCACAAGCCCTGTGCCATTGAGCAAATGACTCAACGCCTGATCCGCCGAATAGTCGCCCTGTAATCCCGGCGATTGAAGGCCCTGAGTTTGAGCCGGAGTCGTCGACAGCGTGATGCCCGCCTGACGCGCGAATTGATTGAGCACATCGCTCAAGGGGCCGGCGGCGATGTTGTAGCGGTGGCTACTGGCTTCGCTGCCCTGTGCAGCAACGCCAAGTGTCGGCAGCAGGCCGACACCCAGTGCGGTAGAGAACAGCGCCGCGCGGATGGCGTGGCGCAATACGCCTGATTCCGGGGCGAAATGGAGAAGGTTCTTACTGATGGCGCGCACAGTCATTGTAGGTTTCCGTAGGAAGTCGCTGAAGGCAGAGTTGAAGTGCTTACTGACTAAGCCGGACTTGTTCGGAAAACCCGCCAAAAATAATTCAGGCCTGTCGCTCTAGCGTCACCCAATAGCGAGTGCGATAGCGCAGTTGCACCGCCAGGGTTTGCGGCAGAATGGCCAGCAGTTTGTCGGTGTCTTCAAGACGGAAAACCCCGGACAGCCGCAAGTGGGCAATATCCGCCGCGCAGGTCAGATAGCCGGGACGGTAACGTCCGACTTCATTAATGAAATCCCCGAGGCGCATGTTGCGGGTGACAATCAGGCCATCCACCCAGGCGCCCGCATCCATGTCCTGCGGCGGTGCCAACTGCGCTCGACTCCGATCGATCAGATAACTCTGCCCGGCCTGCACCTGAATCGGCAGCCCATCGGCGGCCCGTGGCGAATGGATTGCGACGACGCCGCTGGTGACGCTGAGCCGCGTGCAGTCGGCGTCCTGACGAACAATGAAGCGCGCCGCCACACTTTCGAATACACCGTGACGGCTTTGCACCCGCAACGGTCGATCAAACGAAACCTCTTCACTTGCCCCTGCGCACGTCACGACGATCTCGCCGCGAGTCAGTTTGATCAGGCGCTGCTGCGCGGTGTAGTCCAGGTCCACCGCGCTGGCGGTGTTGAGCTCCAGGCGCGTGCCATCCGGTAACTGGAAACCGCGTCGCTCGCCCGTGGCGGTGGCGAAGTCGGCGGTCCACTGTTGCCAACCGACATCCTTGCCCAGCCATGCCGCTGAACCCATCAGCAATGCGCCCGACAACAGCTTCAATGCCTGGCGCCGCCCGAGCCCCTGTGCGCTGTTTTCCAAAGTGTTGAAAGCGACTTGAGCGCCGGGCACCGCGCGCAGATTGCTGCTCAACTCGGCTTGCAGGGACTGCACCCGTTGCCAGGCCAGTTCGTGCTCATGGTGTTCCGCCCGCCAGACGTCGCATTGCTGGCGCAGTCTGGGATTGGTCGCGTTGTTACGCAGGCGCAGCAACCAATGGATGGCTTGTTTAACCACCTGCTGATGGGGCTCGCCGCGACGGTTCAGTGCTGAGTTATCCACAGGCATCACGCTTCGTACCGCAGCACGTAGCAGTGATACAGCGCGTCGGCCACATAACGCTCCACCGAACGCAGGGATAATCCCATGTGTTCGGCGATCTGCTTGTGGGTAAATCCTTCGCACTGGGCCAGCAGAAATGCCTGACGCACTTTCGGCTTCAGGCCTTCAAGCATGCGAGCGATGCTTTCCAGCAATTCGAGCACCAATGCCCGCGCCTCGGCGCTCGGGGTTTCGGCCTCAGGCAAATGGGCGATGGTTTCCAGGTACGCGCGCTCGATTTCCTCACGGCGCCAGTGGTCGATCACCAGGCCGCGGGCAATGGTTCGTAGAAAAGCGCGGGGGGCCTTGAGCTCCAGGCGTTCGGTTCTTTGCAGCAGCCGGACGAACGTGTCCTGAGCCAGATCCGCCGCATCGGCCGCATTGCCCAATCGCGCACGTAGCCACGTGTTGAGCCACCCGTGATGGCTGCTGTAAAGCGCCTGTACTGCAAACTCAGGTGAAGACATGAACGCGACAGCCCGACGTCACAAATGATAATTAGTCGCATTGTCATCAAGGGTCGGAAAATTTGCAACTGCCGTTCGAGCAGCCACCAGCAAACACTCCTATTCGGGCGCTCTGGCACGCCGTTCGGCGGTTATCCGACGGGTTTCGTACAAACCCCTAAGATTTCTCCCGCTCGTGCCGACAGACTGGTGAGACATGCGTGCACCAAAGTAGAGCGGCCCAAGAATGCCGTCTGCGCTGTTACATGGAATGTTGCAACCCGGAACGCATCCCCACTTTTTTGCATAAGAAGTCCCATGAAATGAATCTCAAGTTCAGCCATAAAATTCTGCTGGCCGCTTCAGGCGTCGTGGTGTTGGCATTTGCGTTGTTCACTTTGTACAACGACTATCTGCAGCGAAACACCATCCGACAAAACCTCGAGTCTTCCGTTGAACAAGCTGGCGAGCTGACTGCCAGCAGCGTGCAGAACTGGATGAGCGGCCGGGTGCTGGTCCTGGAAAACCTCGCGCAGAACATCGCTCATCAAGGCGCCAATGCCGATTTGCCGGGGCTGGTCGATCAACCTGCCCTCACCTCGAACTTCCAGTTCACCTACGTCGGGCAGGCCAATGGTGTGTTCACCCAGCGCCCTGACGCGAAGATGCCGGACGGCTACGATCCGCGTCAGCGGCCTTGGTACAAGCAAGCTGTGGTCGCCGACAAGACCATGCTGACCCCGCCTTACATGGCAGCGGTCGGCGGGTTGGTGGTGACCATCGCCATGCCGGTGAAAAAGCAAGGCGAACTGCTGGGCGTGGTCGGCGGTGACCTGAGTCTGGAAACCCTGGTGAAGATCATCAACTCGGTGGACTTCGGTGGTATCGGTCACGCGTTCCTCGTCAGCGCCGACGGTCAGGTGATCGTCAGCCCGGACAAGGATCAGGTGATGAAGAACCTGAAAGACATCTATCCGGGTTCCAGTGTCCGCATCGGGAAAGGCAATCAGGAAGTAGAACTGAACAAGCAGGACCGCATCCTCTCGTTCACACCAGTGAGTGGTTTGCCGAATGCCGAGTGGTACATCGGTCTGTCGATCGACAAGGCCAAGGCCTACGCACCACTGAGTCAATTCCGCACCTCGGCGCTGATCGCGATGTTCATCGCTGTGACCGCCATTGCAGTATTGCTGAGTCTGCTGATCAGCGTGCTGATGCGTCCGCTGACCACGATGGGTCGTGCGATGCAGGACATCGCTCAGGGCGAGGGCGACCTGACCCGTCGTCTGGTCGTAGAAAGCAAAGATGAATTCGGCGAGTTGGGCGGCTCCTTCAACCAGTTCGTGGAGCGGATTCACGCATCGATTTGCGAAGTGTCCTCGGCGACCCGTCAGGTTCATGACCTGTCGCAACGGGTGATGGCGTCGTCCAACGCTTCGATCGTCGGCTCCGACGAACAAAGCGCCCGCACCAACAGTGTGGCTGCGGCGATCAACCAGTTGGGCGCCGCCACCCAGGAAATTGCCCGCAACGCCGCCGATGCTTCGCAACACGCCAGCGGCGCGAGCGAGCAGGCCGATGACGGTCGTCAGGTGGTGGAAAAAACTATCCTGGCCATGACCGAGCTGTCACAGAAAATCAGCCTGTCCTGCACGCAGATCGAAACCCTGAACGCGAGCACCGACAACATCGGCCACATTCTCGATGTGATCAAAGGTATTTCCCAACAGACCAATTTGCTGGCGCTCAACGCAGCCATCGAAGCGGCCCGTGCCGGTGAGGCCGGTCGTGGTTTTGCGGTGGTAGCGGACGAGGTGCGCAACCTTGCTCATCGCACCCAGGAATCGGCGGAAGAGATCCACAAGATGATCAGCTCGCTGCAGATCGGTTCTCGCGAAGCGGTGACCACCATGAATGCCAGTCAGGCATCCAGCGAGCAGAGCGTCGAAGTGGCGAACCAGGCCGGCCTGCGCCTGGTCAGCGTGACCCAGCGCATCGGCGAAATCGACGGCATGAACCAGTCGGTGGCCGCAGCGACCGAAGAGCAGACCGCCGTGGTGGAAACCCTCAACGTCGACGTCAACCAGATCAACCTGTTGAACCAGCAGAGCGTGGCCAACCTCAATGAAACATTGAAGGATTGCGATGCGCTGTCCCAGCAGGCCAATCGGTTGAAGCAGTTGGTTGATAGTTTCAAGATTTGATTGAGGTCAGCTCCACCGCGTTATCGTTCTTCGCGAGCAAGCCCGCTCCCACATTTTGACCGAGTTCTTCCAGGCGGAACGCAGTCGAATGTGGGAGCGGGCTTGCTCGCGAAAGCGGTGGTTCAATCACCACCCCATCAAGACCCTACACAAACAGCTTCAACACATTCCCCATCGCATCATCGGCAAACCCCTGAAGGAAATCCTTGAACCCCGGCAGGGCTTGCTCACCACCCTGAGCCGGTTCAGCGATGATCGTCCAGATTGCCCGCGACTTGTCTGCGCCGATGGATTCCACCCTCATCGCCGCCCACAAATTGCCGATGCCCAAGGTGTTGTAGATGAGGGTCCAGGTCATGTTCAGTGCCTGGTCGTCCCGAGAGTTGAGCTGCTCGACCACCAGGTGGTTGTCGTCCTTGAAGAATTTCTTGCGCAGCGACGACACACCTTCGCCCGTCATCTCGATGTGCGACAGCGCCGGAATGAATCGATCGAAGCCGGCAAAGTTACCGACCACCGCCCAGACTTGCGCCGCATCGGCCGGTACTTCCACCGAAGACACAACATGGCAGCCGTGAGGATTTTTGATCAGGGTATCGGGTTGCAGAGTATTCATGGTTTTGCTCCGTGCAGGGTTAGGGTGAATCAGATGAAGTTGATTTCTTTGAGGTAGTCGCAGCCGCGCCGCAGCAGCGCCGGGGATTTTTCCGGGTAATGCGCGCCCATCTGCCGCACGCCGGCCTGGGCGTTGTCGTGGCCGATCATCGAGATGTCGCCGATGTCTTCCTCGAAGCCGTTGAGGTAGAAACCGAGCACGCCAAACAGCGCGTTTTCGCTATCGACGCGGCTCAGTTGCTGCTGCCAGTCGGCGACGCTGACCATGGCGAATTCCCGACCGGTCTCGCGAAATGGCGCCACGTAGGCGTCCCAGCTCAGGGGTTCGGGGTTGTGCAGGTTGAACACCGCTTTTTCGGCCTGGTAACGGCTGGCGTGGAAGGCGATGAAACGGGCGAGAAAATCCACCGGCATCAGGTCGAAATTCAGCGCCAGTTCCGGCACCTGGCCGAGCTGGATCGAGCCCTTGAGCATCAGCATCAAGCGATTCTTGTGGGGCTGGCAGACGCCGGTGAGGCTGTTGAAACTGATGTTGCCGGGGCGAAAAAGATTGACCCGCACTCCGCGCTCCCGCGCCCGTTCGAGGATCCGCTCGCCGACCCATTTGGACAGGTTGTAGCCATTCTTGATATAGATCGGTGGTGTCTGCGCGGCGGGCAATTCCAGCACCCGGCCATCGTCGGAGATCGTGCTGGACGCCGAGAGCGTCGAGACGAAGTTGAAGATCTTCTTGCTGCGCCCTTCACACAGGCGCAGGCACTCGAAAATCGGCTCGACGTTATCCCGCGCCAACGACTCGTAATCGAGGACGTGATTGACGTTGGCGGCGTTGTGCACCAGCGCGCCGAAGGTGCGGTCAATGCGTGCGTAAACGTCGTCCGGCAAACCCAATTGCGGTTGGGTGATGTCGGCGGCGTAAACGCTGACCCGGCTCAGGTCCAGATGGGTGAGACGGTTATCCCGCAGGGCCTGGGCGAAACGTTCGGCCGCGCTTTGTCCGCCGGACTCACGCACCAGGCACGCAACCTCGGTGGCGCCCCAGGCCAGCAAAGCCTCGACGATATGTACCCCGAGAAAACTGTTGGCACCGGTCACCAGCACTTTATGCACATCACCGCACTGGCTGACCGGCAGCGGATCGAGGTTGAGTTCGGCTTCGGCATCGATGAAGGCTTGGGGGCTGAGTGTCGAAGCTGCGCTTTGCTCGGGGCCATCGAGCAGCTTGGCGAGGGTCAGCAACGTGGGCGCTTCGATGAAGCGATTGATCGAGAGGCTGCGACCGAACACCTGGCGGATGCTCAGCAGCAGCTGTGACAGCAGAATCGAATGCCCGCCCAGGTTGAAGAAGCTTTCATCGGTGGCAATCTCCTCGACCGGCAGCTCAAGCAACTCGGACCACAGCTGGCGCAACTGCATCTGCAACGGGGTCTGCGGCTGGCGCCGCTGACTGGCGACCTGGACCTGTACCGAGGTCGCGAGCAGAGCCCGTCGATCGACCTTGCCGTTACTGGTGTAAGGCAGGCGTGGCAGCTCAATGTAGGCGCCGGGGTGCATGTAACCGGGCAGCGTGTTTTGCACATGCTCGCGCAAGGCTGGCAGAGCGGTGCCGGGCCGGTCCTCCCTCGGGTGAACCAGGTACGCCAGGATCCGCCGCCGTTCATCGATCACCACTGCCACCTGACGAAACAGCTGGCTTTCGCGCAGGCAATGCTCGATTTCCTCGGGCTCGACCCGAAAGCCCCGGATCTTCACCTGGTTATCACGACGCCCACTCAGCTCGATCCCGTCGTCGGTCCACTGGCCGATATCGCCAGTGCGATAAACCCGCAACGCCTGCCCATTGGGCAGCGTCAGGTTGAGGTAGCGCGCCGCGGTCAGCGCTGGGTCGTTCAGATAACCCAGGCCGACACCTGGCCCGGCGATGTACAGCTCGCCGGGTGTGCCTTGAGGTACTGGTTGCAGTTGCTCATCCAGAATCAATACCCGGCCATTGGCGATGGGGATGCCGAGGTTGCGATTGCTATCGCCGACGCAAAATTGCCGCGTGGTGGCCAACACCGTGGTTTCGGTCGGGCCATAAATATTGTGGAATCGGCATTGCGGTGCGAGCTGCGCGATCACGAACGGCTCGCAGACATCGCCACCGGTAATCAAGTGCTCAAGGCCCAGCGGTGCTTGCAGCGGCATGACGCTCAGCAGCGCCGGCGGCAGGAAGGCGTGGGTCACTTGCTGCGCGCGAATCAACTCGACCAATTGCTGTGGATCGCGACGCTGGTCGTCGCTGGGCACCACCAGTCGCGCGCCTTGGATAAACGCCGGCAGGATATCCAGCAGCGATGCGTCGAAATTGATGGTGGAAAACTGCAACGACCGACTACTGCGCTGTAACCCGACATGATCGGCGTACCAGGCACAGAAATGGCTGAGGTTGCGATGGCTGAGCAACACGCCTTTGGGCTGGCCGGTGGTGCCGGAGGTGTAGATCGCCACGGCCGGTTCGTCGATGTTCACCGTGCGGCGGATCAGCGAGGCCGGGAGGCCGGGCTTGGGCGAAGGCAGACGGCGAATGTCCAGCATCGGCAGCGAGACGTCGCCCAACTCGCTGGCGCCGTCGTGCAACAGCAGGTCTGCGTTGGCGTTTTCCAGAATGAAGCGCCGACGTTGTGCCGGATGCTGCGGGTCCAGCGGCAGGTACACCGCGCCGCAACCCAGCACCGCCAGAATCGCCGCGTACAGTTGCAGCGACTTGGGCAGGCACACGCCGATCACCACCGGGCGGTCGGTTACGCCGCGATGGCGCAGCATGTCCAGCATCGGTTGTTGCAAGCTCAACGCCAGGCTGCGCAAGGCCTTGTAATCGACGAGCAAACCATCGACCCACAGGGCCGGTTGCGTTGCGTCATCGAGCATGCGCTGCTCAATGCTGTGCATCACCGGCACTTGGGCGGCGGCCAGCAGCCACGGCACCGCAGGCGCATTGAGGCGGTGTTCGAAGGCCAGCATCTCCAGTGCATCAAGCCCATGCAATAGTGGGGCGGCAGCGCCGACCTCCGCCGTGGGCCAATGATCGAAACAGGCCTCATCCCGGGAAAACTGGCTGACCAGCCGTGCGCCGCTTTCGACTACCACTGCCAGTGTGCGCAGGCGCAGCGACTGGCCGTTGCCGCCGCTTTCAGGAGCGATAACCTGCCGCCATAAAAGTCGCTGCGCACCGTCGCGAAAAACCACCACCGGCTGCGGCAACGTCTCGTCCACCAGGGCATCGAGTGCCACGCGTACCTCCAGGCGAGACCGGGCCTGGACGCCGTCGCACGGCGCCGTTCCGTCGTCGATCAACAAATCCACCGGGTCGTGACTGGCCGGCGATTCAATACGCACGACACCATGGCCGTGCAGTTCAAGTTCAAGGGCCAGTTCGGCCATTGCCTGGCTGCTGCCAGACACTGCAATTTCAAGGCGTCTCATGGGCGGATCCTCAAGGAGTCAGGTAATCGGCCAGGGCATCGCGCACGCAGGGGGAGGCGAGCATCGAGCTGCTACGAAAGAAGCGCGTGATGTTGCCCACCAGCGGATGAAATCGGTTGATGGGATAAGTCAGCGCACTGGCGTCTTCGCGCAGCGACTGGCGCACCGATTCGTCGACGGGCAGGTGGGCGATCAGCTCGAAATCGAACGCCCGCTGCAGATCGCTCGCCAAGTACCGGGCGATGAAATCCGGCATCAAGCGCGCTATCGCATGGCGGTCCTCTTCGGGGGCGGTGCTCCAGTAAATCTGCACCAGCCGCGTCCAGAAACCGGCGTGACGTCCCTCATCCATAAGGTGGTCGGCCATCAAACCCTTGATCGAAGCCTTGACCGAATCGTCCCGGGCGAAGGCCGCCACTTCATTGGTCACGGTGTTTTCGGCAATGGCGATGCAGATCAGCTCTACGGCGCTGAGCAGGTGCTTCGGTGCCTGGGCCAGCGTCGCCGGTATCGCGCGGCTGAGTTCGATCTGCATGGGCAACGGGATTGGTGCGATGCCGGTCATATCGATGGTCTGCTGCATGAAATCCATCGCCACCAGTGCGTGGTAATCCTCGTCTACCACGACCGTCATCGCGTCGTAGCGGCAGGCGAACGGGAACTCAATGCCGAAGCTGTTCTTGGCGATGCGGCGGGCGGTGTGATCCACCAGCTCGGTCTCGAAAATCACGACGTCGTTGATGAACTTGTAAAGGCTCTGCACCAGCACAAAGTCGCGCAGCTGCGGGCAGTGGCTGAGAAAGGTCTGGCTGTGGACCAGGGGTTGGCGGCTCATGGGGAAGATCAGTTTGTCGTCGTCTTCGAGCCGGCGCCGTGGCCGGGTGCGGATCGTGGCGCGGCTTTCCCAGGCGTCAGCGAAGGATTGGTAGTGGATGGCGTTCATGGCATCACCTGCGCAACCGGTTGGGCCATGCTCTGGCGCAGGCCGTCCCACAGGGCGGCGCGGCTTTGGACGGCGGCGAGCGCAGCGGCCAGAACTTCGGTTTCGCGTTGCGGATCGCCATCGATCAGCCGTGCCAGCAGTTTTTCCGCCGCCGGGCCGTGATCTTCGGAATCGACTTCGATGTGCCGTTGCAGGTAGTAACGAAACGTCGGGGCTTGATCCAGGCCAATGCCCCAGGCATCCAGCATGCGCTGGAACATTTGCGGAATGACGCTCTCACGACCATGCACGAACGCGGCAGCCACGCTGTGCGCCGGGGCGTGCAGGGCGGTGTGCAGGGTCTGGCGGACGAACTCTGCCGCCGCTGGTTCGACCTCGACACTGTCCAGCGCGGTCTGGGGGCTTACGCCTTCCTGCTGCAGCGTGATGAATCGCTTGATGGCCCGGGTGTCCGCGCCGACCTCCTGCATGGCATCCAGATACAATTCGAAGTGGCTGCAATACCCCGCCCCCGGGCGGTCATCCGATTCTTCTCCCAGCACGATTTCGTTGATCAGGCGTGAAGCTTGCGGGTCCGCCGGCGGCAGCCAGGGCAGATGGACACAAGTGAGTTCACGTTGCAGCCGTTTGGTCAGGGACATGAAGTCCCACACCGCGAAAACATGGCTTTCCATAAAACGGCGCAATAAGTTAATTGATGTTATTTCGGAAAAAACCGGGTGTTGGCCAAGTTCGCGTTTTTTCAGAAAAAGTTGTTCTTTAGTTGGCTGCATATGAACGTCCTCATCAATGTTGTTTGGCGGCAAGGTCGCCCGCTTTTTTATAAAGACGAGCGGGCGCCTGAACCGAAATCCATGGAATACCAAAGTTGTTTAAATATTCGCTCTGAATGCCCGTGCTGGCCTTGCAGGTCTTGCCTGGTAGGGCTTTGACGGAATCAGGAGCGGTCGATAACGGCTCGACGAAGAAAAAACTAATACACGAAACAAGTAGGCGGCAAGCAATATTTTAATTATTTGAAGTGGGCGGTTTATTGGGCATGAAGTGGCCTTATAAAACTTTTTATATAAGTTTTATTTAGGCGAAGTGGCTCCTTCCGATTTGTATTCATCAGAATTGAATAGATTGAGTGAATGCCTCACTCAGAGCACTTCAGGGAACAGGGAATCAAGATTTGATGTTTTATGGGCGGGACATCGGTCGGACTTCCGATTATCCCGCCTGTTGGCGCCGCTCCTTGCGTATTGGCTTCGATTCGCCTGGTTTTCTGTCAGGCGCTGACTTCTTTTGGTCTGTTTGAATCGATAGACGCAAGAGTGAGCCTAAATCAATGGCAGTACCATTGAACTGATGGCGGCGAGAGAGGCGGCCACGGCCGAACGCGGCGCCAGGCAGGTGCGAATAGGAAGGGGAAGGAGGAGCGATAGGTAAGAAAGTGATACGCCGGCCAGATCGCCGGCGAGCGATTAACGTTTTAGCTGTTGATCCAGATACCGCCGCATGGTGGCGGAGGCTTTTTCCAGGTGCTGCTCCAGCAAGGCAACCGCTTTATCGATGTCTTTTGCCCTCGCGGCCTCGAGCAGTGCGCGATGGTCGTCTTGGGTGAGTTTACCCAGCCCCATGGACGACAGATGAAAGCGCAGGAAGCGCTCTTCTTCATTGAGCTCTCGTTCGATCAGGCCCAGAAGCTTGCGGTTAGGTGCCTTGTGGTAAAGCGACATGTGAAACAGCCGATTGAGCTTGCCGATCTCGGAGTAATCGGTTTGCGCTTCCAGTTGCTCGATATATTGGGCCGCCCGCGCCAGGTCGCTGTCATCAAGCAGCGGAATGGACAGGCGCAAAGCGAATGATTCCAGCACCGAGCGCAAGGCGTAGGTCTCGACCGCATCGTTGTCGATCAGCGGGGCCACCACGGCGCCTTTGTGCGGGACCACATTAAGCAGTGATTGCGCCTCCAACTGGCGCAATGCCTCGCGCACCGGCATGCGGCTTACGCCGAACAGGTCCGCCAGTTCCTGCTGGCGCAGGGCGGTACTGCGCGGCAGGCGTCCGTCCAGGATGGCCGCGCGCAGGGTTTCTTCGATCACCGAGCGTGCCAGATGAGCGGGAATCGGCCCGTTGACCTTGATACTGCTGAGAGGGCTAGGCTTCTGTGTCACAACAAACGCACCCTGATTGGCTGATAAATTCTGGATCCAAATGGACCCTAGTGACTGGCTGACAGGTTGTCAAACGGGCAAAAGATCGCATTACCTTAAAGTCTAGCGTGCCGACGGTGATCTCACCGTGCCATTGTCTTTTACCGGGCTAACCTGCACCATCAACCGACTTCCACCTGCCTACCCTGGATGCCTCGCATTGGCGGTACGTTTCGCGATCCCTCGGACTTTGCGCTGGCTAGGCTGCGCACTGCTGCTGGCCGGCGCCATGCTGGGCGGGCTGCATGCCGATTGGGATTTTTCGCTGATCAGCCGCCGCGCGCAGGCATTGTACGGGCCTTTGGGTGAAGGGCAGCAGCGCATCGATGCCTGGCAGCAGTTGCTGGCCACGCAGAAGCAGATTGGCGAGCTGGAACAGCTCAACGTGGTCAACCGGTTCTTCAACAAGCAGATGCGCTACGAAGAAGACATCGACCTGTGGCACGAGGTCGATTATTGGGAAACGCCGATCGAAGGCTTATGGAAAGGCGCCGGCGACTGCGAAGACTACGCCATCGCCAAGTATTTCAGCCTGCGCCATCTCGGTGTCTCCAGTGACAAGCTGCGCATCACCTACGTCAAGGCTTTGCGCCTGAACCGCGCGCACATGGTCCTGACCTACTATTCGAGCCCGGAGGCCATGCCTTTGGTGCTCGACAGCCTGATCGACGCGATCAAGCCTGCCAGCCAGCGAACCGATTTGCTGCCGGTCTACTCTTTCAATGCCGAAGGGTTGTGGTTGCCGGGTGCCAAGGGCAACAAAAAGGTCGGAGACACCAAACGCCTGTCCCGCTGGCAGGATGTGTTGAAGAAAATGCAGGCCGAAGGTTTTCCGGTCGAGACGACTAACTAGGAGCACGCGCTCAGATGTCTTTGTTCAAACAGCTGTTGATCGCTATCTGTCTGTTCCTGGTGGTCGCCTTCACTGGCAGCTTCATGGTCAGTCTGGAAAGCTCGCGCACCCAGTACGTCAACCAGTTGCGCTCCCATGCCCAGGATGCCGCGACAGCATTGGCGCTGTCCCTGACGCCGAACATCGACGACCCGGCGATGGTCGAGCTGCTGGTCAGTTCGATCTTCGACAGCGGTTATTACGCGAGCATCCGTGTGGTCGACCTGGCCAACGACAAGACGATTGTCGAGCGCAGCGGCATCCCTGCGGTCACCAACGTGCCGGACTGGTTCGTCAAACTGATTGGCCTGGAGCCGGCCGGTGGCGACGCCCTCGTCAGCCGTGGCTGGGAGCAGGCCGCGCGGGTCGAGGTGGTCAGCCATCCGATGTTCGCGTTGGCCAAGTTGTGGCAGAGCGCGTTGGGCAGCCTCGGCTGGTTGCTGATCTGCGGCGCGGTGAGTGCGGTGTTGGGCGCGCTGTTGCTGCGCCGACAACTGAAGCCGCTGGATTACATGGTCAAGCAATCCCACGCCATTGCTCGCCGCGAATTCCTCAGCCTGCCGGAACTGCCGCGCACCCCGGAACTGCGCCGGGTGGTGCAGGCGATGAACCAGATGGTCGAGAAGCTCAAGGCGCTGTTTCAGGAACAAGCCGAACGCAGTGAAAAACTGCGGGCCGAGTCCTATCAGGACAACCTGACCGGCCTGGCCAACCGGCGCTATTTCGAAATGCAATTGAACGCGCGAGTAAGCAATGCCGAGCAGGCCAGTTCCGGCTATTTGCTGCTGCTGCGGGTCAAGGACCTGGCTGGTTTGAACCAGCGGCTGGGTGGCCAGCGCACCGATGAGTTGTTGAAAGCTGTGGGCGAGCAGTTGTCCCGCGAGTGCGCCAAGTACCCGGAAACCCAGAACCTCGTCACGCGCATTCGTGGCGGTGAGTTCGCCGTGCTGGCGCCGGGGCTGGTGCGCGAAGAAGCGCTGCAACTGGCGAGTAACCTCGACAGCGCCTTGGCGAGCCTGCATGCGACGGGCGCCACGGACGTGGCGTCGGTGGCCTCGATCGGGCTGGCGCCGTTTGCCCATGGCGACTCGCCGCAAGCAGTGATCGGGTTGGCGGATCAGGCGTTGGCCCAGGCGGAAAGTCAGGGCGAACCGAGCTGGGCGTGCCTCGATCACAGTGCATCGGCCCGGGTTGGCGATGACCACCATGCCTGGCACACCTTGCTGGATCAGGCGTTGGATCAGCAGCGTTTCGAACTGTACTTTCAACCGGTGGTGGCCAGCCACGACACACAGGTGGTGCTGCATTACAAAGTGCTGTCGCGCCTGCTCGACGAGCAGGACCAGACCATTCTCGCCGGGCGTTTCCTGCCGTGGCTCGAGCGTTTCGGCTGGACCGCGCGGCTGGACCGTTTGATGCTGGAACTGGTGCTTGAACAGATGGCCGACCATGAAGAGTCGCTGGCGCTGAACCTGTCTTCGGCAACGCTGGCGGACCCGCAGGCGCTGAACAAAGTGTTCGAGATTCTGCGTCAGCATTCGAATCTCGGGGAACGACTGACCCTGGAAATCGGCGAAGAGCAATTGCCTGAGCAGGCGGTGCTGGAACAGCTGACGCGGCGTTTGCGCGAACTTGGGTTTTCGTTGAGCCTGCAGCGTTTTGGTGGACGTTTCAGCATGATCGGCAATTTGGCGCGGCTGGGGTTGGCGTATCTGAAAATCGACGGCAGTTACATCCGGGCGATTGATCAGGAGAGTGATAAGCGCCTGTTCATCGAGGCGATTCAGCGGGCGGCGCATAGCATTGATTTGCCGTTAATAGCCGAGCGGGTCGAGACCGAAGGGGAGTTGGCGGTGATTCGTGAGATGGGGTTGTATGGGGTTCAGGGGCAGTTGTTTGGTGAGCCGAAGCCTTGGCAGTAGATTTTAGTGCAGAGGTGTTTGTCAGTCCGTCTTCGCGAGCAAGCCCGCTCCCACATTGGACTTGTGTCATACCACAATCCTGCGGTTAGCCCCGATCAACTGTGGGAGCGGGCTTGCTCGCGAAGGCGTCAGCGCAGGAACCAGAAAAATCTGATGGCAAGATCCTAGGAGATTTCCTTCAGGTTGTAGCGGCGTTGGTGAACTTGTCCGGGCTCAGGCTCAGGGCTAGTCTGGCTTTTGGCGGCTGCGCGCAGGAGATTCTCGGATCTGCTGGGTGTCCTAAACAGTCCCGGTCTTGCACACCTGCGCACGGCCGCCACCTCTTTACCGTGTCCCTCGACATCGACACCGAAGCCCCGAGCATCAACGCTGTGCAGCTGTTGGTGGAACGGGCGCTGGATCATCTTGAATCGCCGCAGATGCAGGCTCGGGCCAAGGTATAATTCAGAGCATTGTGGTGAAGCGAAAAAAATGATCGCAGCCTTCGGCAGCTCCTACAGAGGTACACATTCCCCTGTAGGAGCTGCCGAAG
>NZ_AKJE01000119.1 GCF_000282495.1 Pseudomonas sp. GM79
CCCAGCCGTGGCGAAGCCGCCATTGGCGGTGCGCTGGGCGCAGCAGGCGGTAACGTGGTCGGCCGCAGCATGGGCGGCACCACCGGCAGCCTGATCGGTTCCGCAGCAGGCGGCGGCGCCGGTGGCGCGCTGGGTAACTACATGGGTAACAAGAGCGATGACGACGATGATCGTCGCTATCGTCGTGGTTATGATGATGACGATCGTGGTTACTACCGTCGCGGCCATCCAGGTCGTGGTCATGCCTATGGCCATCGCAAGCATAAACATCGCTATCGCGACTGAGGCTTGAATCGCCTCGTTTACCGGTAGATCAAAAAATCGCAGCCCTCGGGCTGCGATTTTTTTTGCCTCTCAGATCGCCAGTCGCTCCAACGCCCCGCGCAATCCGGCAGGAATTGCCACCGGTTGATTCGTGGTCCGATCCACAAACACATGCACGAAGCGCCCCGCCGCACAGGCGTCATCTTCACCTGCCTTGAACACCGCCAATTCGTACTGCACCGAGCTGTTGCCCAACTTGCCGACCCGCAGGCCGATTTCGATCCGGTCCGGGAAAGCGATAGAGGCAAAGTAGTCGCAGGCCGAACTCACCACAAACCCCACCACCTCGCCGTCATGGATATCCAGGCCACCGACTTCGATCAGGTAGGTGTTTACCGCCGTATCGAAAAAACTGTAGTAGGTGACATTGTTGACGTGACCGTAGGTGTCATTGTCGTGCCAGCGAGTGGTGATGGGCTGGAAGTGCGGGTAGTCGGTGCGTTGGGGCATCGGGTTGGACATCAGTGTTGGTTCCTGGAGTTGAACAGCGAGTCTAAAACGAAAACCGCGTTATCGTTCTTCGCGAGCAAGCCCGCTCCCACATTCAATCTTTATTGGACACAGGTTTTGTGTACGCCTGAGATCCAGTGTGGGAGCGGGCTTGCTCGCGAAGGGTCCTTCACAGACGCCACATAAAATCACACGTCAGCGAACCCTCGCCCCTCTGCCGCCAGCTCACCAATCAACCGCGCCGGCGCCCAGTGATCGCCCTGCTTGGTCTCGAGCTGCAACAACCGCAGATGAATATCTTCCAACCCTTGCTGATCCGCCCAGGCCATCGGCCCGCCCTTGTCCGCCGGGAAGCCATAACCGTTGAGATAGACCAGATCGATGTCGTGCGCCGACGTCGCGATACCTTCCTGAAGAATCTTCGCCCCTTCGTTGACCAGCGCCAGCAAACAACGCTCCAGAACCTCTTCAGGGCCGATCTCACGACGCTGGAACCCCAACCCCTCGCTAACTTCCAGCACCAGCGCATCGACGTCCACATCATGCTCAGCCTGGCGACTGCCCGGTTCGTAGTGGTAATACCCGTCGCCACTCTTCTGACCGAAACGCCCCAGCTCGCACAAGCGGTTGTCCACTTGAACTTCCGGGGCATCCTGGCCTTTGCCAGCCAGCTCCCGAGCACGCCATTCCAGGTCGATGCCAACCACGTCGTACATGCGGAACGGCCCCATGGCGAAACCAAAACCTTGCAGCGCCGCATCTACCTGATAAGGCAAAGCGCCCTCCAGCAGCATCTTGCGCGCTTCGAGTACGTAGGGATGCAGCATGCGGTTGCCAATGAAACCGTGGCAGTTGCCCGACACCACGCTGACCTTGCCCATGCGCTTGCCCAGCTCTAGTGACGCTTCAAGCACCGCTGGCGCCGTCTGGGCGCCGCGCACGATCTCCAACAATTTCATGATGTGCGCCGGGCTGAAGAAATGCAGGCCCAGGACCTGTTGCGGACGGCGAGTGACAGCGGCGATGGCGTCAATGTCCAGCGCTGAGGTATTGCTGGCCAGAATCGCTTCAGGTTTGAGCAGGCCGTCGAGTTCGCGGAAGATTTTCTGCTTCAGCTCGAGGTTTTCGTAAACCGCTTCGATGACCAGATCGACATCGCGGATCGCCGCGTAATCGGCAGCCGCCGTCACCCGTGCAATGCGCGCATCCGCCTCGGCCTGAACGATCCGTCCCTGACGCACGTTGTGGGCGTAAGTCTCAGCCACGCTGGTCAGTGCCTGCTCAAGCATCTGCGGATTGTTATCGACCCATTGCACCGGCACCCCGGCGTTGGCCAGGCACATGACAATGCCACGGCCCATGGTGCCGGCGCCGATCACGGCGGCGCGCTGAATATCGAACGGTGTCTGGCTCATGGTTGTTCTCTTGTTAGCGATCCAAAGACAGTCCTCACCATAGTCAGGCGCCGGGCTTTTTTGAAATTTATTCCTGTGATGAGCGACATTCAGGGGATGGATGTGCGTTCAAAAACACCGATATCCCTGTGGGAGCGGGCTTGCTCGCGAAAGCGGTGTGTCAGGCAACATCAATGTTGAATGTGATGGCCCCTTCGCGAGCAAGCCCGCTCCCACATTGACGGTGCTTCAGCTTGGCAGGTGCGACTGGGACCAGTCGCGCACGTCGCCATACGGATAATCCTCCAACGCCGCAAACCCCGGAATCGAGCGCGCCTTGAGCTTGGTAAACAGCGGCACGCTGATCCCACACAGAAACCGCGTGACGCGCTCTGCCGATGGAGCACTCCCCGTGTGCTGCTCGTGCTTGTGGATAAAATCAGCACACAGCGCCTCGAAACTTTTATCCACAAGCGCCGGCAATTCCGGTGGCGCTGGCAGCCGTGCCACATGGCCGTGACACACGGAACAATGCCCGCACTGCTTCGGTGCGTTTTCGTCGCCGAAGTACTCCGCCAGGCGATAGCCCAGGCAGTGGTCAGTCGCGAACAGATCGAGCATGGCGTGAATCCGAGCGATCTCGGTGCGCTCGTGTTGGGTGAAGTAGGCGTGCAATTCAGCGCTCAGGGTTTGGGAATCAAAGTCCGCTTGCAGCAGGCTGTAGACCTCGGTCATCTGCTTGCTTTCAACCTCGACCCAGCCCTTTTCCTGGAAATAATCCAGCGCCTTGACCACCCGACTGCGCTCGGCGGAATACTGCTCATACAGCGCATCGAAATTCACCGTGGCCCAGGTCCGTGCGCGACTGGAGGTCTGGATGATCGCCGAGACGAAGTCCTTTCGCTCACCTTCAAATCGGGCAAGCAATGCTTCGGGTTCCTGCAAATACTTGAAGCGGTACTCGGCGTAATAGGCATAACGCGGGGCGATCATTGCGCGCAGTTCCAGCTGCACCAGCAAAGTCTTGAGCGGTAACTGGCGAATGTTGCTCTGATCGGCCAAAGGTCCCAGCAGAAACTCCCATTGCCCCTCGGGCGCAGTGGCTTGCAACTCGTCGAGCACGCAACGAATGCCGTCCCGTTCCGGCGTGTCGCCGTAGACGAAGTTTTCCAGCACGTTGAGGCTGTCGCGGTTGGCCAGCACCAGGCAATCGGATGGCTGCCCGTCACGCCCGGCGCGACCGATTTCCTGGCTGTAGTTTTCGATGGATTTAGGCAGGTCGAAATGCACCACGTTGCGGATATCGCTTTTATCGATGCCCATGCCGAAGGCAATGGTGGCGACGATGCAATTGGATTGCCCACCCATGAACCGCCGCTGGATTGCTTCGCGTTGCTCATGGGGCAAACCGGCGTGATAGGCCTCCGCCTGAATGCCGCTGCGGGTCAGATGCTCGGCAATGTGCTCAGCGGTTTTCTGCAGGGTGACGTAGACGATACTCGGCTGGCCGGGACGCTGGCTCATCCACTCGACAAGGCGTCGTCGCTTGTCCTGGCCGCGTACCGGTTCCACCAACAGATTGAGGTTGGGGCGGTAGAAACCGGTCGTCACCACATCCTCAGGGGCGATGGCGAATTTAGCCTGCATGTCGGCGATCACCTTGGGTGTCGCGGTGGCGGTCAGCAGCAGCGCCTGAGGAATGTTGAACTGGCGTTGGTAGTCCGGCAGCTTGAGGTAATCGGGCCGAAAGTTATGGCCCCATTCAGAGATGCAGTGGGCCTCGTCCACCACCAGCAGCGAGATCGGCACCTGCTGCAAAAAATGGCGGAAGCGCTCGTTCTTCAGACGCTCCACGGAAATCATCAGAATCTTCAGCTCGCCGGACTTTGCCCGGGCCATTACATCGCTGGCGTCATCGCGGCTCTGGGCCGAATCGATACTGCCCGCCGCAATGCCGTGGCGCTGCAAGAACGCTAACTGATCCTGCATCAACGCCAGCAAAGGCGAGACCACCAACGTCAGGTGCGGCAGCAACAAGGCCGGCAGTTGATAGCAAAGGGACTTGCCCGAACCGGTCGGGAAAATCGCCGCCGCCGAGCGCCCGGCCAACACAGCACTGACCGCCGCCTCCTGGCCGGGTCGAAACTGTGGGTAACCGAAAACCTGTTCCAGGGTGTTGTGCATAAGCTGTCACTCCGTTGACCGCTGCGAAGCCCAAAGCCTAGCCGGCGAACGCAGCGAGTCGAGAAAAGGTCGGGGGTAAAAACGATACTGGATGATACAGCGGATAGGTCGGGGAGACTGCACGGCGCAGGGAATGGGGCGGCTGGCAGATCGTTTTCGCGAGCAAGCCCGCTCCCACATTAGACCGAGTTCCTACGTAAGAACGCGGTCAACTGTGGGAGCGGGCTTGCTCGCGAAGAGGCCAGCAACATCACCCAAAAAACATCAATAAAAAATTAATACAAAATCAGGGCACCAACACTGCCACCCGCAACTGCTCATCCAGCGCCTGCTCATGAAACATCCGGCTCTTGCTCGCCCAAACTGCATAAGCCGGGCTGATTTCGCCCGTGAACGCCGCCGCCAACTGACGCAAATCCGCGACACTTCGCACACGGGGGCAGAAAGGTTCGCCGTCACAGTTCTGGCTGGCGTTGTGGTAGGTGACCAGCAACCGATCCCACAACCCCTCACGCACTTGCCTGACCGATTTGAGCTTCACAGCCGGCACACCCAGCCGCTGTTTCAGACCCTGTTCGTCCAGCGCTTCGCTGGCCAGCAGCGCCTTGCCTACCATCAACACCTCGGCGCGGGATGCAGTGTCGACGTTTGCCTGAGTGGTCAGCGCCTGTGGCCAACCGTTGCGGTCCATGTTGGCGAGGACCAGCGAATGAACGACGTCAGCAGCGCCCGCCATCCGACAAGCACCAGCCCACAACAATAAAATCGAGGCCATACGTAGCCATTGCATACCTAATTCCCTTTAAGAGTCGACTCAGACGCTTCGAAACGTCCTACAAAATCTGGCGCGCACCCAACGGAGGTTCAGTGCGCCACGCCTGACAATCCCGTAGGAATATCGACCTCTGGGGGGAAAAGCTTAAAAAATAGTCGGAACGTGCGTAGGCAAAGGTCGATAGCGCCGGTAAACCCCCTACAAAACCCGTCCATTTACGTCTTATTGCGACGCCTCGCCGCCGCCCTCTATAGTTTCCGACGCGGCTGAAAACACTGTGTCGGCCCGCCGGCGAGCCTGCCCGATTTCCCACAGGACTGACCTCGATGAACACGTTCCAACCGTTAACCAACCGCTATCGCCCGCTCAAAACCAGCTACAGCGAAACCCCCGTGCTGGTCATCGACACCCAAGCCAATCCTCACGAGATTCTCGACGCCGCCCAGCAACGCATCCGCGCCGCCAGCGACCTGCTCGAAACACTTTATTGCCTGTGCTTCAAACAGGCTGACGTGAAAGACATTCCGAACATCGTCAGTGCGCTGTACCTGCTGACCCAGGATGGTCACGAATTGCTTGAAGTTGCCCGGCAGCGATTGCCGAGAATCACTACCAATTGATGCCAGAAAACAAATCCAGACCCACATGAAGATCCCTGTGGGAGCCGGGCTTGCCCGCGATGAACGATAACGCGGTATGCCTGATGAAAAACGAAACATCCGATGCTCAACGACAACTCGATAAAGCGGCCTGCGACACATGGTTCAGAGCGCAAGTACAAGCCAGCCTCGACGACCCTGGTCCCTGCATTCCCAATGAAGAAGTCAAACACGTGATGGCAATTAAACGAGAGAAATTGCGGAAGGGATAAGTCCGTCAGCAACGGCCTATCAAAGCTTCATCCCGTTCCTACAAGAGAAGGCTCCTTGTCGGCTATCGCTGCCCGCAGCTCACCCCCTATAGTCGTGACTGTCGCTGCCAAATCAGCGGCTTGGGTTTGGTCACCCGAAAAACAGAGATAACTGACGCATGCCCTTGTATGCTGCCGACATCTTTTTTGTCGGCACGCTTTATGGCGGCTGTGTTTGGGACGCCTCGGCGTGCCGGGTTATCTCTGCCGGTTTGACCAACCTGAACACAGTCCGCCTCCACCGCTTGGTCACGGTAGCGGCGGTTCTTCCGATACATTCAGAGATAACTAACAATGAATAGCTGGGATCAGTTCACAATCGAACGCTACCGCCCGCTCCAATCCAACCTCACCGATTCCCCGCCCCTGATCATCGACACAGAGGCCAACCCCCAAGACATCCTCGAAGCCGCCCTCCAGCGCATCCGAGCGTCCAGCGATCTCCTCAAAACCTTGCACTGCGTTTGCTTCAAACACGGCGACGTCGAAGACATTCCCCACATCACCCACGCGCTCTTCCTGTTAACCCAGGACGGCTGTGACCTGCTACAAGTCGCCCAGCAACGCATGATGAACTGGAAAGCCCCTGCCTGACGTAAAGCACCAACAGGCAAGCCACACCCTTGAGGGAGCTGGCTTGCCTGGGTAGAAACCGGAGACATCCTTTACGTTTTAAACCGGAGACATCTATAAACGAACGTCAATCCAGGTAACGTCATCGTCCATGTCAGTGATAGCAATTTCAGGAGTCCTCAAAACCTCAGCCTGGAAAGCCTCGCTCATATCGGCCCAGAAACCGTCCGTAGCAAAAACTAGCCGCTCACCTGCCAGAGCATTTCGAATCACGATCTCCGGATCAGGCGTTTTGCCTATTTTGTAGCTTCGAGTAATCCGGTTACGCGCTGGATCGCACGCCAGCTCGCGGTGTGATCGGTCGCGCTTCCAATTGGCCAGGCAATGAGGCGTCGTTATCCACTCTATGCCCATCCTCGCATCAACTATCCCGCAGCCGCAGTCACCCTCGTAAGCAATCGTCAGCAAGCCGTTTGCGACAACTGCCACCAAGTAGCTGGTTGATCCGCAGAGCTCAGAAAATAGAGGGGCATGCAAATCAGTGAGCACTGACCGAATCAACTGCGTAGCCAACTCATGAGTATCGTCGCCGCTTCCCTGCTCGACTCTCGACTGATAGGTGTCCATCAGTCTCTGAACCAACCCTTGGGCAAGTTGACCGCTACCGGCCTTCGATGTGCCGTCCACAATAACGAATAAGCCTCTGACCCCATCGAACACTGCATCAGCGTAATCGCGATTTTCTTCCCTGGCCTGCCCTTTTACGGATCTGGTCGCGTAGATCATCCTAGTCGGCTCAAATCTTTCATACGTTGAAAAATGAGCTTGCCGCGTTCCGGGTTGGCTCTCACGGAGCTTGAGCTTTGAATCGCATAGTCAATGCCATTGAGTTTGGTCAGGTCCCCGACACCACTGGCAATGAACTGCACTAGCTCAGCATCAGCGCTAAAAACCTCTTCCAATAGCTCCGGCCGACCGTCGATTAAAATGACGATATCCTCCACATCCTTGTGATACGGATCTCCTTCGCCACGACCGCTGAAGGCTTCAAGCTTGGTGGCCAGGAAATAGGGTGGCTTGAAAATCTTAATGGCTGTCCCGCCTGGTAACACGAACGTCACCGCGTGAGCGAGTCCCTCTACGAACCAGCGGTTGGCATAGCCAAGCACCACCGCATCTGACGGCATCACATCGACAATGATGTCGTTGAACCGGAATCGGCAATTAACCTCATCCTCTCCTGTGATTTTGAAGCCCTTAGCGGCCAAGCGCTGCGTTAACTTCTCCCAGGCTGGAATGCCCGCAAGTTCAATCACCAAGTCAACGTCATCGGTGAATCGAATATCGTCGAGCACAGCTTCATCTGTGACCAGCATTGCGGTTGTGCACCCGCCAACAAAGGCCACTTCCGATAAAAACTCATCCCCCAATCCCTGCGCGACGAACTCAATCATCTGGTAGTTGTGGTCAGCATTCGCACTCATAAACCCATACCTGCCTTCAGCAAGTTAATGGCTACTTTGCTCTCCCTTGGTCCTCCAACCCTTACCGCATCAACAAGCGCCAGATAGTGATAAAGCGTCCGGTCCTTCTTCACGGCATCAGGCACAGTCTTGTACAGAGGCTCAATGGCTTGACCTCTCTCACTACCGATCGGATCGGGCCAGACGGGAATCAGATCACCTGCGCTTTTAAGGTGCCTGGACAGCGCCGGCGCGGCAAAGCCCGTCGGGATGCCACGGACAATTGCACCCAGTTTCACAGGGAAAAAATATTTGAGCGCATGCTCTGCAATACCCAGCAACGCTCGACGATTGACCTTCGGCAGAGAGGTTTCAAAATCATTGGTCAGAAGTCCCGCTTCGCGGCAACGAGCAATCGAATTTGATACCTCACTCTTGCTAACTCCTAGTGAGGATGAAAGGGCTCTGAGTGAATAGCACTCGGCCCAACTGGTAATCGGAGTTTCCGGCGCAGGTTCATCCCACCCTTCCCAATCTGCCAGCGACTGCATACCCCATTCGGCCGTGTTCGAACCGAATAACCCCCAATCCGGGTACTGCTCCTGCTCTGTAGGGCCGGCAGAAGCAGCCTCGAATTTTGAATCAGCGAAAGCACCATGCCCTGCTCCAGACACATTCAGGGCGAAACCTACGTTAGGGATCGGTGCACTGCCGATAGCGGGCGTCGAAACTGGCCCCCCCATTTGGAAGCCCTCTTCCTGGGCGTGGAGACTGACCATTTTGAACAGAAGAAAAATATCTTGACTCTTCATGACCCCAATCACTCCAAGTGTCCACATTCCATAAAACGTGGACACTTGTCGCATGCGTAAACTTTCATAGTCAAGGCATTTTTGTAACAGCACTACACCCATGCATCACCCACGCGCACTATCTGACGCAAAGGCTCTCACGCTAACAAATGCAAAAAAACGAAGATGTAGGACGTGGCGTAGGAGACTTCCCAAAGTTGTAACAGACTCTGAAACGATTGAGCCATTCGAATGCCGCCACGCTCAAGTCCATGCAATCATCCCCCATCGCATGCACTCCACGGACAGCACCATGAACCTCGCCCCAACTTCCCCGACGACCACGCCATGCACCTGCTCATGCAGCTGCTGCACGAAGAACTCGGCCTGCCCGAACGCAAAATCATCAGCCTCACCACCTCGATCAATTTTGACCTGGGCTGTGACGGCGTGGATGCGCGGCAGCTGATGGAAGCGCTGGAGGAGCAGTTCGGGATCGACTTCGTGGATTACGACGCGTATCGATACTTTCAGCCGGAAGGGTTTGATGTGTTTCTCAAGCGTCGGGCGAAGGGGCGTGGTGACAAGGTGCCGCTGACTATTGGCATGCTCTACCGAGCGATCAAGGCGCAACGGTGGGACACTGAGAAGTTGGAAGGCATCTGCTCGAACGCGTAAGTGGCATTATTCTGGCTGTTTAAGGCTTTTTCAGCTGGAATAATGGCAGTTGTATTTCTGATGGTCCGAATCGCGCCCACAAAAAAGCCGCCCTCAAAGGGCGGCTTTTTCATTCGCTAAATCCAAGCCTTACAACTTCGGCCCAGCAGCCTTGATCGCGTCGCTCACATCGAACTTCTTGAAGTTCTCAACAAACAACCCAGCCAGTGCTTTAGCGGCTTCATCGTAAGCAGCCTTGTCAGCCCAGGTGTTACGTGGGTTCAACAGGCCAGTCTCAACGCCCGGTACGGCCAGTGGCACGTCCAGGTTGATAGTGTCGAGGTGTTCGGTTTCAGCACCGATCAACGCGCCGCTCTGGATCGCTGCAATCACACCACGAGTGGTCGGGATGTTGAAGCGTTTGCCGACGCCGTAGCCGCCGCCGGTCCAGCCGGTGTTGACCAGGTAGACCTTGGAGCCGAAGCCGCGGATGCGCTTGATCAGCAGCTCTGCGTATTCGCCGGCCGGGCGCGGGAAGAACGGTGCGCCGAAGCAGGTGGAGAAGGTCGACTTGATGCCGCTGCCGGAACCCATTTCGGTCGAGCCCACCAGTGCGGTGTAGCCGGACAGGAAGTGGTAGGCCGCTTGTTCTTCGCTGAGGATCGACACTGGCGGCAGGACGCCGGTCAGGTCGCAGGTCAGGAAGATCACAGCGTTTGGCTCGCCACCGAGGTTCTTCTCGGAACGCTTCTCGACGTGCTCCAGCGGGTAGGCTGCGCGGCTGTTCTGGGTCAGGCTGCCGTCGGCGTAGTCAGCCTTCTTGGCGTCGTCCAGCACAACGTTTTCCAGGACTGCGCCGTGCTTGATGGCTTTCCAGATGACCGGCTCGTTCTTCTCGGACAGGTCGATGCACTTGGCATAGCAACCGCCTTCGATGTTGAACACCACGCCCTCGCCCCAGCCGTGTTCGTCGTCACCGATCAGGTAACGGCTTTCGTCGGCGGACAGGGTGGTCTTGCCGGTGCCGGACAGACCGAAGAACAGGGTCACGTCGCCTTCTTCACCGATGTTGGCAGCGCAGTGCATTGGCAGCACGTCAGCGGCCGGCAGCAGGAAGTTCTGCACCGAGAACATGGCTTTCTTCATTTCACCGGCGTAGCGCATGCCGGCGATCAGCACTTTCTTCTGGGCGAAGTTGAGGATCACGCAGCCATCGGAGTTGGTGCCGTCACGCTCTGGCACGCACTCGAAGTTGGCGACGTTGAGGACTTGCCACTCTTCACGACCAGCCGGGTTGTACTGGGCCGGGTTGATGAACAGGCAACGACCGAACAGGTTCTGCCAGGCAGTCTGGGTGGTCATCTTCACGGCCAGGTAGTGCTCTTCGGCAGCACCTACGTGCACGTGGGAAACGAAATGCTCTTGCGCGTTGTTGAAGGCCTCGACGCGAGCCCACAGGGCATCGAATTTGTCGGCCGGGAACTTGCGGTTGATCGGGCCCCAGGCGATGGCGTCCTGGGTGGTCGGCTCTTCAACGATGAAACGATCGACTGGCGAACGGCCGGTACGGTGACCGGTGCGAACAACCAGCGCGCCGGTATCGGCAAGCTCGCCTTCACCGCGCTTCAGGGCTTCTTTAACCAGATCATCAACACTCAGATCGGTGTACACGGCGTTATTGGCTTGCGTCATGAGGTTCCCCGTCGGCCAGTGGCCGAGTGCTCCAAACGTTTTGTAGTAGAAAGTCGTGCACTACTACCGCGAAAAAAGTGGGCCGGATTATGCCAGAAAAGCCCAAAAAGTGTAGGGCCCTCCCGTCAGAACGGCGTTATTCCGGCGTTAAGCAGTGAATTTACCTGCACTGAAACGTTTTAGTGACGGGTATCTGACGGCGTATCGACCCCTGCACCCGCAAACAATTGGGTGATATCGGCTGCGTCGAACAGGTAACGTTCATTGCAAAACTGACAATCGATCTCGATGCGGCCGCCATGTTCGACGACCAGCTTCTGAGCATCTTCCAGACCCAAACTGACCAGCGCATTGCCCGAGCGTTCCCGGGAGCAACTGCAATGGAAGCGTAGTTTCTGCACATCGAACAGGCGTACCTGTTCTTCATGATAGAGGCGATGGAGCACGGTTTCGTTGTCCAGGCTCAGCAACTCATCGGCGGTCAGCGTGCCGCCCAGCGTGGTGATGTGTTGCCAGCTGGCGGCGCGTTCTTCTTCGTCTTTCAGCCGGTCGGCAGGCAATTGCTGCAGCAACAGGCCACGGGCACGACGGCCATCGGCGTAGAGCCAGAAGCGGGTATTGGTCTGTTGGGACATGACGAAGTAATTGGTGAAGCACTCCGACAGGGTCGCGCCGTCGAGGTCGACGATGCCCTGATAGCGCTGGCCCTGAGTCGGGTCGACAGTCAGCGCCAATACGCCATTGGGCATCAGGTCGGCGAGGGTCGCGTCGGGGGCGATCTGGTCGGCTTCGTAACGAGCCAGGCCACGGATTTCGCGCTCGCTGGAGCACTCGATCATCAGCAACGGCACCGGGCCTTCGGAACGGGCCTGAAGAATCAGCAAGCCATCGAACTTCAAGGTGCCAACCAGCAACGCTGCCGCTGCCATCAGCTCGCCCAGCAATTGCGCGACCGGTTCCGGATAGGCGTGTTTGGCGAGGACTTCGGCATAGCTACGCTCCAACCCAACCAGCTCGCCGCGGGTGTCGCTGTCATCGAAGATGAAGCGTTGGGTGTAGTCGTTATCCGATAGATTGGTCATAGGTCTGGGTATCTGAAAGGGTGACAAAAAATGAAAATCGCGTCATTTCCGCATTTTTGGGCGGGAAAAGTTCAGCCGTAAGGGCATTTTATGAACAATCCGGGGTTGTTCCAAGCAAGGTCAAACCTCGGTTTTCGACGAACGGTATTTTCATTTTGCCGCTGTCGAGTACACCCATATGGCTGCACAGGTGCGCGATTGCAAGTCTGCGCCCGACGGTGATCACTACTCGTCGTTGCTGTTACCGCGAAACTTGAACAGATCCCGGCGCTGCTTCTTGCTTGGTTTGCCATCGGTGCTCACGCCCAACGCCCCGGCCTTGCGCATGGCCGCAGCCGCTTCACGTTTGGCGATGCTGGCTTCGGTTTCGGCATACAGCGCCTGAGCCTCCGGCGCGCCACGACGCACGATTGACAGCGCCTGGACCACCACCGTGCGCTCCTCGAAGCCGGTGCGAATCTGAAACTCATCGCCGACTCTCGGCTCCTTACCTGGCTTGCAGCGCTCGCCCCGACAATGCACCTTGCCGCTTTCAATCGCGGCCTTGGCCAAGGCACGTGTTTTATAAAAACGCGCGGCCCACAACCATTTATCGAGACGGACCTTGTCGTCCTCTTCGCTTTTTTGTGCCATTGGATGACCTCATTCTGAAATATCGATGAACTGTACTACCGTTTCTGTCGTGCCATGAATCACCACGCTGTGGATTAGAATGCAGGCATTCCCCCGCACATTGAGGGATGGAAATTCGGGCAGTAGATATCTGTCGCCTTTTACCCATTATTCTGCGTGAATACCGCGAATTCGGCCGCACGCGGTCTGAGCGGTTTTTGCCGGTTGAGCACTTTTGAAGACATTTGACCATTTGACCGTTATCGGTCTGCGCGAGTGGGTGGCGCTCCCGGATTTGGGAGTCGCTGGCCTTCGGGCAAAAATCGACACCGGCGCCAGCACCTCCAGCCTGCATGCCACCGACATCGAGCCGTTCGAGCGCGACGGTGAACAGTGGGTGCGCTTCACTGCGCACCTGGGCACGGTGGTGCAACTGCGGCACCGGCGCTGCGAAGCCCCGCTGGTAACGAGGAAAACCATTAAAAGCTCCAACGGCCATGCGCAGATGCGCTATGTGGTCAGCACCACCCTGGCCCTCGGTGATCGGGTCTGGCGGGTCGAGTTCACCCTTGCCTGCCGCAAGTCCATGCGTTATCGCCTGTTACTCGGTTCCAAAGCCCTGATCGACGGCCAGTTGGTGGTCAATCCGGGCATCAAATATGTACAAGACAAGCCGGTGTTCCCGGTATCTACCTTCTCCACAGGTGTTGCATGAAGATCGCTGTGCTGTCGCGGAACCCGCGTCTGTATTCCACCCGTCGTCTGGTCGAAGCCGGTATAGAGCGTGGCCATGAAATGGTGGTGATCGACACCCTGCGCGCCTACATGAACATTGCCAGCCACAAGCCGCAGATCCACTACCGTGGCAAACCGCTGGAGGGTTTCGATGCAGTGATCCCGCGGATCGGTGCATCGGTGACGTTTTACGGCTGCGCGGTGCTGCGCCAATTCGAAATGATGGGGGTGTTTCCGCTCAACGAATCGGTAGCCATTGCCCGTTCGCGAGACAAACTGCGGTCGCTGCAATTGCTGTCGCGCCGGGGGATCGGTTTGCCAGTCACCGGTTTTGCCCACTCTCCGGATGACATTCCCGACTTGATCGAGATGGTCAACGGCGCGCCGCTGGTGATCAAGGTGCTGGAAGGCACTCAGGGCATCGGTGTGGTGCTGTGTGAAACAGCCACGGCAGCGGAATCGGTGATTGAGGCCTTCATGGGCCTGAAGCAAAACATCATGGTTCAGGAATACATCAAGGAAGCCGGCGGAGCGGACATTCGTTGTTTCGTGGTTGGCGACAAGGTGATCGCGGCGATGAAGCGCCAAGCCAAGCCGGGGGAGTTTCGCTCCAACCTGCATCGCGGTGGCAGTGCGAGCCTGATCAAGATCACACCGGAAGAAAGAATGACTGCGTTGCGAGCGGCGAAGGTCATGGGGTTGGCGGTGGCGGGGGTGGATATCCTGCGCTCCAATCATGGCCCGCTGGTGATGGAAGTGAACTCGTCGCCGGGGCTTGAAGGGATTGAAACCACTACCGGGAAGAATGTGGCGGGGATCATCATTGAGCATCTGGAGAAGAATGGCGGGCCGAATATGACTCGGACCAAAGGGAAGGGTTGAGTCTGAAAAGATCGCAGCCTCGCTTCGCTCGACAGCTCCTACAGGAAAATACGATCCCCCTTAGGAGCAGTCGAGCGAAGCGAGGCTGCGATCTTTAAAGTCGTTAAACCGCATCCCTCGGCAACATCAACCCAAGCGGCAACCGCACCCGCGCTTCCAGCCCACCACCGGAGCGGTTGCGCAGCTCGACATTCCCGCCATGCATCGAAGCGATCCGCTTCACGATCGCCAACCCTAACCCGGTCCCCTTACCGCCCCGGGCCCGATCGCCACGGGTGAACGGGTTGAAGATCGCCTCCAGCTCCGACGGGTCGATTCCCGCGCCACGGTCCATGACGCTCAGCACCACATACGGTGCACTGGTATCCCCGGACACATAAGCCGCCACTTCGACGCCGCTGCCGGCGTGATGCAAGGCATTGCCGATGAGGTTGTTCAGCAACCGTTTCATCGACACCCGCCGCAGCGGGAACGGCTGGATCGGTTCCAGGCGCAAGCGCACTCTCTCTTCGTTCTGGTTATATGGCGCGGCAACTTCGCGAACCAGATCGCTCAGGTCCACTTCTTCCACCGACTCATCACGTCCGTCACGAATGAAGGCCAGGAACTGATCCAGAATCGCGTCCATGTCTTCGATGTCGCGGATCATGTCGTCTGTCAGGTCACTGTGGGCCCCCATCAGTTCCAGGGACAGCCGCAAACGGGTCAGGGGCGTGCGCAGGTCGTGGGAGACCCCGGCCAGCATCAGTTCTCGCTCGCGGCCGGCTTGTTCGACGTCTTCAGCCATTTGGTTGAAGGCGCGATAAACCTCGGTCATTTCGCTCGGTGTATCGCTGATCGGCAGGCGCACGCTGCGGCCCTGACCCAGTTGCCTCGCGGCATAGACCAGGCGTTTTAGCGGTTGATTGAGCTGGCTGACGAAAATCCACGCCGAGGCGGTGGACAGCAGGCCGATGGCGAGGAACCAGCCGAGCACATTCCAGATTTTCTGGCCGCGCAATGGGTGCGGATACAACGGCACTTTCAGCCAGCCATCGCCCAGGCTGGGTGCGCGCACCCACAGCGCCGGTGGTGAGTGCATGCGTAATCGCACTTCGGTGTCGGCGCCCAGTTCATCCTGCATCTGGCGCTGGTAGATCTCGCTGTAAGGCCAGTGTTGTTCGCCTTCCGGCACACCGGCACCCACCACCCGAATCAGGGTCGCGGCATCGGCGATCTTGGTGCGGTTTTCTTCATCGGCGGCCCAATAGGCACGCAGCGTCAGGGCGACGCCGTGGCTGTATTGGCGATCCACCAGCACATCTTCGTTCATCAACAGATAAACCAGGGTCAGCGCCTTGGAGAACAGGACGACGATCAGCACCAGCCACAGGGTGCGGGAGAAGAAGCTCTGGGGGAACCAAACAGGGGTTTTCATGAGTAACCGCTACACACTTGCAGGAGCGAGCATGCTCGCATATTGCGGATCACGGGTCTGCGGGAAAGGTCATCTGACCCCTCGCCCGCAAGACCCGCTCCTACAAATCACCGATCACTTCGTGGCGGCGCCATCCGGAACGAACACATAACCCACGCCCCAGACAGTCTGGATGTAGCGTGGTTTGGACGGATCGGGTTCGATCATCCGGCGCAGACGGGAGATCTGCACATCGATGGAACGCTCAAGGGCATCCCATTCGCGGCCACGGGCCAGGTTCATCAGCTTGTCGCGGGTCAGTGGCTGACGCGCGTTCATGACCAGCGCCTTGAGCACCGCAAACTCACCGGTGGTGAGCATGTGCACTTCGTCGCCGCGCTTGAGTTCGCGGGTGGCCAGGGACAATTCGTAGTCACCGAAGGTCACGCTTTCGTCTTCGCTGCCCGGGGCGCCCGGCACGGGGGCCGCCTGACGACGCAGAACCGCTTTGACCCGAGCCATCAGCTCGTCCGGGTTGAACGGCTTGGCCAGGTAATCGTCGGCGCCCAGTTCCAGGCCCTTGATGCGGCTAAGCTCATCGCCCTTGGCGGTCAGCATGATGATCGGAATCTGATTGTTCGCTGTGCGCAGGCGGCGGCAAGCGGTCAGGCCGTCTTCGCCAGGCAGCATCAGGTCGAGGACGACCAGGTTGAACACTTCACGCGCCAGCAGGCGGTCCATTTGTTCCGTGTTCGGGACGGCGCGGGCACGGTAGCCCTTGCTGACGAAAAAACGCTCCAGCAGGCTGCTCAGCCCGGGATCGTCGTCAACAATAAGAATTTTTTCGCCTTCAGCAATGTTTGCAGTGCTGCTCATTGGATGCTCCTTTGATCTCGGCGCGCATTATGGCGTAGCTGCCGTTATACGCACCGTGTGCATTGTTAGCAGATTTTTCCTTCACCGCCAGAAAACCGGGCATTGTGCCTACAACCCGCGATGCCCCCGAAGGGACAGAACGCTGGTTATAATGCGCGGCCTTTTGTGTCAGGCAACGTCTGATCGTTACTGTAAGCAGCCGCTTTTTTTTCATGGCGCTGGCAGTAATTGTTCGATTTCACGGGTCAACGGGAAGCCTGTTGGCTCAGGTAGCGGCGCACGCCAGGCCGCTCAACCAGACTCGCTGAGCCTTTATCTCTGCGCCTGCGAGCCTGCTTTCACAATTTGTCAGGTGGTTTTATGGACAGCATCAACAGCCGCATCGCCGAGGAACTCGGTGTACGCCCACAACAGGTCGAAGCGGCCGTCGCGCTACTCGATGAAGGGTCTACCGTTCCCTTCATCGCCCGCTACCGGAAAGAAGTGACCGGCAGCCTCGATGACATCCAGTTGCGTCATCTGGAAGAGCGTCTGCGCTACCTGCGAGAACTCGACGAACGGCGTATCAGCATCCTCGCCAGCATTCAAGAGCAGGGCAAACTGACCCCGCAACTCGAACGCGACATCAAGCTCGCCGACACCAAGACCCGTCTCGAAGACTTGTACCTGCCGTACAAGCAGAAGCGCCGCACCAAGGGCCAGATCGCCCTGGAAGCCGGCCTCGGCGAACTGGCCGACGGCCTGTTCAACGACCCGACCCTGAACCCTGAAGCCGAAGCCGCGCGTTTCATCGACGCCGAAAAAGGCGTGGCCGATGTGAAAGCCGCCCTTGAAGGCGCCAAGTACATCCTCATGGAGCGCTTCGCCGAAGACGCTGGCCTGCTGGACAAATTGCGCAACTACCTCAAGCAGGAAGCCACCCTCAGTGCCCGCGTGATCGCCGGCAAGGAAGAGGAAGGCGCCAAGTTCCGCGACTACTTCGAACACGACGAACCGCTGAAAAGCATGCCTTCGCACCGCGCACTGGCGATTTTCCGTGGCCGCAACGAAGGCATTCTCAGTTCCGCGCTGAAAGTCGGCGATGAACTGCCGGGCACCATGCACCCGTGCGAAGGCATGATCGGCCAGCAATTCGGCATTCAGAACCAGAACCGTGCCGCCGACAAATGGCTGGGCGAAGTGGTGCGCTGGACCTGGAAGGTCAAGCTCTACACCCACCTGGAAACCGACCTGCTGGGCGAGTTGCGCGACGGCGCAGAAACCGAAGCAATCAATGTGTTCGCACACAACCTGCACGACTTGCTGCTGTCGGCCCCGGCCGGCCCGCGCGCCACCCTGGGCCTCGACCCGGGCCTGCGCACCGGCTGCAAGGTCGCCGTGGTCGATGCCACCGGCAAGCTGCTGGATCACGCCACGGTTTACCCGCACGTGCCGCACAACAAGTGGGACCAGACCCTCGCCGTGCTCGCCGCCCTGTGCGCCAAGCATTCGGTGGACCTGATCGCCATCGGCAACGGCACCGCCAGCCGTGAAACCGACAAGCTCGCCGCTGAGCTGATCAAAAAATACCCAGCCATGAAGATGACCAAAGTCATGGTCTCCGAGGCCGGTGCATCGGTGTACTCGGCGTCGGAACTGGCCTCCAAGGAATTCCCGGACCTCGACGTATCGATCCGTGGCGCGGTGTCGATTGCCCGTCGCTTGCAGGATCCTCTGGCTGAGCTGGTGAAGATCGATCCGAAATCCATCGGCGTCGGCCAGTACCAGCACGACGTGTCGCAGCTGAAACTGGCGCGCGGCCTGGACGCGGTGGTCGAGGACTGCGTGAACGCCGTGGGCGTCGACGTCAACACCGCTTCCGTGGCGCTGCTGGCCCGTATCTCCGGCCTCAACGCGACCCTGGCGCAGAACATCGTCAGCCACCGCGACGAGCACGGCGCCTTCAAAACCCGTGCAGCGTTGAAGAAAGTCGCACGCCTGGGTGAAAAAACCTTTGAACAGGCTGCGGGCTTCCTGCGTGTAATGAACGGCGACAACCCGCTGGATTCGTCCGCGGTTCACCCGGAAGCCTATCCGCTGGTACAGCGCATTGCCGCTGAAACCGATCGCGACATTCGCTCGCTGATCGGCGACGCGAGCTTCCTCAAACGTCTCGATCCGAAGAAGTACACCGACGAAACGTTCGGCTTGCCGACGGTCACCGACATCCTGCAAGAGCTGGAAAAACCTGGTCGCGACCCGCGTCCCGAGTTCAAGACCGCCGAGTTCCAGGAAGGCGTCGAAGACCTCAAGGACTTGCAACTGGGGATGATCCTCGAAGGCGTGGTCACCAACGTGACCAACTTCGGCGCCTTCGTCGACATCGGCGTGCATCAGGACGGTTTGGTACACATCTCCGCGCTGTCGGAGAAGTTCATCAAGGATCCGCGTGAAGCGGTGAAGGCCGGTGATGTGGTCAAGGTGAAGGTCATGGAAGTCGACATCCCGCGCAAACGCGTTGGCCTGTCGATGCGCATGAGCGACACCCCGGGCGAGAAGATCGACGGTGCCCGTGGTGCGCGTCCGGGTTCGGCACCACGCCAATCGCAGAACACCGCACCGCGCAAGGAAACCACGGCAGCAGCCCCGGCCAACAACGCCATGGCCTCACTGTTCGCCAACGCCAAACAGTTGAAAAAACGCTGATGGAGATCCCGGCCGGCTTGACCGAAAGCGCGTTTTTCAAGCTGCTGGGATGTCGCTTGCACAGCCTGGAAACCGGGGTGGCGCAAGTCGCCCTGGCGCTTGAGCCAGAACTGCGCAATCGCGGCGGCAAACTGCACGGCGGCGCTTTGTTCAGTCTGGTGGACATTGCCATGGGGCTGGCCTGTTCCAGCACCCACGGCTTTGACCAGCAGAGCGCGACCATCGAGTGCAAGATCAACTACATCCGCGCCGTCGCCGACGGTGAAGTGATGTGCACGGCACGGGTGATCCATCCGGGCCGCCGCACGCTGGTGGTCGAGGCCGACGTGATGCAAGGCGACAAACTGGTCGCAAAAGCACAAGGCACGTTCGCTGTCCTGTAGCTACCTAACCTCGATTTGAGTTAATTTCGACGCTACAAAACCTGTGGGAGCGGGCTTGCTCGCGAAGAGGGAGTGTCAGTCAACATAAATGTCGCCTGATACACCGCCTTCGCGAGCAAGCCCGCTCCCACAGTGGACTGTGGCGACCCAATCATTGGCTGACTGGCGCAGCCCAAAAACCAGGCGAAAACGCCAGTTTTAACTTCACCCTTGTAGACCGTCTTGCCCACCCCCATATTGGGGCGACTGACGCGTGAAGGAATCCAACTTGAGCGAACTTCTCAACCGCCGCCTGGCTCTGCTCGGCGAGCGCGCTAACCTCTCTCTGCTCGAACAGTGCCTTCACGGCATCGAACGTGAATGCCTGCGCGTAACCAGCGAAGGTCGCCTGGCGCAAACGCCGCACCCGGAAGAATTGGGTTCCGCGCTGACCAACGAACAGATCACCACCGACTATTCCGAGTCGCTGCTGGAGTTCATCACGCCGGCCCTGCCAGACCCGGCGCAGATGCTGGCGAGCCTGGACAGGATTCACCGTTTTGCCTACAGCAAGCTCGGCAACGAGTACCTGTGGAGTCCATCGATGCCGTGCCCGTTGCCGGCCGAGGAAGACATCCCGATCGCTTATTACGGCACTTCCAACATCGGGCAGCTCAAGTACGTCTATCGCAAGGGCCTGGCGTTGCGTTACGGCAAGACCATGCAGTGCATCGCCGGGATCCACTACAATTTTTCCCTGCCGGAAAAGCTCTGGCCCCTGCTCAAAGAGGCTGAAGGCTTTGACGGCACCGACCGCGACTATCAGTCGTCGGCCTACATCGCGCTGATCCGCAACTTCCGTCGCTATAGCTGGCTGCTGATGTACCTGTTCGGTGCCTCGCCTGCCCTGGACGCCGGTTTCCTGCGCGGTCGCTCGCATCAGTTGGAACAGCTGGACCCGGACACGTTGTACCTGCCGTACGCCACCAGCCTGCGCATGAGCGATCTGGGTTACCAGAGCAACGCCCAGGCCGGTTTGACGCCGTGCTACAACGATCTGACCAGCTACACCGACAGCCTGCGCAAAGCGGTGGCCACGCCTTACCCGTCGTACGTCGAGATCGGTACGCACCAGGACGGTGAGTGGGTTCAGCTCAACACCAACATCCTGCAGATCGAAAACGAGTACTACTCCAACATCCGCCCGAAACGCGTGACCTACACCGGCGAACGGCCGATTCAGGCGCTGGTGGCCCGTGGCATTCAGTACGTCGAAGTGCGCTGCCTGGACATCAACCCGTTCCTGCCGATGGGCATCGACCTCACCGAGTCGCGGTTCCTTGATGCGTTCCTGCTGTACTGCGCGCTGAACGACAGCCCGCTGCTGACCAGTACCTCGTGCGGCAACGCGACCTCGAACTTCCTCAGCGTGGTCAAGGAAGGTCGTCGTCCGGGCCTGCAATTGCAACGCGACGGGCTCCCGGTAGACCTCAAGGAATGGGCCGGCGAATTGCTGGAAAAGATTGCGCCATTAGCGGCATTGCTGGATCAGAGCCATGGCGGCGATGCTCACAGCAAGGCACTGGACGCACAGCTGGCCAAGGTCAAGGACTCGTCCCTGACGCCATCGGCTCAGGTGTTGGCGGCGATGGCCGAGCACAAGGAAAGTTTTGCTCAGTTCTCCTTGCGTCAGAGTCAGGCACACGCAGAGTTTTTCCGCAGCGAGCCGCTTTCAAGCGCAGAACAGGCTAGATTTGAAGAGTTGGCACGTTCGTCGCTGGCTCAGCAGGTGGAGCTGGAACAGAACGAAGTTGGCGATTTCGATGTGTTTGTCGGGTCGTATCAGGCGAGTATTCTGGCGATCAGCAACTAAACGCAAACCTCTGTGGCGAGGGAGCTTGCTCCCGCTCGGCTGCGTAGCAGCCGTAAAATCTGCGACCGTGTTTAATCAGGCACACCTTCGCTGTTTTTGGGAGTCCTTCGGCCTCCAGCGGGAGCAAGCTCCCTCGCCACAAAAGCGATACACAACTATGCTCCCTTAGAATTTTCCGCTCATAAGGTAATTCGAAAAAGTTATTTATTTTCGAATTCTTATATCATTTAGTCTCCTTTTCACGCCGACTCTCGGTCGCCTGACAAGGAGCTTCCCGATGAAACTGACTTCCCCTCTTCGCCGCCTGGCCGCCGCGTTTCTGGCTTCGGCGAGTTTCCTGGCTCAGGCGGCAGATGTGACCGTCGCCTACCAGACCACCGTTGACCCAGCCAAAGTCGCCCAAGCCGATGGCACCTACGAAAAAGCCACCAAAGCCGACATCGACTGGCGCAAATTCGATAACGGCGCCGACATTATTGCCGCCATCGCTTCCGGCGATGTGCAAATCGGCTACCTCGGTTCCAGCCCCCTGACGGCGGCAATCACCCGCAAAGTCCCGGTGGAAACTTTCCTCATCGCCACCCAGATCGGCGCCGCCGAAGCGCTGGTTGCGCGCGATGGTTCCGGGATCAAGACCCCGCAAGACCTGATCGGCAAGAAAATCGCCGTACCGTTCGTTTCCACCGGCCACTACAGCCTGCTGGCCGCGCTGAAACACTGGAACATCGACCCATCGAAAGTCACCGTGCTCAACCTCGCGCCGCCAGCAATCATCGCTGCATGGAAACGCGGTGATATCGACGCCACCTACGTCTGGGACCCTGCCCTCGGCGTGGCCAAGGAGAACGGCAAAGTGCTGATCACCTCGGGCGAGTTGGCCAAGTTCGGCGCACCGACTTTCGATGCCTGGATCGTGCGTAAGGATTTCGCCGCGAAGCACCCGGAAATCGTCACCGCGTTCGCCAAAGTGACCCTCGATGCCTACGCCGACTACCGCAAAGACCCGAAAGCCTGGCTCGCCAACCAAAGCAATGTCGACAAACTGGTGAAGCTCTCCGGTGCCAAGGCCAGCGACATTCCATTGCTGCTGCAAGGCAACGTGTTCCCGCTCGCGGCTGATCAGGTGATCACCCTCGGCGCGCCGACTACCAAGGCTATCACCGACACCGCAGTGTTCCTCAAGGAACAGGGCAAGGTCGAGGCCGTGCTGCCGGACTACGCGCCGTACGTCAGCGCCAAATACATCACCAACTGATCGGGAGTTAACCGCAATGGCTTTGCTACAGCTGGAGCGTATCTGCGCACAGTATCCCGGCGCAGCGGAACCTGTGCTGGCGGATATTTCCCTGAGCCTGGGGCCCCGGCAGTTGCTGGTTGCCCTCGGCCCGTCCGGCAGTGGCAAGACCTCGCTGTTGAACCTGATTGCCGGTTTTGTCGAACCCAGTTCCGGGCGCATCACCCTTGACGGTTTGCCGGTCAAAGGCCCGAGCGCTGAGCGCGGCGTGGTGTTCCAGGACGACGCCCTGCTACCTTGGCAGGACGTGCTGGCCAACGTCGGCTTCGGTCTGGAACTGGCTGGCGTCGCCCGGGACAAACGCGAAATCCGTGCCCGGGAAATGCTCGCGCTGGTGGACCTCTCCGGTTTCGAAAATCGCCGAATCTGGCAGCTCTCGGGCGGGCAGAAACAACGTGTCGGCCTCGCTCGCGCCCTCGCAGCAGACCCTCGGGTTTTGCTGATGGATGAACCCTTCGGTGCCCTTGATGCCTTCACCCGCGAACAGATGCAGGAGCTGTTGCTGCAAGTCTGGCAGCGCACCGCCAAACCGGTGTTCCTGATTACCCACGACATTGAAGAAGCGGTATTCCTCGCCACGGATCTGATTCTGCTGGCGCCTGATCCTGGGCAAATCGTCGAGCGTCTGAGCCTGGATTTCGGTCAGCGTTATGCCTCCGGTGAGTCGGCACGCTCGATCAAGTCCGACCCGCGCTTTATCGAAACCCGCGAACACGTGCTCGCCAAAGTGTTCTCCCAACGCAGTGCCGTCCAGCGACAGGAGCGCGCATGAGCACCTATGAAATTCCCGCCGCGACGGTGAAGTCGAGCTCGACGGTCATTGCGCTGCGTCGCAGTTTGAACACACGCTGGATCAGCGTACTAACGCTGGTCGCTCTCGTTGCCATTTGGTGGGCCGTCACGGCCACAGGTTTGATCGAACCGCTGTTCCTGCCGCCGCCGTCCGCCGTGCTGCAAAAAGGCTGGCTGCTGGTAACCACCGGCTACATGGATTCGACCTTGTGGCAGCATTTGGGCGCAAGCCTTGGCCGTATTGGCCTGGGCCTGGGCTTCGCCGTGCTGACCGCCGTGCCGGTGGGCATCGCCATCGGCCACAATCGCATCGCTCGCGGCATTCTTGATCCGCTGATCGAGTTCTATCGCCCGATTCCGCCGCTGGCTTATCTACCGCTGATCGTGATCTGGTGTGGCATCGGTGAGTTGTCGAAAGTCTTGTTGATCTACCTGGCGATCTTCGCGCCGATCGCGATAGCCACCGCCACTGGCGTACGCACCGTCGACCCGGCGAAATTGCGCGCCGCACAGTCGCTGGGTGCGACTCGGGCGCAGTTGATTCGGCATGTGATTCTGCCCAGTGCCTTGCCGGACATTTTGACCGGCGTGCGGATTGGTCTGGGTGTGGGTTGGTCGACATTGGTGGCCGCCGAGTTGATCGCCGCCACCAGTGGTTTGGGCTTCATGGTGCAATCGGCCGCGCAATTCCTGGTCACCGATGTGGTGGTGCTGGGGATTCTGGTGATCGCGCTGATCGCTTTCGCCATGGAAATGGGCCTGCGTGCCCTGCAACGCAAAGTCGTGCCATGGCATGGCCAGGCTCACTGAATGTTCAATGTGGGAGGGTCTATGGCGAGGGGCAAGCCCCGGGGTTGAGCCCACCACAATCCCGCGATCCCGCGTAGGAGCTGCCGCAGGCTGCGATCGGCGTCGCTCTTTAATTGAACGCGATGTAGAAGTAGCCCAGCTGTGGATCCCGCCCCATCGGGGGGACCCTCGACACGAAAATGTCTTTCACCCGGCCCAGTTCCGGCAGTTCCATCACACACAAGCCATCGACAAAGTCAGTGGGTTGCAGGCTATTGAACTCGACGCTGAACGGCATGCGCTCGCTGTTTGGCAGCTGTGAGCGGGGCGTTTCTGCAAGGGTGTCGATATGGATCGGCAGTTCACTGCCATCGGGCAGCCGCAGCGTCCCCGTCTTGCCCAGCAGTGCCTGAAAGTGTTGGCTTTGAACTTGTTGCAGCATGGCATCACTCCATCAGCAAAAGTGGCCGGGGGATTGGCATCCCCCGGCCAGACACTCAGTTGCGCGAAGGGAAAAGACCGTTCAGGGCGATGCTGAAGTTGAGCACCAGGAACGGGTTCATCACCTCCATGGGCAAGCCGTTGCCGGCGGACGAGATTTCCCCTGTTACCGTAGTGGCCACGCCCTTGAGCGGTACGGCCGCAGCACCTTGCTGATCGGAGTAAATACTCGCCGAACCGGGACCGCCGCCCGAGGCACCAATGAACGAGTTGGTTGCGGTCGGGTTGGTGACCGGGTTGCTCGCCGGGCTGGCCAGTTGCAGGGTGGTGGTGGCGGTGAGCCCGGACAGGGCGTGGGTGTGGTTGGGCAGGTTATTGATGGTCGCGGTGACGTTCTCGGTGCCGGAAACTTCGCCGATGACGCGCGGGGTCAGGCCCAGGCCGTTGCCCATGGCGACCGGCATGCGACCTTGCAGGTTGGGCAGCATGAAATTGGTGGTGCCATTGCCTCCGTAGTAGGTTCCCAGCAGTGCGAAAACCGTGTTGTATTGCGCGATGCTCAGCGTCTGGCCGTTGCACAGGGCCCAGCCGTTGGGCGCGAAGTTAAAGGCGAAAGACTGAATAGTGCCGATGAATACTTCCATGGTTCCTCATCCCTCAGGTTAGTGTCTGATACGTCACGTTGCAGGCCCGGTTAACCGGGCAGTTCGCGCTGATCAGCCGACTCCTTTCATCTCCGTGGCTGGGTCACGCCACGCCAAAGCGTAGACGCTGATCGGAATGATTGCCGGACGTCGTCCGTCGCAAGGCCAGCATCGACGTCGGGCTCGCGCCTGTCCTACAGTGCTGGGGAAGCTTCGGTTTTCACATGGCCGTTGCAAGGGGAGGTAATGGAGGCGCGCAGAGAAACACCGCTGGGCGACACCCAGGACCCGCATGCGATGCCGGGGTTGTGGGCGGCTGTCCGTCGCTTGCTGCGATGGGCGCGGGAGCACTGGCTGTTGTCGATCCTGGTATTGGCCGCGCTGGCGCGTTTTTACGACCTGACAGCGGCGGCGATCTGGGGCGACGAAGGGTCTAGCTTGTTGCTGAGCCAGTATTCCCTGGCCGGGATCTGGGAACATGCGGCTCATGATGTGCATCCACCCCTGTATTTCATGCTTCTGCACGGCTGGATCGGCCTGTTCGGCGACGGCATTTTTTCGATTCGCTGCCTGAGTGCGCTGCCGGGGATTGCCACGGTGGGGCTCGGCGTCTGGCTGGTGGACCTGCTCGCGACCCGCCGCGCCGCGTTGCTGGGCGGAGTCCTGCTGGCGCTGCTGCCCACGGCGGTGCGTTACAGCCAGGAAGTGCGGATGTATTCGCTGCTGGGCCTGTGGCTGATCGGCGCCACGATCGCCTTGATGTATTGGATCAGGCGGCCGCAACGCACGCGCTATCTGGTGATGTACACCCTGCTGATGAGTGCCGCGTTCTACACCCATTACTTCACGGCGCTGTGCGTGCTTTGCCACTGGCTGTATCTGGGACTGATCCGCGTGCAGCCAGGGTATCGATTGCGGCACATTCAGCGCTCCGGCTGGTGGCTGGCCAATATGGCGATTGTGGCGTTGTACCTGCCATGGCTGCCCAGTCTGTTCGATCTGGTGCAGCACATGGATCAGCTCAAAGCCAATGGCGATGTGGGGTGGGAGGCGCCCGTCACGCTCGGCTCACTGCCTTCAATGATCTGGTCGTTCCTGATCCAGGACGATGGCGAGAACCTGCCCACACTGATTTTTATTGCGTTGCCACTGGCGCTGCTGGCCCTGGCGGGCGTGGCGCTGGCGCGCGATCGCAGTGTTTTCCGTGGCAGTGCGCTGGCGCTGATCTACACCGTTCTCCCGTTGTTGTTGGTATTTGCGGTGTCGTTCATATCGCCGGTGTTCATCGAGCGTTACCTGACCGCTTATGCCCTGGGCTTGCCGATGCTTGTGGCACTGGCCATCGATCGTTTGTACGCGGACTTCAAGGTAGTGGCGCTGGCCGTGCTGATGTTGTTTGTCGGCGTCGAGCTGGTGGGGCTGAAGAACAATGCCACGGTGGATACCGACGATCAGATCAGCGTCATGGTCAGCTATGTGAACCAGCACTTCGCTCCCGGCGACCGAATCGTCACCAGCGACATGCTCTGGTACCTGAGTTATGTCTATTACAACCGCACTGATGCCAAACCATTGCTGTACACGCCGCCGTTGGCCAATGGCAGGTCGAGCCGGCCGAACGCTTACGGTTTTGGCACGTTGGTGACCGGTGAGGTCTATCTGGATAGCCTCGGCAGCTTGCCCAAGGGCAATGGTCGCGTCTGGCTGGTCGGTAGCGTCGATGGACCGGACGAGTTCGCCCCTTTGCCCGAGGGCTGGCAACGCATCGGTGAAACCGGGGCGGGAGGCGCCAGGGCACGCTTGTATGTGCTGAACTAAGCCCGTGTTTTCAAGGCTTAATCGATTCATCTTTCAGCCGGTTATATCAATCGTTTTTTCCAGTCGATTTAGCTCCGATTTGATATCAAAGCACCACTAGTCGCAACACCATTCATGGTCTACGCTCGTCATACAAAAGGACTTATGACGGGTGAATGGATGCAGCACTTTCACTTTATTTCCGGCTTGCCGCGTTCAGGCTCGACCCTGCTTTCTGCCATTCTTTTGCAGAACCCGCGCTTTCATGCCGGCATGACCAGCCCCGTGGGTGCGCTCTTTTCCGGCGTTCTGGAGCAATGCAGCGCCGGCAGCGAATTCGGTGCGGTGATCGACACCAACCTGCGTCGCCGTCTGTTGCGCGGTCTGTTCGATTCTTTCTACGCCGACAAGGCCGACAAACCGGTGGTGTTCGACACGAACCGCCTGTGGAGTTCGCGCCTGCCGGCGATCAGCGATCTGTTCCCTCAAGCCAAAATCATTGCCTGCGTGCGCAATGTCGCTTGGGTCATGGACAGCATCGAGCGCCTGTACCGCGCCAACCCCTTCGAAAACACCAAGCTGTTCGGTGATGCGGTCGAACGCAACACGGTCTATAGCCGCTGCGAAACCCTGGCCCAGCGCAATCGGCTGGTGGGGTTTTCCTGGGCCGCCCTCAAGGAAGCCTATTACGGCGAACACGCCGACTCGTTGCTGATCATCGATTACGACCTGCTGAGCCAGGCGCCTGAGCGGGTGATGCGCCTGGTCTACGATTTTATTGGCGAACCCTGGTTCGAACATGATTTCGACCATTTGGCCTACGACGCACCGGAATTCGACCAGGCCCTCGGCCTCTCGGGGCTGCATAAGGTGAAGGCCAAGGTCCAACTGCAATCCAGGCGAACGATCCTGCCGCCGGACCTGTTCAAGCAGTACGCCGAGTTGTCCTTTTGGCTCGATGGCTCAGCCAGCGCCGCCAATGTCATTCGTATGAAAGCCGACGCCGCGATCAGTTGATCGCGGCGTTTTCATTGATGCCTCAGAAAGTTCGAGTCCGGGTGAGCAGCATGTGGTGGAGCAAAGGCAAGTCGCGGGTTACCGAAGGCGCACGAGCGCTGGCCTCGCCAATGATCATGTCCCTGGAGCCACGCATGCTGTTCGACGGCGCGGTGGCCGCCACGGTCGCCGACACTGCCCAGGCCGACAGCCATGCCACCGCCGAGGCGGTCGAAGCGCCGACCGCCGATCAACCGGTCGCCAGCAAAGACACCCACGGCCAGGCCGATGCCACACCGGCGCCAGCACCCGCTGCGGTGCCGGGGCAGAGCGTGGTGTTCGTCGATTCGCGGGTCAAGGATGTCGATAGTCTGCTTCAAGGCGTCGCGCCCGGTACCCAGGTGGTTCAGCTCGATGCCAGCAAAGATGGCCTGCAACAAATCGCCGATTATCTGGACGGTCATCAGGGCATCAGCTCGGTGCAGATCATTGCTCACGGCAATGCGGGCGATTTGTGGCTGGGCAACAGCTACTTGTCTGCCGACAACATCGCGGATCGCAGTGCGGTGCTGGCGGAAATTGGCAAGGACATGAACGTTGGCGGCGACATCCTGATTTATGGTTGCTACACCGCCGACGGCGAGCGCGGCTTGAATTTTATCGACTCGCTGGCTCAATTGACCGGCCGCGATGTGGCCGCCTCCAGCGATCGCACCGGGCTCGGTGGCGACTGGGATCTGGAAATCGCCACCGGCAACATCGAAAGCGCCAACGTCCTCTCGACCACGGCCATGAGCGATTATCAGTGGGGCCTGGCCACCTGGACGGCCACCAACAACGCCAACACGGGCGTCGGCTCACTGCGTGCCGCCCTCGCCTCGGCGCAGAACGGCGATATCGTCACCTTCAGCAGCAGCATGACGGTGCAGCTGACGTCCGAACTGCTGATCAACAAGAACATCACCGTTGATGGCGACTTGAACAACGACGGCGCGGCTGACGTGATTCTCGACGGTCAGTACCGGACCCGAGTGATTGAAGTGACGGCTGGCAGTATCGTGACCCTCGATGGCTTGGTGATCACCCGTGGCCTGGTATCGGGCAATGGCGGCAACGGTGGCTACGGCGCCACGGGCGCGATGGCCGGGGGGATTTTCAACGCAGGGATTTTGACCCTGAATAACGTCAGTGTAACCTCCAACGGCGCTTCCGGTGGCGGTGGCGGCGGCGGTGTCACGGGCGCTTTTTACGGCGGTGGGGGTGGCGGTGGCGGCGGTTTGGGCGGCCAGGGCGGCGGGCATGGCGGTTCGGCAGGGCCGGGCACCGGCACATTGGGCGGCCAGGCGGGCGGCGGCGGTGTCGGTGGTTACGGCGGCGGTTATGACGCCACCCACATGGGCGGTCGCGGCGGTACCACCACTGGCGGGGCTGGCGGCGTAGGCGTTTCCTATTACAGCAACGGCGGTAACGGTGCGACGGCCACCAATGGCACGATTTCCATTGGCGGTGGTGGCGGCGGGGCCGGATGGGACAAGGTCGGTGGCGCCGGCGGCAACGCGGTGGGCGGGATCTACAACGCCAGCAGCGGCACCATCACCATCGTCGGCACGTCGACCATCAGCAACAACATCGGCGCTGGTGGCGGCGGTGGCGGTGGTGGTGGCCAAGGCAGCAATGCCAGCAATGGCGGCATTGGTGGCCGTGGCGTCGGTGCGATCTGGAACAAAGGCACGCTGCTGATCACAGCCGCCAACTTCGCGGCCCTGGCCGGTAATGCCGCGGCCAGTGGTGCCGGCGGTACCGCGCAGGGCGGAGGTTCAACCGGCACCTCGCCGACCTCTGTCGCGACCATCTACAACGACGGTGGTGTACTCAACACCGCGTATTCGCCACCGCCGACCGCGACTATTGTGGTCGCTGATACCACACTGAGCATCGGCGAAACGTCCCTGGTGACCATTACCTTCTCCGAGGCGGTGACCGGTCTCACCAATGCGGATCTGACCATCGCCAACGGCACCTTGACTGCGGTAAGCAGCGGCGATGGCGGCATCACCTGGACGGCAACCTTTACCCCATCCGCCAGTATTTCCGATACGACCAACGTCATCACCCTGGACAACACCGGGGTGATCAACATTCTGGGCACCGCTGGCGTCGGTACCACCAACTCCAATAACTACGTCGTCGATACGGTCCGGCCAACCGCCAGCATCGTGTTTACCGACACGGCGCTGAGAATCGGCGAAACCTCGCAGGTGACCATCACCTTCAATGAAGCAGTCAGCGGTTTCACCAACGCCGACCTGACCATCGCCAACGGCACGTTGAGCGCGGTGAGCAGCAGCGACGGCGGCATCACCTGGACGGCAACTTTTACACCGACCGCCAGCATCACCGACACGACCAACCTGATCACCCTGGACAACACCGGCGTGGCGGATCTGGTGGGCAACGCCGGCAGCGGCACCACCGATTCGAACAACTATGCCATCGATACCGTGAGGCCAACGGCAACCATCGTGGTGACAGACAATGCGCTGAAAATCGGTGAAACCTCGCAGGTGACCATCACCTTCAGTGAAGCGGTGAGTGGTTTCACCAACGCTGACCTGTCCATCGCCAACGGCACCTTGAGCGCGGTGAGCAGCAGCGACGGCGGCATCACCTGGACGGCGACCTTCACACCTTCCGCGAGCATCAATGACACGACCAACCTGATCACCCTGAACAACACCGGCGTGGCGGATCTGGCGGGCAACACCGGCAGCGGCACCACCGACTCGAATAATTATGCGATCGATACGCTTCGTCCAACCGCAACCATTGTGGTGGCGGACAATGCGCTGAGAATCGGCGAAACCTCGCTGGTGACCATCACCTTCAATGAAGCAGTCAGCGGTTTCACCAACGCCGACCTGACCATCGCCAACGGCACCTTGAGCGCGGTGAGCAGCAGCGATGGCGGCATCACCTGGACCGCCACGTTCACCCCGAACGCGAGCGTCAATGACACGACCAACCTGATCACCCTGGACAACACCGGCGTAGCGGATCTGGTGGGCAACGCCGGCAGCGGCACTACCGATTCCAACAACTACGCCATCGACACTGTGCGGCCAACGGCAACCATCGTGGTGACGGACACGGCGCTGAGAATCGGCGAAACCTCGCTGGTGACCATTACTTTCAGCGAAGCGGTCAGCGGTTTCACCAACGCCGATGTGACCATCGCCAACGGCACGTTGAGCGCGGTGAGCAGCAGCGACGGCGGCATCACCTGGACCGCGACCTTCACACCTTCCGCGAGCATCAATGACACGACCAACCTGATCACCCTGGACAACACCGGCATCGCGGATCTGGCGGGCAACGCCGGCAGCGGCACCACCGATTCCAACAACTACGCCATCGACACCGTACGTCCGACTGCGACGATTGTGTTGGCCGACACAACACTGGCAGCGGGTGAAACCTCGCTGGTGACGATCACCTTCAGCGAGGCGGTCAGCGGTTTCACCAACGCCGACCTGAGCATCGCCAACGGCACCCTGACTGCGGTCAGCA
>NZ_AKJE01000120.1 GCF_000282495.1 Pseudomonas sp. GM79
CGATCGAGCCCGGGCCGCAGACTACTACCGGTACGTCGAGACGCTGTTTGAACAACCCGCCCTCGGTGCCGAACGAGACTTTGGCGGTACCGGTATCCGGGGCGGCGAAGTTTTTCAGGAAGCGCACCGCTTCGACGCTTGGGTGAGTATCGAGGCCCGGATAGACGTTGACCGTTTCAATTTCGATCGCTGCGACACTGGACAGTTTTTTGGCCTCGCGCACGATCACTTCGGCACGCTCGCGCATCTGTTCCAGGAACTGATCCAGATTGTCCGCCGGCAAGTTACGCACCTCGAAATCCAGGGTGCACAGGTTCGGCACGATGTTCAGCGCCTTGCCGCCGACAATCTGCCCGACATGCACGGTGCTGTAGGGCACGTCGTAGTCGGCATCCTGCGCGCCCTGCGCTTGCAGTTGCTGCTGGCTCTGACGCAGTGCCGCGATGAAATCGCAGGCGACGTGAATCGCATTGACCGAACGCGGTGCCAGGGAGGAATGGGCTTCCAAGCCACGGCAGTAAGTGCGATAAGAGCCCTTGCCCTTGTGCCCCAGCACGAACTGCATGTTGGTCGGCTCACCGATCAGGCACAAAAACGGCCGCACCGACGCCAGGTGCAGCACGTCGAGCAAACGTCGCACCCCCACACAACCGGTTTCTTCGTCATGGGACAGGGCGATTTGAAGCGGTCGGCTCAAGGAATGGTCGGCGGCATCGAGCATGGCGTCGATGGCCAACGCGATAAACCCCTTCATGTCGCAACTGCCACGGCCGTAAATCCGGCCGTCCTGCACCGTCGCCTGAAACGCTGGAAAGGTCCAGGCCTGCCCCGCAGCCGGCACTACGTCGGTGTGCCCGGAGAGCAAAATCCCCGGCAATTCCTTGGGGCCGGTGCTGGCGAACAGGTTGGCCTTTTTGCCTGTTTCGTCCTGGACGATCAGCGACTCGATGCCCTTGCTCAGCAACAGGTCGCGCACGTACTCGATCAGGGCCATGTTCGACTCCGACGACACGGTGTCGAAGGCCATCAGGCGTTTGAGAATCTCCAGTACACGGGGTTTCATGAGGCCCTGCTCCTTTGCTCAGTTGTCCGTTGCTCGGCTGAAGGGGCGAACCGACGGATGGAGAACGGCTCGATCGAGGTACTCGTGCTGCCGGTGCTGATCAGTTCAGCCATCACGTCGCCGACGCCGGGGCCGAGCTGGAAGCCGTGGCCACAGAAGCCGAACGCGTAGTACAAGCCGTCAACGTTGCCGCTCGGCCCCATCACCGGCAGGGAATCGGGCAGGTAGCCTTCGATGCCGCTCCACACACGAATGATGTTCAGGTTGCCAACACCCGGCAGCAGGCGACGCATCTGCTCCATCTGATTGAGAATGCTGCGCGGCTCGACATAGGCGCGGCGGTTGAGCATGTCCGGTTTGCTCCGGTAACCGCCGCCGATGATGATGTTGCCGCGCGGGATCTGTCGGAAGTAGATCACTTCTTCGGGAATCTTGGTGTACACGCCAATCACCGTCGGCAAGGCGTAAGGCACCGGTTCGGTCACGGCCATTTGCGGGCCGTGGGTGTCCAGCGGCACCGGCTCGCCGAACTGCGCCGAGAGCTTCTGACCCCAGGCGCCGGCCGTGATCAGCAAACGCTCGGCGCTGAACTGACGGCCATCGGTGGTGGTCACCGTGAACTCGCCGCCGACCTTCTGCACGTCGGCGACTTCGGTCTGTTCTTCAATCCGCGCACCGAGGCGGCGTGCCGCCCGGGCAAATGCCGGTGCCGCCAGACGTGGATTGGCATGGCCATCGTGGGGGGCGTAAGAGCCGCCCTTCACCTCCGACCCGAGGAATGGGAAACGCTGGTGCAGCTCGGCGCCGCGATAGACTTTCAAGTCCAGCTGAGCAGCTTCGGGCGCTGCCGCGTAGGCTTCAAGCTCAGGGATTTCGTCTTCGCGATAACACACGCGCATGTGCCCGCTGGCGATGAATTCCAGGTCGTCATCGATCAGTTCCGGCAGACGTTTCCACAGCGCCCAGGAACGGTTGGCCAATTCCAGTTGCCCGAGGAAGCGCCCCTGACGCCGGACGTTGCCGAAGTTCACCCCACTGGCGTACTGACCGATCTGGTCGCGTTCCAGCAGAATCACCGACTGCCCGCGCTGGCGCAGGAAAAACGCCGCCGCCGAGCCCATCAGGCCGCCGCCGACAATCACCACATCGGCTTTTTGTAGCGTCATGGCGACACCTCCTCGGTGAGCATCGAAAGGGGTTTCACCGGCGCTTGACCGCGCTGCCGGCCGACCTGTTGCACGCTGACGCCCGCAGCGGCGGCAATGACTTCGGCCCCGGCCTGGGAACAATAACGGCCCTGACAGCGGCCCATGCCGACTCGGCTGAAAGCCTTGGCCCGATTGACTTCACAGGCGCCCTTCTCGCTGACGGTGCGGCGCAACTCTCCGGCGCTGATCATCTCGCAGCGGCAGACGATGGCTGAATCCGGCAAGGCTTTGGCTTGCGCCGCAGGCCATGGGAACGCCTGGGCCAGGCCGAGGCGAAACTCATCCATCACCGCCAGCGCGTGCCGTTGTTCGTCACGCAACCCGATGTTCACCGGTTGCTGCAAATCTTCCAGCAACGCCATCGCCACCAGTCGCCCGGCGTGCTCGGCGGCATCGGCGCCGCGAATCTTCGAACCATCACCGGCGGCATACACACCGTTGACCGAGGTGCGGCCCGCTTCATCGACAGCCAGCCACCATTGGCTGGAAGCCTCGTCGAAGCGCATACGGCAACCAGCCAGATCGGCCAATTGGGTTTCCGGGCGCAAGTGATAACCCAGGGCAATGGCATCACAATCGATCGTCAGGGTTTCGCCTTTTGCCGTGCTGATCCGCACGCCACTGACCCCACTGGCGGCGTCACCCAGTACTTGCAGGGGTTTGATCCCCAAGTGCAGCGGGATCTTCGCCCGGTACAGCTGCGCGAGCAGTTTCATCCCGGTGAACAGCAATCCCGGGCGCGCCAACAACTTGGGCAAGGCGCCGATGCGTTTGCTCAGCGGCGAAGTGTCGAGTACCGCCGCGACCGTGGCCCCGGCCTTGACGTATTGGCTGGCGACCAGATACAGCAACGGGCCGCTGCCCATGAACACCACGCGGTGGCCAATGGAAACCGCCTGGGATTTCAGTGCGATCTGCGCCCCGCCGAGGCTGTAAGTGCCCGCCAACTGCCAACCTTCAATCGGCATCAAGCGGTCGGTGGCGCCGGTGCACAGGATCAGTTCGTCGTAATCCACCATCGAGTGCTTGCCCTGGCTGACGCAGCACAATTGCCCCGGCGTCAGGTTCCACACAAGGGTGTCTGGGCGGTAGTCGATCTGCCCGCGCAAACGGTCGAAGCTCTGATGCAAATCCTTGGCCTTGGCGGCTTCGGTGCCATACAAGGTGACGTAATCCCGGGTAAACCCTTCGGGCTGGCGACGGTAGATCTGCCCGCCATCCCGGCGATTCTCGTCGATCAGGATCGGTTTGAGGCCCGCCGCCAACAGTGTTTCAGCACAACGAATGCCGGCCGGCCCGGCGCCGACGATAACGACCCGATGAGTGCTCAGCCGTGCAGTGGCCATATCGCCTCCGGTTGTGTGGTGACGATGTCCAGCCCTTCGCGGACTTCATTGGAGCAGGCACGCAGGCGTTCGCCGCTGCGGGTCCAGACCCAGCAATCCTGGCAGGCGCCCATCAGGCAGAATCCGGCGCGACGGCCCGAATCGAATTCCGATTGGCGCAGCGCGTTGCCTTGGGTCAGCAACGCGACCATCAGCGTGTCGCCCTGCAATGCCTCGATAGGCGAACCGTCCACCGTCAGTTTGACGGTCGGCCGGCCCTGCTCGGCCAGCCTCACAAAACGCCCCTTCATGCGTAGGCTCCCAGGCTCATGGTGGTTAGGTCCCGCTGAGTTTTCAGCAACTCGGCACTGTCGTGATGACAAAGGATTTCGCTGCCGCCGTCGATGATCCGCCGGTTCGGCGCGGTGCGATTGCACAGTCCGTCGACCCGCACCGGGCAGCGACTGAGGAAGGTGCACAGCTCTGGCACATTGGCCTTGGCGCCGATCGGTGGCAGCGTGCCGCAAGTGGTGCCGCAGTTCTCCAGCCAGCCCTGACGCAGTTCCGGCACCGAATGGATCAACAGGTCGGTATAGGGATGAAACGGTGCCTGGGCAAACGACTGCCGAGCGCCGGCCTGAACCTTGTGGCCGCTGTACATCACCACAATGTCGTCGCACAGCGCCCGCACCGTGGAGATGTCGTGGCTGATGAACAGATACGACACGCCCAGTTGCTGGCGCAGATCGCGCAGCAGTTCAAGAATCGCCGCGCCGACCACGGTGTCTAGCGCTGAGGTCACCTCGTCGCAGAGGATCAGGTCCGGCTTCGCCGCCAGGGCCCGCGCCAGGTTGACCCGCTGCTTTTGCCCACCGGAGAGTTCATTCGGGCGTCGTTCGGCCATGGCTCGCGGCAGGCGCACCAGGTCCAATAGTTCGCCAATCCGCTCGCGCAGTGCGACGCCCTTGAGGCCGAAGTACATCTTCAGCGGACGGCTCAGGATGGTGCCAACGCTGTGCATCGGGTTGAGCGCGGTGTCGGCGTTCTGAAACACCATTTGAATACGGCGGAACTGCTCGTCAGTGCGCTCGGATAAGCTGCCGCCCAGTGGCTGACCATCGAAAGTCAGCCCGCCCAATGCGGGCGTCAGCAACCCGGCCACCACCCGCGCCAGGGTCGACTTGCCGGAACCCGACTCACCGATCACCCCGATGGCTTGGCCCCGGCGCACGGTCAGGTCGATGTCTTCCAGCACGCGGATTGCCGGCATGCCTTGCATATTCTTGTTGCCGTAACCGGCGGTCAGGCCCTGGATGGTCAGCAGCGGCGTTTCTTCGGCGATACCGCAAGGCGGGCGGATCGTCGTGTCCGGGCGGGCTGCCAGCAACAGGCTGCGGGTGTATTCGTGGGTCGGGGCTTTGAGCAGCGGCGCGGTGGCGCTCTGTTCGAAGATCTGCCCGCCGTTGAGCACGACGATCTGATCGGCCATTTGCGCTACGACCGCCAAGTCGTGGGACACATAAACCGCCGTCGCGCCACGCTCACGCACCACGCGTTTGAAGGCGCGAAGCACGTCGATCTGAGTGGTCACGTCGAGGGCGGTGGTTGGCTCATCGAGTACCACCAGCAGCGGATCGCTGATCAGCGCCATGGCCGCCATCACCCGTTGCAACTGCCCACCGGACACCTGATGCGGGTAACGCTGACCGATGTGATCGGGATCCGGCAGGGCCAGGTCGCGGAACAGTTCGATGGCCTTGGCTTCCAGCACCGCCCGGCTGCCCAGACCATGAATCAGCGCGCCCTCGACCACTTGATCGATCAGCTTTTTCGCCGGGTTGAACGCGGCAGCCGCGCTCTGGGCGATGTACGAAACCCGGTTTCCGCGCAGGCCTTGCAGCTCGCTTTCGCTCAACGCCAGCATGTCGTGTTCGCCGACCTGCACCACCCCGCCCGCCAATCGGCAGCCGCGCCGGGCATAGCCGAGCAGCGCCAGGGCGATGGTGGTCTTGCCGGAGCCGGACTCACCGATCAGCGCCAGCACTTCACCTTTGGCCAGGGAGAAACTCACGCCCTTGACGATTTCCACCTCGCCGCGCTCACCACAGGCGACCACGCGCAGGTCTTCGACTCGAATCAAATCACTCATCTCAATGACCTCCCGCACGTCGACTACGCCGTGACGAGAGTCGGTCTATGAACAGATTCACACCAATGGTCAGGGTGCCAATGGCCAGCGCCGGAATCACAATGGCTGGTGCGCCCTGATTGAGGCCGCCGATGTTCTCGCGCACCAATGAACCAAGGTCGGCATCCGGTGGTTGCACACCCAGGCCAAGGAAGCTCATGCCACTGAGCAGCAGCACGATGAAACCGAAGCGCAGCCCCAGATCCGTCAGCACCGGGTTGAGCATGTTCGGCAGGATTTCCACACAGGCGATGTACAGCCGACGCTCGCCGCGGGTACGGGCTACTTGCACGTACTCCAGCGCTTCGATGTTCACTGCCATGCTGCGGGCAATGCGGAACGCGCCCGGAGTGAAACTCAGCACCGCGGTGCAGATCAGCAACAGCACCGAGGAGCCGAAAGCCGAGACCATGATCAGCGCCAGCATCTTGCTCGGGATGGAAATAAAGGCGTCCATCAAACGGCTGATCACCTCGTCCAGCCATTTCGGCGAGACCACCGACAGCAACGCGCAACCAGTACCCAGTGTGCTGGCCAGCACCGCCGAAACCAGCGCCAGGCCAACGGTGAACCGCGCACCGACAAGGATCCGGCTGAGCATGTCGCGGCCCAGGTAATCGGTGCCCAACGGGTAAGCCGCGCTTAGGCTGTCGAAGACGTTGTCGGAGATCACTTCGCCCACCGGGTGCGGCGCCAGCCAAGGGCCGAAGATGGCCACCAGCAACCACATCACACACATCGCAGCGCCGACCAGACCGAGCCACGACGGCCCATGGGAGACTTTGCCCAGCGCCAGTTCGGGCCCGGCAGGCGCCGATTTCGCAATGAGATCGTTCATTGGTTTCTCAGCCTCGGATTGGAAAGAATCGCGCACAGGTCGGCAATCAGCACCAACCCCAGGTACGCTGTACAAAACAGCATGGTGCAGGCCTGAACCAGCGCCATGTCGCGGTTGGTCACCGCATCGACCATCAGGCTGGCGATGCCGGGATAGTTGAAAATCGTCTCGACGATCACCACCCCGCCCAGCAGGTAGGACAAGCTCAGGGCGATGGCATTGGCAATCGGCCCGATGGCATTGGGCAAGGCATGACGCAGTACGATCCGCATCGGGCTCACGCCTTTGAGCCGGGCCATTTCCACGTAGGCGCTGTCGAGTTGATCGATAACCGCCGCCCGGGTCATGCGCGCCATTTGCGCGACAATCACGCAGCACAGCGTCATCACCGGCAAGGCGTAGGTGCGCAGAAATTGCAGGGGTGAGGTGATGTCGCTGGCATAGGACAACGCCGACAGCCAGCCCAGGTTCACCGCAAAGATCAGCACCGCCAGGGTCGCCACCAGAAACTCCGGCACCGCGACCAGGGCCAGGGTGACAAAGCTGAGAAAACTGTCGACGCGCCCGCCCCGGCCCATGGCCGAACCAATGCCGAGGATCAGCGCCACCGGCACCGACACCAGCGCCGTGACGGCCGCCAGCATCAGCGTGTTGGGAACGCGCCCGGCCATCAAATCGCTGACCGGCATCGCGTTGGACACCGACTGCCCCATGTCGCCACTGAGCAGGTTCATCAACCAATGCAGGTAACGCACCACACCGGGTTGATCCAACCCCAGTTTCAGGCGCAAGGCCGCCACCTGTTCCGGCGTGGCGAATTGCCCGAGGGCCTGTTGCGCCGCGTCCCCCGGCAGTACCGCCGTAATGGCGAAAACCACCATGGATACGATCAACAAGGTCACGACCGCCGCGCCCAGGCGCCGGCCGATCAACCACAGTGTGTTGCTATTCATTGCCCTACCCTCATGCAATATCCCCGCGTTACATGCTTGTGCAGCCGATCAGGCATCCAGCCAGACCTGCTCGGCGAACATGTAGCCCATGAAACCGCCGAGGGGGTTGCTGCCGTAGCCCTTGATGCGCTGGTCGACGCCGTCGATGTTGCTGATGAACACCGGCACACCGATGCCGCTGTGGTCGTGCACCAGGGCCTGCATGTCGGCGTACATTTTGCTGCGCTTGGCGTCGTCGGTTTCACCACGGGCGAGCATCAGCAACTGGTCGAACTGATCGTTCTTCCAGCCCGACTCGTTCCATGGCGCGCTGGACTGGAAGAACTGCGAGAACATCACGTCGGCGTTCGGCCGCGGGTTGATGTTGCCGAAGCTCAGCGGGTGCTTCATCCAGTGGTTGGACCAGTAGCCATCGCTGGGCAGGCGGTTGACGTCGAGCTTGAGCCCGGCCTGCTTCGCCGATTGCTGCAACAGCACGGCGATGTCCACCGAACCGGTCGCCGCGGGCGATGCCACCAGCGGCATGCTGATACTTTCCATGCCAGCCTTCTTGAGCAGGAATTTGGCTTTTTCCGGGTCGTAGACCCGCTGCGGCAGGTCGGCGTTGTAATAGCGCGAACCAGGGGAAATCGGATGGTCGTTACCGACCACGGCAAAGCCACGGAACACCGCGGATTTGACCTGTTCACGGTCTAGCAGGTACTTCATGGCCTGAGTGAATTCGGCGCTTTTACCCGGCATCTGGTCCTGACGGATGATCAAGTCGGTGTAGTTGCCCGACGGCGCATCGACGACCCGGTGTTTGGCGCTGGCCTTGATCCGCGTGGTCGAGCGCGGGTTGACCTCGTTGATCATGTGCACGTCGCCCGACAGCAGCGCGTTGACCCGTGACGGTTCGTCGGCAATGGCGATGAATTCGATCTCGTCCAGGTACGGCAGGCCCGGTTTCCAGTAGCCGGTGTTACGCGCGGCAATCGAGCGCACGCCCGGTTTGAATTCCTTGACCTTGAATGGGCCCGTGCCGATGCCCTGGTTGAAGTCGGTGGTGCCTTCGGGAACGATCAACAAGTGCGACACCGCGAGGATCGACGGCAGTTCGGCGTTCGGAGCGCTCAGGCGGATCTGCACTTCGTGGGTGCCGGTGGCCTTGATCTCTTCGAACTGCGCCATCAGCGGCATGACCTTGGAACCGGTCAGTGGGTCCTTGTGGCGCGACAGCGAGTACACCACGTCAGCGGCGCTCAGGGTCTTGCCATTGTGGAAGGTCACGTCCTTGCGCAGGGTGATGATCCACAGCGTCGCGTCGGTGTTGTCGATGCGTTCGGCCAGTTCCAGTTGCGGCACCAGATGGCTGTCGAATCGGGTCAGGCCGTTGTAGAACATGAAGTGACGCACGTAGTCGGTGGACAACGCGCCCTTGGCCGGGTCCAGGGTATCGGCGGTGGAGCTGGACATGCCGGCGACGCGAATCCGTCCGCCCGGCTTGCCTTTGCCCGGGGTCGCAGCTTCTTCGGCGAAGAGCTTGCCGGCGGCGCCGAACAGGCTACCGGCACCCGCTGCGGCGACACCCGCCACGCCGAGCATCTGCAAGGCGTTGCGGCGCGACATGCCGCGATTGAGGCCTTCGAATACCCGCAGGCTTTCCTGGCCGGAGATCAGTTGGGAGTCGATCTTGTTGTCAGTCATATCAGTTGTACCTGTCGAAAAAATGAGGCTCGAGTGCTCGCGGTTAACCGGAGCGTCCTGGAAACGCAAACGACGGTGACGCCACAACATCAACTCAATGCAAATAGTCCTGGAAGCGGTAATAAGCGCCCACGAACGGCAAGAACCACGGCTTGCCGAAATGCCCGGGAATCGCCGGCCAGTCGAGTTCGCGCCAGGGGTTGGCCTCGACTTTGCCGGCCATCACCTCGGCCATCACCTGACCCATGTGCACCGACATCTGTACGCCATGGCCGCTGTAGCCCATGGAGTGATAAACCCCGCCGTGCTGACCGGCGCGAGGCAAGCGGTCGGAGGTCATGTCCACCAGTCCGCCCCAGCAGTAGTCGATCTTGACGTTGGCCAACTGCGGGAACATCTGCACCATCGCCGCTTGCAGCACCTTGCCGCTCTTGGCGTCGGACACGCTGTCGGACATCGCAAACCGCGCACGGCCACCGAACAGCAAGCGGTTGTCCGGGGTCAGGCGAAAGTAGTTACCGATCATGCGGCTGGTGACATAGGCTCGCCGACCGGGCAGCAATTGATCGATCAGGAACTGTGGCAGCACCTCGGTGGCGATCACGAAACTGCCGACCGGCACGATCCGCCGCCGATACCAGCCCAAACCGCCGTGCTGACAGGCGCCGGTCGCCAGCAATACTTGACCGGCATGCAGCGACCCCTTGCTGGTGTTGACCCGATAGCCGCCGGCCTGGGCTTTCCAGTCCGTCACTGGCGTGCCTTGATGGATCAACGCGCCATGACGCGCCGCCGCCTCGGCCAGCCCCACACCGAAGCGCCCGACGTGCATCTGCACGCCGTTGCGCTGCAGCAAGCCGCCATGGAACTGGGCCGAATTCACTTCAGCGCGGGTCTGTTCGGCGGACAGCAACTCGACCTCGGCATCGACTTCCTGGCGAATCAATTCGCAGGTGCGCGCCAGGCCTTCGTAGTGCATCGGTTTGGCCGCCAGTTTGAGCTTGCCGTTGCGCTTGAGGTCGCAGGCGATTTGCTCCTGCTCCACCAGCGACACCACGCTCTGCACTGCGCTTTCATAGGCCTGGTAATAAGCGCGGGCCTTGTCGGCACCGAGGCTGGCGCTCAGCCCGGCGTAGTCCTGGGCCACGCCGGTATTACACTGGCCGCCGTTGCGCCCGGAGGCTTCGCCGATCACCCTTCCAGCTTCCAGGACCACCACACTGGCGCCCTTCAACGCCAATGCCCGAGCCGCCGCCAAGCCGGTGAAACCACCACCGACGATGGCCACGTCGACCTGCCCGGGCAACGTACCAGGCTGAGCACCGGTAAACGCCGGTGCGGTGTCGAGCCAGTAGGATTCACTGCCCATGTTTAATCCGCCTATGCCAAGAAGAGTGCCGTTACCGTTCGACTCAGAGACCGACCAGCGCCGCCAGCCCACCGATGTCGGTGATCTGCTGGTAGCCATAGAAGGCATTGGCCGGAACTTCGTGGCCACGGGCGACGAAGGCCTTGTTCTTGATCTTCATGTCGTGGGCCGGCATCAGGTCGTAACGGAAACTGGAAGACACATGCAAGATGTCTTCCGGGCCGCAGTTGAGGTTGTCGAGCATGAACTCGAATGCGGCCAGACGCGGCTTGTAGGCCTGGGCCTGTTCGGCGGTGAAGACCTTGTGAAACGGTGCGCCGAGTTTGTCGACGTTGGACATGATCTGGCTGTTGCTGGCGTTGGAGAAAATCACCAGGGGAATCTTGTCGGCGATTTTCGACAGGCCGGCCGGCACGTCCGGGTGTGGGCCCCAGGTCGGCACGGCGTCGTAATACAGCTGACCTTCGTCACGGTACTCGATGCCCCAACGCTTGCAGGTCCGCGCCAGGGCGGTTTTGAGAATTTCATCATAAGGCCGCCAGTCACCCATCACTTGATCCAGACGATAGGCGGAGAAATCCTTGACGAACTGATCCATCTGCTCGGGTACCACGCGATCGGCGAACAGTTCGCGAGTCATCGTGCCCATGTGGAAATTGGTCAGCGTACCGTAGCAGTCGAACGTAATGAATTTGGGGCGAAGAAAGCTCATTGTGTGCGGTCCTGAAGTTCGTTGAGGTCATGGCGCGACAGGCATTCGCTGCGTTTCGGGAGCGGCGATGCAACGCTGCAGCACACCGTCATTACAACACCGTGAAACCAGCAGATGGCGTTAAAAGCGACCTCTGCTTGATACAAACCACCGTTTTAGCCACCCCCCTCAGCAGACTTTGCGGCTCGCTCCAGCCTTGGGCAAACCCCGTATTTGTGCGCTTTTATGGACCTTGATGGCCGCGCGAGGCTCAAAAACGCCCGCATTCACGGCAGAACCTGCGCCGGGCTGAACGAAAACGGGCGCTTCCCTAAGGAAGCGCCCGTTTGTCGATGATTCGAAATTTGATAATGCGAAACCTGTGGGAGCGGGCTTGCTCGCGAAGACGGCGGCACAGTCGATATTGATGTCACCTGACCCACCGCTTTCGCGAGCAAGCCCGCTCCCACAGGGATTGCGTATCGCCCTACTGCACAATATCGATCAGCACACTCTTGAAACGCAAATTCGCTTCGAACGCTTCGCGCCCCAGGTCCTTGCCGATGCCGGAGCGTTTGTAGCCGCCGGTTGGCAGGATGTAATCGTTGCTGCGCCCGTAACGGTTGACCCACACCGTGCCCGCTTCCAGACGCCTGACCAGCCGCAACGCACGATTGATGTCAGCGGTGTGCACGCCCGCCGCCAGGCCGTAGGTGGCGTGCGCGGCCAGGCTCAATGCCTGTTCTTCATCATCGAACGCCTGCACCGTCAGCACCGGGCCGAAGATCTCTTCGCAAACCGCCGGGTTCTGGTTGTCCAGACCCGCCAGCAAGGTCGGTTGGTAATAAGCCCCGCCCAGCCCTTCGAACAAACCACCGCCGGTCAACACTTCGGCCCCGGCCTGGCGCGAGCGCTGGACGATGCCGTCAATGCGGCTGGCCTGCAGCCGGGAAATGATCGGCGACAGCGTGCTCTCGGACGACCAGGTCGGCCCCGGGCGCAGCTCTTCGAAATACGCCTGCAAGTGCGCAATGAACGGTTCCATGATCGAGCGTTCAATCAACAGCCGCGAACCGGACACGCACACTTGCCCGGCGTTGCCGGTAATGGCCAGCGCCACGGTGCGCGCGGTTTGCGCGATGTCCGGCACGTCGGCGAACACCAGTTGTGGGCTCTTGCCGCCCAGCTCCAGCGTCACCGGTTTCGGCCCCACCAGCGCGCAGGTGGACATGATGCTCGACCCGGTCGCCGTGGACCCGGTGAAGGTCACCTTGCCCACCCGAGGATGACGGCACAAGGCGTCGCCGGTGATGCGGCCATCGCCCTGCACCACGTTGAAAATCCCCGCCGGGATACCTGCCTGCACCGCCAGCTCGGCGAAGCGCAGGCTGGAGAACGGCGTCAGCTCCGACGGCTTGAGCACCACGGCATTGCCTGCGGCCAGCGCCGGAGCGACTTTCCAGGAAGCCATGCTCAACGGGAAATTCCACGGCGCGATGGCGGCAATCACGCCGTATGGTTCGGCGATCTGCATGCCCAGCCGATCAGTCTGGGTGGCCGCGACATGGCCGCCGTGCTTGTCCGCCAGTTCGGCAAAAAAACGAATGCCTTCCGCCACGTAAGGAATATCCCAGGCGATTACATCTTTATGCGGACGAGTCGAACCCACCGCTTCCAACGGCGCCAGGACGGCGGCATCGGCTTCGATCAGATCGGCCCAGCGGCGCATGACCCGCGCCCGTTCCCGGGGTGGACGGCTGGCCCAGTCGCTGCGATTAAAAGCCTGCCAGGCATCATTGACCGCCTCATCCACCAGGTCGGCATCGGCGATCGGCAACTGCGCATAGGCCTGGCCGTCCGAAGGGCGAACCACTTCCAGTCCCGGTCGGGCATCGCGGTATTGACCGGCAATAAAGTGAGCGCTGCGCACAGCGATAAGACGAGGATCGAAGCTATCCATGGAGCACTCCAAAAAGGGACGGCGAGTCGTGAACTCAGGCCTCCATCGTAGAAAAAAAGCCCAAGCATTTGCTGCCGACCTTATGGGGCAATTAAGTAGTAAGTGTGGTCTGTACGCCTTCGACGTGAGGAATCTGCCGAATCTTCCCGGCCCCCTTGTCAGGCCTTCACGCAGATGGGATACAGACACCCTAGCGCCGGAAAACCGGTTGATCGCGCACACTGAAAACGGAGACTCGCCATGTCCGCCTCGCACCCTTCCGCTTATGTCTATCGGCCGATGACTGCCGCCGATCTGCCCTCGGCCCACGCCTTGTCCGTGCAGTTGAAGTGGCCCCATCGCCTGGAAGACTGGGCGATGTTGCAGCGGGTCAGCGAAGGCTTCGTGGTGTTCGATGGCGAGCGATTGATCGGCAGCGCGTTCGCCTGTCCACAAGGCAAATACGCGACCATCGGCCTGGTGATCGTCAGTGATGACTATCAGGGCAAGGGCATCGGTCGCCGGTTGATGGAGCTTGCGCTTGAGGCTTGCCAGTCATGCACGCCGATGCTCAATGCCACCCTCGCCGGCGCCCCGCTTTATGCCAGCCAGGGTTTTGTCGAATTCGGCCGGGTTCAGCAGCATCAAGGCCAGGTGCAAGCACCCGCGCTTGAAGCGCTGGCGGACGGTGAAGAATGTCGCCCGCTGCGCGCGGCTGATCAGGCTCGTCAACTGGAACTGGCCAACGCTGGCAGCGGGCTGAACCGCCAGGCGGTGCTTACGGATCTGTTCGAGGTGGTCGAGCAGTCAGTGGGCATCGAGCGCGACGGTCAATTGCATGCCTTCGCCCTGCTGCGTCCCTTCGGCCGCGGTCGTTGCATCGGCCCGGTCATCGCCCAAACCCCCGAGCAGGCCAAACACCTGATCGCCGTGTTGCTGGCCCAGGTGCCGGACGCCTTCGTGCGGATCGACATTCCAGCGGACAGTGGCTTGGGCGAATGGCTGGAGCTGGCCGGCCTCAAGCAGGTCGACACCGTGGCACAAATGGCACTCGGCACACCGCCGCAAGCGGTCAACGGCGTTCGCCAATTTGCCCTCGTCACCCAAGCCATTGGTTGACCCCGGCGCGCGATGAAACAAGCGCCATCCAACACCTTCTACACCCCATTTGCAGGGAGCGTCACCCGTATGTCTCAACCTACCGTTCTGCTGTTGGCTCGCGCCGACGGCGGCCGTATTTCTACGCCTTTCAAAACAGCACCCTTGAGCTCCATCGATCCGTTCATGGACGGTCGCCAGGTCGCCTACATCGGACCCGACGGCGTATCTGCGGGCATTGTTCATACGAGCGAAGCCCTCGATATCGATGACTTTCCGCACACCGAAGTGATCGTGGTCCACGCCGGACACATCGTTCTGCAATCCCGGGAGCAAACGCTGGAACTGGGAATCGGTGCCAGCGCCGTGATCGGTCGCGGTACGGCACTGCGAGTTCAGGCACAACCCGATACGTGCTGGGCCTTCTGCGCCGTCACCAGCCCCACTGCCGAACCGACGCCGGGGCTGACCGCGCTCGACCCATTGGCGATGCTGTCCCCTTCGGCGGCACCGGAACCACAAATACTGATAGGGCCCACGCCACAGTGCCGTTCCCGCAATGCCTTCGAAGATGACGCCACTCATCTGCGCGTAGGTATCTGGGATTCGACGCCGTACACCCGTCATGGTCGAGCGCACAAACTCAATGAGCTGATGCACCTGCTCGAAGGCAGCGTGACCTTGCAGGCACCGGATGGAACCAGCATAACGGTCAACCCCGGCGATACCGTATTCGTACCGCAAGGCGCACCGTGCGCCTGGAGCAGTGCGCGATATGTGCGCAAGGTTTATGCCGTCAAATAGCGCTCACTAGTAGCTCTCGTAGGTGCAGAACCTGTGGGAGCGGGCTTGCTCGCGAAGGCGGACTTACATTCAACACGGATACTGAATGTTATGGCCTCTTCGCGAGCAAGCCCGCTCCCACATTGGATCTGTGGCGTTCGCAAAAAAACGGGCTCACAGCAAATCCTTTGTGGGAGGCTCAGGAGCTCGGCAGCGGCTACAAGGCTGTGCCTCAGAACTTCCCACCCAACGGGTATTCAATCGCCAGACGAATCTGATCGGCATCCAGCTCGGCCTGCGCCGAATTCCCCCGATGGACCGCATGGCGCAGGGTAAACCCAAGGTTTTTCGCCGGTCCCGACTGCACCACGTACTTGGCTTGCAGATCTCGTTCCCAATGTTTGCCGCCCTGCCCGTAACCCAGCCATTTATAACCACCGTTCGGGTCCATGTGACTGCCGTCGATGCCGCTGCCGCGCACATATAGCGCGCCAAAGGTCAGGCCGGGAACGCCGTAGCCGGCCATATTCAGATCGTAGCGGGCCTGCCAGGACGCTTCCTCGGGTGCGTTGAAGTCGGACAACGCCACTGCGTTACTCAGGTAGATCGCGCCACGGGTCACGTAGTCGTAGGGTGTGTCGCCATCGACCTTTTGGTAACCCAGGCCGAAGCTGTGGGAGCCGACCTTGTAGGTGGAAAGAAAACTCCAGGTGGTGTTGTCGATACGGCCGGACAAGGCTTTGCCGGTGTCCTGGGTTCGATACAGATTGAGGTCGAAGATCAGGTCCTGGCCGGCGGCCAACGGTTGCGTGTACACCGCGCCCAGATAGTGCTGACGCCATGTCTCGTCGTACTCCGCACTGAACAGGCTGGCATTGAGCCCTTTAATCGAGGTGTTACGCACGCCGATCAAATCGAAGCTGTTGCCCTGTTTGCCGTTGGAGTAATTGACCACGAAGCCCTGGTCATGGCTGGTGGCATTACGGTCGGTGCTCTCATTGAAGTGCCCGCCATACAACGTTGTGCCGGGCAGTTCGCGGCTGGTCAGCAGCCAGCCAGTGGCGGTTTCGGGCAACAAGCGGCTGTCGGACGAACCGAACACCGGGGTTTTCACTCGCTGTTCGCCATAACGTAGTTCGGTGGAGGAAAAACGCAGCTTGGCCACCGCGCCACCTCGGCTGAACTCGTCTTTGGGGTGACCTTCGTTGTCCACGCCCAGCAGTCGGGCCTTGCCGGCGCGCCCGCCTCCGCTGTCCAGTTGCCAGCCGGAGTACAGGTGCGCGTCCAGCCCAAAGCCTACGGTGCCGGTGGTGAAACCCGAAGCCACATCGGCCATCAGACCGTAAGCCCATTCCTCCGCCAGATCACTGCGCTGGGCTCGGGGTTTATAGGCGTTGCGCGCTCCATTGCTGAGCGAGCCGTGTTCATAATCGCGACGGTCATAGACGCTGCGGTTGAGCAGGTTCCATTGGCCGTCCTCTAAAAAACCTTTGGCATTGTCTTGTTCCGAGGCCTGAGCGAGCAGGCTTTGCCCTCCCAAGGCCAAAAGCAGGGCGTGCGTGGTTAACGTCTTCACAGTTTGACTCCTGGAAAATCAGTCGTACGTAGCGGGTCTGCAAGGTGTCCCGCCGAATGGGGGACACCGAAGGGCAATCAGAGGTATTTGAGAATCGCGATGTCGCGACGGCGCTGTTTGAGGTTGGCGAACCAGCGCGTAGGGAAGAACAGCAACACCCCGAGAATCACGCTCCACAGCCAGACCATGGGCAGGTCATCGAAGCCGTAATAGGTGCCCTGATTGGCGCCCCAGATCGCGACGGCCACCAGGTACATGGCCTTGAGCACGTACAGGTGCAGCAAATAGAAGAACATCGGCGCACCGCCGTAGATCGCCAGGGTCGCGGTGGACCAGCGATCCTGGGCCTTCTCGAACAACGCCAGAAGGATCAGCCCCAGGCCGAGGGTCGGCATCAGGAACATCAGCGACGGCGGGTACTTCTTCGCGCTCATGAAGCTCATGAACGTGCGCAGCGAGTCACCGGTTTGCACCCACGGCTTCTCGCCGTAAACGTTCAGGTAACGGATGAACACGAACGCCACCAGCAGGCCGACGCCGACTTTCAGCAACCGGGAAATCCGCTCGGCCGGTTCCATGTCCTTGCCGAACCATGGCCCGATGACCCAGCCCAGCAGAATCACCCCGATCCATGGCAACACCGGATAGGTGGTGCGAGCCCGGGTGAACTCGGTGATGTCGATGAACACCCGCTGATGCAGGATCGACCACGGTACGAAGAACGGCGACTCCGGCCCCACGGTCACGCCATCGAGCAGGTTGTGCCCGGCGACAATCGCCACCCCGAGCACGATCAGCCAACCGCGCTTGAAGTGCAGCAACCCGGCGAGCACGATCATGCAGATACCGATGCACCAGATCACTTGCAGCCACAACGTCTTGGGCGGGAACTCGGCGTTCCAGGCAAAGCAGACGAACGTGAGCTCCAGAAACACCAGGAACAACCCGCGCTTGAGCAGGAACACCGATGTCTCGCTGGCCGTGTGTTTCTGGCTGTAGAGCCAGGCCGACAAACCGGTGAGGAAGATGAACACCGGGGCGCAGATCTCGCTGAGCATGCGGGTGAAGTACAAGTCCGGCGTGACACTCAGCGCATCGATCGGATCGGTGACCTGGCGGTGTAGCAGAAAGGTTTCCCGCACGTGGTCGATGAGCATCAAAAGCATGACGAAGCCGCGCAAGGCATCGATGGCCAGCATCCGGGTATTGGTTTTTGCAGCGCTGGTAGCAAGCGCAGGGGAAACACTTCCCGCCTGCCCTGCCACACCTGTAGATAGGGTCATATCAGTCACTCATGTCGTGGTCAGTGGACTACCGCTGGCTCAGCCCTGTTTTTTCAGCCTGGCAATTTCCGATGCCGGCAGCTGCGACGGCGCCCGCGGCAAGGGTACCTGACCTTCCTTCCGATAGAACGACAGCGTCGAACTGAAGCTCTTCACGTCAAAGGCTTCGGCCTGGCCCTGCGGGTTGACGCGCTCGCCAGAGACGTGGTCCTTGTGTTCGACGGCCACCACATAGGTGCCCTGCCAGGGCAGCTCGAAACTGACCTTGCCAGTCGCATCGGTGCGCCGGGTAAACACTTCACCGGAACCGGTTTCCAGCACCACGTCCTGATCGGCCAGGGGCTTGTTCGCATAGAACACCTGAAACTGCGCCTTGCCTGCATCAGCGACACCGGTGGGCACGATATCCAGGGTCAGTTCCGGGGTGCGCGCACGCAAGTCGCCGACCCAACGGGTGGCGGGCGTCCAGTAGGCCTTCAGGGTTTTATCGCCTTCGTGAAGGTCGAAGATCGGGTAATGCGCATCCTGGGCCAGCAGCGAGTCATCCGCTTTGGTTTGATGCGCCACCGCAAACGCCTGGCGCTGCAAGGTCAGGCTCAACGGTTGGGATTTGTTGCTGATCGACCAACCCTTGAGTTGCCGGAACCGGTCCATCCCGCCCGGGGTGACTTCCAGCATGTTCTTGTCATATTCCCCGTAGTACAACGCCAGGGGTTGCCCCGGTGGCTGCTCGTACCAGATTTGATGCGCCTCGCTGCTGCTCGCCAGCATGAAGACGCCGTAACCCAACAGTGCTTTTTTTGCGTTGCTCATTCGCATTTTTTTGCGCTCCGATTGGTGTTGTTCCATGGATCGTTGCAGCCCTGCAACAACCTGCCCCTCTCTCTGAACGCAATTACAACGCAGGTTATTTTGCGCTTCGTCCCGAATTCATTGCTCATTACGTAAATGAAGACTGTTTTTGCCGCGTAAACAGCTCTTTATGCGGCCTGCGCCAGCGTGAAGCGTGCAGAGAGGTTCTGCGGCCCCCATGTCCAATCGAGGTGCATTCCCAAATACTTCATCGACAGACACGAAAAACCTGTGGGAGCGGGCTTGCTCGCGAAGAGGGAGTGTCAGTCGACATAAATGTTGCCTGACACACCGCCTTCGCGAGCAAGCCCGCTCCCACATGGGGGACGGCAGGCTGCCGGGGCATGGAATGGACGACGGATGTGTTCGCGGAGTCAGTTTCAGTGACGCAGTAATTTGCGCAGCGGCACGCCGTCCTTGAGCACGGGCGATTTGATGACGATGTAGCTGAAGTATTTGGAGATGCCGATGTTCTTGTCCAACAGGCTTTCAATCACTTCTTGATAGTGCTGGATGCTGCGGGTCATGAAGCGCACAAGGTAATCGTAGCCGCCGCTGATCAGGTGGCATTCGAGTACTTCATCGACCAGGCGGATATTGGATTCGAACTTGGCGAAGTCTTCGCGCTTGTGGTCGCTCAAGGTGATTTCGGTGAACACCGTGACCGAGTCGGTGATCTTGGCCAGATTCAGATGGGCCTTGTAGCTGGAAATGTACCCGGCCGACTCAAGCCGTTTGACCCGTTGCAGGCAGGGGCTGGCCGACAGGCCCACGGCATCGGCCAGGCTGACGTTGGTCATGCGCCCGTCCTTTTGCAGCTCAACCAGAATGCTGATGTCGATCCGGTCCAGTTTTACTAAACCTTCCATTGCGTACCTCTTGACTGCCGTTTGTAAGACAATCTTCTAGCAAAATCAGCGCCGTAAAGACAGCTGATGCTGAGCCACCAGATCCGCCATGCTGTTGATGCAGTAATCCGCCGCGCACGGCGTCGGGTGTTTGCCCCGGCCGCGACAGATCAGGCAGACAGCGCCCGCCCCTTGTGGCCGGGCGGAAGGTCGGGTCACCTGGAGGATGGTTTTTACATCCAGCTCATTGGCCGCCAGCCAATCGTGATCCCGCAGCGGATTGCTGGCCAGAGAAATAAAATCGTCGGGCATGATCCCCAAGCGCTCGCACAGCAGGCCCCGATCCTCGGCATCGCGATCGCCATGCACCAGTAGCCGATAGAACTTGCGCAGGTACAGCATGGCGCCGGGTGCGTCTTCGAACAACGACCAACCGGCCACTGACCGGGCAAAGCTCATGCCCTCCTCCCAACTGGCTTTGAGCCCCCAGCGCTCGGCCAATTGACGGTGGGCGAAGCACAGCAAGCCACTGAAACCCAGCTCGCCGAAGCGCGGGTACAGCGCATGCACCACTTCACTGAACTCGGCCAGCACCTGTGCCTTGTCCGGGTGACCGCCACGGCTGTCGAGCAGCGGCTGCAACGCCGTCCAGACCCCGGAATCGCGATCCACCAGAACCTCATCGCAATCGATCAGCAACGCTCGATAATCAGTCAGCCCCATGGTGTGTAAAGCCTCCGATGATGCATTCCATCAATCCATGCTCCATAAATGCTCACGGGCGATGCCTTGTGGCACCGCCCCGAGCAGGCGTGAGCTCAGTTCAAGACTCGTGCCAGTGCCGCGTCGAGAATCTGCAACGCTTCGTCCACCTGTGCTTCGCTGGTCACCAGCGGTGCGAGGAAGCGCAGCACGTTGCGGTACACGCCGCACTTGATCACCAGCAGGCCACCGGCCCGGGCTTCGTCGATCAGCCGTTGGTTGAGGTCGGCATCGGGGGTGCGCGCGTCATCATCCTTGATCAGCTCGATCGCCAGCATGAAGCCGCTGCCGCGCACGTCACCGATACGCGGGTAACGGGCCTGCAAGCGCAACAGCCCTTCACGCAGGCGCTCGCCCAAGGCTTCGCCACGGGCCAGCAACTGCTCTTGCTCATAAGCCTCGATCACCGCCAGCGCCGCCGCGCACGACAGCGCGTTACCACCATAAGTCCCGCCAAGGCCGCCGGGCAATGGCGCGTCCATGATCTCGGCCTTGCCGACCACACCGGACAGCGGCAAGCCACCGGCCAGGCTCTTGGCCACGGTGACCAGGTCCGGCTGGATGCCGGCGTGCTGGAAGCCGAACCATTTGCCGGTACGACCGAAACCGGTCTGGATTTCATCGAGGATCAGCACGATGCCGTGTTTTGCAGTCAGGGCACGCAGGGCCTGAAGAAACTCTGTCGGTGCCGAGAGGAAACCGCCATCGCCCTGCACCGGTTCGATGATGATCGCCGCGACCCGCTCGGGCGCCACTTGAGTGGCCAACAATTCATCCAGCGCCTTGAGCGCCATGTCGCTGGTGACACCGCGATAGGCATTCGGATACGGGGTGTGGAAGACCTCCGGCGCGAACGGCCCGAAGTTCTGTTTATAAGGCTGGCTCATGCCAGTCAGCGTGGTGCCAAGCAAGGTCCGGCCATGGAATCCGCCGCGAAAGGCAATTACCGCCGAACGGTTGGTGTGGGCGCGGGCGATCTTCACCGCGTTTTCCACCGCTTCGGCGCCGGACGTGAAGAACGCCGCTTTATAAGATTCCTGGCCACCGATCATTTCGCACAGGCGCTGGGCCAGGTCGAGATAAGGCTTGTAGGCCACCACCTGGAAACAGGCATGAGAGACTTTTTGCAGCTGCGCCTGCACCGCCGCGACCACCTTCGGGTGATTGTGACCGATGTTCAGCACACCGATACCGCCGACAAAGTCCAGGTAGCGCTTGCCGTCCACGTCCCACAATTCTGAACCTTGGGCCCGATCGATCACCAACGGGTGCGCGGTAACCAGGCCACGTGGCACGAATTGATCGCGCTGACGGAGCAAATGAGGGGTTTCGTCGACTTTGCTGTTCATGGCATTTCCCATCGTGAGTCCGGCAACCGGGAAGTGGTTGCGATGGTGTTCAGGTTAAGGCTTGCGCGAAACGAACTACGCCGAACTTGCCCCCTGAGAAATTCGGATCGACTGTTTTCACCCCGCCAAACGGCAGATTCCTTCAGCCCGCCGAATCTGCCGGTGCGTGGTCGATACAACGTTACTCAACGCGTTAAACCCGCTGCTTTCGACAGATCCTGCGTTGGCGTTGCGCGATGATGGGCAGCCCCTTCACCTTTCAGGAATTGCCCATGGCCCTGCTGTATAAAGCTGACCCTGTGCGCGGCGAACAGTGGCAAGCGCTGTTCGCCGAACACGCCCCGGATATCGAATGGCGCGCGTGGCCGGACATCGGCGACCCGAAGGACATTCAGTACTTGGCCGCGTGGCAGGCACCCGACGATCTTGCGGTTGTGCTGCCCAGTCTGCAGGTGCTGTTTGCCTTGTCCGCTGGCGTCGATCAACTCGACCTCAATCGCCTGCCGGCGAGCTTGCCGGTGGTGCGCTTGCTGGACCCCGGCATCACCCGTGGCATGTGCGAATACGCCAGTTTTGCCGTGCTCAGCCTGCACCGGGACATGCTGCGCTATCGCCAGCAACAAATGGCCCGCTGCTGGCAAGCGCACTTGCTGCAACCGGCCGCCAGGCGTCGGGTCGGGATCATGGGGCTCGGCGCTCAGGCGCAGCAGATTCTGGCAACCTTGCAACCGCTGGGTTTTGCCTTGTCAGGCTGGGCGCGCAGTGCCCATCAAATTCCGGGGGTCGATTGCTACGCCGGCAACCAGCAGCTGCCAGCGTTCCTCAGCCAGTGCGACATTCTGTTGTGTGTATTGCCGCTGACCGAACAGACCCAGGGCATTCTTGATCGCAGGTTGTTTGAACAACTGCCCCGTGGCGCAGCGCTGATCAACATGGGCCGTGGCGGGCATCTGGTGGAAGGTGATCTGCTCGAGGCGTTGGACAGCGGGCATTTGAGCGGCGCGGTGCTGGATGTGCTGCAGCAGGAACCGGCACCGGCGGATCATCCGTTCTGGCACCACCCGCAGATTCTGCTGACACCGCACATCGCGGCGATGACCCAGCCAGATAGCGCCTTTGAGGTATTGCTGGAGAATATTCGCCGACATCAACGGGGGGAGCCGATGCTCGGGGAGATCGATCGGGCGCAGGGTTATTGATCGTTTTGTGGCGAGCGAGCTTGCTCGCGCTGGGCTGCGTAGCGGCCCCAAAAATCTGACAACCATTGCCGATTTTTGTGAGTGCTACGCACTCAAGCGGGAGCAAGC
>NZ_AKJE01000121.1 GCF_000282495.1 Pseudomonas sp. GM79
TGTGGGAGCGGGCCCGCGATGAGGCCAGCACATCCAACATTGATATTGGCTGACACGCCGCCTTCGCGGGCAAGCCTCGCTCCTACGGGGGAATGTGGTGTCTGCCGGAATGAAAAAGCCCCCGTAACCGTTAGGTCGCGGGGGCTTTTTTGTGACAGTCAGGGATCAGCAGGTGCAGCACATCAGCGGCATGCCATTGCAGCTCATCATCATCGGCATGCTGCAATCGTTCATCATTTTCATCATCAAGTCGCAGCAGCTTTTCATCATGTCCATGTTCATGCCGGCCATCGGCATGATTTTGCACATCATGCAGTCGGCCATCATGGTGCACTCCATCACGCACTTCATCGATGGCATCGGCATGCCCATCATCGGCATTGGCATCATCATGTTCATCGTCGGCATGGTCATGCTCGCCTGGGACATGCACATCATGGTCATGTTGGCGCAGTGCATCATCATCGGCATGCCGCAGTTCATCATCATCTGCATCATTTCAGCGCTGTTCTTGAACATGGCCATGTCCATGCCAGCGGCCGGCATCATTTTGCACATCATGCCGTCGTCCATCATTTCGCAGCTCATGGTCGCCATCATCGGCATGCCCATCATTGGCATCATCGACATGTTGGCGTTCATCATCGGCATTGGCATCTGCATGGCGTTCATCATGGTGTAACTCCCTAAGCGATTCGATAGTTGGACGAAGCTGATGGAGGCGGATTCTAAGGACTGGCGAAGGGACGACAAGATGATGGCCGAGCAGCAGGATTTGATGTTGAAACCGCTTTAGTGTCGCGGGCGGTACGGCAACGTCTGTTATAGCGGCGACATCGTCTTCATCGCATACAGAATCAAAACGAAGACGTGGTTTTATCAGTTATGGATATTCGCCCCAGAGCTATATAAAGAACCGAAAGAAATAATCGATCTAAACAGTGCCGATTTTTTTATCCGAGAACTCTGGAGTCGATCAGTTAGCCGTATAGAACAATTTACTTCGACGTATTGAGCGCCACCGCGGCGCGAATCAGCGCCTTCAACGCCTCTTCATCAACCCTTTCGCCTTCATGAATATCAATGGCACGTCGGGTGTTGCTGGCGAAGGTCATCTTTACGACATTCTTGTATGTCTCACCGTGCAGATGATGCCGGCGTGCGACCACACCGGAACCCCTCTCCATTTCAACTCCTCGACCACTTCAGGGTCGGCCTGCTTGATCAGCGTTCGAACCCGAGCGAGGGTCTCACCCCGCCAGTCAGTCAGCGCCTTGATTTTTGCTTCTATCAGTGCAGAGACAGAGCCTCTCTCCTCGCCGTCTTTTGGGTCGATCTTCTTCATGATGGTTGTCACTCCTCAGGGTGGGCGCCGGTAGGACCAGGCCAGCATAAATTCATGCTTATGCGTTATAGCACTGGTTCACAATGGGTATATCCGCACTCCGGCATTCGGCTACCGTCAACGTATATGACTTGATTGCACAGGCTCTGCTCCTGTGCGTTGAGCCCACCAGACACGAGGAAACCATGATGACTGCCCACAAAACGGCCGCTGTTTTGTTGGCCCTGCTCAGCCCTACCTTTCTGACATTGACCGCCCTGGCCGAGGAAGCGGGTTTTATTGCCGCCACCTCATCCGGACTCAACTGGAAACCTGCGCCGGCAGTGGGCCCCGGCGCAATGATTGCTGTGATTGAAGGTGACCTGAAAGCCGCCGAGCCCTTCACCCTGCGCTTGAAGCTGCCGGCCAATACAAAAATCGGCGTGCATACCCATCCCGTGACCGAACGCGTAACCGTTATTTCGGGCACCTTCTACTTCGCCACCGGAGACACATTCGATCCGGCACGGGCCAAGGCCTATCATCCGGGTGACACCCTGATCATTCCTGTCGGCATGTCGATGTACGGCGCCAGTCGAGAACAGGAAACCGTGCTTCAACTCCACGGCACAGGGCCTTGGGGGATCACTTACCTCAACCCGGCGGACGATCCCAGGAACAAAAAAATGCAGTGAGCGATAGCCAGGCACAATGAATCAATCCTGCCTGGCCGCCGCACTATCACCCCTGCGAGACACTTTTGAAGTCCGGCAACAGGCTTTTGGCTGGCATCGCTGAAGGCACAGCAACAATGTCCGCTTGAACCGTTTCGGGCTTCTGCTCCGCGGCCTCCCCGTTAAGCGCTTTGTGCATCTTGACGGTATCCAGCGCCCCCACCCATTTGGCAATGGCCATGGTCCCGACACCGTTGCCGATGGTGTTGGTGATCGCACGTGCTTCCGACATGAACCGGTCGACGCCCAGCAGCAGCACCATGCCCGCCACCGGAATGGTGCCGAGGGACGATAACGTCGCCGCCAGAATGATGAACCCCGAACCGGTCACCCCCGCCGAGCCTTTGGAGGTGAACATCAGCACCGCCAGAACGATCAATTGATCCGTCAGGGTCAGCGGCGTGTTCGTGGCCTGCGCGATGAAGATGGCAGCGATGGTGTAGTAGATCGCCTGGCCATCCGGGTTAAAGGTCAAGCCCGAGGGAATGATCATCCCGGCAACGGGTTTGGAAACACCGGCCTTTTCCATCTTGGAAATCATTTGCGGCAGCACCGATTCCGAAGAGCTGGTACCCAGTACGGTGAACAGTTCTTCCTTGATGAATTTCAGAAACTTCCACAGGCTGAAACCGCTGTAGCGGCAAATCGGCCCGAGTACGAAGATCACGAACACTGCGCAGGTCAGGTAGACGCAAGCCATCAGTTTGCCCAAGGAGAACAACGAGCCGAAGCCATACTTGCCGATGGTGAAGGCAATCGCCCCGAAGGCGCCGATGGGGGCCAGGCGCATCACCATGTTGACGATGCGAAACATCCCTTGCATCAGACTATCCAGCGTGTCGACGAACACCTTGGCGCGTGGTCCGACATGCGCCAGGGCAACACCGAGCAGAATGGAGAACAGCAAGATTTGCAGAACGTTGCCCTTGGCAAAGGCATCCACGATGGTGTCGGGGATGATGTTCATCACAAAGTCCATGAACGACGCATGCTTCACCGCCGTGGTGTAGGTGGCCAGGCTGGACGTATCCAGCGAGGCGACATCAATGTTCATGCCTGCACCGGGTTTGAACACATCGACCACGACCAGGCCGACGACCAGCGCCAGCGTGGAAACCACTTCGAAATAGATCAGCGCACGAAAACCAACACGCCCCAGCTCTTTCATGTTCTCCATACGTGCAATGCCCGTCACCACCGTGAGGAAGATCACCGGTGCAAGCAGCATTTTGATCAATTTGATGAACGCGTCGCCCAAGGGTTTGAGCGCTGTTCCGGTTTCGGGAACGAACACCCCGACAATGGCGCCGAGGATGACTGCGATGAGCACTTGTACGTAGAGTTTGCCAAATATTCTTTTCATGACAGGGCCCTGATTTTTTATTGTTGTCAGGAGATGCCAAGGGGTCGGACTCAGTGAGCCGCCCCTTGGCGTTGTGCCGCAGTACTACTTTGAATCGCTGGAAAATTTCAGCGGTTGATCAAGGCGATGACGGCATCGGTGATCTGTCGGGTGGTGGCGTTACCGCCGAGATCCGGGGTATGCAGACCGCTTTCGGTCACGGCTTCGATAGCTGACATCAGCTGCTTGGCCGCGGTTGTCTCGCCCAGGTGTTCGAGCATCATCGCCGCGGTCCAAAACGTCGCGATCGGGTTGGCAACACCCTTGCCAGTGATGTCGAAGGCCGAGCCGTGGATGGGTTCGAACATCGAGGGGAATTTACGCGAAGGGTTCAGGTTGGCGGTCGGCGCGATACCCAGGCTGCCGGACAACGCGGCAGCCAGATCGGACAGGATGTCGGCGTGCAGGTTGGTGGCGACGATCACGTCCAGCGTCGACGGTTTAAGCACCATGCGCGTGGTCACCGCGTCGACCAGTTCCTTGTCGATCTTCACATCCGGAAAATCCTTGGCGACCTCGTAGAAAATCTCGTCCCACAACACCATGCCGTGACGCTGAGCGTTGGATTTGGTGACCATGGTCAGATGCTTGCGAGGACGGCTCCGGGCCAGTTCGAAGGCGAAACGGTGAATACGCTCGACCCCGGCACGAGTGAACACAGACACTTCGGTGGCGACCTCTTCAGGCAGGCCACGGTGAACACGACCGCCGTTGCCGGAGTACTCGCCCTCGGAGTTTTCACGCACCACGACCCAATCGATTTGATCACCATTGAGCAGAGGGCTTTTTACCCCTGGCAATACGCGAGCCGGACGCACATTGGCGTACTGGTCGAAGCCTTGGCAGATCGGCAGACGCAGGCCCCACAAGGAGATGTGATCCGGTACGTTGAGCGCACCGACAGCACCGAAGAAAATGGCATCGAAGGTTTTCAGTTCTTCCAGGCCACCTTCAGGAATGTAGTAACCATTTTTCAGGTAGTTATCGGAGTTCCAGTCGTAGTGTTTGAACGTCAGGTCAAAACCGGATTTTTTCGACAGGGCTTGCAGTACCTCGACGCCTGCGGCGATCACTTCAACACCGATACCATCACCGGGAACTGCAGCAATTTTGTATGCACTCATCGTTAACTCCACTCTCGTCACGTTCTTGTTGTGCCTGTCGAACGGGGGTGTTCAATCAGGGTGTGAGCGGAGTATATGTAGTGAGCAAATGAGCGTGAGTTACTCCAAATCACTACATAGATGAATTTGAGTTATCAATGAGCCAGACACTGGATTTGTCTTTTTTCTACCTGCTGGCCAACAAGGGCAGCCTGGCGGCGACGGCTCGAGAGCTGGGCGTGACACCGCCAGCGGTGAGCAAACGCCTGACCGCGCTGGAAGCACGACTAGGCATCCGCCTGGTCAACCGCACCACGCGCTCAATGAGTCTGACCTCGGAAGGTGAACTGTATTTTTCCCATGCCGCCCGCATCCTGACGCAGATCGATGAGGTCGAGCAGTTGCTCAGCAGCAGCCGGGCAACCCCTAAAGGCCTGATTCGTGTCAACGCGTCGCTGGGCTTCGGTCGGCGCTACATCGGCCCCGCATTGGGCGCATTCTTCGCGCAGTACCCGGAGGTGGAAATACAGCTGGAAATCAGCGATCACCCGCTCGACCTGGCGACTCACGGGTTTGACCTGGGCATTCGTTTCGGCACCCTGCCGGACGCGGCCTTCCATGCACGCAAGATCGCATCCAATCGCCGCCTGCTATGCGCCTCGCCGCTGTACCTGGAAAAGCATGGCGTGCCGCAACGTTTGGCGGATTTACAACAACACAACTGCATCTTCCTGAGACAAAACGAAACGCCCTACGGCGTGTGGAGCTTCACCAACGGCGGGCGCACGCAAAACATCAAAGTGCGCGGCGCCTTAGGCTGTAACGACGGTGAAGTGGCCCTGAATTGGGCGCTGGAAGGTTACGGGATTCTGCTTCGAGCCGAATGGGATATCGCCCGTTACGTGCGCAGTGGGCGCCTGCGCCTGGTACTGGAGGATCAGACACCGACCCGCGCCGATGTCTATGCCGTTTACCCGCAACAGTTGCACCTGTCGGCGCGAGTGCGCAGCCTGATCGATTTCCTGGTCGAGCGCTTCAAGCACATCGATCATCTGGACGAACCGGGATCTTCGCTCGACTGAATAGTGTTGGCTGGGTTCTTTGGAGACGCTAACATCCCGCCCTCTCATGGATACTGCCTGGCGGCGTGTAGAGCACGCACAATCCTGGAATCGCCATTGCCAAACCCGCGGATACAAGGAAGAAGCACATGGCATTAACCAGCAAGATTTCCCCCTACGACAGTAGATGGCCCGCGCTCTTCGTCAGTGCCCAAGAGCAGATCGCGAAGGCGTTTGGCACTGAGCTTGTTGCCATCCATCATGTCGGAAGTACCGCCGTTCCCGGGCTCGCAGCCAAGCCAGAGATCGACCTCCTGGTCGAGGTTGCGGAGCATCGAAACGAATCCTCCCGAGACAATGTCATGCGCGAACTAGGCTACGCACGGGGAAGCGATCTGTCCGCGGGACACCATTTTTATCGCCGCGATGTCGATGGTGTGCGAACACATAAGGCCCACGTTTGTATCACCGGCCACGGTCAAATCGAAAGAATGCTCCGTTTTCGTGACTTGCTCAGGGATGCCCCTGTGATTCGCCAGCAATATCAAGAACTCAAACTTGAACTGGAAGCAAGCAACACCGGCGGCATAGGTGAATACCTGGCACAGAAAGCACCGTTTATCGACGCAATGCTGTTCACTTAAGAACGTCTTGAGTCAATGAGAAACCTGTGGCGAGGGAGCTTGCTCCCGCTTGAGTGCGTAGCACTCACAAAATCGGCGATTGTTATCAGAATTTTGGGGCCGCTACGCAGCCCAACGCGAGCAAGCTCGCTCGCCACAAAGGTCAGCATGACTGAAGCGTCTCGCTAACTCGCTTAAGTGAACAGTATTGCGTTTATCGAGGAGCTTATGGGGTCAGTCTCGACATCCGCTCGCAGAGGCGCAGCCGGATGCGACACCGATAGCGGCCCCTCGCGATAAGCTGCTTTCGGCCCAGCGTATGTAAAAACGCATATGGATTTGCGGTGGAGGTTACGCAGCCGGTTCGAAGACACCTGCAGAGTGTGTCCAGGAAATCAGGAACGATTCAAACCTGTTGTTCTGATCAACGATCAAGACGCTCCCCTAATGACTCTGCCATCCGAACCAAATCAGCAAACGACTTTGCGTGCATTTTTTTCATTGCATGCCCGCGGTGAATTTTCACGGTGATCTCGCTCAGATTCATCTGCCCTGCAATCTGTTTATTCATCAGACCTTTGACTGCAAGGGCCATTACCTCTTTCTCACGAGCTGTCAGCGTCTGATAGTGGGCATGCAGATCTGAAAACTGCTGCTCAAATTGCCGGCGTTTGACATCGGCCTGCAGTGCGGCAGACACCGCATCCAGAAGGTCCTGTTCACGGAACGGTTTTGCCAAAAAATCCACCGCGCCGGCTTTCATCGCCTTGACAGACATTTCGATGTCCCCATGCCCAGTGATGAAAATAATCGGAATATTGGCATTGGATTTAGCTAACTGGCTTTGGAACTCAAGACCACTGTTACCTTGAAGTCGTACATCAAGGATCAAACAGCTTGCACCCTCTGTCTTTGGCTGTCGAAGAAACTCCGCAGTGGATGCGAACGTCTCGACTTGTATACCGGCAGAGCGTAAAAGATTGCTTAATGCGTCGCGCATGGAAGCGTCGTCATCCACCACGAACACCATAGAACTTTTACTGCCTTGCTCATTGGATGGTGGATTTCCGTTCATGCACAGCCCTCTTTGGTTGGTTGAAGGAAAAAGTCTAGCACAACACTTTACGTTGCGTAAGCGCGCACACAAACATGATTATAACCACCCAAAAACACTGAAAAAAATCATGCAATAAAATACAGTTCCAACGCTAAAATAAAAGAAAGCAGATAACGCGGGCAATGGAGAAACGCCCTGACCTGGACACTACAACTTTCCCCACTAATGCACCAATTGCAAAAATGCTCGCAGTTATTGGACATAATCCTGTATTGACTTTCACCTATTCTAGAACGCGCACGGCTGACAATTTCATCACTTGAATATTCACACGACTCCCGTACTAACCAGACTGGCTTGCCGTTTGCAAAGCTTTCAAGGTCAGTCACTTCGATGGGACCTGGCTTGAGTGAACTACTAAATCCAGAGTAATGAGCTATGTCTCCATGCCCAAGGTATATACCATGATGCGCATAAAATTTACGCGGGCTAACCAAGTGCGAACCTATTGGCAAATCACCCACATTGTTTTCAATATGTACTAACCCCAATGGAAACATGAAAGATCTTCTTGGCGACTGACTACCATTGCAGCGCTCGACAAACAGACAACTTTCGAGCATCAGCGCTTTCAAATAACCAGCGAGGTCTATTGCCATTATCGTCAGACAGAAAACGATTGCTGATCGAAGCGATGAAAATCCACTTATCAACTTGATAGCTAGAGTATTCACGACAAACTCTCCGCAGACCCTTGTTATGTAATATATCGTCAGGACTGCGAAGCTTCATTTGTACGCAGGATTAATTTAAGTGACCATTAATATACCTCCCCTAAACCTAAGTATTAAACCGAGCATCTGATTGCAGGCGACCAGACTGCAGTAGATTCAATGATGTTCGACAGGAAGGGTGAATTGAACGGTAGCACCGCGGGGCCGGTTGACGCTTGCCCACAAATGGCCGCCATGTGCCTCGATGATCGAGCGGCAGATTGATAACCCCATCCCCAATCCGGTGGGCTTGGTGGTGTAGAAAGATGCGAAAATCTGCTCGGTGTTTTCCGAGGCAAACCCTGTCCCCGAATCGCTCACACTGACGAGCACACAACCGGCGTCATTTAACAGAGTGCTGATGTGCAATTGGCGTTCCCCCTCGCTCACACCATTCATGGCCTCGAGCGCATTCATGATCAAGTTGAGCAGCACCTGTTGCAGTTCAACGCGGTCGCCTTCGATAAATGGCAAACCGTCTTTGAGTTGAGTCCGAATCAAGGCCCCACTCTTCATGATCTGGCCACGGGTGAACTCGATCATCTCGCGAATCGCCGCGTTGATGTCCACCGCCCCCTTTTGCGGTGGTGCCTTGCGGATATGCCGACGAATTCGACCCAATACATCGGCTGCCCGATTGGCATCCATGATGAGGCTGCCAAGTACTTTGTGGACCTCATCGATCTCCGGCGGCTGGACGTTCAGCCAGCGCAGCGCGGCGTTTGCATTGAGGATGGCCGCTGCAATCGGTTGATTGACTTCGTGAGCAATCGAGGCGACAAGCTGCCCCATGGTCGCGACGCGGTTCGCGTGGGCCAACTCCGTTTGCACCTCGCGATAGCGTCGTTCGCTTTCGCGGATTTTTTCTTCCGCCTGTTTGCGCTCGGTCAGATCCAGCACGAAAGCGACACCTTCCTTGCTGCTGGCTTCGAACATGGCCAAACCGACAATCACCGGCAGGCGACTACCATCCTTTCTGAAATATTCCTTCTCGTAGGGTTGGGCATAGCCGGTCCGCACGGCTTGTGCCAGAAAGTGCTCGCTGAGTTCACGAAATTCCGGTGTTGTCAGATCTCTCCAGCGCAGACAGCCCGAGACAAGATCCTCTCGCTCGTATCCCAGCATGCGAAGAAATGCATCATTGGCCTCGATGATGTCACCGTCGGCATTCCAGACGAGGATCCCGATGATGTTGGCGTCTACGAGACGCCGAATCTTCCCTTCGCGCTCCGCGACCTCACGGTACAAACGGGCATTTTCCAGCGAAATAGCAGCCTGTGAGGCCACCAGTTTCAATACGGCAATCCGGGCTGGACTGAACACGCGGGCGGTCAGATTGTTTTCGAGGTAAAGCGCACCGGTCAGTTTGGCCTGGTTCATCAACGGCAGGCAGAGAACCGATCGGACGTGGTGCCGACGTATATAGGGGTCTTCGGCAAACGGGGCCTCGGTCAGGGCATCATCAAGAAAAACACTCTCACCCGTGCGCAGGACATGGTAGAGCAGTGACTCTGGCAGCAGCGCCGAAGTCATCAGCTCATCGCGCAACTGCATCGAATGGCTGCCAGTGGTCACTTGCGCGGCTATGCGGTGCTCACCCGTGTCCGACAGAATCAACACGCCTCGTTCGGCACCGGCCTGTTCGATGGCCGTGCGCATGATCATGTCGATGAGTTTTTCCAGAACGATCTCTCCCGACACGGCCTGCGAGACCTTTATCACGGTGGCCAGATCGAGGTGTTCGACCGGTGCGACCATCGTCGTTGTCGGGCCGAGCGTTTGCTCTTCGGTCCTCAGCAACGGATACCGCGCCTCAAGCTGCCGCACCTTGCCATCAGCGCCCCAACGCAGGTAGCCGTAGCGGGCGTCTTGCAAGTAAACGCGAGCTACTTTCCCAAGACCGCGGGCCGCGTAGAAGCGAGACGCCAGTTCGTTGGCAAGTGCTTCGATATGGACAAAGCCGCTCTTCTGCGCCGAGTGGACGGCTTGTTCGTAAAGCAACTCGGCCTCGATCATGCGCCCTTCGACGCGGGCGATCTCGGCGTCGACCAGCGCGGCCCGGCTCGCGAAATTCTCTGGACACTGTTCAGCCCAGATCTGGAGTTGCCGGTGATCCGTCGCCATTGCGATCAAGTGCTGCGCACGCTCGTCCACCGGGACACTGTCGCACCATCGGGCACGAGCCAGTGCGTCATAGAAGTAAAACTCAGCTTCCTCGAAGAACAAATATGACGCCCATAGCAACTGCTGTGCCTTTGCGGCGGCTTGCATGGCCGCCCTGGGGTCGTCGGCCATGTAGCAAGCCTGTAATTTGCGAACCCAGTACCAGCACTCGGCCAATGCCAGGTCCGGATTGCTGGACAGGTGGGCTTCGGTGCCTGGCTCGTCAAACTGTCCATCATCAAAACAACCGAATACTGGCGTCGAACCCCGGAGCATCCGGATCAGCGCCAGTTGTGTGCCAATGAAATCGGTAACCAGCCCGAACCGCACTTTCCTGGCGTAAGCCAGGCCACGTTCGGCTTCGTCCTGTACCTCGGACAATGGCTCGCCGGCGAAGAGAGCGTCGGAGGTGAGGCTATTGCCCGCATAAGCACCATATGGCAAGTCACCGATCCGGTTCGCCGCAGCAAATGAGCGGTGCAGCAGGTCGCGGCATTGCTCTACGGGCTTCATCCAGCGCACGGAAAAATTCGAGAAACAAAGATAGGTACTGGCTTCGAATCGCTTCAGGCCTCGCTGTTCAACGAGTTCGCAGCCGAGCTGGCCGAATCGGAATCCTGCCTCATAATCGCCGAAACGCCGTCCGGCGACTCTGAATGCATTGGCGTAATGCACACATGAGGCATCGCAGTTGCCCCCTTCGAGGCTCAGGCTGATCGCCTTGCAGATCAACAGGTCCGTCAGGTTCGCATCCGTCTGCAAGGCAGGCGGGAAGAGCTTGCTCAGAGCGCTGACGGTCATGAGGGAGCCCGCATCCTCCATCAGCGGCAAATCGATCAGTTCCTCGATTTCCCGATCGCCCAGTAACGACCAGATATGGTCGTACTCCTGGCGCACTTCATCGTCGCTCGGATGGGCCGACCACTCGATGCCCACATGCCGCAGATAGTCGAGACAGACAGCAACCGCGTCATCGCTGCGATCCATGAGCAGGTAGACATCCATTTGCAGGCACACCACATTGGCTCGTTCGATCGTAGTCGTGGCACGATCCGACAGCGCCGCCAGGCGCTTGTCCGCGACCGATAACTGCCCGGTCAGCAGCTCGCATTCGGCCCGGTTCAACTCCAGCGCGAACATCAACCCATGGAGACGCGTCCAACAGCTGTCGTCCAACAGCTGCGCGCCCGTGGTGAGATAGTTGAGCGCCGAAGCATAGGCCGTTGACGCCTTGGCGCGCTGGCCGGCCATCAGGTTGAGCTCTGCCAATTGCTCCCGCTCGGCCTGATCGGTGAGCAGCACTGCGCCGCTGTTGAGCTGGCCGACGATGTCAAAGATCGCCTCCTCCCGCCCTTGCAAGGGCGTCTGCGCTGCGAGCAGCCGGCCTATTCGCAGATGAGCCTCGGCGCGAGCCCCCTTGGGGATCAGTGAATAGGCCGCTTCATGAATACGGTCATGAACAAAGCCATAAGCGCCTTCCAGCCGCTGAACCAACTCCTGGCGTACGGCTTCCCACAATACCGTGCGGATCTGTGCCTGGGGGATGCCCAGAACGGTCGAAAGCGTCGTGGTCCCGGCAACGTTCCCCAGACAGGCAAGCTGCTGTAATGCCAGTTGCGTTTCAGCCGGCAAGCGGGTCAGCTTGCCGACCATCAGGTCCACGATGTTGTCTGTGTAGCCCTTGGCATGGATGCGCTCCGGACTCCAGCACCACTGCCTTGCTTGATGATCGAAAGTCAGCAGCTGTTCGTCAGCGAGCGTTTGCAGAAACTGGATCACGAAGAACGGGTTGCCGGCGGTTTTGTCCAGCACCAACTGCGCCAGGGGCTCGATGTGCGCAAGCTCGTCGTGAAGCGCATCCGCAATCAACTGCTCAATGTGTCCCTTCGCGAGCGGCGCCAGCGTGATTTCATCTACCCTGCCCCCCGCGTTCCGAATGGCCTGAAGTTTGACCGTTAGTGAGTGCGCGACATTCACCTCATTGCTGCGGTAGGCACCCACCAGCATCAGATGCCGCACATCCGAGCTGGTCAACAGATCCTCCAGCAGGTCGAGCGTTGCCGCGTCGATCCACTGCAGATCGTCCAGGAACAGGGCAAGCGGATGCTCCGCCCGGGCAAATACACCGATAAAGCGCCGGAACACCAGGAGGAAACGGCGTTGCGCCTGTTGAGGCTCAAGTGTCTGCACCGGTGGCGGCTCACCAATGATGAGCTTCAGTTCGGGAATGAGGTCGGTCATGAGCCCCGCGTTGGCATCCAGTGCGTTCTGTAATGCGTCACGCCATTGCGCCAGCTCAGTGTCGTTCTTGCCTAGCAGCGTGCGCACCAGGCTTTGAAAGGCCTGCACCAGCGTCGAATAGGGAATATCGCGCCGGTATTGATCGAACTTGCCAGCTGCGAAGAGTCCTCGCGGCGGGACCAACGCTTTGTGCAGCTCATTGACCACAGAGGATTTGCCAATACCGGAATAGCCGGTGACCAACATGAGCTCCGGCGCGCTGCTGGCGATGATCCGATCGAACGCGGCGATCAAGGTACTCACCTCATGCTCGCGCCCGTAGAGTTTCTCGGGAATCATCAGCCGATCGGATGTCCCTTGCTCACCCAACGCAAAGGCATTGATGTGGCGCAAGGACTCCCAGTCTGCCAGGCATTGCCGCAGATCGTGTTCAACACTCGCAGCCGTCTGGTAGCGCTCCTCAGCCGTCTTGGCGAGCAGCTTCATGACAATCCGGGAAAGCACATCGGGGACGGTTTCGACCCGCACGCTCGGTGGCTGCGGTTGTTTGGCGATATGGCAGTGCACCCACTCTATCGGGTCAGATGCCGTAAACGGCAGCGAACCCGTGAGCATCTGGTAAAGCGTGACGCCGAAGGAATAGAGGTCGCTGCGCAAATCAATCGAGCGATTCATCCTGCCGGTCTGCTCAGGTGCCATGTAGGCGAGCGTGCCGGCGATGGTCTCAGGCGCCTGTCGCTCACGCGGTAACCACGAGGCGAGGCCGAACCCTGTAAGCCGGGCCTGACCGTCGGAGCAGTTCACCAAAATATGAGAGGGCTTGATGTCTTTATGGACGAGTCCGCGCTGGTGGAGCTTTCCCAATGCCTGCGCGATGCTAATGGCAAGATGCAGAAAAGTTGGCGTTTCCATGGGGGCAACCAGCAGCTGCACAAGCGGCGTGCCACCCGTATCCTCCAGCAGCAGATACATCTGCCCACTTTCTCGCACCATCTCAAGTGGACGCACAGCCCAAGAGCCATCCAGTTCGTCCTTCAGGCCAAATTCGTGGGCGAAACGGCCAAGACAAGCCGGAAGCGGTTGTTCAGCAGCAGGTCGTGCAACCAGAACATTGCGGCTGCCTTCCACACCCGAGCGTAACTCTCGACAGAAGGTACGCTCGCCATCGTTCCATAGTATCTGCATGTTGTTATCCGTCGGAGCGGGAACAATAAGTAGGTTCTTGACTGCCGCACATTACCGTTACGCGGTATCCAGTGTCGCGCCGCACATGCCGATGCGGCCGCAATAGCCTACAACAGCTTCCAGTACCATTAGAACCTGGATTTGACCCAGCCCACCGGCAGCACAAATATCAATGCCAGTGATAAAGCTAACGGGGGGGACGCTTCACGGAACAACGTAGCCTCAAGTCACGCTACAGCCAGAGGCACGGGCTGCTCTTGATGTTGACCGAGATAGCGACAGAAGCACGAACGCAACCAGCGTTCCCGAGGGTCGTTGTGGGCCGCGCCGCGCCAAGCCATGGACAAGTCCGGCGCCGGTAGCGCCAACGGCGCAAAGTCGGCACGCATCCCTTCCATTCGCGCCATGGCCCGGGCGACGTAGTCCGGTACGATCGCAATCATGTCGCTGCCGGCGAGCAAAGCGGGCAAGGCACTGAACTGCGGAACAGCCAGGACTACCCTGCGCTGCCGACCGACCAGACTCAGGGCATGGTCGGCATCGTCGATGACATTTCCCATCGACGAGACAACCACATGAGGCCGTCTGCAAAAGTCATCCAGCCCCAGGGCGCCAGGGTCCGAATCGGCGCGCAATAGCATAGGCTGCATCGCTCGCAGGCTTTTGCAATGAGCACTGGCCGGCAGCTCCTGGGCGAAGCTGATACCCACGGAAATCTCTCCCGAGGTCAGCAATTGGGGTAGTTGCCGATGGTCCACTCTGCGCACCACCAGCGTGATGTTTGGCGCCTCATCGCGCAGGTGCTTGATCAAACGTGGAAGCAGCGCGTACTCGACATCGTCAGAGAGTCCGATATGAAAGGTCTCGTCACTGGTGAGTGGGTCGAACGCCTGGGCACAACTCAAGGCGACAGCGATGCCATCCAATGCTGGCGTCAGCCGCGCATGAATTTCTTCTGCGCGCGCAGTCGGCTCCATCACCCTGCCAGTGCGGATGAACAGCGGATCATTGAACATCGAACGCAGTCGCCCGAGGGCGCTGCTGATAGTGGCCTGGCACAGGAAAAGTTTCTCTGCGGCCCGGGTAACGTTGCGCTCGCACATCACTGTTTCGAAGACAATCAACAGATTGATGTCGGCACGCCGCAGATCATTTCTGTTCATCACGTTCACCGTCTAGGCACAAGGCCGCATGAGTAAGGGAGTTCAAGCTTATGCAGCCCAACAGCAAGCCGTCACTTGTATCTAGGTTCAACCGATGTATCCCTTGGTTGTGCAGCCTTGTACGTGGGTATGCCCGCAATCGCGACCCAGTAGTACAAGACCAACCTGGGTGACTTCATCAAACTTCCAAGTTCCCCCACACTTTGGTCTTAGCAGATTATACATTGGTATACTTCAACACTTTATAAGTCGGCGTATGTTGTAATAACGGCCAAAGCTGTCACGAGGGTCCCAAATGAAGCAAGACACACCCATACGCAACTCAATGATTATCGCCATCGTCGATGATGATGACTCGGTCCGGAAAGCGCTTGAAAGCTTGCTGCGATCCAGCGGTTACAAAGTTCAAACTTATTGCAGCGCTCTAGAGTTTCTCAACACGAACGGCCCCGCTCAAACACATTGCCTCATTTCCGATATCCAGATGCCGGGAATGAGCGGTTTGGAGCTTCACAAGCAGCTCGTCGCGATGGGCTTTCACATTCCCACTGTGTTCATCACTGCTTACCCTGAAGCCCTCCCCGCCCCTGGCACCAATACACCTGCGCTGATTGCCTGTCTGCCTAAACCTTGTGACGCCAATAAGCTTCTGAACTACATCGAAACAGCCCTCCTCCAGCAGAACTGAGAGCGCTCTGAACGTTCTCTTTTGCAGCCAATACAAACCTTCGTATATACCCATACCCCCTGACGTATAGTTTTTCTGAACCGATGTAGAAGTGCGCCGCAAATAATCCAGCCATAACATAAATCCACCGCGGGCGACCTGCTGCTTTCAACATGGATGCCTTGACTTTCGGCGCCTGTTTATCGCCCCACCAAACTTGAAGAACAACTTCAAGAACATTGAAAACCTTTTTGAGGAACAACTAATGAAACAGCATATTCTGGTTATTGGTGCGGGGTTCGGTGGTGTGTGGAGTGCATTGAGCGCCGCCCGCCTACTGGATAAGCACAGTCGTAGCGACGTGGAAATCACGCTGCTGGCACCCCAGGCGCAATTGCGCATCCGTCCCCGCTTCTACGAAAGCGACGTGCACAAAATGTTCGCTCCCCTGGATGGGTTGTTCGACTCGGTAGGTGTGCGTTTCATCAAAGGCACCGCCGAGCACATTGATGACCTCGGAAGGACCGTTGGCTATCGCGATGAGGCTGGCCGGTGGAGCACATTGACCTACGATCGCCTGGTACTTGCCGCTGGCAGCCAGTTATCCCGTCCGACAGTGCCAGGCCTTGACGCCCACGCCTTCGACGTTGATCAGATCGAAGCCGCGGTGCGTCTGGAGAACCACCTCAAATCCCTCAAGAACCGTCCCTCCAGCGTTGCCCGCAACACGGTGGTGGTCGCCGGTGGCGGTTTCACCGGTATCGAGACCGGCACCGAAATGCCGGCGCGCCTGCGGTCCTTGCTCGGTAACGATCAGGACATCCGCGTGATCATCATCGACCGTGCGCCTCAGATCGGCGCAACCATGGGTGAGGGAATTCGTCCATCAATCATCGAGGCGTCCGAATACCTGGGCATTGAATGGGTGGTCAACGCCAGCGTGACCGCAGTGGACGCCAACGGCGTTACCCTCGCCGATGGTCGCCGCATCGAGAGCCAAACAGTGATCTGGACCGTCGGCTTTCGCGCCAGTCCGCTGACCGAACAGATTTCCAGCGTGCGCGATGTCCAGGGGCGCCTGCACGTCGATGAGAACCTGAAGGTGCTCGGCCAGGAGCATGTCTACGCTGCTGGAGACGTCGCCTATGCCGCCACCGACGACCTCGGCAACTTCGCCGCAATGTCTTGCCAGCATGCGATTTCTCTAGGCCGTCACGCCGGCAATAATGTCGCTGCGGACCTGCTCGGTGTCGCGTCCACCCCCTACCGTCAGCCCAAGTACGTGACCTGCCTCGATCTGGGCGCCTGGGGCGCGGTGTTTACTGAAGGCTGGGATCGTCAGCTCAAGCTGGTCAAGGAAACGGCCAAGGAGCTCAAGACGCAGATCAACACCCAGTGGATCTACCCGCCGGCAGCTGATCGGGCCGCCGCCCTGGCAGCAGCCGACCCGATGATTCCTGTGGCCTGAAGCCCCTTCCACCTGAACCCGACGTGACCCAAGCAATAGGAGAAGGACCATGACAATGCAGTTGAACCACCCCACCCAAAAGGATGGAGCACAGAAAAGGAACGCTCAGCAGGAGTCAAACATGAGCTTGCACAACACGGGGTCCGAGGAGCTGGTTCCTTCGCGCTATGCGCTGCGGATCGGCGAGATTGACGTGCTGGTGGTCAGTGATGGAGTGCTGCCCCTGCCGACCGAGACGATGTCCACCAATGCCGACCCAGCCGCCCGCGCGGCCTGGTTCAAGGACATGTTCCTGGGGCCGGACGCGTTCGATTGGGCGCTGAACGTACTGGTGGTGCGCAGTGGCGACAAGCTCATCCTCGTCGACGCTGGACTGGGCGGGCAGTTCCCCGGCTTTCCGCGAGCCGGGCAGTTCCCCAAACGACTGAAGGCCGCCGGTATCGATCTTTCGTCCGTGACCGACGTGGTGATTACCCATATGCACATGGACCATATCGGCGGGCTGCTGGTCGATGAGGTGAAGAGCCAACTGCGTCCGGATCTGCGCATCCACGTTTCAGCCACCGAGGTCGCGTTCTGGGAGTCGCCCGATTTCTCCCTCACCGCCATGCCGTCGCCGGTGCCGGACGTCCTGCGGGCAACGGCCAATCAGTTCATTAGCGAGTATCGCAGCAAGGTGCGCACGTTCGAAGATGAGTATGAAGTGGCGCCAGGCGTGGTCGTCAAGCTCACCGGCGGCCACACTCCAGGGCACAGCGTGGTCTACGTGACATCCGGCGGCGAGCGGTTGACCTTCGCGGGCGACGCCCTGTTCCCGGTCGCCTTCGAACACCCCGACTGGCATAACGGCTTTGAACATGACCCTGAGGAGTCGGTTCGCGTTCGTGTCCGCCTGTTGCAAGAGGCGGCGGCTAGCGGTGAGCTGTTCGTGGCGACTCACCTGCCCTTCCCCTCCGTTGGCCGGGTGGCAGTGGACGGTGACGCCTTTCGTTGGGTCGCGGGTTTCTGGGACTACTGATCGCTTGTCGGGTTTGCGCCTGCGTTCACGGAGGCACGAATCTCCCTGAGCAACAACACATGATCGAGAGACCGCCAATGAAAGACTCCAATCGGGAGATAGATCTCCAGCGTCGGGCCATATTGACAAGTTCAGCAGTAGTGGCCGCCAGTTTGTTGATTCCGCTTTCCAGTTTTTCCGGGTTGACGCAGGCCGCTGACAAGCCCTCTACAACCCAACACAAACCAGATCACAAGGAGATGCACGCTATGAACTCTATTACGACCAAAGACGGCACCGAGATTTTCTTCAAGGATTGGGGTCCGAAAGAGGCGACGCCCATCGTGTTTCACCACGGCTGGCCATTGAGCGCGGACGACTGGGACAACCAGATGATGTTTTTCTTGCTCAAAGGCTATCGGGTGATCGCACACGATCGCCGCGGTCACGGGCGCTCGACCCAAACCTGGATGGGCAACGAAATGGACACCTACACCGCCGATGTCATCGAGCTGACCGATGCGCTCGACCTTAAAGGCGCGATCCATGTCGGCCATTCGACCGGTGGGGGTGAAGTAGCGCGCTACGCCGCTCGAGCCAAACCGGGACGCGTTGCCAAGGCCGTACTGATCAGCGCGGTTCCCCCCATCATGGTTAAGTCAGAGAAGAACCCCGGCGGTTTGCCTCTGGAAGTGTTCGACGGGTTCCGTTCGGCACTGGTCGCCAGCCGCGCGCAGTTTTACCTGGACGTGCCGTCGGGGCCGTTCTACGGTTTCAATCGACCCGGGGCCAAGGTTTCACAAGGCGTAATCGACAACTGGTGGCGGCAAGGCATGATGGGCGGTGCAAAAGCTCATTACGACTGCATCAAAGCGTTTTCCGAGACCGACTTCACCGAAGACCTGAAGGCGATTCAGGTGCCCACACTGGTCATGCATGGAGAGGATGATCAGATTGTGCCGATTGCCGACTCTGCGCCGCTTTCGGCCAAACTATTGAAGCATTCCACCCTCAAGACGTACCCGGGCTTTCCCCACGGTATGCCGACGACCAACGCGGATCAGATCAACGCTGATTTGTTGGCGTTCATTCGCGGTTGAGCACTAACGTCGTGACGGCGATCTGATCGCCGTCGCGGCGTCTTAAATGGCTGGCGCTGGAAAACCCTGAACGACGAAACACCCGCTGAAAGATTTAGCCAATCTGTTGCATCGACTGGTTGAATCCACACCCAAAAACGGTCATTCGCCCCCCCCGGAACAATCTTTGTGATCCCCCGCACAACCGGTCAACAGTGCCCACGCTAACCGGGCACTGCTGCGCTTTGCCACGCCCCGAACTGATATGAATATTTTCACAAACATTGCATATTGATTTTTATTATGTCATTTATAGTCTCGCCGATCACAGGACTGATCCGCCGCGCCAACCCGGATGGCGGGCACCCGCACCCCCAAAATGCCCTCCAAGGAGTCAACAATATGAACAAGACAGAACTTCTAGGTGCTCTGGCGCTATGCGCTTTCAGCTTCCTGGCACATGCCGACGAAGACAGCCTGCGTATCGGTATCGAAGCCGCCTACCCTCCCTTCTCCTTCAAGACACCAGAGGGCAACGTCAGCGGATTCGATTACGACATCGGCAACGCCTTGTGCGAAGAAATGAAGGTCAAATGCGAGTGGGTCATTCAGGAGTTCGACGGCATGATCCCGTCGCTCAAAGTGCGCAAGATCGATGCCGTGCTGTCATCGATGTCGATCACGGAAGACCGGATGAAGTCCGTGGACTTCAGCAAAAAGTACTACCACACACCGGGCAAGTTCGCGATGAAGGCCGGCAACCTGATCAATGACCCTTTGGTGGACCTCAAGGGTAAGAAAATCGGCGTGCAGCGCTCCTCGACTTACGATCGCTTTGCCACCGAGCAACTGGAAAAAGCCGGCGTCGTCGTGGTGCGCTACTCCTCACAAAATGAAGCCTTCCTCGATCTCGCCTCGGGTCGTCTGGACGCCACCCTCGCCGACGTCGTCAACACCGATGAGAGCTTCATCAAGACACCGGCTGGCCAGGGCTTCGCACTGACAGGGCCCGACATCAACGACCCGAAGTATTTTGGTCGGGGTGCCGGGATCGCCGTGCGCAAAGGCGACAGTGCCAACGCTGCGCGCCTGAGTGCCGCGATTGACGCCATTCGCGCCAATGGCAAGTACCAGCAAGTGATGGCCAAGTACTTCGCGTTCGATATCTACGGCGAGTAAGCCCTTACCCCTGCCCCCCTGACCCAAGACCCGGCGACGGCCCATTGCAGGCGTCTGTCAGGGGTTGTCTTGCGCGCCTCACGGCGCTCGCTTGAGGAACTTCATGATGCTTCACGGCTACGGATCGAGCATTCTCGATGGCGCCTGGCTGACCATAAACCTGGCCTTGACGTCCATGTCCCTGGCAATTGCCCTGGGGCTGATCGGCGCGGCATTCCGATTGTCACCACTCAAATGGCTGGCCGTGCTCGGGGAAAGTTACACCACCCTGATTCGCGGTATCCCAGACCTAGTGCTGATCCTGCTGATCTTCTACGGTGGCCAGGATCTGGTGAACCGCATTGCCCTGGCACTCGGTTACACCCGCTATATCGACATCAACCCCTTTATCGCCGGCGTCTGCACCATGGGCTTCATTTTTGGTGCCTACCTCTCGGAAACCTTTCGCGGCGCCTTCATGGCGATCCCCAAAGGTCAGGCCGAGGCCGGCGTGGCCTATGGCATGGGCGGTGCACAGGTGTTCTGGCGAATTCTGGTACCGCAGATGATTCGTTTCGCCATTCCCGGGTTCACCAACAATTGGTTGGTACTGACCAAATCCACCGCGCTGATCTCGGTGATCGGCTTGCAGGACATGATGTTCAAAGCCAAGAACGCAGCGGATGCCACACACGAGCCATTCACGTTTTTCCTCGCGGTAGCCGCGCTGTATCTGATGCTCACCAGCCTGTCCTTGCTGGTGCTGCGCTATCTGGAAAAACACTACTCGGTCGGCATCAAAGCCGCCGAATTGTGAGGGGAACCGCCCATGATTCTCGACTACAACCTGATCTGGGAACACCTGCCGCTGTACTTCAATGGCGCCTTGTTGACCCTCAAAGTCCTGCTGATTTCCCTGGCCCTGGGTTTGGTATTGGCGATTCCACTGGCGCTGATGCGGGTGTCGCGATCACCGCTGATCAACTTCCCGGCCTGGCTCTATACCTACGTGATTCGCGGCACGCCGATGCTGGTGCAACTGTTCCTGATCTATTACGGCCTGGCGCAGTTCGAAGCAGTGCGCCAAAGCGTGCTCTGGCCTTACCTCTCCAGCGCCACCTTTTGCGCCTGTCTGGCCTTCGCGATCAACACCAGTGCCTATAGCGCCGAGTTGCTGGCCGGCAGTTTGAAATCCACCCCCCATGGCGAGATCGAAGCCGCCAAGGCCATGGGCATGTCACGCCTGACCCTGTATCGCCGCATTCTCATGCCGTCGGCCTTGCGCCGGGCATTGCCGCAGTACAGCAACGAAGTGCTGATGATGCTGCAAACCACCAGCCTGGCCTCCATCGTCACCCTCGTCGACATCACCGGGGCCGCGCGGACTGTCAGCTCACGGTTCTATCTGCCGTTCGAGGCGTTTATCACCGCTGGGCTCATCTACCTCGCCCTGACCTTCATTCTGGTGCGCCTGTTCAAGTTGGCCGAGCGCCATTGGCTGGCGTATCTGGCACCGCGCAAGTACTAAGGAGCTGTTATGGAGCACATTCAATACCGCTTGCCGTGGAGTGCATCGGGCACCGAACGCACGCTGACGCTGTTTCGTTTTGGCAGTGGACCACGCAAAGCGTACATCCAGGCGTCATTGCATGCCGACGAGTTGCCGGGGATGCGCGTCGCCGTCGAGCTCAAGCGCCGTCTTCTGGAACTGGAAACACAAGGCCGCCTGAGCGGGGTGATCGAGTTGGTGCCAATGGCCAATCCGATCGGGATCGCCCAGATGTTCCAGGCCACCCATCAGGGGCGCTTTGAGTTCTCCAGCGGCAAGAACTTCAATCGCGAGTTCCCGGAGTTGGTCGATGCCGTCGCCCCCCTGTTGGAAGGCCAATTGGTAGACGATGCCGACGCCAACGTCGCACTCATCCGCCGCGCCATGGGCGATGCCCTCGCCGCCATGCCAGCACCGACCTCGGAACTCGACGGCCTGCGTCGCTTGTTGCTGCAGCATGCCTGTGACGCCGATGTGGTGCTGGACCTGCACTGTGATTTCGAATCGATCATGTTGTTGTATGCGATGCCGCAACACTGGCCGCGCTTGCAGTCACTGGCCGCTCGCCTCGGTGCCGGGGTCACGTTGTTGGCCGAAGATGCGGGCGGCAGTGCCTTCGACGAAGCCTGCGCAATTACATGGTTACGCCTGGCTGAGCGGTTTCCTGAAGCCAATATTCCCCTGGCATGCATGGCCACCACCATCGAATTGCGTGGCATGGCAGACACCGAGCGCGGGCAATGCGTCGACAGTGCACAAGCCATTCTCGGGTATCTCGCCGAACAAGGCCTGATCAGCGGTGACTGGCCAGCGGCACCGCCGAGTCATTGCCAGGCCATGCCATTCGCCGGCGCGCAGTACGCCTGTGCGCCCCATCCGGGTGTGGTGAGTTTTCTGCAACCGCTGGGCGCGCAGGTCAGGGTCGGCGATCCGCTCTTCGAGGTCATCGACCCGCTGACCGACCGCCATAGCGTGGTGAGCGCCAGCACCGACGGCATTCTCTATGCCCGCGAACGGCTGCGCTATGCCCAGCCTGGATTGTGGCTGGCCAAAGTTGCCGGTTCTACCCCCATTCGCCAGGGTCGCTTGCTCAGCGACTGATGCCAGAGAGTTAAAACCATGTACAAACTCGAAGTTCAAGACCTGCATAAAAGCTACGGCGCGCACCAGGTGCTCAAGGGCGTGTCCCTGCAAGCACAGGCCGGTGACGTGATCAGCATCATCGGTTCCAGCGGCTCTGGCAAAAGTACGTTCCTGCGCTGCATCAACCTGCTGGAGCAACCCAATGCGGGCAATATCGTACTCAATGGCGAACCGCTCAAGCTGGTAGCCAACAAGCTTGGCGGGCTGAAGGCGGCCGAACCCAAGCAGTTGCAACGCATGCGTTCACAGCTATCGATGGTGTTTCAACACTTCAACCTCTGGTCACACATGAGCGCTCTGGAAAACGTCATGGAAGCCCCGGTGCATGTGCAGGGCCTGGGCAAAAAAGAGGCACGGGAAAAGGCCGAGCACTACCTTGATAAAGTCGGGGTAGCCCACCGCATGAACGCCTGGCCGGCGCATATGTCCGGTGGCGAGCAGCAGCGCGTGGCCATTGCCCGCGCACTGGCGATGGAACCGCAAGTGATGCTGTTTGATGAGCCGACGTCGGCGCTCGACCCCGAACTGGTCGGCGAAGTGCTTAAAGTCATGCAGGATCTGGCGCAGGAAGGCCGCACCATGGTGGTGGTGACTCACGAAATGGGCTTTGCCCGAGAGGTGTCGAACCAACTGGTGTTCCTGCACAAGGGCGTTGTCGAAGAGCGCGGCGACCCGAGCGAGGTGCTGGTCAACCCGCAATCCGAACGCCTCCAGCAGTTTCTGTCCGGGAGTTTGAAGTAAGACCGCCGCCCACCCATCCACGGATCGACGCTGCCCTGACAAGGCAGGCTTGGGATACACTCCAGCCAACCTTGTCAGGGCATCAGGCACAGCCCTTCTTTCACCTTCAGGAAATGTTGAGCTGGATATGCCAACCCCATCGAAAGACACCACTGTCTATGCCGCGCCGGTCATGCGCAAACTGACGGAAATCGTTTCCGAACTGCCGCCGTCACTGCGCAAGGTCGCGGACTTTATCCTGCGTCACCCGCTCAAGGCCGCGACACTGACCATCGAGGAGATGGCTCACGAGACATTGACCTCACCCGCCGCCGTCAACCGCCTGGCCAAAGCGCTGGACCTCGGTGGCTACAGCGGCATGAAGGCCGAGCTGGTCGCAACGTTGCAGCAGATGGTGTCGCCGGTCGACAAACTGCGCAACGAACTTGCCCATCGCCCGGGCGGCGCGTTTGGCCTGCATGAGCAACTCCAGAGCGCCAGCAGCAACCTGACCACGGCGACGAGCAACAACCACGCCGACACCTTTGAAGCCTTCGTCACTCGCCTGACCACGGCACGCAAAATCTACATTCTGGGGTTCGGCAACAGTGTTTACTTCGCCGGCCTCGCCGCCTCGACCCTGATGCCCTTTTGTGCGGACGCCGCGGCCATCAGCATGGAAGGCGGCAACGAAAACGCCGCTTACCGTCTGGCCGCAATCACCGACCAGGACGTATTGCTGGCGATCTCCCTGCCGCGCTACTCCCTCGACACCCTGCAACTGGCACGCTTCGCCAATGAACGTGGCGCATCGGTGCTGGCCATTACCGACTCCCCCGCTTCGCCGCTCACCGGCATTGCCGAGCACACGCTGTTTGCGCCCTGCGATCACCCGGTACTGACCAGCTCCAACATCGCGGTGCTGGCCTTAATCGAAGGCTTGGTCGCCGGCGTGATGGCGCGCAATAAAGAAGCGGTCAAACTGGCAACCGAACTGACTGAAAGCGTGATGTCGTACCTGCACATCCCTGCCAGCGGTAAACCACCGAAAAAGTGATTCCGTTCTGGTTTTTACCTGATAGACCCGTGTGGGAGTGGTCTGGAGATGTTTTCTTCGCTACCCACATGCTGAATTGCCTCGGGTTCCGTAGATAGCTTGACGGCAAATCTGCATTCAATCACCCCCCATCATTTGACCCCGCCCGACAATCATCCCAAACCTCACGTATCACCTCCTTAAGCATCAGCGCCTCGGCCCAGCGATCGGTGATGTCGCGCCCATCGGCACCCGTGATGGCATAGGGTGGCGGGCCGAGTTCACAGGTGAAGGACAGGCTGTCGGGCGTGTTCGGTCGAGCCAGCCAATCCTCTATTCCATAGCGCCACCAGCCCAGGAAACGTTCCAGCCAGGGTCGATGCTGGGCGAAGCTCAGGGGCACCTGGACCTGTTCGCCGTTGGCGACACGACCATGAAAACCCCAGCTGTGGCGAAGGATGGTGTGGATCTGTTCGTCGTCTTCGGCAGTGGCCGGTTCTGGCAGTTCGCGGCCCACGACATAGTGGGACAAGTCGGCCAACAGTTTGAGATCGGGCATTTCCTCGAGAATGTCGAGGGTGAACAACAGGTCATTGGTGAGGCGATAACGGTGGGTTTCCAGCAGAACAGGAAAGTCCACCTGCTCGGCCAGACGCTGCCAGCCTTCGATCAGTTCGATAGCTTGCTTCAACGTGCGCGGCCGCACGTCTGCTTGCAGCGTGAGGTGGTGGCAGCCGTAGCGGGACGCGACATCGATCGCTGCCGCCAGATCATCCACGGTGCGGGGGAACACCTGCCCTTCGATTTGCAGGCCTTGCGCCTTGGCGGCGGCATGCAGGCGTGCGGCATGTGGCGCGACCCAGAAATGGTCGGTGATGCCGTCGAAGCCGGCGGCGGCGATTTTCTCCACTTGCGCTTCCAGGGAAAGGTCGCATTGGCCGCGGTGATCTTGCATGGCCCACTGGGACTGAAAGACCAGGAATTCACGCATGTCAGTTCCTCAGCAGTTGTTTGAGCGGTACATCGGCGTCGGCCAGAGCGTCTACCGAAAGGAGGTCACGGTGAGCGATCAGCCGTTCGCACAGCTTGATGTCCTTGGCGATGCTATTCCCCTGCCCCCAGCCGCAAGCGCCTTGCAAACGTTGCTCGGCATCGAGGTAGAACAACAGGAATCCGCCACCCGGGGTTGTCCGGCTCGCCGTGGGCTGTGTGTTTGCGATCACGCCCACGGTCTGCAGTCCCCAGTCGTATTGATCGGACCAAAAACCGGGAATGACCTCGAAGGGCAGCTCGCCGCCCAACAGATTCAGGGCGGCGTGACGACCTTGGGTCTCGGCGTTGCGCCAGGTTTCCTGACGCTGGAAAACGCCTTGCGGGTGCAGTCGAAATTCACAGACATCGCCCGCCGCAAAGATGTCCGGCGCACTGGTGCGCAGTTGGGCATCGACGCGAATGCCCTGGCCGACCTCAAGCCCTGCGGCCGCGGCCAGCTCAGTGTTGGGTTGCATGCCGATGCCCACCACCACCAGGTCACAGGGCAGCAACTCGCCGTCGACCAGTTGCACGGACTCAACGTGAGTAGTGCCCTGCACCGCCTCAATCGCCACATTCAGCCGGACATCCACGCCCCGACTGCGATGCAGTTCCATCAGGACACTGGACAGTTGCTCCGGCAACACCCGACCCGCCAAGCGCGGACCGGCCTCGAGCAAGGTCACGGTGCAACCCAAGGCCCGGGCGGTGGCGGCGACTTCGAGCCCGATGAAGCCGCCACCGATGATCACCACCCGGGTATCAGGTTGCAACGAAGCGCGCAGTGCCAGGGCCTCGTCATGGGTACGCAGATAAAGCACATTGAGCAGGTGCTCGGGCACCGAGGCGAGTCTGCGCGAGCGCCCTCCCGTCGCCAATAACAGCCGGGCGTAATGCAGCCAGCTGCCGTCAGCCAGTTGCAGACGATGCTGCTGCGGATCCAGGCATTTCACCGGGTTGCCGGCCAGGTGCTCGATGTCCAGTTCGGCGAGCTGAGCGGTATCGCACAGGCTGTAACCCGCCAGATCGACCGTGCCCTGCAACAGCCCCTTGGACAGCGGCGGACGTTCATAGGGCGCGTGGGACTCGTCGCCTATCAGAATCAGGCGACCGCTATAACCTTCGCCGCGCAGGGTCAGGGCCGCACGGCCACCCGCATGCCCGGCGCCGACGATGACCAGTGGAGCATTGGCAGGATTCATGGCACAGACTCCGTGCAGTTAAACCGTGATGGCGAGCAGCACACGCCCCGCCTCGACCCGGACTTCATAGGTCTTGAGATTGACGCACACCGGTGCGCCAAGGGCTTTGCCGGAGCGGTAGTCGAAACGCCCGTTGTGCTTGGGGCACTCGACGACATGGTCCATCACCAAACCATCAGCCAAGTGGATGGACTCGTGGGTGCACAGGCCCGCGGTGGCGAAAAACTCGCTGTTAGCGGAGCGGTAGACGGCATAGGTGTGCTGGCCATGGTCGAAACGAATGACATCTTCATCGTCGATATCGTCCACGGCACATACATCGATCCATTGATCGGTCATGGCGTTTTCTCTTGTAGTGGTACACACAGGAAGGTGTCATGTGGGAGCGGGCTTGCTCGCGAAAGCGGTGTATCAGGCGACATCGATGTTGACTGTGACGCCGTCTTCGCGAGCAAGCCCGCTCCCACAGGGGTTGTGCCTATTGGATGTCAGCCCGGCATTGCTTCAGGTTGTGCCCGGACGGTTGCGGCGGGTTTGGTGCTTTGTGGCAAAGGGCGACTGACGAAATAAGTCGGGTCTTTGCGCTGCTTCCAGATGGTCGGGATGATTTCCTTGAAGGCCTCGAACAGGCTGGTGTAAGGCGGCGGGCAGTCACGGCGGATCTCCTCGTGAAGTTGTGCCAGCGCGTGAAACGGCACCATCGGATACATGTGGTGCTCAAGGTGATAGTTCATGTTGAGGTACATGAAGCGCAGCACCGGGCCCATATAAATCGTGCGGCAGTTGCTGCGATGATCGAGTACGTCCTCAGCCAGGCCGACATGCTGAGACAGGCCGAACAGGTAGGACAGCCAACCGCCATAGAGGGTCGGCAGGCCGATAAACATCAGCGGCAACCAGCTCTGCAGATAAACCGCAGTACCCACGGTGAGCGCATAAATCGCTAGCCAGACGCGTGCGTCCCTCACCACCTTGGGCCACTCGGATTCGGGGATGAACGTCTGTTCTTCTTCACCCATCCGCCCTACCGCGTGCTTGCAGACTGACCACATCGTGTTCAACGCGTAAGGCATTCTGAACAGGCTCAGCGCCATATTGATCAGGCTTGGCGGACGTGGTTCGACGATCTCCGGATCGCGGCCGACGATCACGGTGTCGGTGTGGTGCCGAGCATGGCTCCAGCGCCAGACTTGGGGTTCGAACATGAACATGAAGCTCGACAGCTGATAGACCGCATCATTCATCCAGCGGGTCTTGAACGCCGTACCGTGACCCGCTTCGTGCCAACGGGCATTGGACGCCGTGCCGTAGAGCAGCCCGTAGACGAAGAAGAACGGAACGCAGGCCCAGGAGCCCCAGAACCAGTAGCCACCGAACCCGGTCACGACCATCGCCGACAGCCAGATCGCGGTATCAAGCAAGGCCGGGCCATCGCGGCGCTGCATTAATTCCTTCATGCGTTTACGAGAAATGGGGGATTGATACCAGCTTGCCGATACCAGGCCTTTTTGCGCCGCTCGGGCGGCTTCGGGGCCGGTCAATCGATAATCCCGAGGCTTGGGTTTACCAGGGCTTTCAAAGGCTGCGTTTTGTTCAGGCATTTTATTGTTCTCCGCAAGCTTGATTGTTTTACGCACTTTTCGACGCGGGATCACATCGCTGGGGAAAATATAGAGAGCGCAGAAATCACCCTCAAGCCCTTGAATACATTCCCTATCAAGCTATCATCCAGGCCCATTGAAGCTTGATAGTTTTCTATCAAAGCGCTTGCGGGGCCCGCCATGAACAACACTAAACGCCCAACCATCGCCACCGTTGCCGAACACGCTGGCTTGAGTGTCGCTACCGTGGACCGGGTGCTCAACGCCAGGGCTCCGGTCAACCCGGACACCGCCGAGCAGGTATTCCAGGCCGCCGAAGCGGTCGGTTATTTCGCTGCCAGGCTGATCGGCCAGCGGATCCGCGAACGTCGTCCCACCTATCGTTTCGGCATCCTCTTGCTCGGTACCGCCCAGGCGTTTTATGGCAACGTGGCCGCCGCCATCACCGAGGCGGCGCAGCGTCAGGCTGGCGCCAACCTGAGCATTCAATTCGAGTACGTCTTTGATCGCACGCCCAGCGCGATCATTGCCCAGATCGAACAACTGGCGGTGCAGTGCGATGGTCTGGCGGTGGTCAGCTTCGCGCATCCGCTGATCAATGCCGCCATCGCGCAGATCAGAGAGGCCGGCGTGCCGGTGATCGCGATGCTGTCGGACATTCATGAGGCGGCGGATGAGCCTTACGTCGGCCAGGATAATCACGAGGTCGGACGTACCATGGGTTGGCTGATGGCGCACACGTGTGGCGCCCGCAAAGGCAGCGTCGGGGTGTTGCTCGGCGGCCACCGTTTTCTTGGCCATCAGGCGCGGGTCGAGGGGTTGCGCAGCTACCTGGCAGAACGCGCCCCAGGGTTGCGGCTGCTGGAAGCGGTGATCAATCTGGACAATTGCGACATCACCGAAGAGGCGACGCTGGACCTGCTGGCACGGCATGACGACTTGCGGGGGTTGTGCGTGGTCGGCGGTGGCGGCGACGGGGTCATCAATGCCCTGTCGCAGCTACCGAAGCAGCCGTCGCTGTGCTGCATTCTGCAAGAGTCGACCGAGCTGTCGCGACAAGCCCTGAATCAGGGATTGATCAGCCTGGTGATCGACTCCCAACCGCGATTGCTGGCGGCGGCGCTGGTCGACTTGCTGGTGGAGCTGCAGACCACGCCGGACTTCGACCCGATACGGCATCGAATCCATATTCCGTTGCAGATCGTGACCTCAGAGAACGCTCGAGGCTGAACCTGTGAGGGGTACCGAGAGTATCCACACACTTTCGCAGACACACCAAACCTGTGGCGAGGGAGCTTGCTCCCGCTGGGCTGCGTAGCAGCCCCAAAACCGATCACTGAGTTCTTTCTGAAAAACTGCGGCAGCCCTATTGGGGCCGCTGCGCAGCCCAGCGGGAGCAAGCTCCCTCGCCACAAGGTCGCTCTTCATTCAGCCTACTCATCAGAAGTCGGGTTCCGAACGAAAAGCATCGGCACTCAGCCCGAACCGATTCATCTTGTTGTACAACCCGCCACGAGAAACATTCAGCTGCCTAGCGGCCAGGCGGATGTTGCCGCGGGTATCCCTGAGGGCCGCGATGATCGCATTCATTTCATGGGTGCCAAGGTCCAGGGCAGCCAGGGGTTCGGGCACACTTCCCGGCACCGGCTGACGTAGCCTTTGCTTGATTTCAAGCGGTAGATCAGCTGGCTGGATCAGTTCGGTCACTGCCAGATTGGTCGCACGTTCAATGGTGTTTTCCAACTCGCGAACATTACCCGGCCAGCTGTAGGCCGAAAGAATATCCAACGCCTCGGGCGAGATGCCCTGCACCGATTTGCGCAATGACCGGGTGCAACGATTGAGAAAATGCCGCGCCAGCAATGGAACATCTTCCCGACGCATCCGCAGCGGCGGAACCGTCAGGTTCAGCACATTGAGCCGGTAGTAAAGATCCTCACGGAAGGCGCCATCGGCAACCGCCTGGCTCAGGTTGCGGTGGGTGGCGGCGATGATGCGTACGTCCACTTGCTGCGATTTTTTCGCGCCCACGCGAGTCACCTCGCCTTCTTGCAAGACGCGCAGCAGGCTGACCTGGGCATCGAAAGACATGTCACCGATTTCGTCGAGGAAGATCGTTCCGCCATCGGCCAGTTCAAACTTCCCGGCAGAGCCTCCACGGGCCGATCCGGTGAAGGCGCCCTCGACATGACCAAACAGTTCGCTCTGCACCAGATCTCGCGGAATGGCCCCGCAATTGACCGCCACAAACGGACCATTGCAACGCTCGCTGGCGTTATGGATTGCCTGGGCGAACAGCTCCTTACCGGTGCCGCTTTCACCCAGGATCAGCGTGGTCGAGTCACTGCGACTGGCGATCCTCCCCAGATGCAACGCGTCCTGTATGGCTCGCGAACTGCCTTGAATGGTCTCGAAGGTGTAGCTGGCTTGAGTGCCGATGATCCGCCGGGTAATTTCCCGGATGCGCCGGTTCTCGCGCAGCGAAACAATGCGCCCGCCCTGCTCCAGTGGGCACACCGAGACCAGGCACGCCAAGTGGCTGCGATCATGCAATTCAAACGTGCAATCCAGGTCCCTTATCCCTTCATACTGCTGCCCTTCCCCGCCACGCAGCAGCATCTCATCGGTCAGCTCGCTCTGGCCCAGACGCTGGAACGGGCTGCCCAGCAGATCCCGGCCCACGCGGAACAATTGGCGGGCATAACGGTTGAGCGCCTTGATGCAGCCGCGCTCATCCAGCACCACAAGACCCTCGTTGAGCACTTCGAGGACGGTTTGCTGTTCTTCCAGCAGTATCTGCAGCGCCATCTGCCGCGAGACCGCTTCGGCCGCTGCCTGGACGGTGCCCAGCGTATGGAAATGAAACCAGCCCGGCTCGGCGGTCAAGGTCAGCATGGCCAGCGTCCTGCCCTGCGCATCCCTGATCGGCGCGGCAGCACAATGCATGCGCCGCCGACGCAGGCCGATCCCGAAGTTTTCCTCGGCCAGCACATACACCAAGCGATCTTCGGCAAGCGCCAGCCCGGTGCAGTTGGTGCCCTGCACCGACTCCAGCAGCCGGCTGCCCACGGGCGTGAGGTCCAGGCCGCAGAAATACAGGGTCGTGCCTGCGGCATCGGTCAGATTGATATGGCCCCTGGGGTTGTAAGCCAGCAATCCCTTCATGACCTCCGCCGCCGCCGCGATCAAGGCGCGATTGGTCGCCAGCGTTGCGGCCAGAACGGTCGGGGCGACAAACCGGTATTCGCCATCCTCAGGATCGAGGCCGGCATTGACGCTGCGCAGCCATGAATCCCAGATAACCTGCCTGACTCCTGCAGGTCGATCGATGCGCCCTTTCAGGCAAGCCAGCCAAGCCTGGTCCAGCTCGGCGATCGGTCCTTCGTTCAACGACGCAGGCCCGAGCGCGGTGATGTAATCGAGGTCTTGCGCGCTGAAGGCCGTTAGCTGTGGGTTCACCATCATCGATCCGCTTCTATGTTCACGTTTTAGACATGTCAGTGTAGACATGTCATGCGAATGAACACATCTTTCAATAAATATTAATTAACTCCTTAAATATCAAGCATTTAGATATTGGCACAGCCCTTGCTCTCTTGATTAACGCCAGCGAGGACATTCCTGCTGCGAGTCATTGAACAACAATAAAAGGGAGTCATTTCATGAGTACGTCCAAGATCATCCGCCTGGGTCTCATCGGTGCTGGCCGCATGGGCAGCTTTCACGGCCTGACTGCCGCCAGACACATTCCCGGCGCCTGTCTGGCCGCCATCGCCGACCCTACCCCCGGTCAAGCCGCGCGCCTGGCCGCAGAGTTGGGTGTGCAACGGGTCTACACCGATCCACAGCAACTGCTCGATGACCCGGAAATCGACGCTGTCTTGATTGCCGCCCCCGCCCGCAGCCATGCCGAACTGGTGATCAGCGCGGCCCGGGCCGGCAAAGGTGTGTTTTGTGAAAAACCCATGGCCATCACCCTCGACGAGGCCGACCGCGCCATCGCCGCAGCCGCCGATGCGCGCGTGCCACTGCAGGTCGGCTTCAACCGCCGCTTTGCCAAAAGCTTCCGGGCCGCCCACCTGGACGTGGTCGCCGGCCGCATCGGTACGCCGCAACTGCTGCGCTCACTGACCCGCGACCCGGCGCTGAACAACCCGGCGGCCTCGCCGCAGTGGGTGATTTTCCTCGAAACCCTGATCCATGACTTCGATACTCTGCGCTACCTCAATCCCGGCGCCGAAGCGGTTGAAGTTTTCGTCATGGCCGATGCCCTGATTGCACCGGACTACAAGGCCAAGGGCTTCCTCGACACCGCCGTGGTCACGATCCGTTTCGACAACGGCGCCATCGCGACGGCCGAGGCCAATTTCCAGGCCGTGTATGGCTACGATGTTCGAGGGGAAGTGTTCGGCAGCGCTGGCATGCTGACCATGGGCAGCGCCAATGAGTCTGACTTGGTTCGTTATCTGGCCAATGGCATCCAGGCCGATACCCAGCGCCTGGACACCGACCTGCTGCGTGATGCGTATGTGGCCGAGCTCAACCACTTTGTCGACTGCCTGCGCACCGGCGAAAAACCCCTCGCCAGCGGCGAAGATGCCCGTGCTGCACTGGCCATTGCCCGCGCGTGTATCGAGTCCTTCCAGCAGGGCAAACCTGTGCGCGTGCAAGGAGCCCATTCATGAGTTTCACACCGTTCAAACTGGCGATCAGTGCCGAGATGGTCTTCCTCGATCTGCCATTCACAGAGCGCGTCAAACGCATTCATGCGCTGGGGTTCAGTGCCGAACTCTGGGACTGGACGAAGAAAGACATTGCGGCCCTTGTCGCCACGGGCGCTGACTTCACCTCGATGACCGGCTACATCTCGGGCAACCTGACCGACCCCGAAGACATCCAGCACCTGCTCGACAGCGCACGAGAATCGCTGGCCGTCGCCGCACAACTCAATTGCCCGAGTCTCAACCTGCATGGCACTGGCCTGGGCGACAAAGGTTTGCCGGTCAAACCCGTGGCCCACACCACCGGACGCATGTGGTTGAGCGCCTGCAAGACCCTGGAAAAAATCGCTCGCCTGGGCGAAGACGCAGGCCGGGTATTCTTGCTGGAAAACCTCAATACCGAGGTGGACCACCCCGGCACTCCCTTCGCTCGCGCCGACGATACCCTGGCGCTGATCGAGGCCGTGGGCAGCCCTCATCTGAAGATGAACCTGGACCTTTACCATGCCCAGATCGGCGAAGGGAACCTGATCGAACTGATCCAGCGCGCAGGCAGCGCCATCGGGGAAATCCAGGTCGCCGATGTCCCCGGCCGCATGGAACCGGGCACCGGTGAAATCCATTATCCGGCCATTGCCAAAGCCTTGTTCCGCATGGGATACACCGGTGTCGTCGGGCTTGAGGGCTGGGCCAGCGGCGACAGCGAAGCGGCACTTGAACGCTTTCGGCTAGCCTTCACGCTGGATTGAAATGCCGGTCAGTAAAGCTATTACAGCTACAACGCAATCTTTGTAGGAGCTGTCGAGCCTGCGAGGCTGCGATCGGCTGCGCAGCAGTCGTAAAACCAGAAGTC
>NZ_AKJE01000122.1 GCF_000282495.1 Pseudomonas sp. GM79
AAGGGCCCGACCAAAGAAGGCGATTCGGGGACGAAAGATGGGACGAATGTTTCCGGGAACGGCAATGGTGGTGTAAAAGGAGGGGGGCGGGGGCCAGTAGCCAACCCGACACCAGCGCAGGTTGCCACTGCTGATAAGTTGGGTGTTGATCCTCGGTGGGTGAAGCCTGACGGAAGTCCCGATTGGCCAACAAAAGCAAATAATGGTTTTGACGGAGGGTTCAATGGGCCGCCGACGATTACTGAGCTTCAGCCGGGCCATACATTTGACAGGTATGGTGGCCGTTTTGATGAGAAAGGTAACTTTACTGATCAGGGTAAATTTGTGGCGCCGACAGACGTGCCGTTTGATCAGCGCGCCTTGCCTGACTCAAGTCTGAGATCACCCTATAGGCAGTATGAGGTTTTAAAGCCTATCCCAGAGGTAAACTCTGGAAGCGCAGCTCCTTGGTTTGGAAAGCCTGGCATGGGGACTCAGTATCAATTACCTATGAGCATTGATGAGTTGGTGAAGGAAGGTTTCATCAGACCGATAAAATAACCCGAGGTAGCAGCAATGGAACTTGAACAGTTAGCCGAATATTTTTTCAAATATGCGCGTGAGCAGGGAAATCCATATGAGAGATTTCCTTTAGGAACTGAAGTGGATGAGTTTGGTGCTCCCTATATTGAAATTTCTGAAGCTGGGAAGCTGGCCATTGTTGCGAAAGATCGCGGTGAAGAATGTCTAAGGAAAGAAACGACGTCGCCGGAAGTATTGGCCAAATGGGTGTATGAGATTTTCAATAAGGAATAATAAGGGGGGAGCAGGGTCACCCATTAGCCCGATTTCCGCCTAGGATTTTAATAATGAGTACAGAAAACACCAGCATCCGGCTTGGGGATGAGTATGACGACGTGTTGAAGGCCACTTTGGTTGCGGTGCTAACATCACGTGGCGCAGTAGGCGCGGGGAGTTCCTGGGGAGTAGGTGGGTCCCAAGAGCTTGATACAGCACGCGTCAAACTAGGCGGCGCCGTGATAACCATTGAGTCCGAGACGTATATGGGGCTGATGATTGAAGGACCGAGGTCGATCGTAGAGGCGCTGGCACAAGAAGTCAGTGAGTACTTGCGGTCCGGCTGATCACGTTCGCTGTTATTAGTTTTTTGTATTCCCCATGAAACAGGCGACCAACAGGTCGCCCATTTTCATTCACTCCGCTGCCAACGCCCGCAACCGTCTACCAATCACATCCATCAAATCACAACCATCTCGCAACGGTATGGCCAGCAGTTTGGAGAAGTCGGAAAGCACCACCGTATCGCAACCAATCTCGGCGCGAAACGCGATGTTTTCCAGCACCTGAGTAACAGTGCGGATTCGGTAGTCAGACATGGCGTGCAGAACATCGAGTGGATCTTGGGTATCGATAAGCAACGATGCCGGAATCAAGTCAATCCCGGTGAGGGGCATGTCTCTATCCATCGGTGGAGCCTCGTTTAGTTTATTGAGACTCGTTAATCAGGTCGCCAAACCCGGCCGCCATTTGGGCAACGGGCGGACTATGAGCTTCATCGTTCCAGCGGTGCTAGTCGCCTGATTCCGAGATGGGCGTAGGAGATTTATCTATCCCTCACTGCCACAAACATCGCCACCTCATGCAACGAAATGCCTAATCAAAAGGGGAGCGCAACACCCCCTACCGTCCGTCAACCCCCACCCAAAATGGATCCATTCATTGACGCCAGAATTATGGCCATCTAACATCGCGCCATCATTCTGCTATCACTCTCCATTCGAGGGAACGAACATGTACCCACCCGCCCTCGTGGCGAGGTTGTGCCTGGCTTTGCTGTGCCTTTCTCCGCTGAATCTTGCTCACGCCGCCCCCACCCCCGGTGAAACCGATCTGATCCGCGAACGTCAGGATCGCTTGCTCGAAGAGCAGCGTCGGCGTCTTGAAGAGCTCAAGGAATTACCCGGCAAGGAGGCCAAACCCACGCAACCGACGGCCCCAACCGACGCCCGTTGTTTCCCCATCAAGGACATCGAGCTCAAAGGCGCCGACAGTCTTTCGGACCGCGATAAAAATCGTCTGCTCAAGCCTTACATCGGTCAGTGCCTAGGCGTCACGCAGCTCAACGAGTTGCTGAAAGTCATCACCGATCACTACATCGAGAAAGGCCTGGTCACCAGCCGGGCCTATTTGCCGCAGCAGGATTTGTCCGGCGGGCATTTGAAGGTGCTGGTGGTCGAGGGCAGGCTTGAAGGATTGAAGGGCGCGGAGGGCAGCAAGCTGTCGGACCGTGAACTGGGGATGGCTTTTCCCGGCAAGCGTGGTGAGCTGGTCAATCTGCGGGAAATCGAGCAGATGGTGGATCAGTTGAACCGCTTGCCGTCGAATCAGGCGCAGATGGAGTTGTCGCCGGGCAAGAACGTTGGTGGCAGCGAAGTACTGGTCAAGAACACCCCGCAGAAACCGTGGCGTGCCGGGTTGTCTCGCAGTAATGACGGCCAGCGCAGCACCGGTGAGCAGCAGTGGGGCACGACGTTTGATTGGGACAGCCCGCTGGGTCTGGCCGATCAGTTGATGCTGCGCGGCGGTCACGATGCGATGACCGATCACCAGCACACCTCCAACAACGCGATGCTCAATTACAGCTTGCCGTGGGGCTGGTGGAATTTCAGTTACACCTACAGCCAGAGCGAGTACCGCTCGCAAGCGCAGGCCAACGGTTTCAACTTCAAACAGACCGGCGACAGTGAAAACCATCAGCTACGCGCCGAGCGGGTGATCCATCGCGACGCCCTGAGCAAGACCTCCCTCAGCACCGGCCTTTCGTACCTGCGCACCAATAACTTCATCGAAGACAGCAAACTCAAGCTGAGCAGCAACCGCATCAGCGAAGCACAGTTCGGCATCAACCACGGTCGACGGGTCGGCAGTGCCTTCGTCAACCTCGACTTGGGCATGCAGGAAGGCATCGGCGCGTTCGACGCTCAGGGCAACGGTCACCCGGGCCCCGGCGAGCCGGACGCGCGTTACCGCAAGTACACCGCCACCGCAAGCTATTTGCAGCCGTTCAAACTGTGGGGCGAGTCCTTCAGTTTCAGCAGCCTGATGACCGGCCAGCGTAGCGAAGACGTGCTGTTCAGCCCGCAACGCACCAGCCTTGGCGGGCAGTCGTCGATCCGTGGTTACAAGGATCAATCCTTGTCCGGCGACAGTGGCGGTTACTGGCGCAACGACCTGCGCTGGAGCCGCCCGGTGACCCTGGAATGGCTGCGTCCGGTGTTCGCCGAATACGGCACCAGCCTCGGTTACGACCAGGGCGTGATCCGTGGCGACCGTTACAACGGCGATCAGCACGGGCGCATGTCCAGCAACTCCGTGGAGCTGTTTGCCCGGGGTCAGCACCTGGCCGCCAGCGTGACCTTTGCCCATTCCCTGGAGCGCCCGGACACCCTGACCGAGCGTGAAGCGCCGATCTATTTCCGCGTGGATGTCTTCCTCTAAATTCTGCTTTAACGAGATTCAAATCATGGACGTTCGTCAACTGGCCTTTCTGGCTGGTCAGCCTTCTGCTGCCATCAAAAACCGCGAGCACTTCTGGGGCATGCCCAAGCGCGGGTTGGCGTTCCTGTTGGCCAACGTCATGTTCTGGCAACCGATGTGGGCCCAGGCCGACGGGATTGTGGTGGCCTCGCCAGGCACCAGCCTTGGGCAGGCGGGCAATGGGGTGCCGATTGTTCAAATCGCCACGCCCAATGGCACGGGCCTGTCGTATAACCAGTTTCACGATTACAACGTCGGCGCCCAGGGCGTGATCCTCAACAACGTCGCCAACCAGACTGGCGCCACGCAACTGGGCGGGATCATCGTCGGCAACCCCAACCTGACCAACCGGGTGGCGGCGCAAACCATCCTCAACGAAGTGGTCGGCGGCAGCCCCAGCCAGTTACGTGGTTACACCGAAGTGGCGGGGCAGTCAGCCCGCGTGATCGTCGCCAACCCCTACGGCATCAGCTGCAACGGCTGCGGCTTCATCAACACCCCGCGCGTGACGCTGACCACCGGAAAACCGGTGCTGGACAACGGTCGTCTCGATCGTTTTCAGGTCGATCAGGGCAGCGTTGCCATCGACGGCGCCGGGCTGAATGCCAACAATGTCGATCGCTTCGAAATCATCACCCGTAGCGCCAGGATCAACGCCGAAATTCAGGCGAAAAACCTGACCATCATCGCCGGCCGCAACGACGTCAACGCCGACAGCCTCAACGCCACCCCCCGCGCCGATGATGGCAGCGCCAAACCACAATTGGCCATCGACTCTTCGGCGTTGGGTGGCATGTACGCCGGAGCGATCAAACTGGTGGGCACCGAAGCCGGGGTCGGGGTGAAACTCGACGGCAACCTGGCGGCCAGTGGCGGGGATATCCAGCTCGATGCCAATGGGCATCTCAGCCTCGCACAGACTTCTGCCACGGGCGCCGTCAACGTCAAAGCCGCCAGTCTCGACGCCCAGGGACCGGTTTACGCCGGCACCGCCGTCAACGTGCAAACCCAAGGCAACCTGACCAACCAGCAAACCCTCGCCGCCCGGGACAACATCACGTTGAGTGCCGGCGGTGTGCTGACCAACAACGGCATCATCGAAGCCGGGGTCAACGCCGACACCAGCCGCAACGCCACGGGCGATGTGAGCCTGAGCGCGCAGAACCTCAACAACACCGGTAAGACGGTGGTGGCCAGCCGTACCCTGACGGTCAACACCAGCCAGACTCTGAGCAATCAGGGCGGCACATTGAGCGCCGCGCAAACCGCCAACATCACGGTTGGAACGCTGGACAATCAAAATAACGGCCGGGTGTTGAGCAAGGGCAATCTCAACCTTACGGCCAGTCAGGTGCTCAACGGCCAAGGACTGATTAACAGCAGCGGTAATCTCAACGCCACCCTTGGCCACCTGAACAACCGCAATGGCGAGGTCTCCAGCACGGGCATCACCACGGTTGTGGGCCAGAGTCTGGACAACAGCGGTGGCAGCCTTGTTGCTCAGCGCGGGCTGGATATTCGCCTCGACAATGCGTTGAGTAACGTCGAAGGCCTGATCAGCAGCGAAGGCACTCTGACGGTCAACGCGGCCAGCCTCGACAGCACTCGCGGCAGCTTGTCGAGCGCCGGCGCGCTGGCGCTGACCGCGACGGGAATGCTAAACAATCAGGACGGTTCGATCACCACCGACAGCCGCCTGACCCTCAAAAGCCAAAGCCTGAACAACCGCCAGAACGGCCTGATCAGCGGCAAGAACGCGACCACCGTCACCACCGGTACGTTCGACAACACTCAGGGCGGGCAATTGATCGGCGGCGATACGCTCGACTTGACCGCGACCCAAGTCAGCAACGGTGTTGCCAGCCGAATCGCCAGCGACAAGGCCCTGACCGCCAGTGTCACCGGTTTCGATCAGCAGGGCGGTCAGCTGTTCAGCAAAACGTCCCTGAGCCTGGACCTGAATCAGGGCCAACTGAACAACCAGAACGGGCTGATCAACGCACCGTTGCTGATGTTGAAAAACCTCAAGGACGTCAACAACGGCGGCGAAATTTCCAGCGCCGAGGCCTTCACACTGGCCGCGCAGAACCTGGACAACAGCAACGGCAAACTGCTGAGCAATCAGAACCTGACCCTGCGCATCGATCAGGCGCTGACCAATCTCAAAGGCCTGATCGCCGCCGTAGCACTCGACGTCAAAGCCGCCAGCCTGGACAACAGCGGCGGCACGCTGACCAGCCGTGCCAACCTCGACCTGAACCTCGACGGGCTGTTGACTAACCAAAACCAAGGCCTGATCAACGCCACCACCGGCCTGACCATCAACAGTACCGGCCTGAATAACCAGAACGGTTCTTTGCTGGGCAGCGCCATTGCCATCGACTTCGGGGCGGCCACCGGGGACCTGAACAACAGCGGCGGTCTGATCACTACCGCAGGCTTGCTGAGCCTCCAGCACCTGCGCGACCTGAATAACCAGAACGGCGAAATCTCCAGTAGCCAAAGCCTCGACCTCACGGCTCACGCCCTGGATAACAGCGACGGCAAACTGATCAGCAGCAACCTGCTGACGGTCAACGCCGACACGGTACTCAACCAAGGTGGTCTGTTTTCCGGCTGGCAAGGTCTGAGCCTCACCAGCAACAGCCTGGACAACCGCAACAAAGGCACGCTGTCGAGTCACGCCGCCGATGTGGCCGTCAGCGTCAGCGGTGCGATTCTCAACAGCGGCGAAGGTGCGCTGGTCAGCCAGAAAACCTTGAGCGTCAACGCAGCGAGCCTGGACAACAGCAACGGCGGCATTCTCTCCAGCGCCGGTGCCCAGACCTTGACCCTCAGCGGTCTGCTGAACAACGCCCAAGGCGGTTTGATCGACAGCGGCGCAACCCTGGCCATGCAGGCCATGACCCTGGGGAATGCCGGCGGCACGGTCAACGCAAAACAGGACCTCAGTTTCACCGGCACCACACTGGATAACACCGGCGGCAATCTGATCGGCAACGCTGCCGTGACCCTGGACCTGCTCGGCATCCTGACCAACACCAAAGGCAAACTGGCCAGCGCCGGCCCGCTACTGGTGCAGCGCGCCACGCAAATCAATAACCAGGGTGGCCAGCTCACCAGCCAAGGCTTGATGACCCTACTCACCGGTGGCCTGGACAACCGCAATCTCGGCACCATCGCGGCCAACGATCTGCTGACCATCACCACGGACGGTACGCTGCAAAACAGCGCCGCCGGCCAGATCTACAGTCAGAAGGGCGACCTGAAAATCCAGGCCGCCAGCCTCGCCAACGCCAAGGGCACCCTGCAAAGCCAAGGGGCTTTGAACCTCACGGTCAGTGGAGATATCGACAACCAAAGCGGCCGCATCGTCGCCACGGACGGTGACTTGACCATCAAGGCCACCAACCTCGACAACCGCGGCGGTGTACTCGCCAGCCTGCAAGCCGCGTTCACGGCCAACCTGAGCGGCGTACTGAAAAACGGCTATGACCTGAACAACAACCGCCGCAGCGGCGTCACCCAGGCCCAGCGGCTGAACCTGACCGCTCTGGGCGGCATCGACAACTACGGCGGGCGTATCGCTGCGCAAAGCGGCGACGCGATCATCACCACTGGCAACTTCGACAACCGCAATGGCGGCCTCTATGCCAAAGGCAAGGTCAACGTCACCGGCAACAATTTTGACAACAGCGGCGACAATGACGGCCAGATCGCCGGTCAACAGATCGACCTCAACCTCAGCGGCGCCCTGAACAATCGACTGGGCATCATCGAGAGCGACAGCACCCTGTCGATCAAGGCCGCCAGCCTCGACAACCAGACCGGTCAACTGCGCGCCCTCGGCACCAATGGCAAAACCAGCTTCCAGATCGGTGGCCTGTTCGACAACCGCAACGGCACCCTGGAAAGCGCCAACACCGACCTGACAATGGCGGTGGGCAGTTTCCTCAACGGCGGCGGCAGTTTGTTGCACGTGGGCAACGGCACCTTCGACATTTCCACCGCCAACGTCACCGGCGCCGGCGGCAGCATCGTCACCCGTGGCGGCCTGACCCTCAACGCCGACAGCTGGACCAACAGCAACGTCATCCAGGCCGGGCGTCTGAAGGTCAACGTCAACAGTTTCACCCAGACGGCGAGCGGTCAGTTGCTGGCCTCGGAGAGCCTCGTCGGTACCGGTGTCAACTGGTTCAACGAGGGATTGATTGCCAGTGACGGCAGCCTGCAGCTCAACCTCAGTGGCGCCTATACCGGTGCAGGTCGAGTCACCAGCCTGGGGAGTCTTTCGCTCAACGCGGCCAGTCTGAATCTGGCCGAAGCGGGACGAATTGCCGGCGGCGGGCCGACAGATATCAGTGCCTCCGGCCCGATCATCAACTATGGGCGGATCACGTCAAATGACGATCTGCTGCTCAATACGGCATCCCTCAGCAACTACGGCACCGTGGGAAGTGCACAAGACCTTACGGTTAACGCCTCGCAATTGCTCAATCAGCAGGGCTTGATTTTCAGCGGCGCGGACATGCAGATACGCAGCAATACGCTGACGAATAGCTATGGCGACATTTACAGCCTGGGTGACTTGACCGTCTCCCGGAACGCGGCGGGCGAGCGGGCAGACGTTATCGAAAACATCTCCGGCAGCCTGGAAAGCGCCGGTGACATGCGCTTGCTGGCGACTTCAATCAGCAACCGCAGGGACGTGCTGACCTTCGCGGAGCAACGGGTGAATGGCACTATCACCCACAGCTGCAGCCATTGCTCGGACGAGTGGAACGTCTGGTACTACGTCACTGAAGTGTATGAGCGCACGGTCGATAAAGACTCGCCGTCTGCCTTCCTGACATCCGGGGGTAACCTCGATATCACTGGGTCGAACTTCCTCAATCAATACAGTTCGGTGTCGGCTGCCAAAAACATCAACATCACGGTCGACACATTCAAGAATGAAGGTGTGGATCTAGAGACCATTACTTATCGCAGCCACTATAAAAACCCTGCCGACCAGGAGCCGGGAAGCATCTACCTGGGGTTGATCGACCCGGGCGGTGCGGTCAACGAGTACAACAAGTACAGCGCCAAATACGTGCCGTTATACCGGCGGGCCAATGGCGGTTACTTCTACCAACAGGAGAGCGGATTAAGCACCGAACTCAACCCTGATTACGATCCGTCGAAAAACCTGCCGGTGCCTGAAGCGGTCACCAAATATGGGGTTTTCTCGGCCACGCAAACCGCCAGCACCGGTAAAAGCATCAACGCCGTTATTCAGTCCGGTGGCAGTACGACCATCACGGCTTCGACTTCTTTCAACAACAGCGTGCAAACGGTCAACGCGCCCATTGTCACCAGCGACAGCAAGGTGGACGCCACCGGCACCCAACGTGCGACCACCCCGTTCATCGTCCACCTCAACAGCCAACTCCCACCGGACCTGGCCCAACAACGGGTCGACCCCCTCTCGCTGCCGGGCTTCGTGTTGCCGCAAGGTACAAACGGCCTGTTCCGCCTCAGCGCGCAGGGCACCACCTCCGGCGCCGCCAACAACGGTCCGCAAAGCTGGACCCTGGGCGGTGCCAGCATCACCCCGACCCAGCGGCAGCAAACGGTCCCTGCCACCAGCGCCGTCACGATCAACCGTGTCCAGGGCTTACCGGCCAACAGCGTTCAATCCAAACCGCAGAAATACCTGATCGAAACCAACCCGGTACTCACCGACCTCAAGCAATTCATGAGCTCGGACTACCTGCTGTCGAACCTCGGTTACGACCCGGACACCAGCGCCAAACGCCTGGGCGATGGCTTCTACGAACAACGCCTGATCCAGCAAGCGGTAGTGGCCCGCACTGGCCAACGCTTCATCGGTGGCCAGACCTCCGACGAGGGCTTGTTCAAATACCTGATGAACAACGCCGTCGCCAGTAAACAGGCACTCAACCTGTCGCTCGGCGTCAGCCTGACCTCCGAACAGGTCGCAGCCCTGACCCATGACATTGTCTGGATGGAAACTGCCGAGGTGAACGGCGAGCAAGTGCTGGTGCCGGTGCTCTACCTGGCCCAGGCCAACAACCGTTTAGCACCCAACGGCGCGTTGATTGCCGGCAACGACATCACCCTGATCGCCGGCAAGGACCTGAACAACGCCGGCACCTTGCGCGCCTCCAACAACCTGTCGGCCACCGCCGCCAACGACCTGGTCAACAGCGGCTTGGTGGAAGCCGGCAACCGCCTCGACCTGAAAGCCAGCAACAACCTCGTCAACAAGGCCGGCGGCATCATCGCCGGCCGTGACGTCACGCTCACCGCCACCCGGGGCGACGTGATCAACGAACGCACCGTCAGCAGTTACGACGACCAGAACGGCCAATGGTCCTGGTCCCAGGGCTTTGCCGACAGCGCGGCACGGATTGAAGCGGCCAACAGCCTGACCATCGGTGCCGGGCGCGATTTCAACACCATTGGCAGCGTGGTCAACAGCCGGGGTGAGCTGACAATTAAAGCGGGCCGGGACGTGAACATCGTGTCGGCGCAGAAGAGCAACAGCATCACCGATGGTCGGGATCATAACGATGCGTCGGTGACGCAGCTTGGCTCGCAGGTCTCTGCAGGTCGCGACCTGACCATTGACGCCGGCCGCGACCTGAGCGCCATTGCCAGTCAGATCGATGCCAAAGGCGACATCGGAATGGCTGCCGCAAACAATCTGACCCTGGCCTCGGCGGCGGATGAACAGCACTCGTATGAAAAAACCGAGAGTGTCACCCGCCAGGAAGACCATGTCAGTCAGGTATCCACGGAGATCACCGCGGGGGGTAGCGTTGCCCTGAAGGCGGGCAAGGATTTGACGCTGATCTCGAGCAAGGTCACCGCTGGGGATGAGGCCTATCTGGTGGCCGGTGACAAGCTCGAACTGCTGGCGGCGCAAGACCGCGACTACACGCTGTATGACATGAAGAAAAAGGGCGGTTTCGGCGCCGAAAAAACCCAGCGTGATGAAGTCACCGATGTAAAAAACATCGGCAGTGCAATCACCACCGGGGGCAACCTGAGCTTGGTCAGCGGTGGAGATCAGCGGTATCAGGTGGCGAAGCTGGAGAGTGGTAAGGACATCATTCTCGACAGTGGTGGAAACATCACGTTTGAAGCCGTCAATGATCAACATGTCGAGAGTCATGAGAAGAGCAAGTCAGATATGGCTTGGTACTCGATGAGTGGCAAAGGTTTCACTGATGAAACGCTTCGACAAAGTGTCCTGATCGCTCAGGGAACTCTGGCGATGCGGGCCGCCGGCAAAATCACTATCGATCTCAAGCAAATTGATCAGAAAACAGTTAGTGAAACCATTGATGCGATGGTGAAGGCTGAGCCCGAACTGGCCTGGATAAAACAGGCAGAAGCCAACGGCCAAGTAGACTGGAGGTTGGTCAAGGAAATTCATGAGAGTTGGAAATATGACAGTGCGGGTTTGGGCGCTGCGTCGGCATTAGTTATTGCTATTATTGCCAGCATGTTTCTAGGTCCTTTGATGGGGGCGATGGCCACCAACTTTACCGTGGGTACGGTCAACAACGGTGGTGATTTGGGCGCAGGCCTGAAAGCTACAGTCAGCAAGGATGCCATCAAGGGATATGCCACACAGTGGGCCACTGGCTATGCGTTGAATGGGCTTGATGGGATGGTGAGTGGCTGGAATACCAACGGCGCACTCATTCTGAAAGCTGACGGGATCATGAACCCAGGCTACTCAGCAAGCATGCTCGATTGGAATACCGTAAGTCAGAACGTCCTACGCAGCACTTCTCATGCGCTGGTTGCAGGCACTATCAACACCGCAATCAATGGAGGCAGTTTAAAAGATAACCTAGGTTCAGCCTTAGTCTCTGAAGGTTTGGATCTTGCTGCCGCATTCGGCAACAAGCAGGTCGGTGATCTTGCCGAATATTTGAAAGTCGATTCGGGGTCGGCACAAAAAATATTGATGCATGCAATATTGGGAGGTGCTCTTTCGGCGGCAAGAGGGGGAGACTTCAAAACCGGAGCCCTGGCGGGCGCGGTGGTGGAGGGAGTGAATGCGATCGCTACCGAGTCCTTGGGCAAATATTTGGATTCGCGTTTTGCCACGGATGATCAGTTCAAGGTAGGTACCGCTCAGATCATTGGTGTGTTGGTTGGTGCGCTAGCTGGAGGAGATCCTGAAACGGCCAGTTGGGTCGCAGGGAACTCGGAGCGGTATAACGCCCAAGTCCATCGGGAAGCTACGGAACGGGTGAGGGGTGACTTAGATAGCCAACATCTTGAAGGCAAATACCTTGATCTAGAGCCTCAGGATGTTCTTGTTGATCTACAAAAAATTGTTGATGGCGAAAAGGATCGTTCTAAACTAAATCCTAGTGTCGTTGACTTTCTTAACCAGTACCCACCAGCAATACTTCGCGATAGGTTTTTTGAGCCGACAGAAAGAGAAAGACTCATACAGCTTGGAATTGAGATAGCATTTCCATCCATCAGTGGTAAGGGCAAGGCTGCGGTAACGGTTGGTGAAAAGGTCATTAAGGAGGTATCTGAGGCAGCAGAGAAAAAATTTGAGGCTGAGCTTGCCAAAGATGCTATATCAGTAGCAGCCGTAAAATTGAATCAAAGTCAGCAACAGTCAGTCACTAAGATTACTAATACCCTGAATAACTTCAAAGATCATGATATCGTTGGTACATTGAAAGATATGGCGGGAACTCCAGTTCCCAAAGAGGGTGGCGGATTCTGGAATCACCTTCAGGAAATGAGTGAACGGCTTACGAGCCTTCGTAAACACTCTGATAGGTTAAAAGATGTCAATAATGCAGAGGCGCAAGCCGCTCGACAGGCTGCGCTTGATGCAATAAAACGCATTGAGGACGCAATTATGGGAGCGGGTATATGAAAAAGACATTTCGATCAATAGCGACTAATCTAAATAGCTCGTGGCAACCAGAAGCTGACCCCTCCTCTTTGACTCAGTGGTATCTTTCTGTTTGCGATGTACCTCTTGAAGATCTTCGTATTGAGGATTTGTGTCGTGCAGTTAGGCAGGATTTGTTTATATCGGATTTGTTACCGGTCGCGGTTTCCACTCTAAAGAAGGATCTGCTTTCGGGTTATATAGATGATGGCGAGTTGTTGGCGGCGGTTGCACGATTGTCGCCACTCTATTGGATTGGTAATATGTTTCTGGCAAAAAAAATGTTTTCGATTCTAATTGAAAATAATGAGGCTTTGACAGCAGAACCTGATGCGGTTGAGTCAGCAAATGTTTTGAAGGGTAAGTTGCTCGATATTATTGATTAGGAGGCAGGTGGAAGAGGTCGGTTCAAGGAAAACGGGGGGAGAGTCCCCCAGGAGCGTAAAGGGGACGGATTCTGAGAAATCCCCGCTTTTTCCTACAAAAAATCAAGAAGTTGGGAATTGAAGAGACCTGCATGGGTCGGCAGCTTGTATTGCACCACACAAAAACAAGATCCCGAACCCATGCAGGCCATCCGATTCTTACACAGCGCGCTCACCCAAGCACTTCCCACTGTCCACTCTCGTCGTCTGAAAACGCTGATGTGTTGTGTCAGTTCGTTACTGCGAGGCCGCCGTCTGACGCTGACAGGACTTGGTCGATTCATGTCAGGCAAGGCCTATCCAAAACACGCCATCAAACGAGTGGATCGGCTGTTGGGAAATCGCCATCTGCAATCAGAGCGCTCGTTGTTTTATTGGGTCATGTTGCGAGCCCTGCTGGGCCCCCTGAAACATCCCTTGATTCTGGTCGATTGGTCACCGATTGATGCCGCGGGAGAGTTCTTTTTGTTGCGCGCCGCCATCCCGTTGGCTGGGCGCTCGTTTCCTATTTACGAAAGCGTTCACGAGCGTGAAGGTTGCCCGAAATATCAAAAGCGGTTGCTGCAAACGTTGGCCGAAATGCTACCCAAAAACTGCGTTCCGATCCTTGTTGCCGATGCAGGTTTTCGACGGCCCTGGATCAAGGCTGTCGAGGCGCAAGGCTGGTATTACGTGGCTCGGGTGCGCAACCGCGACCTTTACCGAAGCGACTCGAACACCTGGTTGCCAGTGAAAAATCTCTACGCTTTGGCGTCATCTTCACCGAAGTCGCTGGGCCATATCGAGATGACCCAAAGCGCTCCGCATATCATTCATTTGTACTGCGTCAGACACCGCGCCAAGGGGCGAAAACATCAACGCGTTACCGGTTCAATCGCCAAAAACAAGCTCAGCAGGCAATCGGCCAATCGTGAGCGAGAGCCGTGGTTGCTGGCCAGTAACCTGCCGGAGGCTCAATGGAATCCTTCAAAAATCGTGGCAATTTACAAGCAGCGGATGCAGATTGAAGAAGGCTTCCGGGATGTGAAAAGCGAGCACTTCGGTGTTGGTGTGACTCGCCATCGAAGTCACTGCCCACGCCGAATTGAAGTGCTGTTACTGATCTCGGCGTTGGCTAACTACATCATTTGTTTAACCGGGTTACAGGCCCGCGAAGCAGGTCATGAGCATCGCTTTCAAAGCAACAGTCTTAAACATCGACGAGTGCTGTCGTTGTGGCGATTGGGCTTGGAATACTGGCGTTGCGGACGCGGCTCAAACTCTCGGGAAACCTTGGAGAGACTTGAGCGCACATTGCGAGACGAGGTACATCAACAGGCACAGGTGCTGGGGTAGATTTGTGGGGATCCCTCAGGGACGGATTTATTTTCTAAGCTGTGCAATGGCCAAAATATAAATCCGTCCTCTTTTTTTAGGGTGGCGGGTACTGACAGCGTTAACACTGTTCAATATCTGCAGAATATTGCCAATGGAATGTCAAAAGAAAATGCTGCTTTGAATACCTGGACAGACCAGATATCCCAAAAATACGGATACACGAAGGTCGAAAAAATTGAAACCATCGGCGAAATTACCTATGTCACTTTCGGAAAGTAGATATTTGTTAGCGCAAATACTGGATGGAAAGTCGCCAAGCATCGTGTTGAACATGATGCTGGAGGTCGTTCATGATATAGATAAGCATGCTTTAGCAGATATCTTTTTGGAAGAATATGATCGTTTGGATAGCAGAATCCTTCCTGTGATATGGCATTGGAAGAGTGCTAAATCGATTAGAGGTATATCTGATCAGGAATTTGATGAAGCGGTGCTTACGCAGATGAGATCTACGGGTTACATGGTGTAAATAATAGGGGAGAAACCCTGAGGTCTTCCCTCTTGTCGGTTTGGTGAGTAAATAAATCTGTCCCCTTTTTATTTAGGGGACGGGTGGCTGAGGATTTTGGCCTAATTCCAGGAGTATCCCTCAGAGAGCAGGGTTATCCCAATGGAGTTCCGATTGAGATTATGAATTTTCCAGGTGCTAAATAGTGAAAGAAAAAGAGATATTGCCAGCTCTTGAGGAGCTTGGCTGGCGCTGTGGTAAGGATGAGGCTGGAGACTATTTTTGCCTCATGGATATCGGCAAGGAACAAGTTCAGATTATTCCATCGATAGGGAAGCGTCCTGACCATTTTCGAGTTTCATTCATGCCCTCCGTCTCTACGAAGGACTTTACGGCTGCTGCTGCATTCATCTTGGGTGAGGCTAGAAGTCACGTGCCGATTATCGTAAGTAATGACGTGCCAGAGAGAGTAGTTGATTTTTCATTGGGTAATGTTGTCAGACTTTCTCAGGCGGCTATATCTTGGGCTAATGCGCAAGATATAGAGCAAGGTTTAGCGTTCTATAGGCACCTTTCCACAGACGCAAAGGGTGCCAGGCCACTATGGCATTTGGCTGCTTTGGCAATAGCGGGAGATGTGGGCCGTCTCTCAAGTTATCAGCGCAGCTTCGAGTTGGGCGACAGATTGGGCTTTGTTCCGTATATCAATGCGCAAATGCTAGAGCGTGCTCTTTTGGTGGCTCGGGATATACAGTGACCCCTTGACCACAAACCCACCCCGCGCCGGTGTTGTTTTTATCCTCCCGGCTTAGGACTAATCCTAGTCAGGCAGTAGCTACCCGTTTACGAAGGTCCGTTTGAGCGGAAAAAGGGGACGCCCATTAGCCGGTCTCAAGTCAAGGTTAATGGGTGTCTCGTTTTCGGTTGTTCATGGTAAGGGCACAAACTTGGATTACTTTAATGCTCAATAAAAAAACGGTATTCATCTGCCCTGTATGTATGTATCCCGATCTTGATGAAGCACCCTATGATAGTTTTGGATGTGCTTCATACAATATTTGTCCATGTTGCGGAACGGAGTTTGGTTACGATGACTCCTCGGTTACGCATCTTGCTTTACGTCAGAGGTGGAGGGAGAGCGGTATGAGGTGGTGGAGTGTTAGTCAATCTCCCCCGCAGGGATGGAGTGCAGAGCTACAATTGAAAGGTATGCGCTCGGCGGAAGAGTGAGCATTTAAAAAAGGGGGTAGAAATAATAAAGAAAGGGGGTGTTTGGTTTTTTGGGGGGCAGAAAATAAATATGTAAACTTTTTCTGCTGAAAGTCTGCCTGCGGCTAATTTAGTATTTATAATGCGCCGTTTTGAAAAATATTTACGCATCAGCCAAATATAAATTTATAAGGACTTTCCTACGTGAAGAGAAGTAATCTGCTAACTCTGACCCTGATTCTGGCATTAACAGGCTGCCACTCCAGCGTCAGGGACTCTTCCCCTAGCCTACTGAAGGACGGTGTCCAGCTACACCAGAACAAGGTGGCAGTCGATGCGCAGCACGCCAAGGTCATCATGAAAGCCTCCGGTAACACTTCTCCGGTAGAGTTCGCGGTCAGGCGCGCAGCGGATCCTGACCAGCGTATGGAGGTGCTTGGAACCGTGGTGGATTCAGGTCAGGGGAAGGTATTCGGCTGGATCGCCAAACTTAACGAAGTGGTCAACAGCGCGACTGTTAAACGCTTCCCACAACTGGAAGTACAGGCCGATGCCGATCAGCCGTTCCAGGTGTCGGGTTATTCAAAGGGTGGGGGAGTCAGGAATACTTACAGCTGCGGTCCGCTCAAAACAACTTTCATACCGGAAAGAAGCAAGGTCTATTTGGTGGAGTTCCAGTTTGTTGGTAGCCGCTGTGAGCAGCATGTTTACGATATAACTCAGCCTCAGGAACGCATTCCCGTGATGAGCATGCCTTCAGCGTAAGGCTCATTTATTTGTATTCCCTATGTAAATCGGGCGGCCCATAGGTCGCCCGTTTTTCATTCACTCCGCAGCCTGCGCCCGCAATCGTCGACCAATCACATCCATCAAATCACAACCATCCCGCAACGGTATGGCCAGCAGTTTTGAAAAGTCAGAAAGCACAACCGTGTCGCAACCGATTTCTGCGCGAAAGGCGATGTTTTCCAGCACTTGGGTGACGGTGCGAATGCGATAGTCGGCCATGGCTTGCAGGACGTCTAGCGGGGCTTGGGTATCGATGAGCAACGATGCCGGGATCAGGTCGATTCCGGTGAGGGGCATGTATCTATCCATGGGTGGAGCCTCTTGTCATTGATGAGGACTCTCTGTGGTCGGGTCGCCAAACCCGGTCGCTTTTTGGGCGACCGGCGGACTATAAGCTTCATCGTTCCAGCGGTGCAAGGTGCCTGATTCTGAGGTTGTTGTAGGGCATTTGCCCCAGTTGCAGTCAGTCAACCGGACGCAACCTACAGAACACCGCGCAACTTTGTGGGAGCGAGCCAGCTCGCGATAGCGGTGCATCAGTCGACATCCATGTCGAATGTTAGTCAGTCATCGCGGGCAAGCCCGCTCCCACAGGGGATTGGTGGTGTTCACGGATGCTGTGACCAACCCGGATCAAGCAATCTACCCCCCATGACAGCAACTGGCCGGCGCCTTGTCTTCATACCGATCGTGATGCCGCACCCAATCCATGATCTCCTCTTCATTACGCCCCTTCGGCGTGAGGTCGAGGTAGTTGTAGGCACCAACCAGCAAATCCAAACCTCGGGCATATGTTGAATAAGTGTGGAGAATCTCCCCCGCTTCATTGCGATAAAACACGCTGAGCCCTGGGAGTTCTTCTTCTGCCCCGTCGGTTTTTTCGTAGTTGTAGGTAGCTTTTCCGGCGGCGACGTCTTCGGCTCGGGCTGAGACGCCAAAGTCATAGTTGAAGTCGCAGCCTTCGGACGAGACCCAGTCGAATTTCCAGCCCATGCGCTGCTTGAACGGTTGGAATTCGGCGAACGGTGCGTGGGAAACCGCGACCACAGCCACGTCGTGATGGGCCAGGTGTTGGTTGGCGCCGTCGATGTGGTCGGAGAGGAACGAGCAGCCTGGGCAGCCTTCGTCCCAGCCTGCGGCGAACATGAAGTGGTAGATGATCAATTGGCTGCGACCGCCGAACAGGTCGGCCAGGCTCAGTTCGCCGTTGGGGCCCTGGAAGCGGTAGGGTTTGTCGATTTTCACCCAGGGCAGGGCGCGGCGTTCGGCGCTGAGTTTGTCTCGTTCCTTGGTGAAGGCTTTTTCGTGGGCCAGGTGTTGTTTGCGGGCAGCGAGCCATTCTTCCCGGGACACGACCGGATGGTTCTGAATGTTCATGGTGATTTCTCCTGCATGCTTTGGCGAAAGTCGATCCGCGCAGAGGGGTAAACCGTCTTACACAGCCTAGTCGTTTGGCCTGCGCTCAAATCGACAGGCCGCCGGTCGGTAGGGCGAAATACCTCGGCTGAACGGCTGCAATTCATGTCGGTCACAACCTATGAAGGCCATTTCACTCACGGGCTCTGGAGGTTGATCAGGATGACGACTTATAACTGGGATTTGATGGAGCGCTTGCTGCATGAAGTGCAGAACGGCGCTGGACACAGTTTCACTCCACGGCCTTATGCCGAACAGTATGCGGCGGCGAAAGCTGCCGCGGGTGAAACGTTTGAGAACCTGGATCACCTGAAAACCGTGGCGGGCGAGTACGAAAAATTACTGCTGCTGCGGGGTTACATCGAGCCTCGGCCAGAAGATCAGGGTGGCAATGGCGAGAACTACATTTTGACGCCCAGAGGCTCGAGTTTGTTGAGCCTGATCGACAGCAGCATTCCGGGTAATGAGCATCCGCGGCAGGTGCTGGATGAGCAGGAAGATGCGCTGGATGAGTTGACGTTTGATGAGGTGGCGTCGAAGGCGCAGATTGCCTGAAGATCGCGTTTACCCCCTGTGGGAGCAGGCTTGCTCGCGAATGCGGTGTGACAGTCGACATAGATTTGAATGTTGAACCGCATTCGCGAGCAAGCCCGCTCCCACATTGGATTGTGGTGGTCCGTTTAATCCTTCCGCGCCGCTTTCAGGCATTTCAAATCAGCGAAATCCTTGCGCACACCTTCAATCTTTTGCAGCAACCGTTCACGTTGAACCGGTGTGCTCTCGGCCATCACGTCCACCAGCAACGCCCGAGCCTGGGCTTCGGTGTTGGCGTAGGCCTGGCGGTAAGCCGGTGTCCACAAACTCTCGCGATTCACCAGAAGTGTCTCGATTCGCTGTGGGAATTCTGGGCTCTGCCGCTGCGCGACTGCCGCGCTGAATTGCTGTTGCCAATGGGCGCGGTTGGCAATCCATTGCTTGTTCTGATCACCCAAGGCATTCGACCAGGCCATGACCCGTTGCTGTTGGCTTGGGTTGAGCGGGCCGAGCCAGTCATTCAGGCGTTTCTCCATGCGCTTGCTCCGCTCTCTGATCTGTTGTTCCAGAGACGGTTTGAGGTAGGCCTCCTGGCGTTTGCGTTGGTCCTTGGCGAAGGCATCGTTCATTTCCGCGACTTGCTTGTCATCAAGGCCCTGCAACAGCTCTATGGCCGACGGGGTGATTTCCCGGGCGGTATCGGCGATGGCCTGTTTGGCTTCCTGGGTGCGGGTTTGCAGTGCGGCGTCGGTGATCTGGTTGGCTTCGACCATGGCCTGTAAGCGATCGAGCCAGTCGAGGTAGCCGGGCAATTGCGTGGTGCAGTGCCAGCTCAGGTGTTCCTTGAGGCGCTCGTTGAACCAGTCTTTTTGTTCGTGATTCATCTCCAGGTAGTCGCTGAGCGTCCAGGGAATGATCACGTCGAGGTTGCGGTAAGCCAGGCCCACGCGGCTGCACGCGGCGACGGTGAGGCTAAGGGTGAGGATGACGCCGATCTGCTTCAACCAGTGCGACATGACGAGTCCTTGCGAAGACCTGGTTTCTTAAGGGTTCTCTTGTGTGATCGCGGGATAAGCCCGGCAGTTCAGCCAATTAATAGAAGCTGTGCGCAGCCTTGAGCGTCACCAGACCGTCGCACTGGCTATTGTGGCCAGAATAAGCGGAACAATCGCTGCCGCTCAGGCTTGAATCACTGTAGATCAAGTCCAGATCGATGCCCATGAACGGCCGGGACAATTTCACTGACCAGTCGGTAAAGCTGCCGACATACCCATCGTCGACGGACACCGGTGTGTTGAGCTGGTGGGTGGTGTATTTCAGGCTGATCCCGATGCCGAACGGCTGGTTGCCACTGAGGTCGGCGAACAGGGTGCTGTTCTGTTTGTCCGGGTCGTTGCTGAAGGCCGCGCCGAAGCGACTGCCCAGCAGGGTCAGGCCGCCGAAAAGCTCCTGGCTGTCGAGGGTGTCCACTTTCGGGTAGCTGTAATGGATCATGCCCACTTCGTAGCCGAGGGAGTGATCGAAGGGCTGTTTAAAGCCCATGTAGGAATCGACTTCGAGATTGCTCGAGGGACTCAGCCCCATGCTGGGGGACCATTGACCCACATAGAAGCCGCTGTCGTGGCTAAGGTCGAGGCCACCATGGAACGAGCCGGTCGTCGAAGGTTTGACCAGCCCCTGGGCCATGCTGCGGCTGGGCGTGGTGGCGAGTTTGAGATCGAAGTCGCCCAGTTCGCGCTGAAAGACTTGCGCATTGGCGTCTGAACACCACAGCACGCTGCAGAGCAGGAAAAGAGAGGGCTTGAGCATGCGTCACTCCATGAACAGCGAGGAGCAGGTCCTGAAAACCTGCTGAAACGCTTGATCTAGACGTGTGCAAGCATACCGGCGAATGCTCGGCATCGAGGGCCGTTCGTCGATTTTTGAAATATTGATTTGTTTGATGGGGTATTGCGGGAGGGTTCCAGTCCAAGCGCTTCGAAGCTCAAAGCGCTTAGGGACCAGTTAACACAGGGGGATTACTTTTTGCCCAATGTGATCTGCTTGGACGGGCCGAACGTCTGGCCGCTGACGCCTTTGGCAATTTGCTGGATCTCTCCGCCGGACTTGAGGAACGCAGCGATCTGGTTGTTGATCGATTCGCTGGTTTCAACGGCTGGAGCTGGCTTTGCTTTGCTGTTGGATGCTTTTACACGCATGGCGGCCATTAACCTGTAGAAATTAACTTGGCCAGGCATCGTACAGGAAATACTTGACAATTGCTTGGTAAATATCCTCCCGAAATACACCTTGGAGCAACGCAATTTATCGCAAGTTATTATTCGCAATGCTCCCGTAAGCTGCTGTTTTAACTAAGAACCCAAGTGAAGAAAAAGCGTTTTTCGGATGGGCAGACCATGGGGCGAGGCACCCAAATGGTCTGACGAGCGGGCAAGCGCACCGGGTAAAACCCAGGAAAATTAAGGCCTTCGACGTATTTTCTTGTGCCACCGGACCGGCCGCCGAACGCGGCCCGCAAAACCGGGTAGAATGCCGCCCACGCAATGAGGGTATTGGACATGGCTTTAGTCGGGCGCTACAACAGTTTGCAAGTGGTTAAACACACTAACTTCGGTTTATATCTGGACGGTGGCGCGGATGGCGAAATTCTTCTGCCTAACCGTTATATCCCCAAAGATATTCCCAGCGAAGATGAAGACTGGCTCAACGTTTTTATTTATCTGGACAGCGATGACAAACTTATCGCAACGACCGAAAAACCGAAAGTTCAGGTCGGTGAATTTGCCAGTTTGAAAGTTGTTGAAGTCAACAGCATTGGCGTGTTCCTGGATTGGGGTTTGCCGAAGGACCTGCTGCTGCCGTATTCCGAAGAAAAGCGCCAGATGACGGCCGGCGAGTATGTCGTGGTGCACGTTTATCTCGACAAACACACGCGCCGCATCACCGCGACGGCGCGTCTGGACCGCTACCTGGACAAGACCCCGGCCAATTACACCCCGGGTCAGGAAGTTGATTTGCTGGTGGCCGAAGCGACCGATATGGGCTTCAAGGCAATCATCAACAACAAGCATTGGGGTCTGATCCACAAGAACGAAATCTTCAAGTTCATGCGCGCCGGTAAAGAAGAGAAGGGCTTTATCAAAGAAGTCCGCGCCGACGGCAAGATCAGCCTGAGCCTGCAACCGGTGGGCGAGGAAGCTGCCACTAGCCTGAACTCGAAGATTCTTGCCAGGTTGCGCGACAACAACGGCACTCTGCCAGTCAGCGACAAGAGCGACCCGACGCTGATCAGCAGTATGTTCGGCGTCAGCAAGGGCAACTTCAAAAAGGCCATTGGTGCGTTGTACAAGAACGGCCAGATCGTCATTCACGCTGATCGTATCGAACTCAGCTGACCCTACGCCGCCCGTGTAGGAGCTGGCGCAGGCTGCGATCTTTTGACTGTAAAAGATCAAGATCAAAAGATCGCAGCCTGCGGCAGGTCCTACAGGG
>NZ_AKJE01000123.1 GCF_000282495.1 Pseudomonas sp. GM79
AAAGCCATCGAGCCAAACGTCAGCCAATTGGGCACAATCGAACGATTCGAATAAGAGTCTGGCCCATGCTGATCGATGAAGAGTTGACCCTGAAAAAACTCGAGGTGTTCCTGGCCTTCATGCGCACCGGCAACCTGGCCCGCGCTGCCGCCGAGTTGCAAACCAGTAACGTCAGCGTGCACCGCGCTATTCACTCCCTGGAAAGCGCCCTGCGTTGCCCGCTATTCAAACACGAAGGCCGCAACCTGACCCCACTCGAAAGCGCTTATGTGCTGGAAGAACGGGCGCAGAAGCTGATCCAGGACGTGCTCGAAAGCGTGCGCCTGACCCGCGAAGCTGCCGGTTTCTCCGCTGAGCGTTTCAAACTTGGGTCACTGTATTCGCTGACGGTGAAGACCGTGCCGCAGCTGATCATGGGCCTGAAAATTCGCCGCAGCGAACTCAATATCGACCTGATCCTGGGCTCGAATATCGACCTGTTGTACAAGCTCAAGAACATGGAAGTCGACGCGATCCTGGTGTCGCTGGATGACAGCGTCAACGACCCGGACTGCGAGCAGATTCCGCTGTTTTCCGATGACATCTTCCTCGCCACACCGGCTGATTCGCCCTTTGCCCAGCGGGCCGAAGTCGATCTGGCGGAGGTGCGTGACGAGACATTCATCACCTTGACCCAAGGCTTCGCCACGCACCAGGACGGTATTCGGGTGTTCAAGCAGGCGGGGTTCGAGCCGAAGGTGGCGATGCAGGTCAACGACATCTTCACCCTGCTGAGCATGGTCAGCTCGGGGGTCGGTTATGCGTTGCTGCCGGGAAGGATTGCGGCGGTGTATGAGAACCGGGTGAAGCTGATTCCATTGCAGCAAAAGTATCGGTTACAGCAGCACATCGGCGTGGTGTTTCTGAAGGCCAAGGAGCGTGACCCGAATTTGCTGGCGCTGTTGGCAGAGTGCCGGATGTATGCCAATCGGCAAGTCTGAGACCGCGTCGCGCCCTTCGCGAGCAAGCCCGCTCCCACAGGGAAATGCATTCCAATGTGGGAGCGGGCTTGCTCGCGAAGGCGGCGGTACTTTCAACAAAGAACCAAACCCTTACCCCACAATCCCGCGAACAATGAAGTACAGCAACGAAGGCCCAAGCAAGCACCCAAGCCCGGTGTGGAACGTCGCGGTCAACGCGCCATACGGCACCAGCCTGCGATCCGTCGCCGCCAACCCTGCCGTCACCCCACTCACCGTCCCGGCCAACCCGCCAAACACCATCGCCGAGCGCGGGTTATCCAGCCCCATCCAGCGCGCCGCCATCGGTGTACCGACCATCACCAGAATCGCCTTGATCAGCCCGGTGGCAATCGACAACGCCATCACATCGGACGTGGCACCAATCGCTGCCCCGGTCACTGGCCCGACAATGTACGTCACCGCACCCGCGCCAATGGTGGTCATGCTGATCGCATCGCGATAACCGAACACCCAGGCCATGCTCGCCCCGACAATGAACGGCAGAATCGTGCCCAGCAGCAGCGCGATAACACCAATCATCCCGGCCTTTTTCGCTTCGGTGGCCTGCACCTCGAACGCCGTGGCGACAATGGCGAAGTCCCGCAGCATCGCGCCGCCCATCAAACCAATACCGGAAAACAGCGACAAATCCGCCAGGCCTTTTTGCCCGCCGGTCATGGTGCCGCCGACCCAGGCCAGCACCAGGCCAATGACGATGGCAATCGCCGAGCCGTGAATCCGCCCGAAGGTCAGGCGTTTGGACAACACCACCGACACCCACATGATCACGCCAACGAAGGCGAATGCCGTGATCAGACCGTTATGTTCCAGACCTTTCTCGATGAGATCCCACATATCAGCGACCTCCTGCCGGTGCGCCAACCGACGTTATGTCCGCCGGTTCATCGGGCAAGGGCTCGCCTTTGTGGGTCCGGCTGATCAGCGCAATCGTGCAGCCACAGAGCACCACCGAACCAATCGCCGCCAGCACCGCCACCGGGCCGCCATGCAGGGCGGTAACGACGTTCTGTTGCGCGGCCATCGCCACCACCACCGGAATGTACATGGCGCCCCAGAAGCCGACGCCCATCTCGCAGTCCTTGGTCATGCCGCCGCGTTTTTGCATCCACAACCGCGCGCAAATCAGCAGGATCATCGCGATCCCGACCCCGCCGACGTTGGATTTCACACCCAGCAATGCGCCGAGCATGTCACCCATGATCACCCCTGCCAGCGTACAGATCGCCAACAGCGCCACACCGTAAATAATCATTGTTGTAGTCCTCAAAGTGCATCGTCGGAATTGTTGTTTTTGTAGTTCGCAGCCTGAGTCGGTGATCTAGGGTTGGCGGCTTCCCTCCTCACGCAACAGCGCCTGCAAGGTATCGAGCCGCGCACCGTCGAAGGCAATCACGGTGCCCTGCTCGAACACCCGGCGCGCCAGCCCGGTCAACACCGCACCGGGCGGCAGTTCGATCTGTAGACGTACGCCACGCTCGTAAGCGCTTTGTACCGTGCCGCGCCAATCCACCACACGGCACATGTTGAAGGCCAGGTCGTCGCGTAACGCCTCGGGATTGATAACGGGCCGGGCGCGACTGCCGCTCAGGTAACCCACGGTCGGCGTTTTCAATTGCACCTTGGCGAAAGCTTCGGCCAGGACTTTTGCCGGTGCTTCCAGCAGCGGGCAATGGGACGGCACGCTGACCGCCAGACGCTTGGCCAATCCGGCACCCCGCCCTTTCGCCAATTCGGCGACCGCTTTCATCGCAGCATCGCTGCCAGCGATCACCACCTGGTTATCGGCGTTGATATTGGCCAGGTAAACCGGTGTGTCGACGCTGTGCACCCGCGCCAGCAAACCTTCCACCGTCGCCAGATCCAGACCGATGATCGCGGTCATGCCATAGCCCTGAGGATAAGCCTGCTGCATCAGCTCACCGCGCAGGCTGACCAGATGCAGCGCATCGCTGAAGCTCAAGGCGCCGGCGACCACCGCCGCCGGATAGGCGCCGATGGACAATCCGGCCACGTAATCCGCGCTCAATGACAACTGACGTGAAGCGGCGACTCCGGCGATCAGCAGGCATAACTGAACCGCCCTCGTCGACTGCAACGCCTCGGCAGAATCCTGCAACAAAACATCCTCACCCAGCACCTCGCTCGCCTCGATCAGCGTTTCCCGAGGCAAGCGATGGAGCATGCCCGGTTGCTGCGCGCCTTGGCCGGGGAACACCAGCAAGCTGCTCATGCTGCTTGCTCCTGCGGGTTCCAGGGATCGGTGACCAGGCAGGCGACCTGAGCGTTTTTGAGCAGCACCCGATGCGACGGGCCGGCCCATTCGCGCAGAGCCACCGCGCCGTAAGGTGTCTGCAATTGCATGTCGACCAGACATTCAGCAGTGCCGAGAAGCGTCACCAATTCTTGCGCTTGAAGTCGGCTCAACGGTTGCGGTGTACGCAGGATCAAGTCCAGATCGCTACGCTCATGCAACGCCACAAAACCGCTGGCCAATTCAAACCCGGCACTGCCGCTGACACCCCACACCCAACCGCAGGTGTCGAGCATTGGCCGCAGCTGCGCCAGTGCTCGCAAAGCCAGCAGATCCCGCGCCGTCTCGACATGACAAAGCTCTTCCGGACTTACCCGACGTGAAATCGCCGTGATCGCCATCGACGTTGCATAACGCTGCTCACGCAAGCGTCCTCGTACCCCGACCGCGATCTGATCCGGCGCACTCATCGCACGCCGAACCACCACCGGCTGACCCGCGCTGATCGACTCGATCACCCACGCAGGCGCATCCGCAGGCAACTGCTCCGGGGTCATCCCCCACAGCAGGTCGTGGGCCAGAAACGTATTCACCACTGCTCTCTCAGCAGTTGGCGAACCTTGCTCGACGCGGCGCGATTGTTCGCACCCAAGCGGCCGCTCAAATCGCGACGACCAGCCTCGACATCTTCAATCGCCTGAACCAGACACTCGTTCACCCGCGCCAGATCCGCCGTCGTCGGCTGTTCGATCTGCTCCACCGACAGGGTTTCCCAAAGCAGCCCCAGACTGGCAAAGCTGTCGATGTCATACGCCATCGGCGGCACGCTGGCGGCCAAGGCTTCAAGCTCTTCGACACTGCGCAAGGTGACCCGCGCCGCCGACGCCTTGCCCATCGCATGCACCATCACGCCCGGATCGCGTAGCGCGATCAGCCGGTTGGCCTGATAGCCATGAGCGAGAAACGCCCCGGACATCGCCTTGCCCACCAGCAAACCGATCACCGCATGCCCGGCCAGTCGGGCACGGGCATAACTGTCTGCCGCACCGGCCAGCGCCTGATGAATGCCGAGGGCTTCTTCGCGTCGGCCGTAAGCCTGGCTCGGCACATCGACGATGGCGATCAGGGCGCGTTTTTTAGGTTTGTCGTTATCCGCGGCAATGACGTCATCCACCGCTTTGGCCAAGCCCCAGCCTTCCAGCAAACCGACCTCGCCATTGCGGGCGCGGACGAAACGGTTGTCGGGATCGGCCACCACTGCGATAAACCGCACGGGTAGATCGCCCAATAAACCATCGGCGACTTTCAACGACGCCGGCAAACCCGAGACCGGTTTTGCGCCGGCACTCAAGGCGTTGAACCAGTTCAAGCCTCTCAGGGAATACGAACTCATGAGCGCTCTCCTTGATACAGATCGCGAACCGTCGCCGGCTCGATTTGTGGTTCAGCGTCCAGACGCGCCAGCCGTTGCAGAAACCATTCGGCCTGGCGGCTGCGTTGCTGCGCCGGCAAACCCTGCTTGAGCAATTCGCTGACCTGCTGCTGAATCTGCGCCACGTCGTCGGCGACATAGCGGTCCACCAGACCGCTGGCGAAACGTTGCTCACCGCCGGTCAGGCTCCAGATAAACGGGCGATCCCGAGAGTCGTATTCCTCAAGACCGGCTTCCTGCTCGATCACCTGCGGGCCGTTGAGGCCGAGCCGCGCTTCCTGAGTCACCAACAAATAACTGCACAACCCGGCGGCAATCGACATGCCGCCAAAACAACCGACGCTGCCGGCGACCACGCCGACTACCGGCTGGTACTGGCGCAGATCGACAATCGCCGCATGAATATCGGCAATCGCTGCCAGCCCCAGATTGGCCTCCTGCAAACGCACGCCACCGGTTTCCAGCAGCAGCACGGCGCGAGTGGGAATGCCTTTGCGGTTGTCCTCGGCGGCCAGTTCCAGCGCGCCGGCAATCTTCGCTCCGCCGACTTCACCGAGGCTGCCACCCTGAAACGCGCCTTCGATGGCAGCGATCACCACCGGCAAACCGCCGAGGCTGCCCTTGGCGATCACCACGCCGTCATCGGCTTGCGGCACCACGCCCTGGCGCGACAGCCATGGCGACATGACGCGCTGAAACGGGTCGAGCAGTTCACGGAAAGTACCTGCGTCGAGCAAGGCTTTCGCTCGTTGCCGGGCGCCGAGTTCGACGAAGCTATGTTTGCTGAGAAGCGCTGCGCTGTCAGTCATGGCTGATCTCCTCGAAGCCTTGTTCCAGGCGCAAGCGCACCACGCCGGGAGTGGCGCCGAAATCGTGGATATCGATCGCCATCGCGGGCGGTGTCTGGCCGTCAAACATCCGCGCAAACAGATGCTGCCAGCGTTGTTCGCTGCCGTTGACCGAGGTCTGCACCTGGATCGTCAGCTTGCCGGCCAGCCCCGGTTCGATCAGCACTTCCAGATCGCCCGAGCCCACGCAGCCCACCAGCGCCCTGCCCCGTGGCGGCTGCCCGGCGGGGAATTCAAAGGATAAGGTTTCCATCAAAACGCTCCCTGGAAGACGTCGACGCCCGACTCGATGCGGTCGATAAACAGGCAGGCTGCGAGCAAGTCCGCAGCGCCGCCGGGCGAGGCATTCAACGCGATTAATTGTTGGTCCAGCTCATGCAAACGACGGCGACCGGCCAGGCTGGCGCTGCCGCCGGCATCGAGCACCGCTTGAGCGCCGAGTTGCATGGTGTGCAGGCCGGTTTCGCCTGCGCGGTAGAGCACGCAGGTGTCGGCCAGCGTCGTCATGATCGCCAGCAAGGCATCGAGCCGAGCGTTCTGTTCGCCATGGCCAGCGGCGCGGCTGCGTTTGAGTTGCGGCAGAGCGCGTTGAATCACCGCCGGAAAACCAAGCTGCGCCTCTTCACGGGCACCGCGTGCGCCATAACGTTGGGCCACTTGAGTGCCATGGCTTAGGGGGCGCGGAGCGTAACGATCGTCGAGCAAGGCCAGGCGTGCGGCGCGCAACGCGATGCCGCTGGCGGTGCGGGATTCAGGCTCCAGCGCAGCGGCGGCAACCAACAGCCCCAACGCCCAGATCGCCCCACGATGAGTATTCACACCGTCGGTGGTGGCGAGCATCGTTTGTTCACCGTCGCGGCCAATCCGCCCGAGGGCTTCGCGCAGGGGTAAACCGACTTCGCCAAATTCGCTGGCCGCTTCCGCCATTGCCTTGAACGCCGGCCACAACGACAGCGCCGAGGCGTGCATCAGGCTCAGGTGTAAATCGGTGTGCGCACCATTGCCGCGACGATCCACCAGCGCCGGTTTCGGCGACAAGTCCGCTTCGTCGATCAGCGCGTCCACCGCTAGATCCGCCAGCCGCTCAGTCAGGGTTAAAGGTTTCGGTTGCAGGTTGAATGCGTGCATTACCAGCTCCTGAACTTGGCGGGTGGGTTGTAGAGGCCACCGGACCACTCCACCAGATCGGCCACGCTTTTCGCTGCGAGCAACTCGCGGGTGGCGTCGGTGCGGCGGATGCCGAGGTCTTCGGGCAAAGCGATCAGGCCTTCGCGGCGCATGCGGGCGGTGTCTTTCGGGTTGTGGCGCAGGCCGATGGCGGTCACCCCGGCGACGGCGGCGATCATCGCCTGACGCTCTTCGAGGGAACGGGCCTTGTACAAATAGGCGATGCCTTCCTCGGTCAACAGGTGGGTGACGTCGTCGCCGTAGATCATGATCGGCGCCAGCGGCATGCCGCTTTTCTTCGCTACTTCCACGGCATCGAGGGTTTCGACGAAGGTCGGTTTGCCGCCCTCCTGGAAGGTCTCGACCATTTGCACCACGAGTTTTTTACCGCGTTCCAGCAGCGCTTCGGGCGCATCGTCGTGACGCATGTCGAGCCAGGCCGGCGTGCCGTGACGGCGACCGCGCGGGTCGTGACCCATGTTCGGTGCCCCCCCGAAACCGGCCAGACGACCGCGCGTCACGGTGGAGGAATGACCGTCGCCATCGACCTGCAAGGTCGCGCCGATGAACAGGTCCACCGCGTATTGCCCGGCCAATTGGCAGAACATCCGGTTGGAGCGCAGTGAGCCGTCGCGACCGGTGAAGAACACATCCGGTCGAGCGGCGATGTAGTTTTCCATGCCCAGTTCGGTGCCGAAACAATGCACGCTTTCGACCCAGCCGCTTTCGATGGCCGGGATCAGGGTTGGGTGAGGATTGAGGGTCCAGTTGCGGCAGATCTTGCCCTTCAAACCGAGGGATTCGCCGTAGGTCGGCAGGATGAGTTCGATGGCGGCGGTGTTGAAACCGATGCCGTGGTTCAGGGACTGGACGTTGTGTTTTTCGTAGATCCCGCGGATCGCCATCATCGCCATCAACACGTGCACAGGCTTGATGTGGCGTGGGTCGCGGGTGAACAGCGGTTCGATGTAGAACGGCTTATCGGCCACCACCACGAAGTCGACCCAGGACGCGGGAATGTCGACACGGGGCAGTTCGCTGACGTCGTCCACCAATTGGTTGACCTGCACGATGACGATGCCGTCGCTGAAAGCGGCCGGTTCGATCAATGCGGGCGTGTCTTCGGTGCTTGGGCCGGTGTAGATGTTGCCGGCACGGTCGGCCATGAAACCGGCCGAGAGCACGACGTTCGGGATCAGGTCCACCACCAGCCGCGCATAGAGCTCGATGTAGGTGTGGATCGCGCCGATTTCCAGCAGGCCGTCTTCGAGCAACTGACTGATGCGCAGGCTTTGGGTGCCGGCAAAAGAGAAGTCGAGCTTGCGGGCAATGCCGCGCTCGAACAGGTCCAGGTGCTCGGAACGCCCGACGCTGGGCATGATCATGTGCAGGTCATGCAGCTTGCCGGGATCGGCCTTGGCCAGGGAGCGGGAAAGGAAGTCCGCCTGCTTCTGGTTATTGCCCTCCAGCACCACACGGTCGCCGGGCAGGATCAACGCCTCCAGCGCCGCAACGATCTTGTCGGTGGGCAACACCACACCGTCGGCAAGCCCCTTCACCCATTCGAGGCGCCGCTGCTTTTCGCTGCGCCGCCGCGTCCATCGCGAGTCGGGGGATATTGTTGTTGTCATGACCACTCCACGGGTTCGCTGTCGTGGGGGTCACCTTAGGAGCGTTGGGTGTGGGGCATCAATCAAGCGGAGTGTTGGATTGTTACGGTCAAGTTAATGGTTGGCGGGAGGGATTCGTTGCCCGCGCTGACGCCTTCGCGAGCAAGCCCGCTCCCACAGGTATTGTGGATGACTCAGGATTTGAGCACGACACGGACACTGTGGGAGCGGGCTTG
>NZ_AKJE01000124.1 GCF_000282495.1 Pseudomonas sp. GM79
GCGAGCAAGCCCGATCCCACAGTTTGATCGTGTGCGGTCAGGGAATGAGCATCTGCATTTGCCCCGGCATCACGATTTTTATCACCCCTGCCCAATTGCACATCAGGGTGCTGTTGGCATCGATGGCCGGCATGCCGCCCAGCAGCAGGGTCGGCGCGCCTCCGGGAATCCAGGGGGTGGCGGTGGCCGGGATGCAGGGCATCGGCGTCAATACGCCCAGCGCTGCGGCAGTGGCGGCCGCGACCATCGGGTTGGCCATGCTCATGCACGTGCCGAACGGCATGACGTTGACCAGCGGAATGTGATCCATGATGTTCGCCGCTGGCATGCCCCCGGTCAGCGTGCGATTCACCGGCAGCACGTTGAGTACTGCTGGTGCCGCGCCGAAACTGCATTGCAGGGTCGCGGTGGCGCAAACTTGCGGACAACCCATGTCGAATCTCCTTCCTGGAAGCGGCGCTCCCCTGAAACCATAGTCCGCCGAGCCCGTTCGCGCACATCAGGAACGCTGATTATCCGGCAACACGCTAACCTATAAGACCGTGCCGCGCTTGTGGCCACCCCGGCGCACCATTAGATTAGCCAATGATGTCTGGCCTCCAAAATAAGCAGAAGGGATAAGCATGGCGCTTACTGACCAGTCCACCCGTATCCGCTCTGGCGAAGAACTCGATGCCAGCCTGATCGATCCGTACCTCAAGGCGCACATTCCGGGCCTGAGTGGCTTGCCGAAAATCAGCCAGTTTCCGGGCGGTGCGTCGAACCTGACTTACCTGCTGGAATACCCCGAACAGGAATTCGTCCTGCGTCGGCCACCGTTCGGCCACAAGGCCAAGTCCGCCCACGACATGGGCCGCGAATTTCGCATTCTCAATCAGCTGCGGAACGGCTTTCCCTATTGCCCCAAAGCCTATGTGCACTGCACCGACGAATCAGTGATCGGCGCCGAGTTTTATGTGATGGAACGGGTCAAGGGGATCATCCTGCGCTCCGAACTGCCACCGGAACTAGGGCTTGATTCAGCGAAGACCGAAACCCTGTGCAAGAACTTCATCGACAAGTTCGTGGAACTGCACCGGGTCGACTACAAGGCCTATGGCCTGGGCGACCTCGGCAAACCCGAAGGCTATGTGGCACGGCAAATCAAAGGCTGGAGCGAGCGCTACGAAAAAGCCCTGACCCCGGACGCGCCTAAGTGGGAAGCGGTCAAAGCCTGGCTCAACGACAAGATGCCGGCCGATCACCCAACGTCGAGCATCGTCCACAACGATTACCGCTTCGACAACGTGATCCTCGACCCCGAGAACCCGATGCAGATCATCGGCGTGCTGGACTGGGAACTGACCACCCTCGGCGACCCGCTGATGGACTTGGGCAACACCCTCGCCTACTGGATCGAAGCCGACGACCCGGCGCCGGTGCAATTGATGCGCCGTCAGCCAAGCCACGCTCCCGGCATGCTGACCCGCCGTGAGTTCGTCGATTACTACGCCGAGCGCGCGGGCATCCAGATCGACAATTTCGACTTCTACTACACCTACGGTCTGTTCCGCCTGGCCGGCATCGTGCAGCAGATCTATTACCGCTTCTTCCATGGTCAGACCCAGGACAAGCGCTTCGCACAGTTCATTCACATGAACAAACTGCTGGAGCAGATGAGCCTGCAAGTCATTGATAAATCCAGCCTCTGATCACGGCCGCTGATCTGGCCCAATAACAAGGAAAAATCATGTCCAAGACTCAGTTGTTCGACCTCGACGGCAAGATCGCTTTCGTCTCCGGCGCCAGCCGCGGCATTGGTGAAGCCATCGCCAAATTGCTGGCGCAGCAAGGTGCTCACGTCATCGTTTCGAGCCGCAAACTCGACGGCTGCCAGCACGTCGCCGACGCGATCATCGCCGCTGGCGGCAAGGCCACCGCAGTCGCCTGCCACATCGGTGAGATGGAGCAGATCACCCAAGTCTTCGCCGGCATCCGCGAACAGTTCGGGCGCCTGGACATTCTGGTCAACAACGCGGCGACCAACCCGCAGTTCTGCAACGTCCTGGACACCGACCTCAGCGCCTTCCAGAAAACCGTCGACGTGAACATTCGCGGCTACTTCTTCATGTCGGTGGAAGCCGGCAAGCTGATGCGCGAACACGGTGGCGGCAGCATCATCAACGTCGCCTCGATCAATGGTATTTCGCCGGGGATCTTCCAGGGCATCTACTCGGTGACCAAGGCAGCGGTGATCAACATGACCAAAGTCTTCGCCAAGGAATGCGCGCAATTCGGCATCCGTTGCAACGCCCTGCTGCCGGGCCTGACCGACACCAAGTTTGCTTCGGCGCTGGTGAAAAACGACGCCATTCTGAAAACCGCGCTGCAGCAGATTCCGCTCAAGCGCGTAGCGGACCCGAGTGAAATGGCCGGTGCGGTGTTGTACCTGGCCAGTGACGCGTCGAGCTACACGACTGGGGTTTCGTTGAATGTGGATGGTGGGTTCCTGTCCTGATTGAGTTCTGCGAGTAAACCGAAGGCAGCCAAATGGCTCAATGTCAGTCAGTTAAGGCGCAATCCATGTGGGAGCGGGCTTGCTCGCGAAGACGGCGGCACAGTCAACATTGATGTTGCCTGATACACCGC
>NZ_AKJE01000125.1 GCF_000282495.1 Pseudomonas sp. GM79
GACAGATTTGGTGCTTTGATCCGGTGACCGACATCGCAAGCACTGACATTGTCTGAAAACCGCTGCAGGTACACGGCCTGGCTCCCGCAAGGGGCCAGGCCGTTTTTTATTGGGCCACTGCGGTCCCTGAGCCAAGGCCAGAGGAGCCTTGCGGCATGTCCTCATTCACAAACGGAATAGGCGGCACCGTTCCTTAACGCCCTCGTGCTGTTCCCCCATCCAAGTAGTCTGAAACTCCCACCTCGCTTGGGAGTATCGGCCGATGCGCAATTCCCGGCGCTTATCCATAGTTGCGGCCAATGGTCAACGGTCAGGCCAAGATGACCGCAATTGTTCTGGAGAAAGATCATGGCTATTGGAATCACCGGCGTGAACGTTTCGCTGGACGAAACGGCCGGATTGCAGAACACCACCGCCACGCCAAGCCCTGCGGGAGACGCTGACGACAACGACATTCTGGTGGCGTCCCTGCCCTCGGATTTCTCAACCCGCTTGACCGCACTGAGTGCCGGTACCGCAACGGGTGCAGCGTTGAGTGGCTATACCGGTGCCGTGGGCAACACGGGCAGCGATGCGTTCACCATCACCGACGGAGCAAGCATTACCGATATCAGCTTCGTCGACAGCGCTGGCGCACCGCTTAATGGCCTGGACAGCGGACTGGACACCCTCGATGGCACCAGCATCCTTCTCTATACCGATACGAACAACAACATCCTTCTGGGCCGAGCCGGGAGCGCTACCGGCGCGATCGTGTTCGCGGCCTATATCGAAGAAACCGGATCGCCGGTCACCGGCGGCAAGATCTGGACCGTGGAATACCAACCGCTCAAGCATCCAGATGCGACGAATCCTGATGACTCGCTCAATCTGCTGGATAAGGTGTTCATCGGAACCAGTCAGGACCTGGAATTCAGTCTGGCCGGTGTGCCTTCCGGTGCGAACCTCTTCCTGATGTTCACGAAGACGAACCCGACAGTTGTCGACGACGGTGGTGTCTTGCGGATCACGGATCCCACCATCATCGCCACTGGCAAGGACCCCGCAGACGAGTCAAGCGGCGCCAATATCAACACTGGCGACACGATCATTACCAGCCAGGCGGCTAACCCGACCACCTTCGGCACCAACAGTCAGATGATTACGGAACAGGATGGCATCCGCTTTTCGTTCGTCACCGGTGCCAGGCAGGATGTGACCATTCCCAACCTGAGTCCGACCGAAGCAGATGTTGAATCCAACATCGACTTTACCGCCGTCTTCAACGCGAAGATGGCCAGCTTCGAGGTCGTGCAGTTGCAAAGCGGCAAGAGTGCGGTGGTAAAAATCAGCGCATTCACCACCGCTGCTGAACCTGGCGTGAACTTCATCAACGGCTATGCGGGTGATACGTCAATTGCCATCACCAATGTTCGCGTCTTCAACAGCGCCGGGGTGGTGATCGAGAATTCAAACGGATCGGTGAATGATCCGGCCATTGGCATCACCTTTTCCGGTGGGGTTGCAACCATCACCGGCGTTAAAGCCGGCTACCAGATTGAATACACCACAGCGGCGGATCACAACCGCGTGCTCGTCGAGAACGGGGCGGCCCTCGACGCCAGGGGCAATACCCACGCCGACTTTGATATCGGTGGTTTCACACTGCTCCAAACCGCTGTTGCGACCGCCGAAATCGGCTCCAAGCTGATCTTCGAAGATGACGGCCCAGCACTCGCTTTTGGCAACCTGATCGGCACCGGCAGCGTCCTGCCACAAACCGGGTACTGGAGTCATTCGGCCGGCGCCGACGGGCTGAATGCGGACGGTCTGGATATTTCGGTGAATAGCTCGTTCACCCTCGTCAGGCCAGACAACACCACCACAACGGGGACCGCCACACTCACCGAGCAGTCACCCTCACCGGATGGCAATGGCACGTACCAGTTCGTCGGGACCTTGACCGGCGATTTCGACAACAACGCCGCCACGACGGATACCACCATCGACTACACGCTGAGTGCCTTGGCCGATGGCAGTTATGTACTGGATCTGGTTCAAGGCTTCAGTTCGACGGTCGTTCTCAGCAGTGCCGATGGCGCGCTCGGTGCCGGCGGCCCGGACCCCGTGCGCACTTTGTTGATTCCAGAGCAGGATCCACCGACTATTCCTTCGCCATCCGAGGAGATTGTCTTTTTTGGTGTAAACGCGACCACGTCCTCAAGCGATATATTTTCCGCCATCGGGCTGGGAGCACCCGACCTAACCGAAGCGCAGGTAGAAGCCGGCGGGTTTGCGTTCATCGGCGCCGCGAACATGAACGTCAGCACCGCCGGCATTGGCATCGCCAACAACAACCTAGACGGAAACACAACAGCAGGCATCAATGCCGGTGACGAGAGTTTCGTCATCAATCCCGAGTCTTTGTTGTCGAGCATGAAAGTGTTCATCGACAACTCAGTGCAAGGGTACAACCCGGCAACGGAAGAGCTGTATTACACGATCTTCTACGCGGACGGCACCACGTCGGGTTCGCCGACGAAGGTTCTTGCCGCTGATCTGACCTCGGAGGCCGGAGGACAGACGTCCTTCGTCATCGAGAAGGCGGATGCGACGCTGATCGACGCTATTCAGCTCACGATGGGCCTGGGCACGATCAAGATCCCGGTGATCCAGTTCATTCAGGAAACCGAGAACCTGGCCAGTGATATCCAGCTGACGTTCAATGCGACGGTAACGGACAGGGATGGGGACTCGGCGACGAGCACGTTCGACGCCAACCTGTTCGCCAACGACTTGACCGGCACCTTCGACTACACGCTGGTGGGCACGGGCGGTGAGCGGGATGCCTTCAACGTCGACTTGTCATTCACCGAGAACCAGTACCAGGTCACCGGCTTCGATGCGGATGCAAACCTACGAGACACCCTGGTGCTCAACGGCGACCAGAACGCCGGTGTCCAGATCGACACAAGCGGCGCAGACAGCATCGTGACGGTTACCGAAACGGGCGGACAAGTCACGACCATCACCTTGGTCGGGGTCGATCTTGTGACTAGCGACATCGTTATTGGCAGCGTCTGAGGCATCGCACGCGTGAAAAATGCGAGGGTGGCGCAAGTCACCCTCGCATTGTTTTTTGCAGTTCCAATAGGCGATCCGCACGCTCGCGTCACCTTGGGCACCCTGCGGCAGACCACCGACGAAGACGACTAGGCCGAAACTCCTACCCCGTTTGGGAGTATCGGCCAATGTGCAATTCCGGGCGTTTGCTCATAGTTGTAGAGGTCAATGGTCAGACCTCAATGACCGCAATTGCTCGGGAGAAAAATCATGGCTATTGCAATCACAGGCGAGGACGTTGTGCTGGACGAGACGGCCGGGTTACAGAACGCCACCGCCACGCCAACCCCTGCAGGAGACGCTGACGACAACGACATTCTAGTGGCCTCCCTGCCCTCCACCTTCGCTACCCGTTTGACCGCCCTTGGGGCAGGTACTGCAACGGGTGCAGCACTGAGTGGCTATACCGGTGCCGCGGGCGACACTGGCAGCAATGCGTTCACCATCACTGGTGGAGGAAGCATTAGCGACATCAGCTTCGTCGACAGCGCTGGTGCACCACTTAATGGCGTGGACAGTGGACTGGATACCCTCGATGGCACCAGCATCCTTCTCTATAGCGATACGAACAACAACATTCTTTTGGGCCGAGCCGGGGGCGCAGATGGCGCCATCGTGTTCGCTGCCTATATCGAAGAAACCGGATCGCCGGTCACCGGCGGCAAGATCTGGACCGTGGAATACCAACCGCTCAAGCATCCAGATGCTACAAACCCCGATGATTCGCTCAATCTGCTGGATAAGGTGTTCATCGGAGCTACCCAGGACCAGGGATTCAGTCTCGCCGGTGCGCCCTCCGGTCAGAACCTCTTTTTGATGTTCACGAAAGCGAACCCGACAACTGAAACGGTCGATGGTGTCGTGCGGATCACGGATACCACCATCATCGCCACCGGCAAGAACCCCGCAGACCAGTCGAGCGGCGCCAATATCAACACTGGCGACACGATCAATACCAGCCAGGGTGGTGGCCCGACCACCATCGGCACCAACAACCAGATGATTACGGAACAGGAAGGCATCCGCTTTTCGTTCGTCACGGGCGCCAGGCAGGATGTGACCGTTCCCAACCTGAGTCAGACCGAAGCAGATGTTGAATCCAACATCGACTTTACCGGCGTCTTCAATTCGACGTCGGCCAGTTTCGACGTCGTGCAGTTGCAAGGCGGCAAGAGTGCGGTGGTCAAAATCAGCGCATTCAACACCGCTGCTGAACCTGGCGTGAATTTCGTCAACGGCTATGCAAACGATACGCCAGTTGCCATTACCAATGTGCTCGTCACCAACATCAGCACCGGGCAGGTGATCGAGAATTCAGACGGTTCGGTGAATGATCCGGCCATTAACATTACCTTTTCCGGTGGGGTTGCAACCATCACCGGCGTGCTGGCCGGTTACCAGATTGAGTACACCACAACGGCAGATCACAACCGCGTACTCATCGAGAACGGGGCGGCCGTCGACGCCAGGGGCAATGACCACGCCGATTTTGATATTGGTGGCTTCACGCTGCGCGATACCTCTACTACGATCGCCGAAATCGGCTCCAAGATGATCTTCGAAGACGACGGACCAAGCGTCAGCGCCACCGGCACGGAGCCAATACTGACAGTAGACGAAACGGTGCTGACAACCGACGACACCCAGAGCTTTACCGCCAACTTCAGCTCCGCGTTCGGCGCTGATGGCGCGGGTACGCTGACCTATGCGCTGGGCGCGACGGCCGGCCCTTCCGGGCTG
>NZ_AKJE01000126.1 GCF_000282495.1 Pseudomonas sp. GM79
CGAATCCTCAGGGAAAGCCCGACACGGCTCTCTATATCGCCTTCGCTGGACGCAAGCATGCATGTCCCTGCATGTACTTTAGCGCCTGTGGAGGTTGTTGATGAAAACGCTCCTGTCTCAGAGATTCACTGCTTATATCGGAATAGATTGGGCAGATACCAAGCACGACGTGTGTTTGCAGGTCGCAGGGGAAAACCTGCGGCACTTCTCTGTCATCGACCACACGCCCCAATCGATTGATCGTTGGGCGAAATCGTTGTTTGAGCGCTACGGCGCTCCGATTGCGATTGCTCTTGAGCTCAACAAGGGGCCGTTGGTGGCGGCCCTGCAAAAGTACGAGTTCTTTTGCCTGTTCCCGATTAATCCGAGCACCTTGGCCAAACACCGTAAAACCTTTGTCCGCAGCGGTGCCAAGGATGATCCGACCGATGCTCAATGGGCGCTTGAGTTGTTGCTCACCTATCCCCAACGGTTTGCGCAGCTGATGCCGCAAAGCCCGGCCATGCGTATTTTGGCCAGCCTGACAGAACATCGGCGTGCACTGGTTGATGAGCGAGTGAAGGTCAGCAACCGCTTGATCGGTACGCTCAAACAGTATTATCCATTGGCCCTGGAGCTGTTTAGCAATCATGACACCGTGGTGTTCTGTGACTTCCTGATGCGCTGGCCCGCGCTTGAATACATCAAGCGTTCTCGTCAGAGTACTTTTCTCAAGTTCTTTAGCGAGCACAACGCTCGTCACCCTCAACTCAATCAAGCGCGCTGGGAAATCATCACCCAAGCGATGCCTTTGACGCAGGACCCGGGGGTAATACGTCCTTCGCAGTTGTACGCAACAGCCTTGGCGTCGCAACTCAAAGGGCTCATTTCCACCATCAAGGATTTTGATCGCGAGATCGAAGAAACGGCCAACACCTTGACCGATTACCCGATCTTTAAAGCACTCCCTGGCGCCGGCCAACATCTTGCACCGCGCCTGATGGTGGCTTTTGGTGAGCAGCGTGATCGATTTAGCGATGCCAATGCGATGCAGCGATATGCCGGAATCGCACCCGTTACCCAGCGCAGCGGAAAGAAGAAAGTCGTGCATTGGCGCTACCAATGCTCAACCTTCTTGCGTCAGACCTTTGTCGAATGGGCCGCTCACAGCATCACTCAATCAACGTGGGCCGAGGCTTATTATCGGCAGCAGCGGGCTAAAGGCTGCTCATACCAGGCGGCCCTGAGAGCACTCGCTTTTAAGTGGATCAGAATCGTCCATCGGTGCTGGAAAACCAGCACCGTCTATGACGAAAAGGCTTATTTGCAGGCTTTAACGCGGCGCGGATCAACGTTGATAGAGGCGCCGATGGAGGTAGCCACAGGTTGACGGACAGGCTCAGGGCGTGAGGGGGCGGTGCGTCAACATCAAAAGCTGCAGGCGAGCTAACGCTCGACCTGTTGAGTGGTGAAAGGCAAGGCGGATGTGCTCTGATTTTTTGTGGGAGCTGGCTTGTCGGGTCGCCGCATCGCTGCGATGGCGGCCTGACAGCCGACCAATCTCTTGCAGATGCACATCATCCCTGTGGGAACTGGCTTGCCTGCGAAGGCGGCCTGACAGCCGACCAATCTCTTGCAGATGCACATCATCCCTGTGGGAGCTGGCTTGCCTGCGATGGCGGCCTGTCAACCGACCAATCTTCCCCGGATGTACCCAGTCCAACTGTGGGAGCGAGCCTGCTCGCGAAGCTGTTGATCTTGCCGTTGCTTTGGCTTTGGCTTTGGCTTTTGATCTTGATCTGCTGCCCCTTTCCCAGAGGCCGA